>NZ_CP050191.1:5472472-6072472 GCF_011745145.1 Mycobacterium sp. DL440 | reverse complement strand
GATCCGTACCTCCACATCGTCGGCCCCAGCCTGAACGAGGAGCCCTACGGCATCGGGCTGAACCTGGAGAACACCGGGCTGGTCCGGGTCGTCAACGCGACGCTGGAACGCATCCGCCGCGACGGCACCTGGAACACGTTGTACCGCAAGTGGTTGACCGTACTTGGCCCGGCACCGTCTCCCCCGGTCGCGAGGTATGTCGACTGATGAAACAGCCTGACGATCCCGATACCGAGGGCGGCCCCGGGACGCAGCCGGCGAGCCTGGAAGACCTCGACATGGATTCGCGGTCGACCATGCGGCCGATGGCCACCCAGGCGGTGTTCCGTCCGGAGTTCGACGATTCCGACGACGGACCGTACGGCGGCGACACCGAACCACAAAACCTCGCCACGATCGCGACCCGGATGCTCTCGCCGATCCGCCGGCTGGGTGGCGGGCTGGTCGAGATCGCACGGGTGCCCGAGCGCGATCCGTTGGCAGCGCTGATGACCAATCCGGTGGTGGCCGAGCAGAAGCGGTTCTGCTGGAACTGCGGCAAGCCGGTCGGTCGATCATCATCGGATGGCCATGCCCTGTCAGAGGGTTGGTGCCCGCACTGCGGCAGCGCGTATTCGTTCCTGCCGCAGCTGTCCCCGGGCGAGATCGTTGCCGACCAATACGAGATCAAGGGCTGCATCGCCCACGGCGGGTTGGGCTGGGTGTATCTGGCCTTCGACCACAACGTGAACGAACGTCCCGTCGTGCTCAAAGGCCTGGTGCATTCCGGTGACGCCGAGGCCCAGGTGATCGCGATGGCCGAACGCCAATTCCTGGCCGAGGTGACACATCCGGGAATCGTGAAGATCTACAACTTCGTCGAACACGATGACAAGCACGGCAATCCGGTCGGGTACATCGTGATGGAGTACGTCGGTGGAACATCGCTCAAACAGGCCAGGGGAACTCGGCTTCCGGTAGCCGAGGCGATCGGCTACATGCTGGAGATCCTGCCCGCGCTGGGCTATCTGCATTCGATCGGGCTGGCCTACAACGACCTGAAGCCCGAGAACATCATGATCACCGAGGAGCAGCTCAAGCTGATCGACCTCGGTGCGGTATCGAAGCTCAACTCCTACGGATACCTTTACGGCACACCAGGATTCCAGGCTCCCGAGATTGTGCGCACCGGGCCGACGGTGGCCACCGACATCTACAGTGTGGGGCGCACGCTGGCCGCGCTCACCCTGAATCTGCGGACCCGTCGGGGTCGCTACGTCGACGGGCTGCCCTCCGAAGACCCGGTACTCGACACCTACGATTCCTTCGGCCGGTTCCTGCGCCGCGCCATCGATCCGGATCCGCGACGCAGGTTCAGCAGTGCCGAAGAGATGTCGTCCCAGTTGCTCGGTGTGCTGCGCGAGGTGGTGGCCACCGACACCGGAATCCCCCGCCCCGGTCTGTCGACGGTGTTCAGCCCGTCCCGGTCCACGTTCGGGGTCGATCTGCTGGTGGCGCACACCGACGTTTACGTTGACGGCCAAGTCCATTCGGAGAAGCTGACCGCACAGGAGATCGTGCGGGCACTCCCAGTGCCGCTGGTGGACCGGACCGACGTCGGGGCTCCGCTGCTGGTGGCCAGTGTGCTCAGCCAGCCCGTGCACACCCTGGACCAGCTGCGCGCAGCACGCCACGGCGCGATCGACGCCGAAGGCGTGGACGTGGCCGAATCGGTGGAACTGCCGTTGATGGAGGCACGCGCCCTGCTGGATCTGGGCGATGTCGCCAAGGCCACCCGTAAGCTCGACGACTTGGCCGTCTGGGCCGGTTGGCGCTGGCGGCTGGTCTGGTTCCGCGCCGTGGCCGAGATGCTCTCAGCCGATTATGACTCGGCCACAAAGCATTTCACCGAGGTCCTGGACACATTGCCCGGGGAGCTGGCCCCCAAACTGGCGTTGGCCGCGACGGCCGAGCTGGCCGGTACCGCCGACGAGCTGAAGTTCTACAACACCGTGTGGAGCACCGACAACGGCGTGATCTCCGCCGGCTTCGGGTTCGCCCGCGCCGAGTCTGTTGCCGGGTCGCGGGACAAGGCGGTCCGGACCCTGGACGAAGTTCCACCCACCTCACGACATTTCACCACAGCCCGGCTGACGAGTGCGGTCACCCTACTGTCAGGGCGGTCCACCGGTGAGATCACCGAGCAGAACATCCGCGATGCGGCGCGGCGCGTGGAGGCGCTGCCCGATTCGGAGCCGCGGGTGCTGCAGATCCGGGCCCTCGTGTTGGGCACCGCGATGGACTGGCTGGCCGACAACACCGCGAGCAGCAATCACATTCTCGGATTCCCGTTCACCGAACACGGTCTCAAGCTCGGTGTCGAGGCGTCGCTGCGGGCGCTGGCCCGCGTCGCCCCCACTCAGTCGCACCGCTACGCCCTGATCGACCTGGCCAACAGTGTGCGGCCCATGAGCACCTTCTGAGTTCTCGCGAGCCGCGCTACGTGGTGACCAGGGCCGCACAGGCCTTCGCGATGGCCAGTTCCTCGTTGGTTGGCACCACCAGCACCGTCACCGATGAGTCCGAGGTCGAGATCCGTCGGGCCTCGTGCGACCGTACCGCGTTGAGTTCCTCGTCGATCTCGATCCCCAGTGCGGTCAAGCCGGCCAGCGCATCGCGGCGCACCGCGGCGTCGTTCTCCCCGACCCCCGCGGTGAAGCTGATGACGTCGGTGCGGCCAAGCACCGCCATATACGCCCCGACATACTTGCGTAACCGGTGGATGTAGACGTCGTACGCCAATTGTGCGTCGCTGTCCCCGGATTCCATGAGTCGGCGCAGATCCCGGAAATCGTTGGCACCACCGAGGCCGAGCACGCCCGACTGGCGATTGAGCATGGCCTCGATGTCCTCGATGCTCATACCGGCGGTGCGCCACAGATACGTGATGATGCCGGGATCGATGTCACCGCTGCGGGTGCCCATCACCAGGCCCTCCATCGGGGTGAGGCCCATCGAGGTGTCGACCGGACTCCCGTCGGCGATCGCTGACGCCGAGGCACCGTTACCGAGGTGTAGCACGATCTGGTTCAACGAATCGTAGGGGCGGCCCAGGAATTCTGCGGCCTGGTGGCTGACGTACTCGTGTGATGTGCCGTGGAAACCGTAGCGGCGAACCCTCCACTGTTCCGCCAGTTTTCGGTCGATCGCGTAGGTCTCGGCAGCCAACGGCAGATTGTGGAAGAACGCGGTGTCGAACACCGCGATGTGCGGCAGGTCGGGAAGCATCCGCCGGGCCACCTCGATACCCAGCACGGCCGGCGGATTGTGCAGTGGGGCCAGCGGGGACAACTCTTCGATCTCTTCCACGAGCGCATCGTCGATGACGGTGGGACGGTAGAACTTCTTGCCCCCGTGCACAACCCGATGCCCGACGGCCACCAGGCCGAGCTGGTCGAGGTGCAGCCCCTCGGCCGCGAGCTTGTCGAAGGTGGCCCGCAACGCCGCGTCGTGATCGGCGATCGGTCCCTCGCCGACCTGCTCGATGACGCCGTCAGCCAGGAATTCTCCGGTATCGGGTTTCACCACCGCGTACTTCAGCGACGACGATCCCGAGTTGATCACCAATACGGTCATGACTGCTCCTGCGCCTGGATGGCCGTGATCGCCACGGTGTTGACGATGTCCTCCACCAGGGCTCCCCGGGACAGATCGTTGACCGGCTTGTTCAAACCCTGCAGCACCGGCCCGATCGCGATGGCGCCGGCGCTGCGTTGCACCGCCTTGTAGGTGTTGTTACCGGTGTTGAGGTCGGGAAAGATCAGCACGGTGGCCCGCCCCGCCACCGGCGAGTCGGGCATCTTGGTGACCGCCACCGACGGCTCCACCGCCGCGTCGTACTGAATGGGCCCCTCCACCAACAGATCCGGCTCGCGTTGACGCACCAGTTCGGTTGCCGCCCGGACCTTGTCGACGTCGGCCCCAGTACCCGAGGTTCCTGTCGAATACGACAGCATGGCGACCCGCGGGTCGATGCCGAACTGTGCTGCGGTGCGGGCCGAGGAGACTGCGATGTCCGCAAGTTGCTCCGCCGTCGGATCCGGCACGATCGCGCAGTCGCCGTAGGCCAGTACCCGGTCGGCGAGACACATCAGGAAGATGCTCGACACTGTGGAAATCCCGGGTGCCGTCCTTATGATCTCGAAGGCCGGCCGCACGGTGTGCGCGGTGGTGTGCGCGGCGCCTGAGACCATGCCGTCCACCATTTGGTTGTGCACCAGCATGGTGCCGAAATACGAGACGTCGTGGATGGTCTCGCGGGCCTGCTCGAACGTGATGCCCTTCTTACGGCGCAGCTCGGCGTACTGCTCGGCGAACCGGTCGCACAACTCGCTGGTGCGCGGATCGAGCACTACGGCCGCATCGATGTTGACACCGAGTTCGGCTGCCCGGGAACGGATCTGGCTTTCCTCGCCGAGGATGGTCAGGTCGGCCACCTCGTGCTGCAACAACCGGCCCGCGGCCTTGAGGATGCGGTCGTCCGTCCCCTCCGGCAACACGATGCGCCTGCGGTCGGAGCGGGCCTGGTCGAGCAGCTGATAGGTGAACATCTGCGGCGTGGTGACCGCGGGGATCGGGATGCTCAGCTGTGCGATCAGATCGTTGACGTCGACGTGTTTGTCCATCAGGGCCAGCGCGGTGTCGATCTTGCGCTGCGATTTCGCAGTTACCCGGCCACGGGCGCCGGCGACCCGACTGGCGGTCTCGAAGGTGCCGTATTTGGTGGCGACAATTGGCAGCCGTTGTCCGAGCCCTTCGACCAGGGCCGCGATGGCCGGGTGCAGATCGAGCCCGCCGTTGAGGATGATGCAGGACAGTGACGGAAAGCCTTCGGCCGCATGGGCACTTACGAGAGCAAGGACGACGTCAGAGCGGTCGCCCGGCGTGATCACCGCAACGCCCTCGGTCAGCCTCTCCAGGCAGTGCTCGGCCGTCATACCGGCGACCATCACGCCCATCGCCTCGCGGGACAGCAGCTCAGGATCGCCGGCGATCACGGTGCCGTCGACCGCCATCCGCAGTTCGGCCACCGACGGCGCCACCAGCAACGGCTCCTCGGGCAGCACATAGGCGGGCGGGCCGAGCGGTTTGAGGGCCTCGGCCACGGCGTCCAGCTGCGCCGGGTCACACCGGTTGGCGACCACGGCCGCGGCGTGGGCATGCTGATGGTTCAACTCGGCCAGGCACACCTCGGTCACATGAGCGACCTCCTCGGGCGTGCGGTCGGCGGCCTTGACCGCGAGCACGACGGGCGCGCCGAGGTTGACCGCGATGCGCGCGTTCATGCTCAGCTCGCTGGGGGTGGCCACGTCGGTGTAGTCGCTGCCGACGATCAGCACCGCGTCGCACTGCTCGGCCACGCGGTGGAACCGGTCGACGATATCGGCGATCGCGACGTCGGGATCCTCGTGCACCTGCTGGTAGCTGACTCCGACACATTCGTCGTAGCTCAACCCCGCCGTGGCACTGGCCAGCAACAATTCGAGGATGTAATCGCGATTCTCGCCGAGGCGTGTGATGGGACGGAACACCCCGACCTTCGGCACGGTCGCAGCAAGTCGATGCAGCATCCCGAGCGCGATAGTCGACTTGCCGGTGTCACCTTCGGGTGACGCAATATAGATCGCGGTGGCGACGGCTGCCTGCGGCACTGGTACAGCATCCCTCATCATGGGGTTGGAGTGCCAGATGCTCTGCTTTTGCTCAGCGCAACTCACGCAGCGCATTGGCGAATTCGGTGCAGAACCAGTCCGCATCCGACAAAGAGAATACCAGGGGCGGTCGCACCTTCAGCACACTGCCCTCGGCTCCGCACACCGAGATGAGAACTCGGCGATCCCGCATCGCGTTGACCAAGTCGTGGGCCGCGGCCCGATCGGGGGTCTTGTCATCCGGGTCGCTGACCACCTCGATCCCGACGTACAGCCCGGCCCCGCGCACATCGCCGATCCGCGGGTGGTCGGCGGCCAGCAGGGTCAGCTCGTTACGCAGCGCGGTGCCGACCCGGGCCGCGTTGGCCATCAGCCCTTCATCCTCGATGACGTCGAGCACCGCGCCCGCCGCAGCCATCGACACCGGATTGCCGCCGAAGGTGTTGAAGTACGGCACCTCGCGGGCGAACGCCTCGAGTACCTCGCTGCGGGCGGCCATCGCCGCCACCGGCAATCCGTTGGCCATCGGCTTGCCCATCGTGGCCAGGTCGGGCACGACACCGTGGCGGGTGAAGCCCCACATCGACTCCCCGGTGCGGCCGAAGCCCGGTTGCACCTCGTCGGCGATGAACACCCCGCCGGACGCCCGCACCGCCGCCACTGCCGGCGCCAACACCGAGGGGTCGGGATAGATGCCGTCGGAGGAGAAGAACGTGTCCACGATCAAACAGCTCACGCCATGACCGGCGGCCTGCAGTTCGGCGATCGCGGCATTCACGTCGGCCAGGAAAAGGGCCGCCACATCGGCACCCGCGCGGTAACTGTCCGGAGCGGCCACGGCGCGCGCATGCGACCCGATGGTGGTGGCGCCTCCGATCGACGGTGAAATGGCCGTCACTGCTTCGGTATTGCCGTGGTAGGCGTCGCGGGTGACGATCACCCCGCGTGCCCCGGTGTACATCTGGGCCACCCGCAGGGCCAGGTCGTTGGCCTCCGAGCCGGTGCAGGCATACATCACCTGGTCGACTTCGCCTGGGAATGTGGCCAACAGCCGCTGCGAGTACTCCACGATGCCCTCGTGCAGGTAGCGGGTGTGGGTATTGAGCGTCTCGGCCTGGCGGGTGATGGCGGCCACCACGTGCGGGTGGCAGTGCCCGACGCTGACGACGTTGTTGTACGCGTCGAGGTAGCGCTCGCCGTCCGCGTCGAACAGGTGGCTGCCACTGCCGCGGACCAGGTGCACCGGCCGTTCGTAGAACAGCCGGTACGCCGGGCCCAGTAAGTGCGTGCGGGCCTCGATCAGCTTCTCGGTATCGGCGTCGGTCGACAAACCACCCGAATAGCTGTTGGAGTCCATGATGTTTGAGAACCCCATGGCCCTTCCTTTCGATAGCCGCAGCCGCCGCTAACGTTCGTGCGCTTCCTCCAACACCGTGCGCCCGAGATCGGAATAGCGTTGCGGATCCCGGAATTTCAGGAAAATCGCCCACAGCACACCACCGATTCCGGCGATGCCAACAACATACGGGATCGATGTGAAGATCCAGTCGGAAGCCGCCGATCCGGCAGCAAACGAGGCGTTCTTGGCGAGCAGGTAGATGACGTAGAGCATGCCGACCCCGCCGAGCAACGGCGCCAGGAAGGTGGTGAACCAGTTCGCCGTCTCCTGGTGACGCTTCTGCACGTGGAAGTAGGAGATCACCGAGAACGCCGCCAAGGCCTGCACGATCATGACGGCCGTGGTGCCCAGCAGCGCCATCAGGCCGTAGAGCCCGGTGTAAGGGTCACGTCCGGTGATGTCGAAGAACAGCACGATCACGGTCGCGAAACCGGTCTGCACGAATCCGGCGATGTGCGGCGAACCGTGTACCGGGTGGGTGGAGCCGATGGTCTTGCGCATTCCCGGCACGACGTTCTCGCGCCCGATCGCATACAGGTAGCGGGCAGCGCAGTTGTGGAACGCCATGCCGCAGGCGAAGGAACCCGACATCAGCAGGATCTTGAACATGTCGACGGCCCACTGCCCGAGGTGTTCGTGCACCGGGGTGAAGAAGATGTCACCCGCGGTGGCCGAATCCTGGGCCAGGGCAATGGCGTTCTGCGGGCCGGTGCCGACGATGGCCAGCCAGGAGACCAGGACGTAGAAGGTTCCGATGCCGACCACCGAGCTGATCACCGCGATCGGGATGATCTTCTTGGGGTTGCGTGACTCCTCGCCGTACATGGCGCTGGACTCGAAGCCCACCCACGACCAGAACGCGAAGAACAGACCGACACCGGCAGATCCGGCGACAGTGACCATGCTGCCGCCGGTACCGGCCACCTCACCGGAAAGACTCTGAAAACCGTTGAGCGGGTTGAGCGATCCCAGTGACCAGCCCTGTGGTCCCCCACCGGTGAAGACCACCGACAACGCCATCATGGCCAGCATGATGATCTCGGTGACCAGGAACACCGCGAGCACCTTGGCGGCCAGATTGATGTCGAAGTAGGTCAGCAAGGCGTTCACCGCCAGCATCACCACGGCGAACAGGATCCACGGCACATCCACGTTGAAGAACGACTTGAACAGATCGTTGCCGAAGAACGAGAAGATGCCGATGAGCGAGGCCTCGAACACCATGTACGCCAAGGCGGTCAGGAATCCCGCACCGAGACCGACGACACGCCCCAGTCCGTGCGAGATGTATCCGTAGAAGGCGCCGGTAGCGGTGATGTGCTTGCTCATCGCCGCGTAGCCGATGGCGAACAGGGTCAGCACGATGGTGGCGACGAAGTATCCGGCGGGCGCGTTGACGCCATTGCCGAAGCCGACCGCGATCGGCACGTTACCGACCATGGCCGTGATGGGGGCGGCCGTGGCGACTGCCATGAACAGCACGCCCACGAGTCCCACGGCGTTGGGTTTGAGGCGTTGGATGGAGGCGCCGGACGGGGCCGGCGGATCGATGATCTCGCTCATTGTCGGTCCTATCTGAGGACTTATGGACCACTATTTGGTCTGATTGTTCGGCGTCGCCGACAGCATTGTGATGCGACGCAGCACATTGTTAGCCCGTATCAGCGACTCCGGCAACTCGAAACTTATTGCGGGTCAAGCTATTTGTTGCCATCATGTAAATCGGCGGTTTTGGTCTGCTCCACCGGGCCCATTTGGTCCACACTGGAGAATATGTCCCAGACATCCGGCGGCCCCGTTGCCGAAGACGTGCGCCGGCGCATCCTGTCCATGCTGGCCCAGGGCGCCCTGCGGCCCGGTTCGCGGCTGGGCACCGAGCGTGAGATGGCGGCGGACTTCGCGGTGTCGCGCTCCACGCTGCGCAGCGCACTGCTGCCGTTGAGCCAGGCCGGCGTGCTGGAGCGCCGCACCGGGCGCAACGGCGGCACCTTCGTGCGCGCCGACGTCGTCGAACGCAACGCCGCCGAACTCGCCGGGCTACCGGCCCGATTGCGCAGTGGCGGTCACACCAGCGCCACCCGGGTACTGGCGACCGACCGCAGACCGGCCACCCCGGTGGAGTCGCATGCGCTCGAAATCACCGATGGCGCAGATATATTCACGATCCGGCGGCTGCGGTACGCCGACGGTGCGCCGTTGTCGGTGGACCTTTCCTGCTTCGACGCCGAGCGCATGGACGACCTGCTGGAACAGCCGCTCGGCGGTTCGCTCTACGAGTTGGTCCTGGTCCGGTACGGCCTGACCCCCGCTGCCACCACCGAGACCATCGAAGTGGTCAGCGCCAGCCCCCGCGAAGCACAATGGCTCGATATCGCGCAGCGCAAACCGCTCTTGGCCATCACGCGGGTCACCCGCGACAGCAACGGCCGGCCGTTCGAGTACGCCTATGACCTGTTCCGCGCCGACCGGGTCCGGCTCACAGCGACGAGCCATGGCGCGGTCGGCGCGGTCCAGCGTTCAGTCAGCAGCGCGTGATCAGCCCAGCTTGCGCAGGCGCGGCTCCAGGTCCTTCTTGAACAGATCGAGGAAACGACGCTGGTCGTGACCGGGGGCGTGGAACACCAGGTGATTCAGGCCCCACTTGACGTACTGGCCGACCTTCTCGACCGCCTCGTCGGGATCCGAGGCGACGATCCAGCGCTTGGCGACCTGCTCGATGGGCAGCGCGTCGGCAGCCTTCTCCATCTCGATCGGATCTTCGATCGAGTGCTTCTGCTCGGGCGTCAGCGACAGCGGCGCCCAGAACCGGGTGTTCTCCAACGCCAGCTTCGGGTCGGGATCGTAGGAGATCTTGATCTCGATCATCCGGTCGATGTCCTCGGCCTTTCGACCGGCGGCCTCGGCACCCTCCTTCACGGCGGGGATGAGCTTGTCCTTGTACAGCTCCTCCCCCTTGCCGGAGGTGCAGATGAAGCCGTCACCCGCGCGGCCCGCGTATTTGGCCACCACCGGACCGCCCGCGGCGATGTACACCGGGATGCCGCCCTCGGGGACGTCGTAGATCGAGGCGCCCTTGAGCTTGTAGTACTCGCCGTCGAAATCGACGCGGTCGCCGACCCACAGCTCGCGCATGAGCTTGACCGACTCCCGCAGCCGGGCGAAACGTTCCTTGAACTCCGGCCACTCCCCGCTGTAGCCGGTCGCGATCTCGTTGAGCGCCTCGCCGGTGCCCACCCCGAGGAAGATACGGCCCGGGTACAGGCAGCCCATGGTCGCGAACGCCTGCGCGATCACCGCCGGGTTGTACCGGAACGTCGGCGTCAGCACCGAGGTGCCCAGCACGAGCCGCTCGGTCCGCTCGCCCACCGCCGTCATCCAGGCCAGCGAGAACGGCGCATGACCGCCCTCGTGGCGCCACGGCTGGAAATGGTCACTGACCGTCGCGCTGTCCATACCCGCCGCTTCGGCCAGCACTGCCAGCTCGACGAGTTCCCGGGGCGCGAACTGCTCCGCCGATGCCTTATAACCAAGTTTGAGTTCAGCCACGGTTCGTTTCTACCCCAGTCTTTAGACTCGCGACATGGCAGCAGCCCTGACCGCGATCACCGAGCACGTGCACTTCGCCCAGACCGACTTGGTCAACTGGACTCTGGTGACCGACGGGGATCGGGTCATGCTGATCGACGCCGGGTTCCCTGGGCAGCGCCAGGACGTCATCGGCTCGGTGAATCAACTCGGCTACACCATCGAGGACATCGCCGCCGTCCTGCTGACCCACGCTCACATCGACCATTTCGGAACTGCCATCTGGCTCGCGAAAACCCATGGCACACCGGTGTTCTGCTGCGACGCCGAACTCGGCCACACCAAACGTGAATATCTCGAACAAGCCGCCCCCGCTGACGTGGTCCGCAACATCTGGCAGCCCCGCTGGCTCAAGTGGGCAGCCACGATCACCGCCAAGGGCGGGATGAACCACGCCGGCATCCCGACCGCGCAGGCGCTGACGGCCGAGATCGCGGCGGGGCTGCCCGGGGCGCCCGTAGCCGTGCCCACCCCTGGGCACACCGGCGGACACTGCTCGTTCATCGTCGGCGGTGCCTTGGTCAGCGGCGACGCCCTGGTGACCGGGCATCCGCTACTGCGGCGCACCGGACCGACGTTGCTTCCGGCCCTGTTCAACCACGACGAGGACGGCTGTCTGCGCAGCCTCGAGACGCTCGGCGTGCTGAATACCGACATCATGCTGCCCGGCCACGGTCCGTTGTGGCGCGGCCCGATCGCAGACGCCGCCCGGCAGGCCGCCACTCTCCACGCTTAGTGCTGCAGGATCCGGTACCCCAGCAGGAAGAACCCGGTCAGGCACAGACCGCAGGCCAGCACGATCGTCGGCATCAGGACCATCTGGTCGAGTTCGTCGGGGTCGAACACCTCGTCGTCGTACACCGACCCGAACATCACCCGGGCAAACTTGGTCCGGCGGAATGCGTGCATCCGCCGCCGCGAATCCGCCGAATCCGCCCGGCGACCGATGAACAGCCGCAAAGCCACGCCGGTCGCAAACACCACCGCAGCCGCTGCCAGTAGCAGCGATCCCACGATTACCTGCAGACTCGGCAAATACACCCCTAGCGGTGACGACAGCTTCGGGGTCAGCCTAGCCGCTATTGGCGCCACCGCTCGGCAATCAGCTGGTGGGAGCGCAGCCGGTCGGAGTGCCGGTGCGTCACCGAGGTGATGACGAGTTCGTCCGCCCCGCTGACCCGCTGGAGGGCTTCCAGCCGCGAGGCGACCTGATCGGGGTCACCGACGAATTGTGTTGCGATACGGTCCCGGACCACGGCCAGCTGCTCGTCGGACAGCGGCCCGCAGTCGGCCGGATCCGGGTAGGGCACCGCGCCGCCGCCGGCCCGGATCGAATACACCCAGTGGCCGTAGCTCGACGCCAAATGTCGTGCGGTGGCTTCATCGTCGGCCACGACCACATCGGCCGACACCGCCACGTACGGCTCGGACAGGCTCTCCGACGGCGTGAATCCGTTGCGGTACACCTCGATTGCCTCCAGCGCGGTGGCTGGGGTGATGTGATAGCTCGCCACGAACGGCAACCCGCGCGCGGCGGCGACGCGCGCACTCTGCCCCTTGCTGCTGCCGAACACCCACGGTGTCAGACCGGCGCCCGCACCGGGAACGGCCGTGCCCACCTCGTAACGGCCGGCGAGCATGGCCAGGATGTCATCCACCTGTTCGGCGAAATCCGGTGTGACAGCTTCGGGTTGCTGCAACACCGCCATCCGCGACCGCAGCCGCGGGTCCCGCATCAGCGCGCTGACGTCGTAGGGCGCGGGGATCACCACACCGTCGAGTTCGTGCCACTGGCGCGGCGGCCTGGGCTCACGCGGCTTGTCCCGCACCGCTTCGGCGCGTTTCTGACCCGAGCGGCCCACCCCCAGATCGATCCGGTCGGGATGGAACGCGGCCAGGGTGCCGAAGCTCTCCACCACGGCGACCGCCGTGGTGTGGCCGAGTTGCACGGCCGCGGTGCCGACCCTGATGCGTTCGGTGGCCGCGGCGATCTGGCCCACCAGAACCGCGGGCGACGAGCTGGCCACCGATACGAAGTGATGCTCGGCGACCCAATACCGTTGGTAGCCCCACTGTTCGGCGTGCTGGGCCAGGTCGACAGTGTTCCGCAGCGCAGTCTTCGCATCGCTGCCCGCACTGATCGGCGCCAGGTCGAGGATCGAGAGCGACGCCGCCTTCGGCTCCTCGCGCAAGCGCTCGTCGGCAGTCACGTCAGCTCCTTCTCGAACGCGATCGGGAAGACCGTCCCCTCCCCCTCGGGCGGCAATGGCGCGGTCAGCCGGGTGTAACCCGCGGAATCGTAGAGCGCCTCGGCCTCCGGCTGCAGGTGGCCCGTCGTCAGATAGACCCTCCGGTACCCGCGCACGGCGATCTCGCATTCGAGGTGGGCAAGCAGCACCCTGCCGTACCCACGCTGCCGATAACGACTGTCGGTCCAGATGCGTTTGAGCTCGGCAGTGGCGGCGTCGAATCGGGTGAATGCGCCGCCGGTCACCGGCACGCCGTCGAGCACGCCGATGTACAGGCCGCCGTCGGGCGAGGCAAACTCGTCGGCCGACTTCCCGCGCAACCAGTCCGTCATCTGCTCCGGCGTTCCGCCGTAGCGCCCCGAGTACTCCACCGCCAGCTCGGCCAGCAGCGGGACAGCCAGCGGATCTTCCAGGCCGACCGCGACAAACCGCACACCACTCACGGGGGCTGACTTAACCACCGTTCCGATACCCACGGCGACTTCAACGCGCAGCCATGGCCGCTATATGCCCACAGGCTCAGCCTGATCGAAACTCTGCCGAGCCAGGGCTCATTTCCTGGCGAGGTAGTAGAAGTTCGATGGGTCCTGGTCGATCTCGGCGACCTCCACGTCGTTGAATCCGGCGTCGGCGAGCATCGACACGGCCAACTGCCGACCCCACATCGTGCCCAGCCCGGCACCTCCCAGGCCGAGCGAGACCGACATGCAGTGCGTCAGTGACACGGCGTAGCGATACGTACTCATCGCGACGCCGATGTTGTCCTCCAGCCGACTGGAGGCCTTGATGTCGGCCATCACCAGCACTCCACCCGGGCGCAGCGCACGATAGATGTTCTCCAGCACCCGGGCCGGCTGCGCCTGGTCATGAATCGCATCGAATGCGGTGATCAGGTCGTACGCCGCGGTCTGGTCCAGGTCCGCCAAGTCGGAAGGCAGGAACGAGGCATTGGTCAATCCACGTTGCGCCGCCTCGGCGGCCCCGGTGGCGATGGCTTCCTGCGAGAAGTCGATACCAGTGAATCGGCTGGCCGGATAGGCCCGGGCCATCAGGCCGATCGCGTATCCACTGCCACATCCGAAATCGGCGACGTCGATTCCGCTCTCGAGCCGTCGTGGAAGGCCATCGACCAATGGCAGCACAGCACCGACCAGGGCAGCGTCGAACACCTCGCCGCTGCGCTCGGCCATCACGGTGTGAAAGCGCGGATAGTCGTCGTAGTGCAGACCGCCGCCATCGCGGAAGCGGCCGAGGATCTTCTGCTCGACTTCGCACATCAGCGGGACATACTGGGCCAGGCGCGCCAGATTACCCAGGCCGGAGTCGCGCGTCAGCGCAGCGGCGCGGTGGGCGGGCAACCGATACGTCGAGGATTCCGCGTCGTAGTCCACCACCCGCCCCGCAGCCATCCCGCCGAGCCATTCGCGGACATAGCGCTCATCGAGGCCAGCCGCATCGGCGATCTCGGCACTCGTTGCCGCAGGCAGCTTCGCCATCGCGTCGAACAGGCCGGTCTGGTGGCCGAGACTCAGCAGGAGCGTCAACCCTGCACCGTCGATCGCCGAGGTGATCCGCTCGGAGAATTCCTCTGCGGTTTCGGTTATTGCCTGCTGATCGGTGCCATTCGCCATCACGCCCGCCCAGACTACGCTGCCTCGGCCACCCCCTTCCGCACCAAACTTGACACGTGTAAAGTTCGCCGCCATGGAGAACATCCGGGGCAAGACCATTGCGATCACCGGCGCCGCCCGCGGCATCGGCTACGCCACCGCCAAGGCCCTGCTGGCCAAGGGCGCCCGCGTCGTCATCGGCGACCGTGACGTCGCCCTTCAGGAGTCTGCCGTCGTCGAGCTCACCAAGCTCGGCCAGGTCTCCGGCTACCCGCTCGACGTCACCGACCGCGAATCCTTCGCGACGTTCCTGGACAAGGCCCGCACCGACGGTGGCGGACACATCGACGTGCTGATCAACAACGCCGGTGTCATGCCGGTCGGCCCGTTCCTGGACCAGAGCGAACAGTCGCTCCGGTCCAACATCGAGGTCAACGTGTATGGCGTGCTCACCGGCTGCCAGTTGGCGCTGCCGGAGATGGTGAAGCGCCGCCGCGGCCACGTCATCAACATCGCGTCACTGTCGGGCCTGATCCCGCTGCCGGGGCAGGTTGTCTACGTCGGCGCCAAGTACGCCGTCGTCGGACTGACCACCGCGCTCGCCGATGAAATGGCCCCGCATGGGGTGGACGTGTCGGTGGTCATGCCGCCGTTCACCAACACCGACCTGATCTCGGGCACCAAGTCCGGTGGAGCGATCAAGCCGGTCGAGCCCGAAGAAATTGCAGCAGCCATCGTCAAAACTTTGAACAAGCCCAAGACCCACGTGTCGGTGCCGCCACCGCTGCGCTTCACCGCACAGGCCGCTCAGATGCTGCCACCCAAGGGCCGCCGCTGGATGAACAAGAAACTGGGCCTGGACAGCGTGTTCCTGGAGTTCGACGTCGCCAAGCGCAAGAGTTACGAGGACCGGGCCCAGGCCGCCCAGGGCGTCGTGGAGAGCGGAGGAGCCTCGAACCCGAGCTAGAAGGTGGGCAGCTCAGCGCCGTGGCGGTAGCCCTCGATCACCTCGAGGGCACCGCCGAGCAATTCCTCGTGGGTGAACTCGTAGCGCTCGACGCTGCCGACGAACACCACCCGCACGATCTCGCCGTCCTCGGCCGCATCCAGCCACAGTGAGGTCACCGGGAGGCCGTCGGACACGTGGGCGCCGGACGGCTCGTAGAACCACACCGCATAGTTGTCGCTGGACTCGTCTTCGTCAAAAGTCCAACCCCGGGCGGTGATTCGCTCGTCGAACTCGGCCAGATCGGCGACGACGGCATCCGGGATGTCGGCCAACTGATCGACGGACTCCGCCGACACCCGATTCACGCCCCGGTCGGCCTGCCGCTTGCGGCGGCGGGCCTTCTTGGCGGCACTATCCTTCGACACGCCAACCCTCGGCTAACTCAGCGCCTGGTCGAGATCGGCGATCAGATCCTCGGTGCCTTCCAGGCCGATCGAGATGCGCACGACACCGTCGCCCAGCCCGATCGCGGCGCGACCTTCCGGCCCCATGGCCCGGTGCGTGGTGGTGGCCGGGTGGGTGATCAGCGTCTTGGCGTCGCCCAGGTTGTTCGAGATGTCGACGACGCGCAGCTTGTCGAGCACCTCGAATGCGCGGGCCTTGCCATCGGTGGCGTTCAACTCGAAGGTGACGACGGTGCCGCCGCCACGCATCTGACGCTGCGCCAGGTCGTACTGAGGATGCGACTTCAGGAACGGGTACTTGACCCAGCTCACCGACGGGTGGCCTTCCAGGAACTCGGCGATCAGCTGCGCCGAGCGGTTCGAATAGTCCACCCGGACCGCAAGCGTCTCAAGGCCTTTCAACAGCGTCCAGGCATTGAACGCGCTGATCGCCGGACCGGTGTGGCGCATCAGCTTCTGCACCGGGCCGTCGATGTATTCCTTGTCGCCCAGAATCGCCCCGCCGAGCACGCGGCCCTGCCCGTCGATGTGCTTGGTGCCCGAATACACCACCACATCCGCACCGAGCGGCATGCCCTGCTGCAGCAGTGGAGTGGCGAAGACGTTGTCCAGCACCACCTTTGCGCCCGCGGCATGGGCCAGCTCGGACACCGCGGCGATATCCACCAGAGATTGCATCGGGTTGGACGGCGTCTCGAAGAACACCGCCGTCGTCGGCACCGACAGCGCCTCTTCCCACTGCGCGAGGTCTTCGCCGTCGACGAACACCGTCTCCACACCCCAGCGCGGCAGGATCTCGTTACACACCACGAAACACGACCCGAACAGGCTCCGGGCGGCCACCAGACGGTCACCCGCACCCAGAAGTGCGCCCAGCGCCGTGAACACCGCCGCCATACCGGTGGCGGTCGCAAAACAGGCGGGCGCATCTTCGATGAGCCGGAGCCGCTCCTCGAACATCGAGATGGTCGGATTGCCGTAACGGGAGTAGACGAAGCGGTCGATCTCGCCGGTGAACGCCTGCTCGGCCGCGGACGCGGACTCGTAGACATACCCCGAGGTCAGGTACATCGCCTCGGCGGTTTCCTCGAACTCCGAGCGCAGCAGACCGCCGCGCACGCCGATGGTGGCCTGGCTGACGCCCTCAGGCAGGGCAGCCGGGATCCGGACAGATGGGATGTCAGTCATCGAACTCTCAACTTTGTTTCCAAGGCAGACCAACGGCCTTCCAGCCGGTACCGCCGCGGTGGCGGTTCTCGTCGAGATTGCCCTCGAATCCGTCGAGGATGTTGTACGACGGCGCGATGCCGGCGGCGGTGGCGGCCTCGGCAGCACCGATCGAGCGGTTGCCGGAGCGACACAGGAAGACCACCGGCCGCTCGCCCGGCGTCACTCCTGACGCCTGGAGATCATCGACGAACGCGTCGTTGTGGCCGCCCTCGGTCCGGTTCCACTCCACGTACACCACGTCACGCTCGAGGCTGGACAAATCCGGCACGCCGACGAAGCGCCACTCGGCGTCGGTACGACAGTCCACCAGCACGGCCTCGGAATTCTCACTCAGAAGTTTCCAGGCCTCCTCAGGCGTGATGTCTCCTGCATAGCTCACGGGCGTGAGTCTCCCATACTCGAACAGACGCGCCATTGGCCGTCCTCGCGCACAAAGACCGTCTCAGTGTTCACCTTGGCATCGGGGGTGTTGCCGAAGTGGTAAACCACCGTTGCGGTGGCCCGATCATCCGCGACATGCACCGCGGTCACGTCGTCGACGTACCTGGCGCCCTGCTTGGCCACCGAATCACGCTGCCGGGCAATGAAATCTGCCTCGGTGCCGCGTTGCGCGGTGCAGGTGTGATCGGAGAATTCACCGAAGTTCTCCCGCTGCAGGGCGTCGTTCTGGCCGACCGCCGCGAGGCTGACCTTCTGCTCCTCACTCTGCCCGTCGCTGCCGAAGATGTTGAGCAGAACGACAATGATCACCACGAGCACAATGACGGCCAGCGCGCCGAGGAACGGCGCCATCGTGGGCCGATCCTCGGTGTCGTCAGTGCTGTCAGCCATCCCGGGCTACCACAGCTTGCGCAGCGCAGAGCCGACCCGGCGGGCACGGTCCCGGGCAATGATCACATCGGGCGCGGTGGCCAATGCGACCCCGAGGCGCCGCGGGGTCTCGGATTCACCCGGCCGGCCGAACAACCGCACATCGCTTTCCGAGGTGGCCAGCGCTTCGGACAACACACCGCTGATGTCGGCCGACAGCTCGCCGGCATCGGCCCCGCCGTAGCTGACCTCGGCGGCTGCCGGGGAGATCATGATGGTGTCCACCGCCAGACCCAGGATGGCCCTGGCGTGCAGCTCGAACTCCGACAACCGCTGCGACCGCAGCGTCACCAGCCCGCTGTCATGCGGCCGGATCCGGACATCGGAGAAATACACGTCGTCGCCCTGAACCAGCAGCTCGACCCCGAACACCCCGCGTCCGCCCAACGAGTTGACGATCCGTGCGGAGATGGACTTCGCGGCGTCCAGCGCAGCCGGCGACAGTGGCTGAGGCTGCCACGACTCCAGCACGTCCGTGCTGACCTGACGGTGACCGATCGGCTCGCAGAACTGCACGCCGGGACCCGACGGCCCGGCCGTGCGCACGGTCAACATCGTGATCTCGTATTCGACCTCGACCACGGACTCGGCCAGCACGCGGTTCTGGGCAATGTGTCCGGCGGTGGTGGCACGCTGCCAGGCCGGTTCGACGTCGTCGGGTCGCAGCAGCACCGACTCACCGTCGCGCTGCGCGCCCACGACCGGCTTGACCACCAATGGGAAGCCGGCATGCTCGGCCACCGCGGTCAGCTCCTCGACCGACCCGGCGAACCAGAACGGCACCGTGGGCAGGCCCAGCTCATCCGACGCCAGCCGGCGCAGGCCTTCGCGGTCCTGGCTGAGCCGGATGCTGCGCGGGGCAGGCAGAACCTCGATACCGCCCCGCTCTGCCACCGCCACCAGGGCGTCGGCGGCGATGACGCCGGATTCGGCCACCACGTAACGCGGCTTCTCCCGCTCGATCAGCGCGGTAAGTTCCTCGGCGTCATTCATCTTGATCACCGCCGAGCGCTCCGCGACGCCGTGTGCGGGTGCGTAGTACCGGTCCGCGGCCACCACGACACCGCCGAGCCGCTGGAATGCCAGCGCGAGCTCCCGGCTCAACTCGCCCGAGCCCAGCAGCAGGACCGTCGCCGCAGGGTCGGTGGGCTTGTCGGCGCCCTCTTCGGCGTCGTCGACCTGATCGTCGGTCAGGTCAGGTGTCTCCCCAGCGGGCTGCGCGTCTTCTATCGATTCACTCATCGCACGCACCAGCCTGCCAGATCGTCACCCGACCCGATGGTCGATATAGCACCAACGCCAACTCTCGCCGGGTTCCGCCGAACGCATCACCGGATGACCGCTTTGCTGAAAGTGCTTGGTGGCATGCTGATGCGGGCTCGAGTCACAGCAACCGACGTGACCGCACGTCATGCACATCCGCAGATGCGCCCAGCTGTTCTCGCCGTCTTCCTCGCATTCCTGGCACTGTCCGGGAGTCAACGGTTGCGGCTCGGGGACCTCGGCGTCGAGATGTGCACAGGTGCGAGGCGTCGGACTGTGCTCACGCCGACGTGATCTCCTCAACATGTTGATCAAGGATAGGCACGGCAGACGAAGGAGGAACGACAACGTGGGTGCCTCACTCCTGGCGGCCCTGGTAGCCGCCATCCTGCTGGCCGCCGTCGCCCGCCGCTTGGACGTCTCGGCGCCGTTGGCGCTGGTGGTGGCCGGACTCGCCGGCAGCGCGCTGCCCGGCTTCCACGATGTACAGCTGGATCCCGAACTGGTGCTGTTCGTGATCCTGCCTCCGCTGCTGTGGTCGGCGGGCCTGGAGAGCAGTTATGTGGCGCTGCGCCGCAACATCCGGCCGATCGGGCTGCTCGCCGTCGGGCTACCGCTGGCCACGACGTTCGCTGTCGGCATCGTCGCCTTTCACATCGTGCCCGAACTCACGATCGCAGCGGCCCTGACCCTCGGCGCGATCGTCGCCCCGCCCGACGCGGTCTCGGCCACCGCCGTCGGCCGCCGCCTCGGTCTGCCTCGACGCATCATGACCCTGCTCGGTGGGGAAAGCCTGCTCAACGACGCCACCGCACTGACCGCCTACAAAGTGGCGCTCGGAGCTGCCATCGGCACGGCCGCCAGCTGGGGCAGCGGTTTGGGCACCTTCGCCCTGGCCGCGGTCGGCGGTACGGTCGTCGGCTGGTTGATCGGCATGGTGGTGCACTTCATCCGCACCCGGCTCGACGATCCACTGGTCGAGAGCGCCATCGGCCTGGTCGCACCGTTCTTCACCTACCTGCTGGCCGAGGAGATCCACGGCTCCGGCGTGATCGCCGTGGTGGTGGCGGCGTTGATCCTGGGCCAGCGGGAGACACAGGCCGGCTACGCCACCCGGCTGCAGGACAAGGCCGTGTGGAAGGCCCTGCAGCTGATCCTGGAATCGTTCGCGTTCCTGCTGATCGGCCTGCAGCTGCCGAAGGTGATCAGCGAACTTGCCGGCATCTCGGCGGCCACGCTGGCGATCTCGTCGGCAGCCGTGCTCACCACGGTGATCGGGGTGCGCATCGTGTGGGTGTACGTCTCGGCCTATCTGCCCCGGCTGCTGTCCAAAAAGCTCTGTGCACGCGAGCCGGCGCCGACGGGCGGGCAGGTGTTCATCGTCGCGTGGGCGGGCATGCGGGGCGTGGTGTCGTTGGCCGCGGCGTTCGGTGTTCCGGCCACCACGCTGGTCGGCGATCCGTTCCCCGGCCGCCCGCAGTTGGTGTTCCTCACCTTTGTGGTTGTGGTCGGCACCCTTTTGCTGCACGGCTTGACGCTGCCCTGGTTCATTCGGGTGCTCGGGGTCCAGGGGGACGAGGCACACAGCGACGCCGTCGCCACCGCCGCGGCGCAGGACAAGGCGGCCCGGGCCGCAGCTGAACGGCTCGACGCCTTGATGTCCGAACAATCGGCCACCGATGTGCCCGAACGTGCCGCCGACGTGCTGCGGGCGTGGAACACCCGGCGCCGTAATACCGCCTGGGAGCGTTTGGGACGCGACGACGCCGACATCGGTGAGAGCCCGACGTCGGCATTCCGCCGGCTACGCCTCGAAATGCTTGCCGCCGAACGGGACACGTTCATCGCCGAGCGCGATGCGGGACACATCGACGACGAGGTCCTGCGTACTGTGCTGCATGGACTCGACTTGGAAGAGGCGACACTGAATCGTGATTAGGCGTCTGGCGTGGCTCGCGGTGTTGGTCGTGATCGTCTCGGGCGCGCTACTGGGCCTGCTCAGCGGCAGCGACGCCGCCTCGCAGTCACCAGTCGCCGTTCCGTCCGATGCCGAGTCGGCGCGGGCTGACGCGCTGCGTGCCGATTTTCCCGGCGGAGATCAGGTTCCGGCGATCCTGGTGGTGACCCGCACCGACGGCGGTGAACTCACCATGACCGACGTCGATGCCACCGCCGATGCACGGAACCGGATGACCGACGCGCCCGGCCCGCCCGTGGTGGTCGCCGACGATCGCAAAGCTGCCGTGGCCACCGTGCCGTTGAAGGCCGACCTGTCGGGCTTCGGGCTGAACGACGCGGTGAAGGATCTGCGCACCACCGCCACCGACGGCTTGCCGCCAGAGTTGAAGGCCGAGATCACCGGCGGCCCGGCGTTCGGCGCGGACATCGCCAATTCGTTTGCCGGAGCGAACATCACGCTGCTCGCGGTGACGGCAGCGGTGGTGGCCCTGCTGCTCATCATCACCTACCGCTCACCGGTGCTGTGGCTGGTGCCGCTGCTGGTCATCGCTTTCGCCGATCGCGTGGGCGCCGTCGTCGGGACCGCGGTGGCCTCCGGATTCGGCCTGAGCCCGGACGGTTCGACGTCGGGCATCACGAGCGTGCTGGTGTTCGGTGCGGGCACCAACTATGCGCTGCTGTTGATCTCGCGGTACCGGGAGGAGCTGGGGCGGACCGAGCAGCACCGCGAAGCCCTCGTGGTTGCGGTGCGGGCCGCCGCCCCGGCGATCGTGGCGAGTAACGCCACCGTGGTGCTGGCCCTGCTGACACTGCTACTCGCCTCCGCGCCGAGCAACCGCAGCCTCGGCGTGCAGGCCGCATCAGGTCTGGTGGTCGCCGCGATCTTCGTGCTGGTCGTGTTGCCGCCACTGCTCGCCCTGTGCGGCAAGCGGCTGTTCTGGCCGTTCATTCCCAAGGTCGGCGCCACGCCGCTGACCGAAAGCGGTGTCTGGCACCGGATTGCGGACTCCGTGGCACGCAAACCCGCCATCGTTGCGGTGGCGTCGCTGGCCGGCCTGGCCGTGCTGTGCACCGCGCTGCTGGCCACGCCGATCGGGCTGACCCAAACCGAGCAGTTCCGGGTGCAGGCCGAATCGGTGACCGGATACCAGACACTGGCCGCGCATTTCCCGAGCGGTCTGACCGACCCCACCCGCGTCATCGCCGCCACCGCCAAGGCCGGCGCGGTGCAGCGGGCCATCACCGACACCCCCGGCGTCGTCTCCGCCACGCCCGCCGGCCAGTCGACGACCGGGCTGAGCCAATGGTCGGTGGTGCTGGCGGCCGAACCGGCCTCCGACGAGGCCTTCGAAACCATTGACGCCCTGCGTGATTCGGTGCGGTCTGCGGACCGGACCGCGGTTGTGGGCGGGTCCGATGCCCAGGCCGGGGACATCGCCACAGCGGCGCAGCGTGACCGGCTGGTGGTGATCCCGGCAATCCTGGCGGTGGTGCTGGCCGTGCTCTACCTGCTGCTGCGGTCAGTCTTCGCACCGCTGGTGCTGGTCGGGGTCACGGTGCTCAGCGCGCTGGCTGCACTCGGACTGGGCGGCTGGGCCAGCGTGCACGTGTTCGGATTCCCGGCCCTGGACAACAGCACCCCGCTGTTCGCCTTCCTGTTCCTGGTGGCCCTCGGCGTCGACTACACGATCTTCCTGGTGACCCGGGCCCGCGAAGAGACACCGGAGTACGGAACTCGCCAGGGCATCGTGCGGGCGGTGTCGGCCACCGGAGCGGTGATCACCAGTGCCGGTGTGGTGCTGGCTGCAGTGTTCTGTGTCCTGGGCGTGCTGCCGCTGATCGTGCTGACGCAGCTGGGCATCATCGTCGGGCTCGGCATCCTGCTGGACACCTTCGTCGTCCGCACAGTGATCATTCCTGCCCTGTTCACGTTGATCGGCCCCCGCATCTGGTGGCCTGGACTACGTGCCGACCGCTAACTTGGCAGGTATGCAGGAGTTGCGAGTGCCGACGAAACTCGGCCGCCTCCGCGTTCAGGTCCGCGGCGACGGCGATGCAGTGTTGTTCTGGCCGAGCCTGCTGATGTCCGGCGACATGTGGGCTGGGCAGGTGAAGGAGTTCGAGCCCGATCACCGGGTCATCCTCGTTGACCCACCTGGCCACGGCGGTAGCGAAAAGCTGGCCGCCCCTTTCAGTTTCACCGACTGCGCCGATACCGTTGCCGACATTCTCGACGGCGTGGGCGTCGAGCGCACGCACTTCGTCGGCAACTCGTGGGGCGGAATGATCGGTGGGACGTTCGCGGCGTTGTATCCGAGCCGCATCGGCCGCGCCGTGTTGATGAACTGCACGGCCTCGCCCGCCGGGCGAGCGCAGAAGTTGGAATACGGCTTGCTGCTGCGGATGGCCAAAGCGCTCAGGGGAATCCGCGGTCCCCTCACTCGTCCGGTGCTCACGGCGTTCCTGGGCCCGACGACGTTTGACACACGTCCCGAGGTGGTCGCCTTCGTGCGGGATGCCCTGCACCGCGTTGACGTCGATTCCGCCGCGTGGGCGGTGACGAGCGTGGTGCCGCGCCGACCAGACCAGCGGACGTTGCTCTCCCGGGTGAAGGCACCGGTGCTCGTGGTCGCCGGCGCCGAAGACGCGACGTTCCCGCTCAGGGAGACCATCGCGATGGCTGATGCCATTCCAGGGGCCGACGTGACGGTGCTCGACGGCGTCGCACACCTGGCCGCGCTGGAAAATCCCCGCCTTGTCAACACGTTGATCAGGCAGTTCCTGGCACGCGGGTAGCGTCGTGGCATGACTGGGCCGACGACGCTGCCGCCATTGCACATGCGGCGCAATGCCTTCGACCCGACGCCGGACCTGCGCGAGATCCGTGAGACCGACGGGGTGCGCAAGGTCATCAGTGCGCTCGGCAATCCCGTGTACCTGATCACCCGCCACGAGGACGTCAAGGCGATGTTGTCGGACCACGAGCGGTTCTCCAACAGCAGACCACCCGGTTTCACCCTGCCCGGAGCGCCCGAGATGTCCGAGGAGGAGCTCGCTAGCGCCCGGGCCGGCAACCTGCTGGGGATTGACCCGCCCGAACACCAGCGGCTGCGCCGCATGCTCACCGCGGAGTTCACCATCCGCCGGATGAAACGTCTGGAACCTCGCATCGTCGAGATCGTCGACTCCCGGCTCGATGCGATGGCAGCGGCCGGCCCGCCGTCGGATCTGGTGACCGACTTTGCGCTTCCTATTCCCTCGCTGGTGATCTGCGAACTGCTCGGCGTGCCCTACGAGGACCGCGACGACTTCCAGCAACGCTCGACCCTCCAGCTCGACTTGTCCCTGCCCATCGCGGAACGTCTTGCGCTGCAACAGCAGAGCCGGGACTACATGCGCGGTCTCGTCGCGCGGGCCCGCCAGGATCCGGGCGAGGACATCCTCGGCATGCTGGTGCGCGACCATGGTGGCGAGCTGTCCGACGACGAACTCGTCGGCATCGCCGGGCTGTTGCTGCTCGCCGGGCATGAAACCACGTCGAACATGCTGGGCCTGGGCGTCCTGGCATTGCTGCGCCACCCCGACCAGCTGGCCGCGGTCCGCGACGATCCGGAGGCCGTCGGCCCCGCAGTCGAGGAACTGCTGCGCTGGCTGTCCATCGTGCAGAACGCCATCCCCCGCTTCACCACCACCGAGGTCGAAGTTGCCGGCGTGCGGATTCCCGCGGGCGAATTGGTCTTTGCCTCACTGCCCGCAGGCAATCGCGACCCCGACTTCATCCACACCCCCGACGTGCTCGACATCAGCCGCGGCGCGCCCGGCCATCTGGCCTTCGGCCACGGCGTGCACCACTGTCTCGGCGCTCCGCTGGCCCGCATGGAGATGCGGATCGCCTTCCCGGCCCTGCTGCAACGGTTCCCGGACCTTGCCCTGGCCGAGCCGTTCGACGACGTCGCCTACCGGTCTTTCCACTTCATCTACGGGCTGAAATCGTTGGCGGTAACGTGGTGAGGCCATGAAAGTAGAAGCAGATCAGGACGCCTGCATCGCATCGGGCAATTGCGTGATGGTCTCCGACGTCGTCTTCGACCAGGACGACGACGGTGTGGTCAAAGTCCTCGTCGATGAGGTGCCCGACAATGAGATCGGGCACGCGCGCGAGGCCGTCAAGCTGTGCCCGGCAAGCGCATTGAAGCTCACCGGGGACTGACACCCGTGTCGATCAGGTCCACATCGGGATCAGTGTCGAACATACGTTCGATTATGCCACCGCCGGGCGACACGCGCAGCTGTTATCCCTCAGGACATCGGTGACAGTCCTGATTCATCACAACCGACCCACGCAGCAAAACTCGCGCCGCCTACCCCGAATGCTCGTGTTCGCCATGTAGGTCGATCACGCCGGCCCGGGCCAAGAACAACACGCTGACCACCAGCACCCAAGTCGGGAACGCCAACGCCAACCACATGCTGAGATCGCCCGCGATCAGGAGTATCACCGCGAGAAGGTATGTCGCGAACGCCAGCAGGCGCGGCATCAGGCCGGTCTTCAACCAGATCGTGGCCAGCGAGATCATGAACACGGCGGCCATGCGGATCCCGTAGGTCTTGCTCAGCGTCAGCAGCAACATCTGCCCGAACGTGGCGGCGTCGGAATGGGCCGCGGCGTCGACCATCCCGGCCTTGCTGGCGATCAATGCGGCACCGACGGCCGAGGACACGAACATCATGGCCAGGAACAGGATTCCGCTACCGAGAAAGACCGACGCGAAGAACCGGTCCTCGTAACGACCGAAGCCGTCGCGCACCACGCCGATGAACCACAGGAACGCGATACCCGCGAACGGCATCAAGACCGACGCCACCCGCAGCCGGGTACTCGCTCCGTCGATCCACTGGGAACCCGGTTCGGCACCCTCCGGTAGCGCAGTGCGGATCAGGATCAGCGACGCCCCGAACAGCAAGGCGAACAACACTCCCGCGATCGCCGCGGCGCGCGGAGTCGACAAACGGTGCAATGGTCGTTGATCCACGGCGTCATAGTGACACGGCTCAAGGCTGGCCCGGCAGCAACCGGAGCATCAGGCCGTTGGCCTCGGCGAGCAGATTCTCGTCCGGGTCGCGCAGTTCGGCGTTCACAAATGCCTTGCGCCCCTCTGACTCACGCACCCAACCGCGGGCGGTCAGCACCGTGTCGATGGGCGTCACCTTGCGATAGTCGACGTGCAGGAAAGCCGTGCGGCTGATCGGTCGGCCCGCCGCGTGGATCACCATGCCGAACACCGAGTCGAACAGCAACGGCAGCACACCGCCGTGCACCGCGTAGTTGCCGCCGACGTGGAATCTGCTGAACTCGACCTTCAATTCGACGCCCTCGGGCTCGAACTTCGACATGGTCCACGGCGGCATCAGCAGACTGCCCGCGCCCGGCAACGAGGGCATCCGGTTGGCCGGTCCGACGCCCTCGGCCGCCTCGTACGGGCCGAGCAGCTTGACGAGCTCTTCGGCTCGATCAGCCGCGTCGTCCCAGGTGTCGCTGTCTGGATCGGCTGACACCGCCAGATCCTGCGCTCGGCGCATCGCGGTCAGGAAACGCGCGAAACCCGGTCCGGGATCGGCCGGTTCGAATACCGGGAATCCGCCGTGCTGCTCAAAAACGGATTCGGACTCGGCCGCTGCATCACTCATGGGGCGGCCAGGATGTCACGACGCACGATCGTCTGCTCGCGCCCCGGACCCACACCGATGCACGAAACATGCGCACCGGCAAGCTCTTCCAGCCGCAGCACGTAGTCCTGGGCCTTGGCGGGCAGATCGGAGAACTCACGGGCGGTGGAGATGTCCTCCCACCAACCGGGCAGCTCCTCATAGATCGGCTCGGCGCGATGGATGTCGGACTGCGTCATGGGCATCTCATTGGTGCGCTTGCCGTCGACCTTGTAGCCGACACACACCGGCACGGTCTCCAGGCTGGACAGCACGTCGAGCTTGGTCAGGAAGTAGTCGGTGATGCCGTTGACCCGGGTGGCGTATCGCGCGATCACGGCGTCGAACCAGCCGCAGCGCCTGGCCCGGCCCGTGGTGACGCCGACCTCGCCGCCGGTCTTGGCCAGGTAGGCGCCGTGCTCGTCGAACAGCTCGGTCGGGAACGGACCCGACCCGACACGGGTGGTGTAGGCCTTGAGGATTCCGAGCACCGTGGTGATCTGCGTCGGCCCGATCCCGGAACCGACCGCAGCGCCGCCGGCCGTCGGATTCGACGAGGTGACGAACGGGTAGGTGCCATGGTCGACGTCAAGCAGGGTGCCCTGCGACCCTTCCAGCAGCACAGTCTCACCCTTTTCCAGCGCCTGGTTCAGCAGCAGCCGGGAATCGGCGATGCGGTGCTTGAAGCCCTCGGCCTGGGTGAGCAGGTTCTCCACCACCTCGGCCGGTTCGAGCGCCTTGCGGTTGTAGATCTTGACCAGCACCTGATTCTTGAATTCCAGTGCGCCCTCGATCTTTTCGGCCAGCAGCTGCTCGTCGAGCACATCGGCGACCCGGATACCGATGCGGGCGATCTTGTCCTGGTAGCAGGGGCCGATGCCGCGACCGGTGGTGCCGATCTTCTTGCTGCCCGCGTAGCGCTCGACAACCTTGTCGATGGCTACGTGATACGGCATCAGCAGATGCGCATCCGCCGAAATCAGCAGGCCCGACGTGTCGACACCGCGATCTTCGAGGCCCTGGAGCTCGGTGAGCAACACACCCGGGTCGACCACCACACCGTTACCGATGACGTTGGTGACCCCTGGCGTCAAGATGCCCGAGGGGATCAGATGCAGTGCGAAGTTCTCCCCGGTGGGCAGGACGACGGTATGCCCGGCGTTGTTTCCCCCCTGGTAGCGAACAACCCATTGCACACGACCACCGAGCAGATCGGTGGCTTTACCTTTGCCCTCGTCGCCCCATTGGGCGCCGATGAGGACGATTGCCGGCATGGCGTAGTCTCCCGCTCAATCTTCCGCACTAGTGTGGTGCAGCCGGTAGGTCACCTTATCCCAGCACACGCTGCGAACACATTTTCTTGACCGCGAGGAGCAGTTTTGTCCGCCTCACACGGGGTCGCGGTGGTCGGCACAGGCCGTGTTCCGCGCCCGCTCCAGGGCCTGCCGAGGGTCGACGTCGATGACCTCGGCACACCCCGCAGACTGGTCGTGACCGGCGGCGAAGCGCAGCTTTCCGCCGTACTCACCGCGTTGCTGCGGGCCGATCGGCTCGATGTCGAGGTCGCGCAGGCGGCCGGTAGCTGGTCGGCCCGGCGCGCGCTCCGTGCCACCGCCCGGCGTGTCCCGCTGATCCGCGATGAGACGGGAACAGTGCTCGTCGGCGCGGCGCAATGGCACGGAGCCGACGGCGCGCCGCTGCAGGGCGAGGCCATCGTCGACGACTGCGTGCTGTTCGACGGCGAGGCGCCCGGCGTCCGGGTCGAGCCGACGACGAACATGCCGGGGCTGCGTGCGAGCGTGCTCTCCGACCGTGGCCGCCCACGCCACTGGGTCGTCGGTCGCGCCGCGCAGCTGGGCACCCCGGGCGCCCAGGTGACCCGGGACGGTGTGCCCGCGCCGCGAACGGTACGGCGCTCGACGTTCTACCGGCACACCGAAGGCTGGCTGCGCGTCGGCTGAACTGCGGCGAGAGCCGGTAGCGTCGAATCGTGAACATCCGCCCGCTGCATCAGTCGGTACGCCCCAGCCCGGTCTTTTTGGCCGTCGTCGCGATCACCGTGGCCGGCGGGGTGGTGGCCTGGCTGGCCGCCGACACGGTGAAGCCGCTGTCCTACATCGGCGTTTTCATCCTGGTGATCGCGGGCTGGCTGGTGTCGCTGTGTCTGCACGAGTTCGGCCACGCCTTCACCGCGTGGCGGTTCGGTGACGCCACCATGAAAAGCGAAGTGGCGGGTCGCGGCTATCTGACCCTCAACCCGCTCAAGTACTCCCATCCCCTGCTGTCACTGGGGCTGCCGGTGCTGTTCATCGCCCTCGGCGGCATCGGCCTGCCCGGCGGGGCCGTCTACGTCCGCACCTCGGGAATGACGGCGCGGCAGAAGACCCTGGTCAGCCTGGCCGGTCCGGCCGCCAACCTGGTCTTGGGGGTGCTGCTGCTGGTCATCACCCAGATCTTCTTCGACCCGGCCCACGGGGTGTTCTGGTCCGGGCTGGCCTTCCTGGGTTTCCTGCAGGTCACTGCGGTTGTGCTGAACCTGCTGCCGATTCCCGGGCTGGACGGCTACGGCGCACTGGAACCGCACTTGAGCCCCGACACTCAGCGAGCACTGGAGCCGGCCAAGCAGTGGGGTTTCTTCATCCTGTTGATCCTGCTGATCACGCCCATGCTCAACCGGTGGTTCTTCGCGGTGGTCTTATGGTTCGTCGATCTTTCCGGAGTACCGCGCCATCTGGTGTCGTGGGGCAGCACTCTGACCCGCTTCTGGTCCGCCTGGCTCTGACGCTTGCCACATATGCGTACTTCCGCATATATTTCGGGCATGGGTGCCGGCCACGATCACAGCCACAGCAGCGATACCCGCGTCAGCAGGATGGTCATCGCCGCCGCGATCCTGTCGGCGTTCTTCATCGTGGAGCTCGTCACGGCCCTGCTGATCAACTCGATCGCACTGCTGGCCGACGCGGGGCACATGCTGACCGACCTGGTCGCGATGTTCATGGGGGTGACCGCGGTACTGCTCGCACGCCGCGGCAGCTCCTCACCCGACCGGACGTACGGCTGGCACCGCGCCGAGGTGTTCACCGCGGTGGCCAACGCGGTGCTGTTGCTCGGCGTCGCCGCGTTCATCCTCTACGAGGCTTTCGAACGGCTCGGCGACGCGCCCGAGGTACCCGGCGTGCCGATGATCGTCGTCGCGCTGGCCGGGCTACTCGCCAACGCCGTAGTGGTGCTGCTGCTGCGCTCGCATGCGGAAGGCAGCCTGGCCGTCAAAGGTGCGTACATGGAGGTCGTGGCCGACACCGTCGGCAGCATCGGTGTCCTCGTCGCCGGCATCGTCACCGTCACCACCGGCTGGCCCTACGCCGATGTCGTGGTCGCCGTCCTCGTCGCTCTGTGGGTGCTCCCGAGGGCCATCGCGTTGGCCCGGGCAGCGCTGCGGATCCTCAGCGAATCCTCCCCGCAGCACATCGACGTCGAAGAGCTGCGGACCGCACTCGGGGCGGTGGAAGGCGTGACGGGCGTGCACGATCTGCACGTGTGGACGCTCGTCCCCGGGAAGGACATGGTCACCGCGCACCTGACCAGCAGTGCCGACACCGCCCGAGTGCTCGACGACGCCCGCGCGGTACTGAACGCCCGGGGCCTGGCCCACGCCACCGTGCAGGTGGAGCCGCCCGAATCAGCAGACGACTGCTCCTGCGAGGCGAAGGACTAGGCCAGGCCGAGTTCGGCCCGGGCCGACGGATCGCAGTCGTCGAGCAGATCGAGGCACCGCTGAAGCTCGTCGGTCTCACCGATGTCGTCGGCCGCCCGGGCCAACGAGGCCACACACCGCAGGAATCCCTGGTTCGGCTCATGGGCGAACGGCACCGGGCCGAAACCCTTCCAGCCGTTACGCCGCAACTGATCCAACCCGCGGTGATAGCCGGTGCGGGCATACGCATACGCGGTGACGGCCTTGTCGTCGGCGAGCGCCCTCTCGGCCAGCACCGCCCACGCGATCGACGCCGACGGGTGGGCGGCCGCCACGACGGCAGCCTTTTCACCCGCGGCCAATTCGTCCTCGGCCTCAGGGTCCCCGGGAAGGAGGACCGGCTCCGGCCCCAACAAATCACCCATCCGTGTCATGGGCCTATTGTGCACCGACCGATAAGCTCCACCGGTACCGACGTACGGGAGGACCGCAGCAGGGATGTCGAACCCAACGGGACCTGACGAAGATCGCACCGACCAGAGCGACACCCCGACCGAGAAGGTCGAGTTGCCCACAGCCGCGTTCCCCACACCCGAGCTCTCCGAGCCGGCCACCGAAATCATCGGCTCGGCCGACGAAGTCACCGAGGCGGTGGCGCGCAGCGAAGAACGACGCTTCACCGCACCATCCGGGTTCGACGGATCCACCCAGAAGATCGACACCCCGCCCGACCCGGAGACCGAGGTGTTCGCACCGCCCGCCGAGGGCGACACCGACACCGAGGAAGTGCCGAAAGGTGCAGCCCCGCAATCTATCCCGCCGCGCGAGGAATCGGATCAGCGACCGGCGCCCGCCGGCCGCCGCAGCTGGGGATGGGTGGTGGCAGTCGTCCTGGTCATCGCGGCCCTGGTGGCGATCGCGGTGCTCGGCACCGTCCTGCTGACCCGCAAATCGTCGTCGGCGGCATCCCAGGAAGACGACGTCCGCACGACGATCCAGGACTTCGACTCGGCCATCCAGCGGGGCGACCTGGCTGCCCTGCGGTCGATGACCTGCGGCACCACCCGGGAGAACTACGTCAAGTACGACCAGAAGGCCTGGGACGAAACCCACGCCCGAGTGGAGGACGCCAAGCAGTACCCAGTGGTGGCCAGCATCGACCAGGTGGTCGTCAGCGGCGACCACGCCGAGGCCAACGTCACCAGCTTCATGGCATTTGCCCCGCAAACCCGGTCCACCCGCAGCTTCGACCTCCAGTTCCGCGACAATCAGTGGAAGATCTGCCAGGCACCGACCGGTTAATCTGGTCCGGTGACCCTGCGCGGACCCAAACTCTGGTTGACCCTGTGCGCGTTCGGCGCGGTCATCGTGGTCGGCCTGGCAACCCTGTTGGTCCGGCATCCCGGCGCCATCGACATCCTGCCCGGCAAACCTGTCGCCTTCCCCCAGATCGACCGCACCGCACTCGATCCGGCCCAGGCGCGCATCGTCGATGTGCTGCAGGCGCAGTACGACGCCCAGCCCGGCGGCAGCCACTTCTCCGAAGGCGTCGAGGAGCCGTGGTGCGCCGACTTCGTCAGCTGGGTGCTCAACGAGGCGGGCCAGCCGCTGTCCAACCCGAACTCGGGGAGCTGGCGGATCCCGGGCGTGTACACGCTGCAGGAGTACTACCAGGCGGCGGGCCGGTTCACCGATCCGGAGGGATACCGGCCGCGCACCGGCGACGTGGTGATGTACGCCGATGGCAGCCCGCTCGGGTTGCACACCAATTTCGTTGTGACCGTGGATGACAACGCGATCACCACAATCGGTGGCAATGAAGAGGGCGGCATCCGGGTGCACACCCTCGATGACGCCGAGATCGCCAGGATCCTCGGCTACGGCCGACCGGCCGTCTGAGCCGTCTAACCGCCGGTGACGCTGCGTCCGGCGCTGTGCAGGTCGTTGCAGGCCTCGACCACGCGCTCGCTCATCGACGCCTCGGCCTTCTTCAGGTAACTGCGCGGGTCGTAGAACTTCTTGTTACCCACCTCGCCGTCGATCTTGAGCACACCGTCGTAGTTGGTGAACATGTGCGCGGCCAACGGACGGGTGAAGGCGTACTGCGTGTCGGTATCGACGTTCATCTTCACCACGCCGTACTTGAGGGAATCTTCGATCTCGGACTTCAGCGAACCCGACCCGCCGTGGAAGACGAAATCGAAAGGCTTTGCGTCATCGGATAATCCGAGCTTGGCGGCGGCCACCCGCTGGCCCTCGGCCAGCACGTCGGGCTTGAGAACCACATTGCCGGGCTTGTACACGCCGTGCACGTTTCCGAACGTGGCCGCCAGTAGGTAGGCCCCCTGCTCGCCCGCGCCCAACGCGTCGATCGTCTTCTCGAAATCCTCCGAGGAGGTGTAGAGCTTTTCGTTGATCTCGGCCTCGACGCCGTCTTCCTCACCGCCGACGACGCCGATCTCGACCTCGAGCACAATCTTGGCCTCAGCAGAAAGCTTCAGCAGTTCCTGGGCGATGGCGAGGTTCTCGTCGATCGGGACGGCCGAGCCGTCCCACATGTGCGACTGGAACAAGGGAGCGCGACCCGCACTCACCCTCTCCGATGAGATGGCCAGCAGCGGACGCACATAGGTGTCCAGCTTGTCCTTCGGACAATGGTCGGTGTGCAGAGCGACCGTGATCGGGTACCTGTCGGCGATCACATGGGCGAATTCGGCCAGTGCGACGGCACCGGTCACCATGTCCTTCACCCCGAGCCCCGAAGCGAACTCGGCCCCACCGGTCGAAAACTGGATGATGCCGTCGCTCCCCGCGTCGGCGAAACCCTTGATGGCCGCGTTGATGCTCTCCGAGCCGACACAGTTGATGGCCGGGAATGCAAAGGAATGCTCCTTGGCCCGGCCGAGCATCTCGGCATAGACCTCAGGCGTGGCGATCGGCATGGCATGTCCTTCCATCTCGACGTGAGTCATCGCAGGTGAAGACCGCTGGTGAGGCCCAGGTACCCTTGGGAGTCGTGATCGACACCGCCCTCCCTGAGGCTACGACCAATCTGGCGCTCATGCCGGATTTCATGGATCCACTGCACCTCATCGGATCCTTCGGCACCTGGGCCCTGGTGGGCATTCTCGTCGTCGTGTTCGTCGAGTCAGGCGTGCTGTTCCCCGTCCTGCCGGGCGACTCGTTGCTGTTCGTCGCGGGCATGCTCGCGGCGGGCACCGCCGCCCAGGGAACCTCGGTGGACGCCAACTTCGAACTCTGGCAGCTACTGGTGTTCATCCCCGTCGCGGCGATCCTCGGCGGACAGGTCGGCTACCTCATCGGTCGGTTCATCGGTGTCGAGATGTTCAAACCCGACGCCCGGGTCCTGAAGCAGAAGTACCTCGACGAGGCCCACGCATTCTTCGAGCAGCGCGGCCCGTTCGCGATCGTCATCGCCCGGTTCGTGCCGATCGTGCGGACGCTGGCACCGCTCGTCGCCGGCGCCGCGAAGATGCGCTATTCGGTGTTCACGACGTTCAACGTCCTGGGAGCGGTGGTGTGGGGCGTCGGCCTCGTGCTCCTGGGCTACTGGCTGGGTCAGTTCGAGATCATCCAGAATCTGCTCGAGCCGATCTTCATCCTGATCGTCGTCGCCTCCGTCGCTCCGATGTTCTACGAGTGGCTCAAGCGTCGCAGCGCCGCCAAGAAAGCCGACGCTCCGCAGGCCTAGCCGAGACCGAGTGCGGCCGCGAGCTCGCGCAACGCCGGGCGCGGATCGGCTGTCGGGTTCTCTCCCAGTGCCTGCACCACAACGTGGTCGGCCCCGGCATCCAGGTGCGCGGTGACCGCCGCGGCCGCCTGGTCGGTCGAACCCATGCCGACGAGGCCGCGCGCCAGCCGGTCTGATCCGCCGCGAACCAGGTCGGTGTCGTCGAAACCCTGCCGTAGCCATGAGTTCCGGTAGTTGGGCAACCCGCTGTAGACCTCGAGATGGTGGTGCGCACGCGCCAGTTGGTCGGCATCGTCACCGCCGATGGCGACAGCCTGCTCGGACACCACCCAGCGGTCCGGCCCCAGGATCTTGCGGGTGGTCGCGGTGTGATCGGCCGTCACCAGGTAGGGGTGTGCACCGTCCGCGTGCGTGCCGGACAGCTCGATCATCTTCGGGCCCAGTGCAGCCAGCAATCGGGGCGGACGTCCGACGCCGGGTTCGATCTGCTCGGGAACCGCGGCCATCCGCTCGAGGTAGGTGCGCATGGTGGCCAGCGGCTTGGCGTAGGTGCCACCCAGTCCATGCTCGACAAGAGGTCCATGGCTGACACCCAACCCGAGCACGAACCGGCCCGGGTAGAGCGCCGTGAGGGTGCGTGCCCCCGATTCAGCGGCCGACGGCAACCGCACGTGAATGTTGGCGATACCGGTACCCACCACCAGACGCTCGGTGGCGGCGAGGAACGCTGCCGACTGGGTGAGCGCCTCCTTGCCGACCACCTCGGGGAGGAACAACGAGCCGAAGCCGAGGGCTTCGATCTCCCGCGCGACCTGCTGCGCCTCGGGCATGGCCCAGGTGTCACTGGCCCACCACACGCCGATCCGGCTGGGGAAATCGATCCTGGCTCGGGTCACTGTCCGCTCCTCAATTCGCTCGGTTTTTTGTGTTCGTGATGGCTGTGTTCGTGATGGATGCGGCCGTCGGTGCCGTTCAGCGGCGTGCCGGTGCCGCCCCAGCGTTGGGCGATGATCTCGGCCGCGATCGACACCGCGGTCTCTTCGGGCGTCCTGGCGCCAAGGTCCAATCCGACGGGGCTGGACAGCCTCGTGAGTTCGTCGTCGGTCAGGCCGGCCTCGCGTAACCGGGCCATCCGGTCATCGTGGGTGCGCCGCGAACCCATTGCACCGATGTAGCCGATCTCGGGTAGCCGCAGCGCCACCTCGAGCAGTGGTACGTCGAACTTCGGATCATGGGTGAGCAGGCAGATGACCGTGCGGCCGTCGATCGCGCCGGCGGCAGCTTGTGCGGCCAGGTACCGGTTGGGCCAGTCGACGACGACCTCGTCAGCGGTTGGGAAGCGAGCCGCGGTGGCGAAGACCGGACGCGCGTCGCACACCGTGACGCGATAGCCGAGCAGTGAGCCCTGGCGGGCGACGGCGGCCGCGAAGTCGATGGCTCCGAACACCAGCATCCGCGGGGGTGGCGCGAAGCTCGCGACGAACACCTCCATGCCCTCGCCGCGGCGCTCACCGTCGGGTCCGAATGTCAGCACCGCGCTGCGGCCGGTGTCGAGCAGACCGCTGGCATCATCGGTGACCGCACTGTCGGCGCGGGTCGAACCGAGTGTGCCGGTTACCTCGTCGGTGCGGATGACCAGTCGCCGGCCCACCCAGTCGGGGTCAGGGTGGGCGATCACGGTGGCCGTCGCGGCAGGCCGGTGCCCTTCGATGTCATCGACCAGAGCTTCCAGTTCGGGGAACGTCCGCTTCGACACGGGCTCGACGAACACGTCGAGGACGCCGCCACAGGTCAGCCCCACGGCGAAGGCGTCGTCGTCACTGACTCCGTAACGCTGCAGCGCCGGCGTGCCCTCGGCGACCACCTCGCCGGCCAGTTCGTACACCGCTCCTTCGACGCAGCCTCCGGATACCGACCCGGTCACGGTGCCGTCGGGGGCCACCATCATCGCGGCGCCGGCCGGCCGCGGTGCGGAACGGAATGTGCGCACCACCGTCGCCAGGCCCGCGGTGCCACCGGCACGCCAGACCGACAGTGCGTCGGCGAGCACGTCTCTCACGATGCCTAACCTAGCCTTCGCTGTGCGCGCGCTCAGTTTTGGTACGGACACGCTTGACTTACGCGCAAAAAAGAAGAATCGAACAGCCACCGCAAATGGGGCCTTTTCGCCGCTCAAATAATCAATCGCCTGACCATGGGATCATCTGCTGTCAGATGATTTGATGATATCTGACTACAGGCGTAGCTAAATATCCGACCAGCGCGTTCGGGTGGTCATCGACGACCGTTTCAGCACCATGGTAGCCAATCCTGGGGAACTCCTGAGAACCCGGTGAGTATTTCCAGCTATTTCTACTACGCCTTGAATTCCAGTTCCATAACTATTGTTTTGGAGTTCTGAAAATCACCCAATTACGGTGATGACGCTCACACCAGGCACGGCCCATATGGCCCATAACAAGGACACGAAGAATGAACGATTTACACAGTGTTCGCGCGAAGAAGCTCGCGCCGACCGGCATCGCGCTGGTGGGGGCGAGCGCGATCGCGCTGTCACCGTTGGCGGTGCCGCCTTCCGCGCCCCACCTCGATATTCACAACATCTCGTCTGCCGCGGGAGCAGGCACGTCGAGCGGCTCCAGCGCATCGTCGAGTGACGCGAGCGCCGGCACCAAGAGCAAGTCGGACAGCAAGTAATCGCAGTCCGTGAGAGGTCTCCTGCCGGTCCACCGGCAGGAGACCTTTGCTTTTTCCTCAGTTACCTATGGCGTACAGGTGACGCTCGTGGACATCGAGCCCGTGGACCGCGGCACGCGTCGCGGCAGCCTGGTCACCCCGCTGAATGGCGTTGTACAGATCGTTGTGGAACTCCCGGTGCGGATCATCGGGGATCCGCATGCACATCGCGGCATGATCGACATCACGCATCACAGTCTCGAAGGACTTGATGAACTCGCACAGCAGCGAGTTGTGTGACGCGCGGGCCACCGTGACGTGGAAGGCAACATCGTGATCGATGAACGCGTCCAGATCGGCCTTGGCTTTGGCGCTTCGGCGCCCGGCAACTGCGGCGCGCAAGGCCTCGATATCCGCGGCCGAGCGGTGGGCCGCGGCCTCACGCGCCGCCAGCACCTCAAGCGTGTGACGCACCAGCTGCGCCTCGACCAGGTCCGCTGCGCCGATCACCCGCCGCAGCGCAACCGTCGTCTCGTCGTCTGCGACCACGTAGGTCCCGTCGCCCTGCCGCGCCTCCAGCAGGCCGGACTGGACGAGTGAACGCACCGCCTCACGAACCGAAGGACGGCTGACTCCAAGTGCCTCAACGAGTTTCGCCTCGGTGGGGATCTTCGCACCAACCGGCCAGCTACCGTTTCTGATCTCGTCCCGCAACCCGGCGACGACGACATCGACCAACGAGGTCCGAGCGACCCTTTCCATTCACGACCTACTTCACAAATTCGTCAGACATCTACACACCCATTATGGTCCGACCATTTTTCTATTTGGTAGGCAGGTCCTGCCGGCCGCGATTACCCGGCCAAGGTATGTGCGGCCTCCATCAGCATCCACCCCGACACCTGGACCGACAGGTCACGTTCGGGGATCGCCGATGCGTTGACCGCACCGTCGACGAACTCAGCTTGCTTTCCTTCGGCAACGGGTACCTCAGCGGTCCGGTCCCAGAACGCAGCGAACAACGGCAACCCGTCCACGGTCTGGCGGTTACTCCACGCCGACTCGGCCGACTTGAGCACGATCGAGCGGGCCGTCTCACGCGCGGCCTCATCTTGCGGGCTGTCGCCCGGCAACATGGTGGCCACCAGCGCTAGGTACCGCGCCAGGACGCTGTTGAACAACCCACCGTCACCACCCCCGGCGCCCTTGATGACGCCGTCGGGTGCCATCTCCTTGTCCACCGCGGTCACCAGGCGGCGGACCCGTTCGGCATGCCGGACGTCGCCGGTCCGCACCGCGAGTTCGACCTCGAGCCCGAGCACCACGCCCTGGCAGTAGGTGTACTGGGCCCGCACCATCGAGCCGGCCTTGATGCCGTCGAACACCAGGTGGGTTTCGGGGTCGATCAGGGTGTCGTCGATCCAGTCGGCCATCTGTTGGGCCCGACGCAGCCGGTCGTCATAGCGGGCCAGAAAGATCCCGGCCGGACCATTGGCCGGCGCGTTGAAGAACTGGTCTTGTTTGCGCCACGGGATACCGCCGCCGTCCTCTGGTACCCAGGCGTCGACGAACTGCGTGCACAGCTTTCTGAGCGCATGGGCTTTTTCCACCCCGACCAGGCGCCCGGCCCGCTCGAGGGACAGCGCCAGCCAGGCCATGTCGTCGTAGTAGTTGTTGGTCCAGGACAGGTTGTTGCGCAGCCAGTGTCCACGGATCTGCTGCTCGATCCGGGTCTTGCGCTCAGGCTGCGGATCACGCACCTGCGCGTCGACCAGCGTGTCCAGCAGATGCGCCTGCCACCAGTAGTGCCAGGTTCCGAACTTGCGGTATTTCTTGGTCGACGGCCAGGCCACCACACCGAGTTGGGTGCCCGGCAGCCCCCACAGTTTCGTCAGGTGTCGCTGGGTGATCGCGGCTTCGGCACTGGCCGCGCGGTTAGCCCATAGCTGATCCATATCGACGATCCTGCCTTACCGGGCCGCCGAATTGGCGGCATGTCGGACAGTTTTCCGCGCGCCCTTCTGAGCTACCAGGCCTGCGAAAAATCCGCGTGGCGAGTGATCCACGCGTGCATGGCAATTCCCGCCGCGACTCCGGCGTTGATGCTGCGGGTCGAGCCGAACTGAGCGATGGAGACCGTGACAGCCGCCCCGGCCTGCGCCTCCGGCGTGATGCCCGGACCTTCCTGACCGAAGATCAGCAGGCAGTCGCGGGGCAGTTCGGTCTGCTCCAGCCGCACGGCGCCGGGCACGTTGTCCACCGCGACGACGGTCAACCCGGTGTCGGCGGCGAAAGACAGCAATTCAGCGGTGGTGTCATGGTGGCAGAGCCGCTGGTAGCGGTCGGTGACCATGGCGCCACGCCGGTTCCACCGGCGCCGCCCGACGATGTGCACAGTGTCGACGGCGAAGGCATTGGCGGTGCGCACCACCGCTCCGATGTTGGCGTCGTTGCCGAAATTCTCGATCGCGATGTGCAGCCGGTGTCGCCGCCGGTCGATGTCGGCGATGATTGCCGCCCGGGTCCAATACCGGTAGGCGTCAACGACATTGCGGGTGTCGCCGTCGCGCAGCAGCTCTGGGTCGTAGCGCGCGTCCCCGACAGGTAGCGGCCCTTCCCACGGGCCCACACCCGGGGCCTCGCCCCACTCCGTCGGGCCGACGCTCTCAGCCACCGGTGGTCCACAGCGCGGCGTGGGTGCCGATCACCGACACTGACGCATACAGCAGCGCGGCATTCATCTCTCCCTGCGTGCAGAGCGACGCCCGGACGTTGACCGCCTGACGCGAAGCCTCCGGCAGGAGCAGCACCGACGAGCCGTACACCGAGCAGAGATGGCTGAGCCCCGGCGGCGGCAGCGTCGGGCCGGCCACCACCATCAGCGGACCGCCGCGGGCCGCCGCGTCTTCTCCGTAACGCTTTGCTGCACCGTCGATTTCGAGCCCCAGCAGCATGTACCCCTTGCCGGCGAAGGCCGTGGGGTCACCGATCGCCGTCGGTGCCAACTGACCGCCGTCGGCACTGAATGCATCGACGCTGGAGGTCTTGACGGTGACACCGGTGTCGTTGACGCTGGTGGGCAGCATCCCCACCGGAAAGGCCGCCGGGTAGGCCACCGTGGTTCCCGGGATGCGCTCGCGCGGCGAGTACACATAGATCCCGCGCACCTGGTTCTGCTCACGTTGTGGCCCCAAACAGACTGTGCCGCTGAGCTTGTCAGGCGACGGCGCCGATAACGGCCGGACGCCCAGGTTGTCCATCCCGTCGCAGCCATGGAGTGCGTCGGCCTCGATCGGATGCGCCAGGGCGCCATACAGACCGAACCGGATGTCCTCGGGTTTGGCACGGGCATCGCCCGAGGCCGAGCCCTCGACGTCGACCAGCACATGTTCGGAGTCGAACCGCAGATCCGACACCTTCAGATGCCACCCGAGGATGTCGAGCGACTCGCCGAGCTCGGCGGTCGACGCTTCATAGGTGCGTTCCGGCTGATCGGACGTGCAGCCCGCGGTAACGACGAGAAGTACCGCCATCACCGCCGCGATCAGCGCCCGCACTGCCACGTCAGTTCTGTTCTAAGTTCTCCCACGACCTTTTCCCACTGCTTTTGTCATGGCACGCACCAGGTTTCGTGGAGCCATCCGGCCCCCGGTGGTGAGCACCTTGTACTGCAGGCCCGGCACGATGACCACCTTGCCTGCGGCCACGTCGGCCAGGCATTCGCGCACCACGTCCTCGACCTGCAGCCACAGGAACGACGGTGTGCCTGCCATGTCGATGCCCGCGCGGGCATGAAACTCAGTGTGGACGAATCCCGGGCACAGCGCGTGCACCCCGACCCCGGTGCCACCCAGCCCGTTGGCCAACCCCTCGGTGAACGAGACGACCCAGGCCTTGGAAGCCGAATAGGTCGATCCGCGCCCGGGCACCAGCCCGGCGACGCTGGCCACATTGATGACGGTGCCGCTGCCTGCCTCGATCATCGACGGCAGCGCGGCATGGGTCAGTTCCATCACCGCGGTGACGTTGACATCCAGTTGGGCCTGTAACTGCGCCAGGGCGGCATTCCAAAATTCACCCGATGTGCCGAATCCGGCGTTGTTCACCAACACCTGCACCCCGTCGCGCAGCCGGTCGGCGACCTTGGACCGGTCCGGGGCGGACGCGAGGTCCGCGGGCAGCACTTCGACGTCTGCACCGGCTTCGTCGTGCAGTTCGGCGGCAAGTTGTTCCAACCGTGCCGCGTCGCGCGCCACGAGGACGAGGTCATAACCGTTACGCGCGTAGCGGCGGGCGAATCCGGCGCCGAGCCCCGAGGTCGGTCCGGTGATCAGCGCGAGGGGACGAGGCACGACCTAGAGGGTACTTAACTGCTCGGTTGCGCCGGTTAGCGCTGGTAGTGCGGTGCGTGACGCCCGTTGCGGGCCGGCGGCGGGGTGCGACGGATCGCATCCGGGCGGCCCGGCTCCTGGCGCGGCTGGGTGTAACGGCCCACATCACCACGTCCGGGTGCCGCATCGGCCCGGCCCGGAGGCAGCTCGCGACGCCCGGCCGGGGTCGGCGCCAACGGGCGGCTGGGCGAGCTTGCCCGACGGGCCAGCGCAGCCTGGCTGCCCTGACCGGACTGCGGTGCCACGCCGTTCTGCGGGACCGGGGGCAGTACCCGCAGCAGGTCGTTGAACTGACGCACAGTGCGCAGTCCCTCGTCCCACTGGGCACGGGTACTCGTGACCGGCATGCTGACGAGCGTCCAATTCTGCTCGTTCCACATGATCTCGGCGCAGTCGGGAGCAGTGTGGGCGAACGTGACCATCCGGCGGTCGCACGCGCGGCGAGCGGCATCGAGGTTGGTGGAGTACACCATCCGCGGACCGATCGCGCCGAGCAGCCAGATGTCGCTCTCCCGGGGCTCCTTGATGCCCTTGAGCCGCAGATCGACGACGACGTTCGTGCCGACCTTGCGGTGCAGCGCGATCACTGTCGCCACCTCTTCAATGTCAAAGATGAACACCGCCTCGCCACGAATCTGGCCGAGGACGACGTTCTTGGCCGTGACGTCACCGACGGTCGACATCACCCCGCGCTTCCAGCGCTTGAGGATCTCGTGCGACTCGTGCTCGTAATCGAAGCCATGCGACTTCGCCCACGACTTGCGGCGCCGTCCCAACCCACGCCGACGGTCGATGTCGACGTACAGCAATACGGCCGCACCCACGAAACAGAGTGCGGACAGCGTGAACCAGAGCGGGACCATCGGGCCTAGCCTACTTGTTGACGGCGGAAATGCCCCCACCTTGTGAGGTCACAACCCGGTTACCGGTGATCAGAGCGATGCAACCGGGACTCTTCGAGGTAGGCGACGATCGCGTTGGTGAGGCCCCGCCGGGCCACATCGAGGTCGGTATAGGTGCCGAGTTGACGCTCGGAGGTGATGCCGCGCATCGCGCCGGGGATGAACGAGGCGACCTCGCGGATCCGCTCGGGGTCCACGTCGAGATCGGCGAAGGCCTGCTGACAGGTTTGCAGCCATCCCTGTCCCCACGACGAGAGTTCGGCTGCGGTCTTCGGGTAGAGCCGTTCCAGTTCGGCGCGGTCCCGTGGCAGCGCGGCGCGCAGATTCTCGATCGCCCGCGAATCGCTGGCTGTCAGCCCGTCATAGAGCAGGTCGATGATGCCGGCGACGCGTTGACGTAGCGGCACACCGTCGTCACGCCGGCTCAGCATGCCCGCACGGCGTTGAGCGGTGCGCTGCAGGACCGCCGCCCAGAATCCGTCGATGTCGCCGAACTGGTATTTCACGGCGCCCCAGGTGGCACCGATCTCCTTGGCGATCCGGTTGGCCGACACCGCTCCCGGGTCGCCGGTGGCCAGCGCCTTACGCGCGGCTTCCAGCATGCTCTCCCGGGTGGCGAGGCCGCGCCGGTTGGTCCGCCGCGCGCCCGCCTCCGTCTCGGTCATCTCCGAGAGATTAGCCGGGCGGGACAAGTTTCGCAGAACCCTCTACCAAAACTCTTCCAAAGTTTCACAGAACCTCCTACGATTCGCGTCATGGCCAAACCACCGTTGTCGATGAAACCGACAGGATGGTTCCAAGTCGCCTGGTCAGACCAGGTTGGCGTCGGCGCTGTGCACGCCATGAAGTACTTCGGCGAGGAGATGGTCGCCTGGCGCTCGGAATCCGGGCAGGTGACCGTGATGAACGCCTTCTGCGAGCACCTCGGCGCCCACCTCGGATTCGGTGGCCACGTCGTCGGCGAGGTCATCCAGTGCCCGTTCCACGGCTGGCAGTGGAATACCGAGGGCCGCAACGTCTGCATCCCGTATCAGGAGCGGCCCAACCGCGGCCGCCGGATGCGCACCTACCCGGTCGCCGAACGCAACGAGGCCATCTACATCTGGCACGACATCGAGGGGCGTGAGCCGTTCTTCGAGGCGCCGGACGTGTTCGCGTCGTTCGCCGACGGCAGCAGCGCGGCCGACTATTACCCCCAGCAGCGACTGTTCCGCGAGGCGCTCGAGCTTCATCCGCAGTATGTACTGGAGAACGGCGTCGACTTCGCGCACTTCAAGTACGTGCACCAGACCCCGATCGTGCCGGTATTCACCCGCCACGACTTCGCCGCGCCCATCTCCTACGTCGACTTCACCATCACCTTCGAGGGCGACGATCAGCAGTCGATCGACGATGTGCGCAGCGGCGTGGAGGCGGTCAACGGCGGTCTGGGCATCGCGGTGACCAAGAGCTGGGGAATGATCGACAACCGCACCATCTCGGCGGTCACCCCCGTCGACGAGTCCACCTCGGACGTGCGGTTCATGGTCTACATCGGCCGAACCCCCGGCAAGGACACTCCCCGGGCCGCCGAGCGCGCCGCCGAATTCGGCGACGAGGTGATCCGCCAGTTCACCCAGGACATTCACATCTGGTCACACCAGCGATATTCCGATCCTCCGGCGCTGGCCACCGCCGAGTACGAGGGCTTCACCGCAATCCGCAAGTGGGCCATGCAGTTCTATCCCGACGGTCGCGGCGGCAGTGCCGCAGATCTGGCAAGAGTGAGGAAAGTGGACACCCTATGACCGAGAAGATCCGTGTATTCCAGGTGGCGACCGGCAATGTCGGCACCGAGATGATCAAACGTCTCGGCCATCGCTCCGATCTCGAACTGGTCGGATTGCATTGCTACTCACCGGAAAAGGTCGGTCGCGATGCCGGTGAGATCGCCGGGATCGATCCCATCGGCGTGGTGGCCACCGGCTCGATCGACGAGATCATCGCGGCGCGTCCGGACGTGTTGACGTTCCACGGTGTCTTTCCGGACGAGGACCTGTACGTGAAAGTCCTTGAGGCCGGGATCAATATCGTCACCACCGCGGACTGGATCACCGGTTGGCACCGCGACACCAACCACCCCCATCCCTCCGGTAAGCCGGTATCGCAGCTGCTGGCCGACGCCTGCGCCAAGGGTGGGTCGACGTTCTACGGCACCGGCATGAACCCCGGCGTCAACCAGATCCTGGGCGTGGTGTGTTCGGCCGATGTCGCCGAGATCGAGAACGTCACCACCATCGAATCCGTCGACGTGTCATGCCATCACAGCAAGGACACCTGGATCGAGGTCGGCTACGGCCTGCCCGTCGACGACCCGTCGATCCCCGGCAAGTTGGAGAAATACACCCGGGTCTTCGCCGACAGCGTGCTGATGATGGCCGACTGCTTCGGGCTGGAGCTCGACGAGGTCAAGTTCACCTACGAACTCGGCGCCTGCACCAAGGATGTCGACCTGGGCTGGTACACGCTGCCCAAGGGATCGCTCGGCGGCAATTACATCAAATACCAGGGCATGGTCGACGGCGTGCCGCGCGTCGAAACCCATCTGGAATGGCAGATGACCCCGCACACCGATCCGAGCTGGGATATCAAGGGCTGCTACATCACTCAGATCAAGGGCGATCCGTGCGTCTATAACAAGCACATGATCTTCCCGAAACCCGGTGTGGACCTGTCTGATCCGACCTCGTTCGCCTCGATCGGCATGACGGTGACGGGGCTGCCCGCACTCAATGCCATCGCGTCGGTGGTGGCGGCCTCGCCCGGGCTGCTGACGAGCGCCGACGTGCCGCTGCGCGGCTTCGCCGGCCGCTTCAACATCTAGTCCCATTAGCGCGAAACGGCATTCCAGCAGACAAAGTCCGAGAGGACGCCTGCTGGAATGCCGTTTCGGCGGGCTAACTCAGCCCAGCACCAGGCCTTCGCCGTCGGGGGTGACGTTGACCGCCACCACGTCGCCGTCGTGCACCTCGCCGGCCAGCAGCATCTTGGCCAACTGATCGCCGATGGCCTGCTGCACCAGGCGACGCAGCGGGCGGGCACCGTAGAGCGGGTCGAAACCACGCTCGGCCAGCCATGCCTTGGCGGGCAACGACACCTCGAGGTTGAGCCGGCGCTGCGCCAGCCGCTTCTGCAGCTGCTGCAACTGGATGTCAACAATGGAGACGAGCTGCTCCTCGTCGAGTGCGTCGAACAGGATCACGTCGTCGAGCCGGTTGATGAACTCCGGCTTGAAGGCCGCCCGCACCGCCGCCATCACCTGCTCCTCGGTGCCACCGGCACCCAGGTTGGAGGTCAGGATCAGGATCGTGTTGCGGAAGTCGACTGTCCGGCCCTGGCCGTCGGTCAACCGGCCTTCGTCGAGCACCTGCAGCAGCACGTCGAACACGTCCGGGTGGGCCTTCTCGATCTCGTCGAACAGCACCACCGTGTACGGACGCCGCCGCACCGCCTCGGTGAGCTGACCACCCTGGTCATAGCCGATGTAGCCCGGAGGCGCACCGACCAGTCGAGCCACCGAGTGCTTCTCGCCGTACTCGCTCATGTCGATGCGGACCATGGCGCGCTCGTCGTCGAACAGGAACTCCGCCAACGCTTTTGCCAGCTCGGTCTTACCGACACCGGTCGGGCCCAGGAACATGAACGAACCCGTCGGCCGATTGGGATCAGCCACCCCGGCCCGGGTGCGGCGCACCGCATCCGACACGGCGGTCACCGCGGCCTTCTGACCGATGACGCGCTTGCCCAGCTCCTCCTCCATGCGCAGCAGCTTGGCGCTCTCGCCTTCGAGCATCCGCCCGGCCGGAATACCGGTCCACGCCTCCACCACCTCGGCGATGTCGTCGGGGCCGACTTCTTCCTTGAGCATCACGTTCTCGCGAGCCTCGGCCACCGGTAATGCGGCGTCGAGTTTCTTCTCGACCTCCGGGATACGCCCGTAGCGCAGCTCGGAGGCCTTGGCCAGGTCGCCGTCGCGCTCGGCGCGATCTGCCTCGCCGCGCAAGGTGTCCAGCTGCTCCTTGAACTCGCGGACGATGTCGATGGCGCCCTTCTCGTTCTGCCACCTGGTGGTCAGTTCCGCCAGCTTTTCCTTGTAATCGGCCAGCTCACCGCGCAGCTTCTCCAGCCGCTCCTTGGAGGCGTCGTCCTCCTCCTTCTCAAGCGCCATCTCCTCGATCTCCAGGCGCCGGACCAGCCGCTCGACCTCGTCGATCTCGACGGGCCGGGAGTCGATCTCCATACGCAGCCGGGATCCGGCCTCGTCGACCAGGTCGATCGCCTTGTCCGGCAGGAAGCGCGAGGTGATGTAGCGGTCCGAAAGAGTCGCAGCCGCAACAAGAGCGGAGTCGGTGATGCGCACACCGTGGTGCACCTCGTAGCGGTCCTTGAGTCCGCGCAGGATGCCGACGGTGTCCTCGACCGACGGCTCGCCGACCAGAACCTGCTGGAACCGGCGTTCCAGGGCGGCGTCTTTCTCGATGTACTTGCGGTACTCGTCGAGCGTGGTCGCGCCGACCAGTCGCAGCTCGCCGCGAGCCAGCATGGGCTTGATCATGTTGCCCGCGTCCATCGCGGACTCACCGGTGGCACCGGCGCCGACGATGGTGTGCAGCTCATCGATGAACGTGATGACCTGCCCGGCCGAATTCTTGATGTCGTCGAGGACCGCCTTGAGCCGTTCCTCGAATTCACCGCGGTACTTGGCACCCGCCACCATCGACCCCAGATCCAGGCTGATGACGGTCTTGTCGCGCAGGCTTTCCGGAACATCGCCGGCGATGATGCGCTGCGCCAGACCTTCCACGATCGCGGTCTTGCCGACGCCGGGCTCACCGATGAGCACGGGGTTGTTCTTGGTGCGGCGGCTCAACACCTGCACGACGCGACGAATCTCGTTGTCGCGCCCGATGACCGGGTCGAGCTTGCCTTCCCGCGCGGCGGCGGTCAGGTCGGTGGAATACTTCTCCAACGCCTGATATGTGCCCTCCGGATCGGCGCTGGTGACGCGGGCGCTGCCGCGCACCTTGGTGAAGGCCTCGCGGAGCGCCTCGGGTGAGGCACCATGTCCGGACAGCAGTTTGGCGACCTCGGAGTCGCCGGTGGCCAAGCCGACCATCAGATGTTCGGTGGAGACGTACTCGTCGTCCATCTCGGTGGCCAGGCGTTGGGCCGTGGTGATCGCAGCGAGCGATTCCCGGCTCAGTTGAGGCTGGCTGCTGGCGCCGCTGGCGCTGGGCAGTTCGTCGAGCAGTCGTTGCGCCCCCGCACGAATCGTCGCGGGATCCACGCCGACGGCCTCGAGCAGTGGTGCGGCAATGCCCTCATTCTGAGTGAGCAGTGCCATCAAAAGATGGGCGGGCCGAATCTCCGGATTGCCTGCGGAGCTGGCCGCCTGCAACGCTGAGGTCAGCGCCGCCTGAGTCTTGGTCGTCGGGTTGAACGAGTCCACGACACCTCCCTTTTTCGATAGAGAAAATGCTTGTCGCGATGTACAACGTAGTCAAGGTTGAGTCTGTTCCGCTCAACTCTGAAAATTTTCGGCGGGCAGACTCGGTGGCGTGCACATCGCCGTCGTCGCCGCGTCCGCTCCCAGCCATATGTACCCACATTTGGCGGTGGTTCACGAGTTGGCGCGCCGCGGCCATCGGGTGAGTTACCTGGTCAGCGGCCACCTGAGCTGGCTGGTTCGCCCGACCGGCGCCGACGTCGTGGAGTGCACGTCCGTGCTCCCGGGCGCTCCGGGAGCACCGGAGGGTTGGGGTGACGAGAGCGACCCGGTGACCGGCATGCGGATGTTCCTCGACGAGGCGATCCATGTGTTGCCCCAGGTTCACGCCGCCCTCGATGACGATCGGCCCGACCTGGTGCTCTACGACATCGGCGGCATGGCCGGTCCGGTGGCCGCCGAGCAGTGGGGGGTGCCGTCAGCTCAGCTGTCGCCGAGCGAGGTGGCCTGGGACGGCTACCACGACGACATGGCCGAGATACTCGGCCCCATCCTGAATAGCCCCAGCGGCCTGGCCTACCACCAGGTGTTCGATGACTGGCTGACCGATTCGCTGTCGGGCCTGACGTTCGACGACGTAACCGGTTTGCCGCAACGTTGCCTGGCACTGCTCCCCCGCGTGATGCAACGGAACGCCGACCGGGTCGGTGACCGCTACCGGTTCGTCGGGCCGTGCATCGACCCGCGCCGCGAAGATCCGCGCGACTGGACCCCGCCGGGCGGCGACGGCCCGCTGGCCCTGCTGGCCTTCGGTACGGCCTACACCGACCGAGCCGACGTGTACCGCAACGTGATCGAAGCACTCGACGGACAAGGCTGGCGGCTGGTACTGGCCACCGGACGCGCCGGCGTCGACGGCTTGGGTGCGGTTCCGTCGTGGGTTCAGCTACGCAAGACCGTCCCCCAACCGGCGGTGTTGCGTCGCGCCGACTGCTTCATCACCCACGCCGGCATGGGCTCATGCACCGAGGGGTTGCGGTTCGGGGTGCCGATGGTGGCGATTCCGCAGGCCGTCGATCAGCCCGCCAATGCCGCCCGTCTGCAGACCGTCGGCGTCGGCCGACACCTCGCCGACCACCTGCCCAGCGTCACCGAGATCCGCGATGCGGTGATCGGTATCGCCGCCGATCAGCAGATCCGAGCGAACCTCGACGCCATCAGCGACGAGATCCATGCCCACGGCGGGCCCGGACACGCCGCCGATGCCGTCGAGGACGTTGCGACCGGGCGTTGGTGAGCACTCACCTCCAGGTGGCTCGATGCTTGCTAGGTTTTGCTCGGGTACTGCATCGAGAGGGCGGCCATGACGGAAAGCTGGGGTTCGGTTTTCGCCGAACTCATCCCGCTGGCATTGGTGGTGGCCCTGTCACCGCTGTCGATCATTCCGGCCGTGCTGGTGCTGCACACCCCGCGCCCTCGACCGGCCGGCCTGGCCTTCCTCACGGGCTGGTTTCTCGGCCTCGCCGCGCTGACCGCAATTTTCGTCGGCGTCTCGGGCCTGCTCGGCGAGCTCGACGAACCCCCGACGTGGGCGTCGTGGTTACGCATCGTGGTGGGCGCCGCGCTGATCGTCTTCGGTGCCTTCCGTTTTCTCACCCGGGCGAAATCGGAACACATGCCGGGTTGGATGAGCAGCCTCAGCACACTCACGCCAATCAAGGCCGGAGCAGCCGGAGCCGTACTGACGGTGGTGAACCCCAAAGTGCTGTTCATCTGCGCGGCAGCCGGATTGGCCATCGGCAGCGCCGGCCTCGGCCAGCCCGGCGTCTGGGCGGCAGGGCTCTATTTCGTGCTGGCAGCGGGATCGACCGTGGCGCTGCCGATCCTCGCGTACGCGGTGTCCGGCGAGCGTTTGGACCCGGCGCTGGCCCGGCTCAAGGAATGGATGGAGCGCAACCATGCCGTCTTGGTTGCCGCGATTCTTGTGGTGATCGGCCTGCTCGTGCTCTACAAGGGAATTCACGCGTTATAGGCGACGCTTTCGGCGCAGACCGGGCTACGGTGTGCGCATGTCCGAATCCGGTTTCGGTGATTTCGAATTCGAGCGGAAGTTCTTTGTCCGCGAATTGCCCGCAGTGGCTGCATCGGATCCCGCACCAGCCTTGATCGTCCAGGCCTACCTTTTCGCGTCCGACGGATACGCGGTGCGCGTCCGTGTACAGGGCCCTGCGCCCGCTGAATTGGATGCGACTCCCGCCGAGCTCGTGGCGGCATTGGGGGATGAATCGCTCGGGACCATGACGGCCAAAGGTCCCGCCGTCGGCGGCACCCGCTACGAGGCCGAACGCGAACTCGATCCATTGATCGCGGCACAGATCGTCGGCCGGTCCGAACATGTGATCGCGAAGGTTCGCTATTCGATGTGGCTCGGCGAGGACGGCTGGATCATCGACCAGTTCCTCGGGCGGAACGCACCGCTGTTGCTCTCCGAAGTCGAGCGGGGCGGGCCCGTGGTCGATCTCGCCATTCCGTCGTTCTGCGTTTCCGAAGTGTCCGAAGACGACCGGTTCCGCAATGAATACCTGGCGCACAAGCCATTCGGCACCTGGGCCGACGAGTACCGGCGTGAACTCGACCGCCGTGGACCCAGCTTTGTGGAGTCCTTGGGCCAGAATCAGTTTGAGGGCAGTTGAGCGATCAACGACATCGCCTTCGGCTCCCGTGTTGCTGTTCGCGACCGAAATTGGTGCACAGGTGAGCCTGAGTCGCCCGTTAGGCTCACCCACAGATAGACGATGACCAGGTACACGAGGAGATCCACATGTCCGGCGAACTGCGCGTGATTACCTCACACGTGCTCGAACTTGCGGAGCGACAGAACACCGCCGCACAACAAATCCTCGCGGCCGCCGCCGCGTCGCACGGCGTCAGCACGTCAATGATGGTCAATCACGGCGTCGTCTGCTCAGCTGCCAACGCGGCCGTCGCAGCGGCGGAAGCAGCACGTGCTGCTGCCTGCGCTGGTTTGAACTCCGTTTCGACCAGCCTGTCGAGCCGACTGGGACTGGCAGCGTCACGTTACGACCAGTCGGACACGCAAGAGTCGGGCAAACTCAGTAAGGAGATGCATCCGCGCTGACACCACTGCCGATAGGCAACTTCGCGAACGGTAGCCTTCGATCAAGCCAACTACCTCGGCTCATGCCAGGCCGTCGACCAGAATCGGGACCGTAGATACGTGACGACACACGATCCAGGCGATGAGTTCTCACACTCCGATGACGGAGGTTTGGACGCACTCGACTTCGACATGCCTAACCTTGACGAAGACATGTCCGGACTCGACGCTCTGCCGGATTACTCGGTAGGCGACGTCCGCCACGAATCGCCCTTCGCTGGTGTCGACGACTACACCACCATCGAAGTTGAGGACGACGAGGACGACAGTTTCGGCGCCATCGACGCCGACGAAGCTACCGCGGACGAGGAACAGGGCCCCGTGGTCCAGGCGATCAACCCGCCCGGCACCGTCACGGTGACGGCCTACCTCGGCGGGTCGGTCGCCCAGGTCGATCTGGATCCAAAGGTAACCACCTTGACCGAATCCCAACTTGCCGAAGAGATCCGGTTTGTGGCAGGCGTGGCGGCCACGAAAGCTACGGCGGTCGTCCACGTCGGCGTGGTGAACATGCTCGTCGAGCAGGGCATGGATCTGCGAGACGCGCGGGATTTCGTGGAGACCAACATGCCGTTCGCCACACCGGAACAGGCCCACGAGGCCGACTTCGCGCTCATCGCACGGCACACCGAGCGCGAAGACTGACCGAGGGGCGACCATCAACGAAAGCGTGCCACCACCGCCGCAGGCGGGATGGTTTACCGACCCTTGGAACACTCAGCAGATCCGGTACTTCGACGGCAGGCAGTGGACAGCCCACGTGGCATCTGGTCCGCCGATGCAACCGCCGACCGCGGCCAAGGTCCCTGCCCCGCCGCTGACTTCGGGCGGGTACCCGTTCGGGGAGCCCACTCTGTTCCTCCAACCAATCCGCGGTGGAGCGGGCTCCGATATCCGTTGCTCGATTACGAATCCGCGTGGGCAACTACTCGCGTTGATCCAACTACTGAAAGCACCCCCACTGGGGGGAGAGGCACTCAGCGAACTCGTATTCGAGGTCGTTCAGCCCGATGGAACTCAACTGCTGCAGTTCATCCGATCCGTTGGATTCCTGGGTCGTGGCAAACATCGTCTGCACATTCACGACCCCGACGGCCGTGAACTCGGTTGCCTTCGGCAGACCAGCTCGTATTGGCAATACTTCCGAACCCCCAAAATTTCGTTCGAGCTCGAGTATCAGGACCAATCGCTAGGCGCCACCAAAATACGTTCCTATATCCCCAAGTTCACCAAGTTGGAACTCGACGAACCGATTTACGACACCAGCACAGAGGTCGGACGGGTGCATAGTCAACGGAACCAAGCCAAGCTCGAAGCCATGTTCATGTACGCAACCTTCGATTACCGGCTCGACTGTGCGCATCCCACGTCCCCACCAATGCCTACGCTGCTGCTGGCCACCACTTTTGCACACTTTCTGTATGACCATCTCGATTCGCTAGCGCCGTTCTCGCGGTGGGCCCGATGAGTGTGCCGTCAGCCTAGACACCAGCCGTCAGCGCATTCAGGGTTGCCACAGAGAACGCCGAAGCCGCGTTTTGAACACCCAAAATTGGTGCGTAGCAACATGTTGGCATGCTGTTAGGCTCGCCCCAGCGAAGGAAGGACCAGACAAGAATGAGCTTTTGGGATGCCGCGGAGCAAGTAAGCAAGACTCTCGGCAAGAGCGACAAGTTGGGCGATCTCGGGGATGCCAACACTCTGTGGTCCACGAAGTCTCACGACGAAGCCGGGGACAAGCTCGGGCTGGGTTCCGACGCAATTGGGCTCGTGCAGATGCTCATCGGGAAGTCTGTCGCAACTCCCATCATCAACGTCGGCCTGTTGGGCATCCAGGGTATGACTCTCACTTGCGGAATCGGCAATCCGGATACTGGCGACAGGTTCGGGCAGGGCGCAGAGCAGTTGGGCCAAGTCCATGACACCCTGGAATCGGCGAAGCCGACGTCCGGGTGGCAAGGCGACGCCTCGCAGGCCTACACGGGCCAAGACGCTAAACAGCAGGACCGCGCGCGCTCGATTGCGGAAGCCGACAAGGCCTTGGAAGCAATCGTGAGCAAACAGGCGAGTCAAGTCGATCAGACGCGCTCGTTCCTCGGCACATGCGCGACTGTCCTCGGCTATGCGATCCTGCCCGCCATGATTGCGAAGGTCTCCGGTCCGCAAGGTCCTGCCGTCGCATTGGCAATTGAGGTCGGAGCTGTCGCCGGCTCAGTACCTCTTGCTGCCGGACAGATGTCGGTGATGAACGCCAACGCGGTAGCGAACTCTTTCGAGGTCAGCAAGGTCGTGGGGCAGTACGCCAAGGTGGCCGCAAGCGCGACGTTCGGCAAGTAAGAACCGACCGCCTACAGCGCCGGCAACCCCAGCTCACCCGCATCGGCGGTGAGGTAGCGGGTCACCGTCGGCGCGAGCAGTCGCACGATGTCTTCACCGTCGAGTGTCGCCAACGGCGGGACCTCCATCACGTAGCGCAGCATCGCGGTACCGACCAGGCTCGACGCGGCGAGCATGGCCCGCAGCCGAGCCTGCTCACCGCCACCCAGTACGCCTGACACCGCGGCGAGCACGTAATCCTGCATGAACGTTCGAAATGCCACGTGCGCATCGGAATTCGATGTCGCGGACTGCAGCATGACCCGCATGCTGGCTGCGGTGTCCTGCGATTCCCACATCTTCAGATAGACGCGGACCATTCGTTCACCGATCTCCCCCTCCGGCCCTTCCAGAGCCGCCACCAGCACGTCGGGATCGAGGATCAGCCGCAGGGACTCCCGGAACAGGTCGGCCTTCGACCCGAACAGATAGAGCACCATCGACGCGTCGACGTTCGCGTCCGACGCAATCCCGCGCAGTGTCGTCTTCTCGTAGCCCTCGGCCGCGAAACGCAGCTTGGCTGCCGCCAGCACGGCGTCGCGAGACACCGGGTCGCCCTGGCGACGCCCTCGGCGCGTAGCAGTTTTCCCAGGTGAAGCCATACGTCGACATTATCATTTCAACACCTATTGAAATCTTGCCTCTGCAGGGCTTACTCTCACCTCAACCGATTAATTCAACAGTGGATGAAAAGAGGAAACGATGCTCTCGACACAGATGCCCACGGCCGTCCGTCACGCAGCACCCGAACACGCGCCACCCGCCACCCTGCGCGCCATGGGCATCGTCTCCGCGCTGACCGTCGCGATCGCAATCGTGGCCATCGCCTTCGCCCTGCCGGCATCACGGTCCAAGCCCCATAACGTCCCGATCGGTGCGGCCGGACCCCAGGCCGCCACCAGCCAGATCGCCGAGCGCCTCGAACAGCAGGCCCCCGGCGCGTTCAAGCTCACCTACTACCCCGGTGAGGCCGCCCTGCGTGAGGCAATACTCAACCGAAACCTCTACGGCGGCATCGCCTTCGGCCCTGAAAGCCCGACCCTGCGACCGCCACCGGAGGCAGCCCGGCCGTCGCCCAACTGCTCACCCAGATCGGTAGCGGCATCGCTGCACACTCAGGAGTCGCCCTGCACACCGAGGACCTTGCCCCGCCCACCAACCAGGATCCGCGCGGGACCGGGCTGGCCGCCTCCGCCCTGCCGATCACACTGGCCGGCATATTGCCTGCCGTGGCCCTCACCCTGATGTTGCGCCGCGAGGTGTGGACCCGCCTGACCGCCACCATCGTGTTCGCCGCGGTCGCAGGCACCACCGTCGCGGCCCTACTCCAGTACGTATTCGGCTCGATCGACTCGAACTTGTGGGGCGTGGCCGCGGGGCTGACCTTGGGGATCGCCGCCGCCGGATTGCTAATGCTCGGCCTGGGATCGCTGTTCGGCAAGGTCGGACTGGGCGTGGGCGCGGCGTTGGCCCTACTGCTCGGCAACCCGCTGTCCGGGCTGACCTCTGCACCGGAAATGCTGCCGTCCGACTGGGGCCAGCTCGGCCAGCTGCTGCCGCAGGGCGCCACTGCCACCCTGCTGCGGTCCACCGCCTACTTCGACGGAGCCGGCGCCGACACCGCGATCATCGTGCTCAGTTGCTGGGCGATCGTCGGGCTGATGTTGCTGATCAGCGCCGCTTTGCGGCGGCCGGGCCGTACCGCGCCTATGATGCAGCTCCGTGGGACTCGATGACCGTGACGCGCTGCAGACACTGCAGAACGCCGTCGACCCCGAGCAGGGTGCAGCGCCCCTGATCCGCGATTTCTACACCCGGTGGTTCGCCACCGACCTCTCCGCCCGCGATCTGTTCCCCCCCGATATGGACACCCAGCGTGATGTCTTCGGACGCGCCCTGACCTGGCTGTTCGGAGAGTTGATCGCCCAGCGCGCCGAGGAGCCGGTGGCGTTCCTGGCCCAGCTCGGCAGAGACCACCGCAAATATGGGGTGACGCAGAGCCATTACGACTCCATGCACGATGCGCTGTACAACGCGCTGCATGACCACCTCGTGTCCGACTGGCATGACGCCCTGGCCGAAGCTACCCGCGATGCCGTGGCCCTGATCATCGGCGTGATGCGCGGCGCGGCCGACGCCGAGGAATCCCCGGCCTACTGTGACGGCACCGTCATCGAACACCACCGGGTCACCCGCGACGTCTCGGTGATCCGGCTGCAGCTCGACCAGGCGCTGTTCTACCACCCCGGCCAGTACGTCACCGTCCAGGTGCCCCAATGGCCGCGGCGGTGGCGCTACCTGAGCCCGGCCATTCCCTCCGACCGCTCCGGAGCCATCGAGTTCCACATCCGGTCTGTCCCGGGCGGCATGGTGAGCACCGCCGTCGTCGCCGAGACCAAGATCGGGGACCGCTGGCGGCTGTCCAGCCCGCACGGCGGGTTGCATGTCGATCGCGACGGCGAAGATGTGCTGATGGTGGCCGGCAGCACGGGCCTGGCCCCCCTGCGCAACATCATCATGGACATGACGTTGCACGGCGAGAACCCCCGCGTGCACCTGTTCTTCGGTGGCCGCTATCCGTGCGACCTGTACGACCTGAAAACGCTGTGGCACATCGCCTCGACAAATCCGTGGCTGTCAGTGACCCCGGTATCCGAGTACAGCACCGATCCCCCCTGGGCCGGTCAGTATCCCGATGTCCGCCCGCCGCGAGGGCTACACGTGCGCCAGACCGGCACGCTGGCGGAGGTGGTGACGAAATTCGGCAATTGGGGCGATCGGCAGATCCTGGTCTGCGGTGGACCGGACATGGTCACTGCCACCAAGGCCGCCCTGGTCGAGCGAGGCGCGCCGGCCGACCGCATCCAGCACGACCCGCTGACGCGCTGAGGGTGCCAGACTGGCGCCATGGCCGAGGTTCAACCAGTCACCTTGTCTGACCCGTCGTCGTCGCTGACGGCCACCTACGTTCCGGGCGCGGGGATGGTCTGTACGTCGTTGGCCGACGGCGGCGTCGAATACCTCGGCCAGCGGCGCGGGTTGCAGGCCTACCTCACCGACGGCAAGACGATGGGCATCCCGATCCTCTATCCGTGGGCAAATCGCCTGGGCGCCAACGAATACCGGGTCGCGGACACGGTGGTGGACGTGACCCCCGGGGCGAACGGGGTACGGGGCGACGCGCACGGGGCGCCAATCCACGGTGTGCTCGCCGCCAACCCGGACTGGCAGTTGAGCGCGCAGTCCGAGAACACGCTCGTGGCATCGCTGGACTGGGATACCGACCCACGGCTGCTGGCGACGTTCCCCTTCCCCCACCGCCTCACGATGGCGGTGACGCTCGCCGACCGGACCCTCACCGTGGCCACCACCGTGACGCCAACTGCTCGACAACACGTCCCGCTGTGCTACGGCTATCACCCCTACGTGACGATTCCCGGTGTGCCGCGCGAGGATTGGCAGTTGCAGACCCCCGCGATGCGGCATCTGCTCGTGGATGACCGAGGCCTTCCCACCCAAGCATCCGAGGAGTGGCCGGCAGGAGCGAAGCGCCTGGGCAGCACCGAGCTCGACGACGGATTCGACGATGTCGGCGAAGGCGCGGTGTTCACGCTGACCGGCGGGGCGCAGCGGGTGGAGGTCAGTTTCGGCCAGGGCTACAGCGCTGCGCAACTCTTCGCTCCGCTCAGCGACAGCGTGGTGGGCATCGAGCCGATGGCCGCCCCGACCGACGCGCTACGCCGCGGGAATTACAAAATGGCCGCCCCCGGAAGTCCGGAGACGGCCACCTTTTCGATCAATATCGGCTAACGCGCGCCGCACCTACGGCAGATGTCGCCGCCGGGCGGCTCTACGGCAGATGTCGCCGCCGGGCGGCCCTACGGCAGATGTCGCCGCCGGGCGGCTCCGGGCTGCCACAGGACCACCGCTTTGGACGCCACCGACACCTCATGACGCTGGTTGGCACTGAGTTGCTCGACCTGTTGGTTCAACTCGGATAGCCGAGTGCGCAGTGCATCAACCTGATTGGTGAGTTCGATGATGCGCTTGATCCCGGCCAGGTTGACGCCCTCGTCCTGTGACAACCGCTGCACCTCACGGAGCAGGTCGACGTCACGCTCGGAGTAGCGGCGCCCGCCGCCGGAACTGCGCTGCGGGCTGACCAGGCCGAGCCGGTCGTATGTGCGCAGGGTCTGCGCGTGCATACCGGCCAGCTCGGCGGCCACCGAGATCAAGAACGTGCGGGCTTCGTCTTTGCGCTGGCTCATATGTTGCCTGCCCATCCGGCCCGCGGATCGAATCCGCTGGCCCGTTCGGCTTTCGCATACGCCTCCAGCGCTTCTGCCGCTTCACCTTCCAGGTTCGGCGGCACTGCAACCTTCACCGTGACCAGCAGGTCACCGTGGCCGCCGGAGCGTTTCGGTACCCCGCGTCCGCGCACCCGCAGGATCCGGCCGTCGGAGGTGCCCTTGGGCACGCGCACACCGACCTTGCCGTCCAGGGTGGGAACGGAAAGCGTTGTCCCGAGCGCCAATTCGTGGAAGCTGACCGGAACGCTGACCGTCAGGTCGTCGCCGTCACGCCCGAACACCTTGTCCGGACGCACATGCACGGTGACATAGAGGTCGCCCGAGGGCGCACCCCGTAGCCCGGCCTCACCCTGGCCGGCCAGCCGGATGCGCTGACCGTCCTGGACGCCCGGTGGGATCCGCACGTTGATCGTGCGGGTTCGGGTGGTGACGCCGGTGCCCTGACATTCGGCGCAGGGGTGCTCGATGATCGAGCCGCTGCCCCGGCATTCGGTGCAGGGCTCGGAGAATCCGAACGCCCCCTGGTTGCGGTTGACCACACCGGAGCCGTTGCAGTTCGGGCACACCTTCGGGCTGGTGCCCGGCCGCGCACCGCTGCCATGGCAGTTGGTGCACGGTGCCGGGCTGGTCAGCCGCAGCGGCATGGCCACGCCCTTGGTGGCTTCCAGGAAGGACAGCTCGGTTTCGGTTTCCAGGTCGTTGCCCCGGCGGGGCCGGCTCGGGCGTGGTTGCGCACCGCGCCCGAACAGCCCGCCGAAAAGGTCACCGATGTTGGCGCCGCCGCTCTGGCCGGCCGCGTCGAACAGGTCCCCCAGGTTGAATTCGGCTCCGTCGGAACCGAATCCGCCACTGAAGTTCCCGCCCTGGTCGAACCGACGTCCACCCCCGGCGAACAACCGACGGGTCTCGTCATACTCCTTGCGCTTCGCGGGGTCCGAGAGAACACTGTTCGCCTCGGAAACCGCCTTGAACCGCTCGGCCGCTCCCGCATCGGGATTGCGGTCGGGATGCAGTTCGGAGGCCAGTTTCCGGTAGGCCTTCTTGATCTCGTCGGCGCTGGCGTCAGAGGAGACGCCGAGTTCTTTATAGAAGTCCTTCTCGACCCACTCGCGTTGGGCCATGCGCCACCTCCTTACCTCTTCTCTCTAGTTGGTTGGACTAATTGTCTGATTCTGCGGCCTGATCGCCGGCGGTGTCAGCGTTATCCGCTGCCCCCGACGGGGAATCAGTGCCGGCTTCCGCCTCGGGCACGGTATCGACCACGCCGACGAGGGCGTGCCTGACCACCTGGTCGCCGATCCGGTATCCCCGGCGCATCACGGTCCCGACGACGGGGTGGGTGCCCTCGCCCTCGTGCTGTACGGCTTCGTGCAGCGAGGGGTCGAACTCGTCTCCCTCGGCGCCGAACCCGGAAAGGCCCTGTCCTTCAAGGGCACCGACGAGTTTGTCGGCAACCGACTTGAGCGGCCCGGATTCCAGGTCACCGTGGCTGCGGGCCCGGTCCAGGTCGTCGAGCACTCCCAGCAACTGGGTGATCACGGTGGCCTTGGCCCGGTCGGCGGTGACCTGCTGATCACGCAGGGCCCGCTTGCGGTAGTTGTCGTATTCGGCCTTCACGCGTTGCAGCGTGGCCTTGAGCTCGGCAACCTCGTCGCTGTCGCTCGCCGGCGCACCGGCATCGGAGGCGGCGGGCGCCGGCCCACCAGGGGCCGGCGCCTGCTCACGAACCTCACCGGTGTCGGGATCGATGCGCCGTTTGTCGGTGATGGTCACCGGCTCGTGCGAATCGTTCTCGGTCACTTGGTCTCCTGATCATCGTCGACAACCTCGGCGTCCACCACGTTGTCGTCCGCGGCGGCGGCACCCGAATCGGGTCCACCGGCAGCCTGCTCAGCCTGGGTGGCCTCGTAGATCGCCTGGCCCAGACCCTGCGACTCGACACCGAGCTTCTCCATGGCGTCCTTGATCGCGGAGATGTCGGAGCCTTCCAGCGCCGTCTTGGCCTCGGCGATCGCGCCGTCGACCTTGGTCAAGGTGTCCTCGGGAACCTTCGACCCGCCCTCGGCCTCACGCTGTTCCTTGACGAACTTCTCCGTCTGGTAGACCAGCGACTCGGCCTGGTTGCGGACGTCAGCCTCTTCGCGACGCTTCTTGTCCTCGTCGGCGTGCGCCTCGGCGTCCTTGATCATCCGGTCGATCTCTTCCTTGGACAGGCCGGAGCCTTCCTGGATCTTGATCGTGTTTTCCTTGCCGGTGCCCTTGTCCTTGGCGGTGACGTGCACGATGCCGTTCGCGTCGATGTCGAAGGTGACCTCGATCTGCGGCACGCCGCGGGGGGCCGGCGGGATACCGGTCAGCTCGAAGGAGCCGAGCAGCTTGTTGTGCGAAGCGATTTCGCGCTCACCCTGGAAGACCTGGATCTGCACCGACGGCTGGTTGTCGTCAGCGGTGGTGAAGGTCTCCGACCGCTTGGTGGGGATGGTGGTGTTGCGCTCGATGAGCTTGGTCATCACGCCACCCTTGGTTTCGATACCGAGGGACAGCGGGGTGACGTCAAGCAGCAGAACGTCTTTCACCTCGCCCTTGAGCACACCGGCCTGCAGCGCAGCACCCACCGCGACAACCTCGTCGGGGTTGACGCCCTTGTTGGGCTCCTTGCCGCCGGTCATTTCCTTGACCAGGTCGGTCACGGCGGGCATGCGGGTGGAGCCACCCACCAGCACCACGTGGTCGATCTCGCCGACCGAGATGCCGGCGTCCTTGATCACCGACTGGAACGGCTGACGGGTGCGGTCCAGTAGATCCTGAGTGATCTTCTGGAACTCGGCGCGGGTCAGCTGCTCGTCGAGGAACAGCGGGTTCTTGTCGGCGTCGACGGTGATGTAGGGCAGGTTGATCGAGGTGCTCTGCGAGGAGCTGAGTTCGATCTTGGCCTTCTCGGCAGCCTCACGCAGCCGCTGCATGGCCATCTTGTCCTTGGTCAGGTCGATGCCGCTGGTGGCCTTGAACTTGTCGACCAGCCACTCGACGATCCGGTCGTCCCAGTCGTCGCCACCGAGGTGGTTGTCACCGGAGGTGGCACGCACCTCGACGACACCGTCGCCGATCTCCAGCAGCGAGACGTCGAACGTGCCGCCACCGAGGTCGAAGACCAGGATGGTCTGTTCCTTGCTGCCCTTGTCCAGGCCGTAGGCCAGGGCGGCCGCGGTCGGCTCGTTGACGATGCGCAGCACGTTCATGCCGGCGATCTGCCCGGCTTCCTTGGTTGCCTGACGCTGAGCGTCGTTGAAGTACGCCGGCACGGTGATGACCGCGTCGGTGATGTCCTCACCGAGGTAGGCCTCGGCATCACGCTTCAGCTTCATCAGCACACGTGCGCTGATCTCCTGCGCCGTGTAGTTCTTGCCGTCGATCTCGACGGCCCAATCGGTGCCCATATGGCGCTTGACCGAACGGATGGTCCGGTCGACGTTGGTCACTGCCTGGTTCTTGGCGGGCTGACCGACCAGCACCTCGCCGTTGCGCGCGAATGCGACGACGGACGGGGTGGTCCGGGAGCCCTCTGAGTTTGCGACGACGACGGGGTCGCCGCCTTCCAGGACCGCCACGCATGAGTTGGTGGTCCCGAGGTCGATACCGACCGCACGAGCCATGGTGTTGCCTCCTGATAGAGATAGGGGTCTGAGCGGACTGCGCTCAAGCTTGCTCCGGGAGGGCATAGATTGTCAACCCAGACTTGAGTCACTCGCGCTCAACTTGCTGTCGGTGTGGTCAACGGGGGTTTTGGCGGATTTGTTCCCGGGATTCCGAGAAATTTCCCGGTAGCCATCGCCGTCAGCATTCGACGACGTTGACGGAAACATTGACCGCCAGGCCACCCATGGATGTCTCCTTGTACTTGGCGCTCATGTCCATTCCGGTGGCACGCATCGTCTCGATCACCTGATCCAGGCTCACCCGGTGGGTGCCATCGCCCCGCAGTGCCATGCGGGCCGCGTTGATCGCCTTACCCGCCGAGATGGCGTTGCGTTCGATACATGGGATCTGCACCAGGCCGCCGATCGGATCGCAGGTCAGACCGAGGCTGTGTTCCATGGCGATCTCGGCAGCGTTCTCGACCTGTTGCGGTGTGCCGCCCAGGATTTCGGCGAGGCCTCCGGCAGCCATCGACGCTGCGGATCCGACCTCACCCTGACACCCGACTTCGGCGCCCGAAATCGAGGCCCGCTCCTTGTACAGCGAACCGATGGCACCGGCGGTGAGCAGGAAGCGGACGGTCGTGTCGTCCGGATCCGCAATTCCGGCCGAGGTGTAACGCAACGCATAGTGCAGGACCGCCGGGACGATCCCGGCCGCACCGTTGGTGGGCGCGGTCACGATCCGGCCGCCCGATGCGTTCTCCTCATTGACCGCGAGCGCGACCAGGTTCACCCAGTCCTCGGCGAAGGACGGATCACGCTGTGGGTCTTCGGCATTGAGCCGGACGTACCAGTCCTTGGCCCGACGGCGGACCTTCAGGTTGCCCGGCAGGTAGCCATCCCGGGACATCCCGTGGGCCTGACACGAGACCATGACGTCACGGATGCGCAGGAGACGGTCCCGCACCTCGACTTCGCTACGGGACACGCATTCGTGGCGCATCATCACCTGGCTCACCGACAGTCCGTCGCGCTCGGTCAGGGCGAGTAACTCGGCGGCTGTGCGGAAGGACCCGTCGGCGCCTCGTCCCGTCTCACGCTGGTCCGGCTCGGATTCGGTGACGACGAAACCGCCGCCGACCGAGAAGTACGTCTCGAGGTGGACCGTGTCACCACCGGACGAGAATGCCGTCAATGTCATGGCGTTCGGGTGCTGGGTGAGCCGACGGTCCGGTTGCAGATGCATGTCGGATTCGGTCAGCGCGATGATGCTCCGGCCGGCCAACGAGATCTTGCCCTGGCTGCGAACGGTCGCAAGTCGTCGTTCCATCTCGTCGGTCTCGACCGTTTCGGGCCGGTAGCCCTCCAGACCCAGCAGAATGGCCGGCATCGTGCCGTGACCGGCACCCGTCGCCGCCAGCGAACCGAACAGGTCCACCTTGACCTCGGCGACGTGGTCAACCACGCCGCGACCGACGAGTTCGTCGACGAACATGCCGGCCGCCCGCATCGGGCCAACCGTGTGTGAACTCGAGGGACCGATCCCGATCGAGAACAGATCGAACACACTGACCGCCATGAGATGACTCCAATTTCGCGCATCGCGGTGACGCGATGCGTCGTCTGGTGACACCTCCCCGCTCTGTCCTGAAACCTGAGAGCTTCGGCGCATGGCGCCTTTTCCCCTTCGGTAAGCGCGACGGATACGCACGCTGTTCTCCAGAGTTGCCTCGGCACTGCGGTATTGGGCCTGAGAGTTTCCCGGAGAGGATTTGCACCTACGGCACCTCCGGAATCGGAGGTTCTCCCACAATGCGTCATCGACGTTTTGAGTTGTGTAACGGATGCTACCCCCGGCCATGAGCGACTAACGTCGATCCAAACCCACTGATCGACGGAGGCTCGCGATGCGTCTATCCACCCGCAACCAGCTCACTGGGAAGGTCACCGAGGTGTCGATCGGCGCGGTCATGGCGACCGTCAAGGTCAAGCTCGACGGCGGTGAGCAGATCGTCACGGCCTCCATCACGAAGGAGGCGGTCGAGGAGCTCGGGCTGCAGCCCGGCACCCCGACGACCGTGCTCGTCAAGTCCACCGAGGTGATGTTGGGGGTCGACTGACCCGTCTGGGTGCCGTCAATCCGCCTGCAATAAGTCCACCAGCGCACCGGCCAGGTCGTGCATGCCGGTGTCGAGTGAATAGCTCTGCTCGGTGGTCCAGCTGACCACCCCACCGACCAGCGCACCGACGATGATGTCGGCGAGTGTGCGCGGATCATGTTTGCGCGTGACCTCGCCCCTCGCGATGCCGTCCTCGACCAGCTCGACGAACGTCTGATGCAGGCCGTAGCCACGCGGTAGCCGCAGCCCGGTGGTGGCGAACATCGCCCCGATCAGCTCGCGGTAGGTGTCGCCGGATTCTGTGAGCGTTTTTGCGATGTCGTCGAACAGCCCGATGAGCCGCGCCGGCACCGGCTCCCCCGACCGGTCGCGCAGCACCTCCTGAAGGTTGAGCAACCGCTGCTCGGCCAGGGCCGCCAGCATGTCCTGGCGGGTGGCGAAGTGGTTGAAGAAGGTCCGGTTCGCGACGTCGGCACGCGCGCAGATGTCTTCGATCTTGGTCGCGTCAACGCCTTGGGACAGGAAAAGATCGAACGCGGCCTGCAGTATGCGTTCGCGCACTTCCTGTTTGCGCCGTTGCGTTCGATCCATGGCCACCGACTTTACCGATGACGCGGTAAAACCGGTCAGCTGCACAGGGATTCCGAGAGCTCCCACAACTGGGCGGCGCGGTGCGGGTCGACGGCGTATGACGCGACCTCGGGCCGGATTCGGCAGTCCGCCAGGTACACCGAGCCCACGCCGGCCAACTCGGGACTCACCGCGGCCCAGACCTGCGTGGCCGCACCCTGGTCGGGCAGCACGAAGTCGTGAAGGACGTCGATGCGTTCGGCCCTCCGGTTCGGCTGCGCCGGGGTGAGGTCGGACAGTGCGGCGAAGTCGTCGCGGGTCATGTGCCGGGCCAGTGAGGTGGCGACCACACCCGGATGCACGCAGTAAGCCCGTATCCCACGACTGCTCAGTCGACGGTCGAGTTCGACCATGTGCAGGACGTTCGCGGTTTTCGACGCTCCGTAGGCGAGGAACTTGTCGTAGCCCCGCCGCTCCCAGTTGGGATCGTCGAGGTCGATGTCGGCCATCGTGTGCCCGTCGGAAGACAGGATCACCACCCGGGCCGCCGCCGCGGCGGACAGCTGCGGAACGAGCAGCCGGGTGAGCTCGAAGTGGCCGAGATGGTTTGTCCCGAACTGCATTTCAAAGCCATCAGCGGTGCGGCCGAACGGGGTGAACATCACGCCGGCGTTGTTCATCAGCACATCGATGGCCGGGGCGATCCTGCTGATGGACTTGGCGGCGGTCCGCACGCCGGCCAGTGAGGCCAGGTCCAACAGGACCGTGGAGACCCGCGAGCCGGGCACCTCGGTACGGATCCAGTCGGCCGCCTCGGTCAGCGCGCCGGGGTTGCGTGCGGCCAGCACTACATGCGCACCGGCCGTAGCCAAGGCCCGCGCCGATTCCCGGCCGAGTCCTGAAGTGGCACCGGTGATCACACATGTCTTGCCGCCCAGATCGATCCCGTCGACCATGTCGAGCGCGGTAGGTACATTCGGTGCGGACATCTATGCCTCCCGGGTAGCGGCTGCCAGGCGCCAGAGCGGCATCACCACGCCTGGGTCGCAGGTTTCCTCGACGATCCATTTACACATACGCCGGATCGGTTCGATACCGTCCTGCGGCGCGGCGATCGGCACGCTGCACGCGTACCCCAGGCTGGTGAGCCGCTGCGCACCGAACAGGCCGAGGGTGTCGCGCAGTTGACGCTTGAGCGATTCGGGGTAGATGCCGATGGTCTGGGTGTAGGAGTTGACGGCCTGGGTGACCGTGTCGATGCTGTCGACCGGCACCACGTTGGCCACCCGCCCGGACAGCATCGACGAGTAGTCCACCTGGGAGTCGTACTGCGACACGACGATCGCACCCTCGCGGTTCCGGCCACCGATCACCCGGTAGAAGTCCTCCGTCAACCGCGACGATTCCACATACTCGAACAGGTCGCGGTCCGGATACCTCGGCGCGGTGCTGATGAACTCGGGCAGCGCGGTCAGTTCCTCATAGATCATCTCGCCGAGCCGGTTGGCATCAGCGATGCCCGCCCCATCGGTTCCGCTCAGCACGTAGATCACTCGCGCGTTCGCGCAGCCCTCCTGATTGGCGACGCCGATGTCGACAGCCGCAGCTCGCGCCACCTCGCGCATCGTCTCGGCATCGCCGAACGCCTCGCGGCCGATGATGGTCGCGCTGCGTTTCGGGTCGAGCGAGATCAGTTCCAGGCCGGGCCGGATGTAGCGGGTGACGTGTTTGACCGACGCCAAACCGCCCCAGGCGACGATCTTCTCGATGTGTTCAGGCCGGTAGAGGATCTCCTCGACCTCCTCGTCCCCCCCTTTCCAGTAGCCCACGGTCAGATGTTGGGTGATGGGGTGACCGGGGGCCACCTCGGCCAGCGTCCGCGCGATGGCGACCGCGGTGAGCGGATCGTTGGACGGCGCCTTGATGATCACATCCGAGCGGGTGATTACCGATCGCAGGATTGTCACCGCCGATACCAGTCCGCCGTTCCCGGCCGGGATGTGCGCGGTTCGGGCGCCGAAGGCCCGTACCCGCATTTCCCGGCCGTCGGCCAGCGTGCGCCGCACCCAGCCGTTGAGGTACTCCAGTCCGACCTGACTCTCGGCGACCTCCAATACATTCTCGCGCGAAAACAGCGGCGGCAGAATGCGGTAGCTGTTCTCCAGCATCTGCGCGGGCAGGACGTTGGACACCAACGCGGCCTCGTAAGCCCGCTGCAGGTGGGGATTGGTGTCGAAGACCAGGGCATCACCGAGTGCCTGGAGCACATCGAGGATCTCGTCGAAACTCACCTCGTACAGGTCGGCCATCTGCGCCGGGCTCGCCAGCGGCAGCTGATTCACGTACCGGTACATGTCAGGTGCCTCGAACTGCGCAGCACCGCTGCGTGTTCCGAAGGACACCAAGTCGTCGGTGACGACCTCACCGCGGAGGAAGAGCGGAACGGTGTAGGCGGCACTCACGATTCGAACGCCTTCATGAAATTGACCGCCTCGTTGTGCACCTCATGGGTCGCCGCGCAGGTGATCCGGTCATCGTCGACGCCCTGCTTCTCGCTGTAGCGCATGATGTCGTGCTCGAAGGCGACGCTGCTCTGCCCACACGGACATGGCAGATCCCAGTCGATCGTCACCTCGTCGCCGGAGATCGCGCCGCCCCAATGCGCCTTGAGCAGCAGGTCGTACACCGCGGCGCGGCCGGTCTGGCGGCCGGTGCGGGGCAACGGCTCGCCGGTGTCCGGGTCGAGTACGAACGGAATCACCCACGGCTGCACGTGATAACGACCCTCGCTGCAACCCCAGTGAAAGGCGCTCTGCTCGGAGAAGCCGTAGCCCTCCTGGATGCGGTCCACGCCGAGGAAGTTGCGGATCACATCCATGTAATCGTCGGGAAGGGCGAAACCCTTCATGCCGCCCCCGGTGAGGATCGCCGAGTCCTTGGCGAAGACTCCCGAGATACCCCGGTCCAGGCCGGCCCTGGCCACGTCGTACATCAGGTTGTAGGTGCCGATCATGAAAACCCGCTTACCGGACAGCTTCTCGGCGATCATCGTGAAGAACTTGTCCAGGTCTTCGGGCTGCCGCGCCTGCATCGCGATGAACTCGTCCTTCCGCGCGGCCAGCGCGGGGTCGACCACCAGCCGATCCAGTTCACCGCGCGACGCTGCCGCGCGCATCTTCGAGGCGAGGAACATCAGGTCGGTATCGATCGCCTCGGGGTAGAGCGCATGGAACTTGGTCTCATCGCCGCCGGTGAAGCCGCCCTTGATCATGTCCGCGATGCGGAGGTGACCGAGCTTGCCCTTCGCGTAGTTGGGCCAGATCACGTCGACCTTCGGATCCAGTTCGGCGGCGGTGGGTTCGGTCCCGAACGTCTGGAACAGGCAGATCTTCCACAGGATCATGCCCTCGCTGGCGCCGTGCTTGTCCTTGGGAATGATCGACAGCGTGCCGGTGGTCCCGCTGGAAGTGATCACCTCCAGCGGTGTCTGCCGGTCGAGCCGCTCAATCCAGTCGTCGATACCGGTGCAGCCCTCGGTGTCGACTCCCGCCAGGTCATAACTGGTCAACTTGTCCAGCCATTGGGTCAGCAGGTCGAAACGCTTGTTGTCGACGAGCACCGCTGGATACGACTTGTACGCGGTGTGCGGCAACAGCAGAGGAACAACATCGTCGAACTCGAGCAGTTCGTCGACCCCGAGTCGATCGGCGAGCTTGCGCACGATCTCGATGCTTCCGCGGTGCTGGCCGAACCGGATCGCCATGGCCTGCCGCTGCAGCTCTTCGAGTTCCGCCCGCGGCACGCTGTGCATCCGCGTCAGCGACTCCCCGAAAAATCCGATCGGGTCATCCATGAACCGCTCCACCGTGCGCCGATCCGAGGGCGCCGACTGCTCTGTCGTCATGACGAGACGGTACCCACTATTTGCAGTCCAATGCAATAGTGCATTTATGTGCATCGATGCTCGTGCGCGGGTCTCTCCCCCGACACCGCCGCTCGCTCACGAACCTCTGCCACCCACCTGGGACTTGGGCAGCCCAGCAGCTGACCAGGTACGGTGCCCACAGCTCGGGGACACCCGGTAGGTGGGGAGGCAATCGATCAGTGATGTCAGAGGAACTGTCGAAGAGGGGTACGGACAACACGGTGTCCGATGAGGTTCCAGCACGCCGCAGGAACATGCAGCGGCGGGCGTTCAGGTTCGCCACACCCGTCGGCGAGATCGCCATCGCGATCCGCACCCCGCGAAACGAGCGCCCCCTGCTGCCAAAGCGGTACGACCCTTTCGGCCTCGCCGATCGCGCGCTCGACGCCGCCAAGACGAGCATGAAGCTGGCCGCCTGGGGCGAGGAACAACTGGCCACGCTGGTGAAGAACCGGCTGGAGGCCATCGATTCGGCGGCGCCCCGACCGGTAACCACCGCCACGCCGGAGGAGCCGACGCCCGAATCGCTCAACACCAAGATGGACCGCTTGCTGGACCGGGCCCTGGATCAGAGCACGGCGGGCAGTCAGGTGGAGTTGTACCACCGGCTGCTCGACCAGCTCGTGGCCGACGAAGCGCGGATCCTCGGCGCGCTCTCCGAAGGTGATGCTTCGCCGCTGGTCAATATCCACACCTGGACCCGATCGCGCACCCCAGGTCAAGCAGTGTTGGAGAACGCCTGCCTGATCGGCCGCACCGCCAACGTGGCGTTGCCCGGCATGGTTCCGCAGTACGTCGGTCATCTGCTGTCGCTGGGTCTGGTCGAGACCGGTCCCGAGGACCCTTCCCAGAAGGCCGAGTACGAGGTGCTCCTGGCCGAGCCGATGGTGTTGCAGGCGACCAAGAGCGGATCCCGCGGCCCGCTGGCCGCACGGGTGGAGAAGCTGACCTTGTCTCTGTCGGGGCTGGGGCGCGGTTTGTGGGAGTCTGCGGTGCTCCGGGACGGGTCGTGACGACCAGCGAGAAGCCGAAGGCGGATCGCGCGTGAGCACGGCCGAGACGATTCTCGCGGTCCAGACGTGGCAGGAGATCAGGGCCGATTTCAACGTCAACTGGCTGATCTACCTGTCCATGCCGTTCGTCGCCGCGTTCGTCGGCTGGAGCACCAAGATCGTCGCGCTGGAGATGATCTACCGGCCGATGGAGTTCAAGGGCGTCGGGCCGTTCGGCTGGCAGGGCATCGTGCCACGCCGGGCGGGCAAGGTGGGCTCGAAGACCATCGAGCTGCTTACCCAGAACCTCCTCAAACCGGAGGAACTGCTCGAAAAGGTCGACGCGAAGGAAGCCGTCAACGCGCTGCGTGAGCCACTTACCCAGGTGGTCGACGAGATCTCCCGCGACCTCGCCGAGCAGATCCGGCCCGGGCTGTGGGACTCCTTGCCCGATGCGGCGCGGAATGCCATTCAGGCCCGCATCCACGATCAGACCCCCAAGGTCGTGGAGAAGATGCTCAACGAGATGCGGGCGGACCTCAATCGATTCGTCGACATCCAGTACCTGGCCGTCACGACGCTCGTCCGCAACAAGGACAAGCTGAACAAGCTGATGCGCGGGCTCGGCGACAACGCCATGGCGTTCGTCCGGCGCAGCGGTATCTACTTCGGGCTCGTCATCGGCGTGGTCCAGATGATCGCGTGGGCGTTGTTCCAGAACCCGTGGATCATGCCGGCATTCGGCTTCGGCGTCGGTTTCATCAGCGATTACATCGCGCTCAACATGTTGTTCCGGCCCGTCCAGCCGACCAAGTACCTCGGCTTCATCCCGTTCCAGGGGTTGCTGCACGCCCAGCGCGACATCATCACCAAGGACTACGCGCGGATCCTGTCCGAGGACCTGTTCTCCCCCGAGATCCTGTTCGACGGTGTGCTGCGCGGACCGGGTGCCGACAAATTGTTCTCGCTGGTCGGCAAGGAGGTCGAAGCGGCCATCGACGCACAGACCGGCATCGCCACGCCGCTGGTCAAGTTCGCGGTGGGCACGCAGCGCTACAACGCATTCAAGGACAACCTGGTGCGGATGGTGCTGGAGCGGCTGCCCACCACGTTGGTCGAGGCGCAGGACTATGCCATGAACGCCCTCGACCTGGAGCAGACCATCATCGACAAGATGGGACAGCTCACCAATGAGGAATACGAGTCGATTCTGCGGCCGGTGTTCAAGGACGACGAGCCGACCATGATCGCGGTCGGTGCCGTTCTCGGCGGCATCGTCGGCGAGATCCAGGTGCAGGTCATCGAACATTTCGGGCACGATCCCGAGGCGGTCAACGCGCTGCCGAACCTCGTGCGGACGGTGCTGCACCACTAGGTACAGCCGCAGGTCTCCCCCACCCTCAGGGTCGGCACGAAACCATCGTCGGCGCACGGTGAATCGCCCAGTAGCCGGCCAAGAGCCTGACGGGCCAGCGCATCAACCGGTTGCTGCACGGTGGTGAGTCGCAGCCGTCCGTAGTCGACCGCGGCACCATCGAAGCCGACGATCCGGATGTCGTCGGGGATCCGCAGGCCTGCATCGGCGACCGCCCGGATCGTGGCCGCTGTCTGCCCGTAGGTCCCGACCACGAACGCCCGCGGCACCGCGCCGTCGCGCAGAAACTCCCGGACCGCACCGTAGGCGCCGGACGGGGTGAGATCGGTGCGGATGTGCGGGAGGCTCTGGCCGACGACGGAGGCGACGCCCTCGAATCGCTGCTGCACGGTTTCCCGGTCACCGTGCCGGACGTCGCCCGCAGTGACACCGCCGACGAACGCGATGTCGCGACAGTCGTGGATGTCGAGCAGGTGGCGGGCGATCAGTTCGCCGGCATGGACGTGATCCACCCCGATGATGTCCGTCTCGATCGGGCCGCGGATGTTGTGCATCCACACCACGGGAATGCGTTCCCGCCGACAGAGATTCGCCGTATGCGGGGCGTTGGCCGCGCCGACCACCAGTAGCCCGTCGACACCGACCTCGGCGAACGCGGTGGCGAACTCAATCTCACGCTCGGGGTCGTATCCGGTGTTGCCGATCAGGGTCAGGTGGTCGCGCGCCCGCGCTTCCACTTCGATCCGCCCTACGAACTCACCGAACAAGGGCAGCGTGAGATCGGGAACCAGCAGTCCGATCTGCCGCCAACGCCGCGGCCGACGCAACGCCCTGGCGCGGCCATCCGGCCGGTAGTTCAGTTCATCGATCGCACGGATCACCTTGGCCCGCAATACCTCTGATACTGGACGCGGCCCGTTGTTGAGAACGTAGCTCACCACCGCCGTCGAGGTGCCGGCGCGGTTGGCCACGTCGGCCAGGGTCGGACGTTTACCACTCACAACGGCTGGACCCTCCGCTCGTCGGTGACCACTCGAAAGAGTTTGAATCACCTCGATTGTGACGGTTCCGTCCACGTTTCGCCTGCCTACGCTAATCGATTAGAACCGTTACGAGGAGGACCCATGGTTGTAACCAGGAGTTGGTGGAGTAGCTGACATGGCATTCGTACGACTCACCGGAGTCAGCTACCTCGACCCCGAACTCGCCTACGACAGCTACGTCCTGTTCACCGGCGCCGACGGGGTCACCCGACTGATCGACCTCAACGGCACCGTGGTGCACGAGTGGCCGTATGCCGGTGTGCCACCGCGCATCCTGGACCCGGCACTCAACGACGGGCGGATCGGCGACGTCGGGGTGCAACTGTCCGACAGCGACGATGCCCGCGGTGGCATCTACGCCAACGGCACCGTGGGCCAACTCGACTGGGCCGGGGAGGTCATCTGGGAGTGGGGCACGCAGGCGCCGGCCGGCGCGGCTCGGCAGAACCACGACTGGGAGCTGCTGCCGAACGGCAATCGACTGATCCTGACCACCGTTCCCCGGGTGGTGCCCGGTCTCGGCGACCATACCGTCGGAGACCAGGGGCTCTACGAGGTGACGCCCGAAGGTGAGATCGTCTGGAAGTGGCTGGCCGGCGACCATCTCGACGAGTTCGGATTCTCCGATGCCGGCTGGGATGCCTTGCGGCAGGCCGTTGCTCGCGACCCCGACGATCCCTGGGGCTATCTGGAAATGAACAGCGCCAAAACCCTCGGACCCAACCGGTGGTACGTCGACGAGCCGGACTCCGCCTTCCACCCCGACAACATCCTGATCAGCTTCCGCAAGGCGAACATCATCGCGTTGATCGACAAGTCGTCCGGAACGATCGCCTGGAAGTTGGGGCCCTACTACGACGCCGAGTTCGGCGCCCAGCATCAGCGCATCAATGTGCACAAGGTGCCACGTCCGGTCGATCAGACCTCCGGTCAGCACAACCCGCACATGATCGCCGCGGGTCTTCCGGGCGCGGGCAACATCCTGGTGTTCGACAACCAGGGCGGGGCCGGATATCCAGCGGCGCCGCTGGGCATCTACGCCGGCTCCCGCGTGCTCGAAATCGACCCTGCCACCATGGAAATCGTGTGGCAGTACACCGCCGAGGACTCCGGCCTGCCGTCGTGGACCTTCTTCAGCTCGTTCGTCAGCAATGCGCAGCGTCTCCCCAACGGCAACACCTTGATCACCGAGGGGATGCAGGGGCGGTTGTTCCAGGTCACCCCGGACGGCGATGTGGTGTGGGAGTATCACAGCCCCTACCAGGGCTATGGCGTAGCCGGGGAGCCCGAGGTCAAGCAGACCAGGGTGCCCGGGGTCGACCGGCTCACCCGCACGGCGCTGGTGTACCGGTCGCAGGCCGTTCCGTTCGACTGGGCACCCGAGGGCACGTTGCGTTCTCCGCTGAACGCGGTGGGACTTGAGCCGGGAAGCCTTTCATGACAGCTGGTCTGGCGGTCCGCGGTACGACGTCGCCCCCGCCGCAGCAGCCCGCCCCGGCCCGGCTGCGGTCGGCACTCGCCCAGCTGGGCGTCCTCGGTTGGACTCTCGCCGGACTAGGGATCACCGCGGCCCTGTGGTCACTGATCGTGGCAACCGGACGGTTCCCGCGACAGCTGTTCCCGAGCGTGCCCGAGATCCTCACCGCCGGGCACACCTTGTGGACCGAGGACCTGTTGGTCGACGACATCGTCGCGAGTTTGCAAAGAGCGGCAGTCGGTTTCGCGATCGGTGCCGGCGTGGGGATCACCGTCGCGGTGTTCACCGCCACCACCACCGCAGGCCGCAACCTGCTGCAACCGGTGCTGCGGGTGTTCTCGCCGATCCCGACGATCGGTCTCGTCCCGTTGGCGATCCTGTGGTTCGGGCTGGGCGAGAACAGCAAGCTCCTGGTGATCGCACTCGGCGTCTTCGTCCCGGTGTGGATCAACAGCCACTCCGGGTTGGCGAGCACCCCGATCGACTATCTGAAAGCTGCCCGCTGCCTGGGGGCCGGCCGTTGGCAGACCCTGTCGCGAGTGGTGCTGCCCGAGGCGGCCCCCGACATCGCGTCAGGTCTGCGGGTGGGTGCCGCGATGGCGTTCGTGCTCATCGTCGTGGCCGAGATGACCGGCACCACATCGGGTATCGGGTATCGGATCTCCCAGGCACAGCTGTTCTCACAGGCCGATCGGCTGATCTTCTGCCTGATCGTCCTGGGCATCGTCGGCGCCCTGTGTGACCTGCTCGTCGCCTCGGTGACGTCCCCATTTACCCGCTGGGCCCAAGAGGAGCGCTGAGATGGCCATCCAAACCCACGACCTCGTGGTGAGGTTCCCCGGCAAGCAGGAGCCGACCCTCAAGGGCATCTCCCTGACCGTTCCCGACGGCTCATTCTCCGTACTCGTGGGCGCCTCCGGCAGCGGCAAATCGACTCTGCTGCACTGCCTTGCCGGACTCATCACGGCCACCGCAGGCTCGGTGACCGACAACGGCGAGACGGTCACCGCACCGCATCCCCGCCGAGGCGTGGCCTTCCAGCGTGACGTGCTGTTCCCGTGGATGACGGTCGCCGACAACATCGACTTCGCCCTGGCGGCCCGGCGACTGTCAAAACGCGAGCGCAGGGGAAAGATTCACGAACTGCTCGACCTGGTGGGCCTGCGTGACGAGGTGGCCACACAGCGTCCCGGCGAGTTGTCCGGCGGCATGCGGCAGCGGGTCAGCATCGCCCGCGTGCTGGCCGGGGAGCCGACCGTCATGTTGATGGACGAACCGTTCGCGGCGCTCGACGCGCTGACCCGCCTGCGCATGCAGGATCTGCTGATCGATCTGTGGACGCGGCTGAACCGCACGATCGTCTTCGTCACGCACGACATCGACGAGGCGATCCGGCTGGGCGACACCGTCAGCGTGTTGCGCGACGGGCAGATCGTCAATCAGATCACCAACCCGCTGAGCCGCCCCCGCCCGGCCGATGCGCTGGCAGATCAGCCGGGGTACAGCGAGATTCGCAAAACCCTGCACCACCAGCTCGGCATCGACCACGTCGTGCAGTGACCCGCTACCCACAAAGGAACTCATCCATGAAGACCCCTCTCCGGCGGCTCGTCGCCGCAGTAGTTGCCGCCGCCGCGCTCTCCGTGGCAGGCACCGCCTGCAGCGACGCGGGCACCGCGAATGCCGATCAGCTGACCGTCGGGTTCGTCGTCGACCCGTCCTGGGCGCAGGTCCCGGTCGCCGCCGACACCGGTCTGTTCGGGAAGCACAACGTGAACGTCAAGGTGGTGAACTTTCAATCCGGCGTGGAGGCACTGCAGGCCGCGGCGGCCGGCCAGGTCGACATCACCACCGCCGCCGACGTGCCGACCTCGGCCGCGCTGACGCGGACGCCCACCCTGCGGGTGATCGCCGACGGATCTCGCTGGGAGGGCTCGCGTATCGTCGCCCGGCGCAGTGCCGGCATCAACACCGTCGCGGACCTGGCGGGCAAGTCGATCGGCACCCCGCTGGGCACCAGCGCTGCCTACTACGTGTCGAATGCCCTGGCGCAGAACAACATCAAGGCCGAGCTGGTGCAGGTCGCGCCGTCGGCGATCGTCACCGCCGCCACCCAGCGCAACGTCGATGCGGTGTCGATCTTCCAGCCCTACCAGGCGCAGACCATCAAGGCCCTCGGCGACGACGCGGTGCCACTGAGTGGCGGAACCTACAACCAGCACAGCCTGTTCGTCGCCACCGAAGCCGCCGTCGCAACCAAGGGCAAGGCGTTCACGGCCTTCCTCACCGCCCTCGGTGACGCGGGAACTGCGCTGTCCCAACACGACAACGCCGCCACGGACGCCGTCGCCAAGGCCACCCAGCTGGACCCCGAACTTCTGCGCATCGTGCTCACCGAGTTCGACTTCACCATCCAGCTGAATCCGGACCTGGCCGACAAGCTGGCCGAACTCGGGACATGGGCCAAGACCCAGAAGTCCATCGACCCGAGCACGCAACTGCCCGACTACGCAAAGTTGCTCGACAACCAGTTCCTGCCGCAGCCGAGCAAGTCCTGACAGTTACGTGGCCCGAGCCCGCAGCTCGCGCCGTCGCAACAGTGCCGTGCCGAATGCACCGACCACCACCAGGTCAGCAGCCACCCCGCTGCTGACCGTGGCCAGCAGCCAGCCTGCGACACCGGTTGCCAGCACGAACGGTGGCAGCCACTCGAACACCCGCGACCATGACGGCACCGGGCGCAGCGCATGCGCCGCGTCCTTGGCCCGGGCGTACTCGGGATAGAACTCGGTGACGGCCACCGCGAAGAACAGCGCGGCCAACTGCAGAATCCAGCCGGTCCAGAAATTGTCGGTACTGCCGTACAGCACATCCCCGAGGAAGCCGACCGACGCCGAGAAGCCGAATGCCGCCGCCCACACCGCGGTCACCACCATGTTGGTGCGCTTGAACAGCGGCGTATCCCAATGGTCCGGCTGGGTGACGTCGCGCGCGTACGCCGTCGTGTACGGCCGGCCGATCACCAGGCTGACCAGGGCGAAAGTCGCCAACGAGGCATTCGTGATCTCCCCCGACCACATCTCCAGCCACGTCTTCTGCCCTCTGGAAGCCACCAGGCCGACGGCGGCCAGCACCACGAAGAAGACCACTCCGAGTATCTCCAGCACGTGGACCGGGATGTTGCGACGACGGTCCAGCGCCAGCACCAACAGCGAGAAGCCGAGCGCGCCCCATACCGCGATCTCATACCGCCCGGGACCGGCCAGAATCGCCATCAGCGCCCACGGCACGATTCCAGACAACGGAGAGTCCAGAAACGCATCGAGGGCTTTGCCGAGCACCCGATGACGGTAGGTGACGCAGCTGGGAGGTTCCCAAGACAGCAAAACCCAGCCATCGGGAATGATTGGGCGGACCATGGTCGCATGGCCTCCGACCTGGACACCCGCGTCGATGAGATCGCCCCGGACATCTACCGGCTCTCCACCTGGATACCGGGGATCACCGAGCACGGCTTCACCTTCAATCAGTTCCTGCTGACCGGTGACGAGCCATTCCTGTTCCACACCGGTCACCGGTTCCTGTTTCCGCAGGTATCGGCGGCCATCGAACGGATACTGCCGCTGACCCAACTGCGCTGGATCTCGTTCGGACACCTCGAGGCCGATGAATGCGGTGCCGTCAACCAGTTCCTGGCGGCCGCACCGGACGCCGAGGTGATCCACGGCCCGCTCGCGATCATGCTGTCGCTGACCGACATGTGTGACCGTCCGCCGGTCGCCGCGCCCGCGGAGGCCGCGCACGACATCGGTGGGCATCGCCTGCGCTTCATCGCCACCCCGCATGTTCCGCACAACTGGGAAGCCGGGCTGTGGTTCGACGAGACCACGTCGACGCTGTTGGCCGGCGACCTGTTCACCCATACCGGCCAATGCCCGGCGCTCACTGAATCCGATTGCGTGGCACCGGCATTGGATGCCGAATCGCTATTCCACGCCACGGGCCTGACCACCAACCTGGTTCCCACACTGACCCAACTGGCCGAGCTGAACCCCACCACCTTGGCCCTGATGCACGGCGCATCGTTCCGCGGTGACGGTGCCGGGCAGCTGCGCGCACTGTCTGACGGATACGCGGGGTTGTTCGGCGCGTCATAGCCCGGCGTGACCACCCGCGATGCGTAGCCTTGTCGCGGTGAAGGCGTGGCAATCGCTCGGCGCCCTGCTGGCTGTGGGTGCGCTGTTGTCCGGCTGCCAATCGAGTATCGAAGGCACTCCGGCCACCAGCCCGCAATCACCGACTGAGCCGAGTTTCCCGACCGCGCGGCCCACCCGGTCCAGTCCGGCGCCCTCGTCGAGCACCACCGCTCCGCCGAGCACCTCGGCGCCCGCTCCGCCGTCCGGCGCAGCGGAACTGCAGCCGCAGAACGGGTACGTCTTCATCGAGACCAAGTCCGGCAGGACCCGCTGCCAATTGTCCCAGCAGGACGTCGGGTGCGAGTCCGACTTCGCCGACTCACCGGTGATCGACGGTGAGCACGCGAATGGCGTGAGGCTCACCCCGGACGGCCAGATCAAGTGGGTCGTGGGCAACCTCGGCGACATTCCGGTGATCACCCTCGACTATCGCAAGTACAGCGCGGTGGGCTGGACCATCGATGCGAGCGAGGACGGCACCCGGATCAGCAACAACAGCACCGGACATGGGATGACCGTCGCTGTCCAGGGAGTGAAAACCTTCTAGAGTTGGCGCTATGACTTCAAGCGAGGAGCCGAAGGCGGATCGCGCATGACTGTCGCTCGGCGGGAACGTGCCGCACTGGTCGAGTCCATGCGCGCCGCCGGCCCCGATGCGCCCACCTTGTGCGAGGGCTGGACCACCCGTGACCTGGCCGCACATCTGGTGGTGCGGGAGCGGCGCCTCGACGCTGCACCCGGGATCCTGGTCCCCCAGCTCGCCGGCTACACCGACCGCGTGCAGCAGAAGGTCACCCAAAGCACGGACTGGGCCGACCTGGTCGACCAGATCGCCGCGGGTCCCCCGCTCTATTCCCCGTTCAAACTGCTGGACCCGTTGGTCAATGTGGCCGAGATGTTCATCCACAATGAGGATGTGCGCCGGGCCCAACCTGACTGGGAGCCAAGGGATCTCGATGCTGCTACCGTATCCGCGCTGTCGCGGGGAATCGGCGCGATGGCCCGGATGACCATGGGCAAATCCCCCGCCCGGGTCACCCTGACCACGCCGCAGGGCAAGACGCTGGCCGCCATCGGCTCCGGTCCGGAGGTCACGGTGACCGGAGAACCGGGCGAGTTGCTGATGTTCGCCGCCGGACGCGAGCCGGCCCGGGTGGAGTTCTCCGGCAATAACGACGCCGTCGCCGCGCTGCGCGCCACCCGCCGCGGGCTGTAGAACCTCAGGTCACCCACGCCTGGCACCAAGCCGCGCGCCATCCTTACGATGCCGCAGATAGGCTGGCGTCCGTGGATTTCCGTGTGTTCGTCGAACCCCAGCAAGGTGCTACCTACTCCGATCAGCTCGCGGTGGCCCGCGCGGCTGAAGCGCTCGGCTACTCGGCGTTCTTCAGGTCTGACCACTACCTGGCAATGAGCGGTGACGGCCTGCCCGGTCCGACCGACTCCTGGGTGACGCTGGCCGGCATCGCACGCGAAACCTCGACGATCCGGCTGGGCACCATGGTCACCTCGGCCACCTTCCGCCATCCCGGACCGTTGGCCATCTCGGTGGCGCAGGTCGACGAGATGAGCGGTGGCCGTGTCGAATTGGGTCTTGGCGCCGGCTGGTTCGAGGCTGAGCACCAGGCCTACGCCATCCCGTTCCCGCCGCTGGGTGAGCGTTTCGATCGGCTCGAAGAGCAGCTGCGCATCCTCACCGGCCTCTGGGACACGCCTGTTGGCGAGACTTTCGACTTCACTGGCGAGCACTACACCGTCGTCGACTCTCCAGCGCTACCCAAGCCCACTCAGACCCATCCGCCGATCGTCATCGGCGGGATGGGCGCCAAGCGCACCCCGGCGCTGGCCGCGGAGTTCGCAGCGGAGTTCAACGTGCCGTTCGTACCACTGGACACGCTCAAGACCCAGTTCGCGAGGGTGGCCGACGCGGTGACCGCGGCGGGACGAACCGCCGACTCGTTGACCTACTCGGCGGCCTTCGTGCTGTGCGCGGGCCGCGACGAAGCGCAGATTGCCACACGCGCCGCGACGATCAACCGCGAGGTGGACGAACTCCGGAGCAATTCACCGCTGGTCGGCACGCCCGCCGAGATCGTCGACAAGCTGGGCCCGTTCCTGGAGGCCGGGGTGCAGCGGATCTACCTGCAGATGCTCGACCAGACCGATCTGGATCACCTCGAGCTCTTCGCCGGCGATGTCATCCGTCAGCTGAGCTGACCGAAGCCCACTCCAAGGCCGGGCATAGTATCGGTGCCCGTGACCGGTGACGACGACGATCAGGGGCAGCCCGAGGCGCCCTGGCATCACTCGACGCCGGCGGTGGCTGGGGCCAGCGCGGCCGCCCTAGCCGTGATCGGCCTGGTGTTGTGGGCGGCGATCTCGCTGACCAGCTCTGGCGGGCCCGAGGACGCTCCCATCGATTTCGTCCCGCCCACTTATACGTCGACGTCGGTGAAGACGACGAAGTCCACCACGACCCGGACCACCACTTCCCGCCTGCCGGTGACCACTGAGTTCGGTGTGCCCGGCGAGTCGGACACACCGACGACGTCGTCAACCTCGGAGACGACGACCACCACGACCTCCGAGACCTCGCCCACGTCGACGACCACACCCACCACGACGACGACCACGCCGTCGGGCGCCGACTACGGGGAGTACCCCACGACGCACTACCGGCCGCGTACCAACGTGACACGCACGCTGTATCCCCCGCCGGGCGGCTGAGCGCGCCTACCATCGGCGCGTGTCGAACTATTACGACGACGAGGAGCCGACGCAGTACGCGCCCAGCCACGGCGAGTACTCCGCGCCGCCCACTCCCGAGCCCGTCCCCTGGTACCGCAAGCCCGCTGCGCTGATCGGCATGGGTGCGCTCGGCGCAGTTATCGCGGCGCTGGTCATCTATGCCCTGGTGCAGCTGTTCTCGTCCGATTCCTCGTCGACGACCACGACTACCACCACGTCGACCACGGCAACCACCACCACATCGGTCGCCACCTCGGCCCCCGTGGTTCCGGCACCGACGCACACCGTCACCGAGACCGTGGCGCCAACCACCACGACGGTCGAGGAAACCACGACGACAACCACCACCGAGCCGGCGACGACGACCGAGACCACGACCACGACCACTGCGCCGGCGACGACTACCACGACCGCACCGGAGACGACGACCACGCAGGCGCCCGCAGGTAACCCCTAACCTGGCTCGGCGCAGGCGGTTTATCCACAGGTTCTCGAAATGCTTCTGGTCGCCGTCGCGCCTGTCCACCAGTATCGAGTTGGTGGACGTCGACGATGTGCTTCGCGAACAGAGCGGGGTGATCTCGCGTCGCCAGGCGCTGGATGCGGGTTTGCAGGAACATGAGATCCGACGGTTGCTCAGGCGCAACGAGTGGGCCCGGGTCCACGCGGGCGTGTATGTCGATCACACGGACCGCTGACGTGGTTGCAACGCGCCTGGGCCGCAGTGCTTTACGCAGCTCCGGCCGTGCTGTGCTTCGAATCGGCCCTGGGAAGTGAAACGTCTCCCATCCATGTCGCGGTGGCGCGACGGCGGTCCGCATTGGCTGAGCCGGCGGGAGTACGCATTCACCGTGTCGTGCACCTCCGAGAGCGGACGCTGTGGAACGTCGGCCCGCCACGGATGCGTTACGACGAAGCCGCACTCGACGTCGCGTGCCGCGCCACGTCCGAACTCGATGCCATTGCTGTTCTGGCCAACGCCTGCCAATCACGGCGTACGACGGCACGGAGACTGCTGCAAGCGCTCGGTGCTCGAGCACGGCTATCTCGTTCGCGTCGAGCGCCCGCACGGTTTACCCCGGGCCGTGAGGCAGAAGCGGGCCGCCTCATCCGTCGGTGTCTGCTACCGCGATACCGAGTACAGCGAACGCCTCGTGGTTGAACTCGACGGCCGGGTCTATCACGACTCGGCGAGCCGGCGGGATGCGGACTTCGAACGGGATCTCGACGCGGCAGTCGACGGCCGTGCGACCGTCAGGCTTTCCTACGGACAGGTCTTCGACCGGCCTTGTCAGACGGCGGGCAAGATCGCTCAACTGTTGCAGCGGCACGGGATCGCCGTACGTGGCCGGCCGTGCGGACCTGAGTGCGGGTTCTCTCGGCTTGATCGCGCCGCATAGCCATCAAGGTGGCGGATTGCAGTCACCATCAAGCAGTAATCCGCCGCGCAAAGGCACGACTCAGGGTGACTCAAGCGTGGCAGTAGGCGTGGGCTCAAGCGTGGCAGTGGGCTCAACGGTTTGCGACGGCCCAGGAGTTTGCGTAGGCGAAGGCGACGGGCTGGGCGTAGGCGAAGGTGCAGGGCTGGGCGAAGGTGCAGGGCTGGGCGACGGTGACGGGCTGGGCGATGGCGAAGGCACGGGCGGTTTGAACGTCGGGATCGGCAACTGCGGGAGCGTGACAGGCGGAAACACCAACGGCGGCACCGGAATCGGCGGCAATGCTACCGGAGGCGCAGGCAGCGGCACAGGTGCCGGAGCGACCGGCGGTGGCAGGGGCGCCCGCGGCGCGGGGCCCACTCGCTGCGGAGCGGGTGGACTCTGCGCGCTCTGCACCATGCGTGGCGCGGCCGCTGGGCGCGGCGCAGCTTGTGCGGGCGCACCAGTGCCAGAACCTGGCCAGGACGGATCACGCACCACCACGGTCCGCGTGGGCGGTGCGGGTGCGGCCTGGGCGGCCAATGGGGACTCGGCCGGAACGGTTTGCGGCGCCAACAGCCCGGACACTGCGGCGTCGAGCCGATCGGCCCGAGCCGACAACACCATGCCGACGGTGCCGACAACGGCCAGGAACACCGCCGCATAGGCCACCACGCCGCCGCGCCGGTACCAGGCAACGCGCGCCGGGGCGGGCGCCACAGGTGGTTCGGAGAACACGAATTCGGGCCGGGCCGAATCCTCGGTCACTGATTCGGGAATGAACTCGGCGACCTCAGCCACCGAGTCTTCCGCCGACCAGGCCAGCGCGGACGCGGCCACCGTGCCGGTCACTAGTTGAGGAGCAGGAGCCGCACACGCCACCTGCGTCGCGGTCTCGTCGTCCCCGCGTCGGGCCAGCAGCCCGGCCCCGACCGCGGCGATCACCTGGGCCTGCGGCACGGTGGTGACCGGAAGCCGGAACGCCGATGAAAGGCGTTGGGTGACAATGGGTATCCGCGCGCCGCCGCCGACGGTGACCAGCGCCGCCAGCTGTGTCGAGTGAATACCGTTGCGGCGCAGCAGGTCCAGCATGGCCTCGATCACGCCAAAGAGCGGCCGGTCCACGACCGCGTCGAGCTCGGCACGGGTCAGCCTGATCGCGCTGCCAACTCCGGCCAGGCTGGCAGCCGCCCGAGAGCTCAACTCTTCCTTGGCGGCCCGGCACTGATCCCGCAGCTGGGCCAGCGTGGTCACCGCTGCGGTGCCGGCCGGTTCGGCATCCAGATTGTTCAGGACGCCGCGCAGCAATTCCTGGTCGATCAGGTCACCGGAGAAGTCCTGACACCGCACCGTCTGGCCGATGGTCGCGAACCCCGCGGAAGCGTCGGCCAGGGTCAGACTGGTACCGGTCCCGCCGAAGTCGCACAAGGCGACGACACCGCGGGCCGGCAGGCCTGGATACGACTGGATGGCCGTCAATGCCGCGACCGAATCGGGAACCACGCGGACACCGGGCAATGCGCGACGCACAGCCTCCAGCGCCCCAACGTTCCAATGCGCGGGCACCGCCAGCACCGACGTGTCCGGCCGATGCGCCGGGCTGACCTCACGCGTCAGCGCCTCGACCGCGCCGGCCAACAACTGCTCCGCGCGATGCGTCGAGCCGTCGGCGGCGACCAGCGGCACCGGGTCACCGACCCGTTCGACGAACCCACTCATGATCGGGCCGCCACCAAGCGCGAACACCGCCCGCCGCACCAACGGCGTGTGGTCGGCGATCGCCACCAGATTGGTCGCCCCCACGGACAACCCCAGGCAATCACGCATACCTGTATGTCGACGGAGGGGTCTAATTCGTTAGGCCACGCGACGAATACTCTGCGACCAGCGCCTCGGCACTGCGCACCGCGGCGCGGCAGGCCCGTGTGGTGAATGGATCGTTGAGTGGGTGGTCGGCTCGTCGCCGCCAGCGCTGCGCCGCAGCGAAGGCCGAGCGGGGCCCGTCGAACGGCGCATCGGGTTGCAGTCCGAGCCGGCTGGCCGCGTCGGTGCCCGACCCGCCGATGATGCGGCGCAGCGAGGCCATCTCGTCCTCGTTCAGTGTGGTGGGGCGCGAGCGCAGCAGGCTGAGCAGTCGCAGCTCTTCGAAGGCGTGCGTGTCGGCCAGCAGCGGATCGATGTCGGCGAGGATGTAGGGCGTCGCGTAGATCGGGTTGTGCTGCACGAACTGTCGCAACGACAGCAGCGCCGTGTGCGCCTTGAGCAGCTCTGACCGTTGCGCGAACTGCTGGTCGATCACATCGCGCAGGGAGATCAGGCCGCTGCGTTCCAGCAGTTCGTCGGCCAGGGCGACGGAGTCGGACACCCCCGCGTGCATCACGGCGATCGAGATCCGGATACCGAACATGCCGAACCGGTCCAGCAGCGCCGCGCGGGTGGCCGCGTCCACCGGCAGTGAGCTGTCCTCGCGCACGAACCGGTCCACCGAGAGCATCGCCTTGGTCAGCTGGGCCGGTTCCATGCCGGCGAGCTTCTGCAGCGCGACGAACTCGCTCTGCCGCAGCGTGCGGGCGGTCAGGGCCAGAAGTCCGGACACCGGGACGACAGCCTGGCAGATCCCCGTCTTGTCCATCTCTTCGGTGAACCGCTTGGCCACGTCCTTGGCCGACATCATCGCGTCGATGCGCCCGGCACCGATCTCGTCAGCCCGTGAGGCCACCCCGATGACGCCGAGAGCGCCCGAGGACCCGCCGACCAGTTCACCGATCTGTTTCAGCAGGGCGATGTCGGCGGCGTTGAGGGTGCGCAGCAGGAACACCACCGCGTCGACGCGGGGGACCCCGTCCTCGGGCACGAGCAGCCGGTGGGTTCGCTGGGAGACGTCCCGCGACAGCGACGAGGTGCCGGGGGTGTCGATGATCGTGGTGTCGATGAGCTCGGCAGCCGGCCACTCGACGTCGAGGTCCACCACGTCCTCGGGGTTCAGCCCGGCGAAGCTGAAGGTGAGGCCGCGGTCACGCGGGTCCCGCGCGATCGGCACATTGGCCCGCCGCCCGCCACGGTGATTGGCGGTCACCTTGGGGGTGGGCCCGTGCCGGAACCAGGTGACGATGCGGGTCGCCTCGGTGGCGTCGGTAGGCGCGATGTCCTCCCCGACCAGCGCGTTGACGAGCGTCGACTTGCCCGCCTTGAGCGTGCCGGCCAGCGCGATCCGGATCGGCTGGTTGAGCCGGCGTCCGATCCGGTCCAGCTCGTTGTGCACGTCGGGCCGATTGCGGTAGGCCGGGTCGCCCCGGTACGCCTTGATGGTGCCGCCCAGAATCGAGCGCACCTGATCGGCCGTGCTCACGCTGCGGAGTCCAACCCTTCCAACCCGAAAACCAAATCGAAACTAACTGTTGGAGCCTAGTGGGGCCTCTGCGGCCAGACGCTGGGCGTGGTCGACGACCTGGGTCAGGATGTTCTGTTGGCGCTCCAGTTCCCTGACCCGGGCGTTTCGCTCGGTCTCCTCGACTTTCGCCGCGGCGAGCGTGGCCTGCAGCGACTCGTTGAGCGAGCGAGTGGTCTGGTTGGCGATGCCGCGGTAGTGGTCACGCAGTTGCCGTTGAATGCCCTTGAGCCGGTCCCGCGACTCCTTGCCGACGACGAAGGCGACGTCGTCGATGAACTTGCGCATGTTGGTCTTGGCCTCGCCGCGCACCCGGAGCATGCGGTTCTCCATGTCCTCCTTGTAGGCCTTGCGGCCCAGCACCAGACCGGCGCCCAGGGACAGCGGGTTGAACATGCCGAGCCCGGCGAAGGAGGTGAGCATGCCGAACATCAGCACGCCACCGTAGGAACCGCGCATGCCGGTGATGACCTTGTGCCCGGCCTTGATCGGTTTGGCCTCCAGCCGGGCCAGCGATTTCATCTCACCGAATCCGGCGCCCATGTCCCTGGCGTCGATCTGTGGCAGCTGCACGGCCTCGAGGCCCGCCTCGGTGAAGGTGCGGGCCACCTCGGCAGCCAGCGCCTCGGCACGCTGATAGGCCCAGACGAAGTTGTCGCCGACGGCGGTGGCCACCGCCTCCTCCAGCTCCGTGCCGATCTCGGCCCAGTGCAGGGTGGGGTCGCCGGTGTCGATTTCCTTCTCGGCGTGCTGGGTGATGTTGCGGAACCGGTGACGCAGATCGTGGTCGACATCGGCGGTCAGGTCGGAGATGCCGTCGTTGAGCACCTGCTGCCACAGCGCGGTCTGCTGCAGGGCCTCCTGGGCTTCCTGCTTGCGCCGTTCCAGCTCGGCCGTCAGCCGCTCACGTTCCCCCGGATCGGTGAACGCGGCCAGCTCGGAGTTCACGGCCAGCAGTAGATGTTCTGCTGCTGAATGGATTTCAGCGACCACCTGGTCGCGGATCCGGTCGCTCTCGCGCGTCAGTACCCGATCGGACAGGAATTTCACGATGGCCGGGAAGTTCGACTCCTCGTTGAGTTCTTTGTCGTTGAGCTGGATCGCATGGCTGCGCAGCACACTGGAGACGGGTGTGATTGGAGTCGTTATGCCGGCCCGTTGAAGGTGGGCGGTGTTGGCGCCGACGATCTCGCGCCAATGCGGGTACAGATCGGTCTTGGTCGCGACAATCGTTGCCACCGGGCAGATTTCGATCGCTTGGCGGATGAAGGTCATTTCCGGTTCGGTAAATTCCTGGCTGGTGTCGCTGACCATCAGCAGGGCATCGGCGTCAGGCAGCAGGCCCAGAGTCGCCGAAAGGTGCGGCTGCCCCAGCCCACCGACACCCGGGGTGTCGACGAATGCCAACCCGCCCTTGAGCAATGGGCTCGGCGCGGTCACCTCGACCCGCAACACCTCACGGCCGCCGGCCTGCGGGGCGCGACGCAGGTCGTTGGTCACCTCGGACGGCGGGATGTCGATCAGCTCGGGTTCGGCCCCGTCGGGACGGGCCACCACCAGGCGCGCTGACGGCTGCTCACCGTAGGCGACGACGGTGGCCAGGACGGTGGACTCGTCGTCGCCGACGCGGGCCACCGGAATGTTGAGCAGTGAGTTCAGCAGCTGGCTCTTACCCTGTTTGAGCTGGCCGGCGATGACCACGCGGATCTGTGGGTCACTGATACGCACCTTCGCCACCCGCAGCCGCTCCACCAGGTCGCCGCGGTCGTAGGTGGCGGCGATCGTGCTGGTGTGGTCGATGAGTTCGACGATCACCTTGACCGGTCTGGCCGGTCCGACGGCCGTAGCGTCATTGGGTTGCGTCATGGAAGTACCTCCTGCATGCCGGGCTCAACGGTAGGCGCGCGAACGGGACGGGGGCCACCCGCGTAACGGATGGCCCCCGCCCCTGTGGGATCGGATCAGAAGGCGTCGAACCCGGTTTCGATCGGGTTGTGCGACGCGACATCGGTGTGGGACTGCGAGTGCGAGTCGTAGCTGTTACCCGAGCCCAGCGCCGAGCTGGTGTCGTTGTGCGACCCGAAGGACGTGTCGTTGTGCGACGCGGTGTCGTTGTTCGACGCGAACGCCGTGTCGTTGCCCGACCCGATGTTCGAGGTGTAGCTCGACGAGTGGTCCTCGACGCTGTGGGTGTTCTCGGTCTGGACCGAGGTGTGCGTCGAGTTGTCCTGGGTATTGCGGCTGCCGTAGTCACCGTCGACCGTGGTCTGGTTGCCGCCGACCGCGTGGGTCGAGGCATCGGTGAGGATGATCGAGCCGGCGTTGCCGCCGTCGCCACCGGACGCACCGCCGCTGCCGATACCGATCAGGCTGTCGCCGCCGGACGCGCCACCGCCGTGGCCGCCGCTCATGTCGACGTCCTTGATCACCGGACCGTCGTTGCCGGACACCACGTCGCCGCCGGCGTGCTGCGAGCTGTCCTCGATGGCGTTGTCCTTGCCGACCGCGACGTGTGAGCCGGAACCGGCCAGGATGTCGCCGTTGTTCATGGTGTTGCCGTCACCGAGCACCGCACCGTCACCGCTGACGATGTCACCCTTGTTGTCGCCGTCGACCACCACGCCGCCGTTGGTGGCGGTGTTGGTGCTCTTGTCGCCGAGGGTGATGTCACCGAAGCCCAGGTTGAACGCACCCTGCTGGGCGTTCGCGCCGGCGTCCTGGTTGGGGCTCATGACCGGCACGTTGTTGTGGCTGGCCAGGTCGGTGTCGTTGTTGCTGGCCCAATCGGTGGAATTGTTGCTGGCGAACTGCGTCTGCGGGGAGAAGGGTGAGGCGACCTGGTTTCCGAATGAGGCCGGGATGCTGTGATGGTCGGCGACCGCGCGCTGCAGGCCGAGCACCGGGTTGCCGCCACCGAGCAGGACACCGGCCGGGGCGGCGGTGGCCGCGACGGCGTGCAGCTGGGCCGCGGTCACGTTCGGCAGGCCGGCGTCACGCAGGCTGCCGTCCGGATCGGAGATGAACGAAGCTGCCGAGGCGGGGCTCCGGAACAGGTCCAGGATGAAGTCGATCAGAGAGGTCATTTCTCCAACCCTTTCGAATGTTTCTGGGAGTCTCTGGTGAGTCCCCCGCCGGGCTTTCCGGCGATCTGGAGACAACGTTATGGGTGCGCCGCGGCACCGGAAACGGGGTCGATTCCCCTCCCCGCATCTCCCCTATCCGGGGTGCAGGGGGCTACCCCAATAGGGGCATAGGGGATGCGTAGGGGCACGGGTGGTACCCCCAAATCTATTGATGTTTTCGCAGGTAAAACGCAATAAGCGCGCGACCACATGGGTCGCGCGCTTATGGGAGAGCTGGGTAGGTTCAGTCGAAGATGTCGAACCCACCGCCATCGTCGGTGTGGTGCTGGTCGTCCACGATCGGATGGTCCCAAACGGCATCCGATGCCGGATCCACGATCGGCGCATCATCGATGACCGGCTCGTTGAGCTGCAGCGATATGTCGTCGAGCGACTGGTGGGCAAGGCCGGCGTCGTCGATGGCCGGTGCCGAAGACACTGAAGTCACCACCTGGTCCACAGAGTCCGACTGGTCGATCACCTGGCCCACCGTCGCGTCCCAGGCATGGTTGGGGGCATCGACCGGCACGTGATCACCGAAGGCGTCGAATGCCGCAGTCGCCGCGCCACTGGCCCAGACGTTGCCGCCCGGGTCGGGGGCACCGAGGTCACCGAACGCGCCGCTGGTGCCGGCCGTCGACAACGACTCCGACACGACCGGAATCAGATTGTTGACGTCCGCGCTGGTCACATCCGACAGATGTGCGTCGGCGATGGCCTGTGCCGGGTCGGCGGCATAGTGGGCAGCAGCGTCGGGGTCGCGTACCAGCGACATCACAAAGTCCAGCAATGTGTTCGCCATGCTCCACCTCCTCAACAGTTCGCTTCGAATGCTAGCCAGCTGTGAGGGTGCTGGGATCGGTGCCGAACCCACCCCTGCCCACCCGCGATTAGGGGGGTGGGCATTAGGGGATTGACGCCACTAGGGGAACAATGCCGGGCCCTCGATGTCTCAGCAGTTAGGGTGAGGGTCGGCCGAGACAACAGGAGTGACGCCTGATGACTGACTCACTGGGGTTGTCGATCGGGATGACCAACCTGGTGGCAGCCCGCGAAGGCCGCCAACCGGTGATCCGCCGATCGATCTTCACACTGCACAACGACCGCGCACCGGACGTGGGCGAGTACACCGGCAGCGGGCTGCCGCTGGCCGGCTTCGTCGAGCGAGTGGGCGACCCGGTGCCTCTCGTCGCCGCCGATGGGTCCCAACACCGCGGTGAACTGGTGCTGGCCGAGGCGCTGGACGTGATGGCCCGCACCGCCGGCGGCGGTGCGCCCGTGGTGATCGCGGTACCGGCGCACTGGGGCCCGAGCACCGTCGGCGCGTTGCGCGGCGCACTCCGCAACAAGCCCGCGCTGTCGCCCCACGGCATTCCGCCAGGCCTGGTGCCCGACTCTTTGACCGCGCTGGCGGCACTGCAAGCCGATCCCGGGTTACCTGCCGACGGCGTCGTGGTGTTGTGCGATTTCGGCGGCAGCGGCACGAGCGTGACACTCGCCGACGCCGGAGCCGATTTCGCCACCATCGGACCGACTGTGCGTTATCCCGATTTCTCCGGCGATCAGATCGACCAGGCACTGCTCAACCATGTGCTCAGCGGGATCGCGACGGCCACCGATGCCGACCCGGCGGGCACCGCGGCGGTCGGTTCGCTGGCGAAACTGCGGGCGGAATGTCGGCACGCCAAGGAGCGGTTGTCCGCCGACACCGCGACGGCGATTCCCACCGAACTGCCCGGGTTCAACGCTGACGTCAGGGTGACCCGCCCAGAACTAGAGCAGCTGATGTCCGCGCCCCTGGCGGGCCTGCTGGATACCGTCGAAGACATGTTGCAGCGCAACAACATTGCGTTGTCGAGCGTGAACGCGGTCGCTACCGTCGGCGGCGGAGCGGCGATCCCCCTGGTGACCCAGCGCCTGTCCGAGCGGTTGCGCGCGCCGGTGGTGACGACGGCCCAGCCCCAACTCCGGTCCGCCCTCGGGGCCGCCCTCGTCGCCGAGCGCGTCATCGACGCCGCTGCACCGACCGGCATGGCCCCCGAGGTGGCGGCTGCCGATGCTCCCACCGGCATGGCTCCCACCAGCCTCGGACCGGCTGCCTGGGCGGCGGGCGCCACCATGGCGCAACCGGCGGCCGACGACGGGGATGCGGGGAGCGCCCTGGCCTGGTCGCAGGACGACGCACCTGGCAATGAACCGGTGCCCTATGCGGGCGGCGAGTACGAAGCCGCGCCCGGCACGACCGCGGCGCGGCCTCCCGTCGAGTTCAGCCACGACGAGGAGCTGTCGGCCGCCGCGCCGGCGCCCCTCGCCTGGTACAAACGGCCACCGATCCTGTTCGGAGCGGCGGCCGCTGCCGTGCTGCTGGCCGCGGGCGGCCTCGCAGTGACGTTGACCAGCTCCGAGGGAGATTCCACCCCGGTCACCGAGACCAGCACCACCTATTCGATGGGTCCGTCCCCGGAGGGGCCGCCGCCTGAGCCGGTCACCACCGTGACCGAGGGTCCCGACGGGATTGAGACCACCACGGTCATCGCACCCCCACCGCCGCCGCCGGAGACGACGACGTCCGCGCCGGAGACCACCACGACGACGAGCCCGACCACAACCACCACAACGACGACGACCACCACAACGACGCAACCGACCACGACCACGACCACCACGACGCAACCGCCGACGACAACGACGCAGCCCCCGACGACAACGAAGCCGCCGACCACCACCCAGCCGCCGGTGACCACCACAGCGGCGGAGGCCCCAGGCGGCGGAGCCTAGGTCGGCGCTGATGACCGCCCCGGCACCGGAACCCGTTCCGGAGCTCCCGTTGGCTGCCCGATCAGCGATCAGTGCGGTGCTGGCCAACCCCGCCGCGCCGGTCAAGCTGTTGCTGTCCGGCGGCGTCGGAACCGGGAAGAGCACGGTGCTCACCGAGATCCGCAGCGCACTGCGCGAGGCCGGTCGCACTGTGCTGACCCGTGCACCCCGGTCGGGCGATGCACCCGAGGCGGCGTTCGTCGTCGACGACGCAGACCAGCTGGCCGATACCGAAATCGACTGTCTTGCAGAGAAAGTCGCGGATCCATCGGCGACTGTGGTGGTGGCGTGTGAGCCGTTGACCCACCGCCCACCGTTGCAGGCGTTGACCACCGCGCTGGAGCGGGAGAACCCGGTGCTGCGACTCGGGCCGCTAGCCGCAGCCGAGGTGGGCCGGGTGCTGAGCACGGCGCTGGGGTCTCCGGCCACCGTGGAAACCGTGAGATCGGTGCTCGCGGCAACCGCGGGCCTACCGTTTCTGTTGCGGGCGGCCGCAGACGCGGTCGAGGCGCCGGCCGAAGCGGCGCGGTTCGCATTGCTGCAACGGTTACGCCGGGTTGACGACGCCACCCGCGATGCGCTGCTGATCCTGTCGCTGAGCCACGATCTCGGCCCCGACGATGTCGCGGCAGCGCTGCGTCTGACCGGCGCGGAGGCGTCGGTGCTGGTGGATCGGGCCCGCGCCGGCGGGTTGGTGGAGCCGTCCCACGACCGGCGGTTCGTGCGACTGGTTCATGAATCGCTCGCCCAGATCGCCGGTACCGCGCGCCATCACGAGATCGAAATCTCCCTGCTCACTTCGCAACTCGAGCTGTCGACCTTGTCGGCCGACCTCGCGGTGCGCCTGGCCGAGCACGGACTCCGCGATGACCGGCTGGCCGAGGCGCTGACCGAGCACGCCGCCCACAATCGCGCCCGGCCCACGCGGGCCGCCCGGCTCTACCGCGCCGCGGTCACGGCCGGGGCCGCCGCAGTGAGCACCCGACTGGCCGACGCCCTGGCGCTGGCCGGGGACTGCACCACCGCGGCCCGCATGGCCGATGAACTGCTCGGGTCCGAGGACCCGTCCGAACGGGCCATCGCGGTCAGGGTCGCGGCCAGCGTCGCCATGCACGATGGCGGCGCAGCCCAGGCCGCCGACCTGTTCCGGTGGCTCGGCCCCGCTCCCGACACCTTGATCAGCTCAGCCGCCACGACAGCCTTCCTCGCCGCCGGCGACGGCGAAGCGGCGCGGGCTTCGTCGAGCTCCGAGGTGACCGGACCACCCACCTCGACGGCGAGGGCGGCGCGCAGCCTGTCCGAAGGTCTGGTGCTGTCGTTGGATCAGCCGTTCGCCGTGACCGTGGCCCGGCTGGGGCAGGCGGTCACCACTGAGTACCAGGCCAGCGGTGTGGCCCCCGATACCCCGGCGGCGCTGGTGACCCTGGCGGCACTGCACGGTGGCGACTCGGTGCGGGCACGCAGTGTGATCAGCCGCGCGGTGCGGGCAGGCGGCGCGGGTGAGGAGGCGTTCAGCGCGGCGCGCCACCGCCTGTTGTTGGGTTGGGTGAAGATGCAGGATGGTCAGCTCGGCGCGGCCGGCGCCGACGCTGCCGCCGCCGAAGCGGGTGAAGATCTGCACCGGAGAGACGCGTTGTGGGCCGCGGCGCTGCGTACCGCAATCGCCCGGCGCAGCGGGGACAGCGGCGCTGTCCAGAAGCACTGGTATGCCGCGGTCGAGGTGCTGGCCGAGTATTCGATCGACCTGTTCTCGATGCTTCCGCTGGGTGAGTTGTGGGTGGCCGGCGCCAGGATGCGTCAGGTCGATCGCCTGGAACACACGTTGTCCGAGGCGTGGAGCCTGCTTGCGGCGCTGGGTAATCCGGTGTTGTGGTCGGTGCCGCTGCACTGGGCCGGTGTGCACGCCGGAATCCTGGCCAACTCGCCCGGAGCCGTCGCCCCGCACGGGCAGTCGCTGACCACCGCGGCCACACAGAGCGCGTTCGCCCGCGCGCTGGCCACTGCCGGGCGCACCTGGCTGCGGGTGCTGGCCAATCACGTCGACACCGATGAGGTCACCACCGCGGCCCGTGCTCTGTCGCAGTTCGGCCTGACCTGGGACGGCACCCGACTGGCCAGCCAGGCCGCACTGCAGACCCCGGATGCCCGGGTGTCCCAGGCGATGTTGCAACTGGCCCGCGATCTCAAACAGACCAGCGCGGTTGATGAGGTCGAGGTCGCCGTGGCGACCCCTCTGGGCGCCGTACCCCAGGCGCCGGCTCCGGCGTCGACCAAGTTGTCCGACCGCGAGCGGGAGGTGGCCGAACTGCTGCTGCTCGGAATGCCCTACCGCGACATCGGCAGCCAGTTGTTCATCTCGGCGAAGACCGTCGAGCATCATGTGGCCCGGATCCGGCGACGCCTCGGCGCCGAGTCGCGCACCGAGATGTTGTCGATGCTGAGGGCGATGCTTGCGCCGCAGGACTAGTAACAGGCCCTCTCCTTGGCGAAGGAATAGGCCTGTGGGTCAACCGACACCAGCGACGGGCCCTTACCCGAAAGGGCAAGGGCCGACCGAGTTCTCGACTACGGGGTCACTCAGCCCCGCCCGAATTGGCATGCCGGGCCTTGACCTTCGCACCGTCGGCACCCTTTGAACTGGGCGCACGCTTGGCTTCCTTGCCGAGCGCTCCACTGATGTTCTTCCCGACCCCGGAAAGAGCGGACTTCACCTTCTTCACCGGGTTACCCGGGTTACGCGACTGCCCGGTCGTCGAAGAACCCGCCGTCTTGGTACTGCCCTGGGTTGCAACGCCTTCTCTGGCCGCTGTCGAGTCTGTAGATACGGCTGTGCCGGTCGACACAGTCGATGTCGGAGACGCCGGCGCCGCGGTGACCGCGGTCGGCGCGGAGAGGGCCTTGGCAATGGCCTCCGCCCTCTTGAGGATGAGGCTCAGTACCGGGCCGCCGACGGCGATGGAACCCGTGCTGCCCTTGAATTGAATGTCGATGAGGCCTCCGGCCGAGTTGAGAACCCGGTCGACGTCCGCGGGCGCGTTGGCAATGACCGTCAGGCTGGCTGTGACGTATTCACATTCTTGTCACATTCAAAAAATTTCTGGAACACGTTCCAATTGACGCGACAGCAACGTCACGCCGAAGCTTTCCGCCGCCCAGCGACCGCGGCGAAAAGCCGTCCGCGAAATCGATGACGCCGACTCATTCGCCGGGTCTCCGAGGAGCCCGGCCGCTTCGTGGCCCTGCACCAACGACGAGCACAGCGCGGTGTTAGCGATGCCGCCGCGCCGCCGAGGCAGGCTTCTTTGAGGGCACTGGGCTGCGGGGGCGGGCGACGCCGCGCTGAGACCTGCCCCACAGTGAGCTTCAACTTAGGTAAGCCTCGGTAGCGGTAGGAAACTCCAAAATGTCACTATGAGCTGAAGGAAGCTAAGTTACCGACGGGTAACTAGGCCTAAGTTACCGTCGGGTAACTGGCGAAATGGAGGCATTTCTGTGGAGAGTCTCGAACACACCCTGACTCTGTCACGGCTGATTATCGGTGTGCTCGCCACGCTCGTAGTCCTGGCGTTCGCCGCCAAGCGCGTGCAGTGGCTGACGAAGCTGATCAGCTCGGGGCAGACACTCGGCGACGAGCGTGGCCGCAAAGACCATCTCGTCCAGCGCTTCCTGAACCAGAACAAGGAAGTCTTCGCCCAGTCGAAGCTCCTGAAGTGGTCCATCCCCGGCCTCGCGCACTTCTTCACCATGTGGGGCTTCTTCGTCCTCGCCACGGTGTACCTCGAGGCCTACGGAGTGCTGTTCAACCCCGAGTTCCACATCCCGTTCGTCGGCCGCTGGGCAGTGCTCGGCTTCCTGCAGGACTTCTTCGCCGTCGCCGTGCTGGCCGGCATCATCGTCTTCGCGATCATCCGCATCCGGAAGAACCCCGAGCAGCTCGGCCGCGAATCCCGGTTCTACGGTTCGCACAACGGCGGCGCCTGGACCATCCTGATCATGATCTTCCTGGTCATCGCGACCTACGCGGTGTTCCGCGGCGCGGCCGTCAACGTGCTCGGCGAGAACTTCCCGTACCAGTCCGGCGCCTTCTTCTCCGACGGCATGGCCGCGCTGCTGGCCCCGCTGGGCCACACCGCCAACGTGTGGCTGGAGAGCATCGCACTGCTGGCCCACCTGGGCGTCATGCTGGCCTTCCTGCTCATCGTGCTGCACTCCAAGCACCTGCACATCGGTCTGGCCCCGATCAACGTCACCTTCAAGCGTCTGCCCGACGGCCTCGGCCCGCTGCTTCCCATGGAGTACAAGGGCGAGCAGATCGACTTCGAGGATCCCTCCGAGGACGCGGTGTTCGGTAAGGGCCGCATCGAGGACTTCACCTGGAAGGCCAACCTCGACATGGCGACCTGCACCGAGTGCGGTCGTTGCCAGTCGCAGTGCCCGGCCTGGAACACGGGCAAGCCGCTGTCGCCCAAGCTCCTGATCATGAACCTGCGCGATCACCTGTTCGCCAAGGCTCCCTACATCATCGAGGGCAAGCCGATGCCGGAGGAGGGCTCGGTCGACTTCGCCGCGCTGGGCGACAGCCTCCACGGGCACGGTGTACCCGAAGACGGCTTCGCGCGCATCGAAGGTTCCGGCCCCGAGCAGGCGCTGCGCCCGCTGGTCGGCACCGCCGAGCAGGGCGGCGTCATCGATCCCGACGTGCTGTGGTCCTGCACCAACTGTGGCGCCTGCGTCGAGCAGTGCCCGGTGGACATCGAGCACATCGACCACATCGTCGACATGCGCCGCTACCAGGTCATGGTCGAGTCGGAGTTCCCCGGTGAACTCGGTGTGCTGTTCAAGAACCTCGAGACCAAGGGCAACCCCTGGGGCCAGAACGCCAAGGACCGCACCAACTGGATCGACGAGGTCGACTTCGACGTGCCGGTCTACGGCGAGGACGTGGAATCGTTCGACGGATACGAATACCTGTTCTGGGTGGGCTGCGCCGGCGCTTACGAGGACCGCGCCAAGAAGACCACCAAGGCCGTCGCCGAGCTGCTCGCCTCCTCGGGCGTGAAGTTCCTGGTGCTGGGCACCGGCGAGACCTGCACGGGTGACTCCGCTCGCCGCTCCGGCAACGAGTTCCTGTTCCAGCAGCTCGCCGCGCAGAACGTCGAGACCATCAACGAACTGTTCGAGGGTGTCGAGACCGTCGACCGCAAGATCATCACCACCTGCCCGCACTGCTTCAACACGATGAGCCGCGAGTACCCACAGCTGGGCGCCAACTACACCGTGGTGCACCACACGCAGCTGCTCAACCGGCTGGTCCGGGACAAGAAGCTGGTGCCGGTCAAATCCACCGGCGGCCCCGAGGTGACCTACCACGACCCGTGCTTCCTCGGTCGCCACAACAAGGTCTACGAGGCTCCGCGTGAGCTGGTCGAGGCCTCCGGCGTGACGCTGAAGGAAATGCCCCGCCACGCGGACCGCGGCCTGTGCTGTGGTGCCGGTGGCGCGCGGATGTGGATGGAAGAGCACATCGGCAAGCGCGTGAACGTGGAGCGCACCGAAGAGGCGATGGATACCGCCTCGACCATCGCGACCGGCTGCCCGTTCTGCCGTGTGATGATCACCGACGGTGTCGACGACGTCGCGGCCGCCCGCAATGTCGAGAAGGCCGAAGTGCTCGACGTGGCCCAGCTGCTGCTGAACTCGTTGGACAAGAGCGCCATCACGCTGCCCGAGAAGGGCACGGCGGCAAAGGAATCCGAGAAGCGGGCCGAGGCACGCGCGGAAGCCGAGGCCAAGGCCGAAGCTGCGGCACCTGCCGTCGAGGAAGCCGCGCCCGCGGAGCCGGCACCGGCTGCCGAGGCGCCTGCCGCACCGGCTGCGGCTCCGGCCCCGGTGAAGGGTCTGGGCATGGCCGGCGCCGCCAAGCGTCCGGGTGCGAAGAAAGCTGCGGCTCCGGCCGCGTCGGCCGCAGCCGCTGCCGAGGCCCCCGCGGCCCCGGCTGCACCCGTCAAGGGTCTGGGCATGGCCGGTGGCGCCAAGCGTCCAGGCGCCAAGAAGGCTTCGGCTCCGGCCGCGTCGGCCGCCCCGGCCGCTCCTGCGGCTCCGGCTGCCGAGGCTCCGGCGGCGCCGGCTGCTCCCGCGGCGCCGGTGAAGGGTCTGGGCATGGCGGCCGGCGCGAAGCGTCCGGGTGCCAAGAAAGCCGCACCTGCAGCGTCGGCTGCCCCTGCGGCTCCGGCTGCTGAGGCTCCCGCTGCTCCTGCTCCGGCGGCGGCCGAACCGGCCAAGCCGGAAACGCCGGTCGTGGGCCTGGGCATCGCTTCAGGCGCGCGTCGTCCGGGTGCCAAGAAGGCCGCTCCGGCTTCGCCCGCCGCTGCCCCAGCCGCACCCGCCGCCGAGCCGGCACCGGAACCGGCAGCAGAGAAGGCGGAAGCGCCAGCCGAGCCCGCCAAGCCGGAACCTCCGGTCGTGGGCCTGGGCATGAAGGCGGGCGTCAAGCGTCCCGGTAAGCGCTGAGCACGTCTTTTCACACCGAAATGGCCATCTCCCCGCGAGGGGAGGTGGCCATTTCGCGTCTCAGCGCAAGAACCAGCACGTTCGTCACAGTGCGCCCCAGGTCCATAACCGCCCCCAAAGTCGACTGACCGGCGCCGGCCGAGTGTGGCGGTGGCCACCTACCACATGGGCAAATTCCAAAATCAGTGGACGGTGATGAGACCATGGTGGGCGTGACTACTCATCAGTTGCCGTGGCAGACCGGTCAGAACCCGAAGCCGCGTACATTCGCCCAGTCCACAAAGCTGCAGGACGTCCTGTACGAGATCCGTGGGCCGGTACACGAGCACGCCTCACGGCTGGAAGCTGAAGGTCATCGCATCCTCAAGCTCAACATCGGCAACCCCGCGCCGTTCGGCTTCGAGGCACCCGATGTGATCATGCGCGACATGATCCAGGCCCTCCCCAACGCGCAGGGCTATTCGGATTCGAAGGGCATCGCCAGCGCGCGCCGCGCGGTGTTCACCCGGTACGAACTGGTCGAGGGTTTCCCCCGGTTCGACATCGAAGACGTCTACCTGGGCAACGGTGTCTCCGAGCTCATCACCATGACCCTGCAGGCGCTGCTGGACAACGGCGATCAGGTGCTCATCCCGGCACCGGATTACCCGCTGTGGACGGCCTCGACCGCGCTGGCCGGCGGTACCCCGGTGCATTACATGTGCGACGAGACCCAGGGCTGGAATCCCGACGTCGCCGACATCGAGTCGAAGATCACCGAGCGCACCAAGGCGCTCGTGGTGATCAACCCGAACAACCCGACGGGCGCGGTGTACAGCCGCGAAACCCTGGAGCAGATGGTGGAGTTGGCCCGCAAGCATCAGCTCTTGCTGTTGGCCGACGAGATCTACGACAAGATCCTCTACGACGACGCCAAGCACATCTCCCTGGCCACGCTGGCGCCCGACCTGTTGACCCTGACGTTCAACGGGCTCTCCAAGGCTTACCGGGTGGCGGGTTACCGCTCCGGCTGGCTGGTCATCACCGGCCCCAAGGAGCACGCGACCAGCTTCATCGAGGGCATCAGCCTGTTGTCGAATATGCGGCTGTGCCCGAATGTGCCTGCCCAGCATGCGATCCAGGTGGCCCTCGGCGGCCATCAGAGCATCGACGACCTGGTGTTGCCGGGCGGCCGGCTGCTCGAGCAGCGTGACACCGCGTGGACCAAGCTCAATGAGATCCCCGGGGTGTCCTGCGTGAAACCCTCCGGAGCGCTGTACGCGTTCCCGCGCCTGGATCCCGAGGTGCACGACATCCACGATGACGAGCAACTGGTGCTCGACCTGTTGTTGCAGGAGAAGATCCTGCTGACCCAGGGCACCGGATTCAATTGGCCCACACCGGATCACCTCCGCATCGTCACCTTGCCGTGGTCCCGCGACCTGGCCCAGGCCATCGAACGACTCGGCAACTTCCTGGCCGGCTACCGCCAGTAGGTAGGCGGGGATTGGCCGAGAACCGGCGAAGAACGTTCGCTTTCTATCGCATGTTCAAATAATTGTCGCGGGCGGAATCTACGCGACGTGGCAAACGCCAAATCCTGGCCCCGAACCAATCTCAGCAATGCCCACAGTCGAGCACGCTCAACGCGGTTTCCTGCATATATGCGACCACGTCAGGAGCATTGGCGAAGCAGTGCGCATTTGCGGCCGCGACCCCCGCGCAATAGCTAGTTCGTTTGCCTAACGACCATTTCCCGGTCAGCAACCATTCCGATCACACACCCAGCGCGCGCCGCCCCGGCCTTCTAGAACGTGTTGCATTTTTTGCGGTTTTCTCAGCCTTGTCACAGATATGGTTCGACACCGCCGGTCACCACGGTCCGGCGTTGTTGATCCAGAGGAGACAAATCTTGCGCACTGCCCTCCGGCCCTACGCGACTGCCGGCGCAGCCATGGCCACCGCCGGCGCCATCGCGTTCAGTCTCGTAGGCCCGCCCCCGGCGCTGTCCGACACAAAGCTTCCGGCGGTGTACTCAACCACGGCGGACGTCGAACTCACTGCCCTCGCCGATTCGTTCGTCAACCCCGTCACGCGATGGGTAGAAGTTCTGGAAGCGACGAACAGCAGCCTGTCGACGCTTGTCCAGACGGCAGCAGCCGACCCGATGCCGGTCCTGCGGCAGATCATCGCCAATCAAACCGCGTACGCGAACCTGATCGGTACCGCGCTGTCGACGACCGCCACTGGACTCGGCCAGTGGCTGACGTCCGAACAAGGGAACGGTTTCGGGGACACATTGCCGACGGCGCTTCCGCTGATCATCGAAAGCCTCTCGCAGGGTGACGTGTTGGGAGCTCAGGCCGAACTCTCCAGCACCCTAGGTGCGCTCGCGACAAACCTGTTCGGGCTGCTCGACCTCCTTTCATTGCCCTACCAGATATCGGCAAACGTGACGGCCGCCCTGGGGACGATCGTCAGGACGTCACTGTTCGATACCGGGCTCGTGGGAAGGACCGGCTTTGGCCTGTTGTCCACGGTGCAAATGGGGCTCCAACAACTGGGTGTTTCGGGACAAGCATTCGTTGATGCCGTGGAGGCCGGTGACCCCGTGGCTGCGCTCAGCACGGTGGTGAATCTTCCCGCCGATTTCACCGATACGGTCGTCAATGGATATGTCAACCGGTTCGGAAAGAGGATCGGGGGCCTCCTGACGTTTACCCCTGCCACCTCCAGCGGGTGGAGCCTGGGTAGCGCAATGCTCGTGCACATTCCTCAGGCGATTGCGGCGGCGATCACCCCGCCTCCCCCCGCCGGCGCCACAGTTGGCGATGTCGCGTCGTTGCCATCCCCGGCAGCCAAAACCCTTGCACTGAACGTGGGTTCGGCAAGCGAGACCGCCGACGTACCGTCCGTGCGCGTGGCCGCCGAAACGGTCACCGCCGACAGCAAGATCAGTGACGACAGCAAGACCGCCGGCCCGGCAACCCCGCTGGTGCGTCACAGCCCGATCGCGAAGCCCGGCAAGGCCGGATTCAGCGCCGCGGACAACGACCGGGCGACCCCGGTCAAGGACGTCCGCCACGGGATCAAGGGCGCCGCCAAGAAGTTCGGCGACAACGTCAAGCAAGCTGCCAAGGGCCTGAGCGCAAAGCGCGCCTCCTCGGGTTCCCAGACCAGCGACTCCGGTGACTCGCGGAGCGACAGCAGCGAGTAAGAACGCTTCAGGCAATCGGACCCCACCGGCATCGGTGGGGTCCGATCGGCGTGGGGTCAGCCGTTCTGGCGATAGCCACTCGGCGACACCCCCACGCGGCGCCGAAACACCGTCGCGAAGTGGTTCGGTGTCGTAAAGCCGACCGCAGTACTGATTTCAGCGATGGATTGCGATGTCGTCATCAACAGCGACTTGGCCCGATCGATACGCCGGTCCAGCAGGTATTGATGAGGAGTGGTGTGGAATGCGGCGGCAAATGCCTTGATGAACCGGCCGACTGACATCTCGGCGAGACCCGCCAACGTCTCCAGGGTGATCTCCGACTCCAGCCCGTCCTCGAGGTACTCGACAAGGGCCGACCGGGTGCTGAGGTCCAGCACGTCGCGCCGCCTCGTTGCGCGCCGGGGCCCGGCCGACACGCAGGTGTCGGCGATGTGCAGTCGAAGAGTCTCGGCCAGAGAGTCCTTGAGCAACCGGGCCGGAGCATCGTCACGGCCGAAGAGTTTGGCCAATCCCTCGATCAGCTGATACATCAGGGGATCTCGCTTCTTGACGCGTGGCACCAGAGACGTCCCGCCGACCGCCTGAATGGGAACCGCGATCTCGCAGAATCCCGCGGGCTCACCGCCTTGGACCTGCGATACACACCCCTCCCCGGCCGGCACCACCCAAACATCGCCCACCCGGGGCGGGCCATCCGACGGCCCCCAATCCTGGACCGTCTCCATCGAGTGCGGACTACCCTCGCGGTGCACATAGATCAGGTGCCGCGAGTCATCGAAACAGCACCAGTCGGTCGGTTCATCGATGTGCTCGGTTGCGAACCGGAGACGTAAGCCTCGTGCCACCATGTCTTGCTGCGTGAGGACGATCCGCGGGGTCAGGGTCCGCTCGCCGTTCCATACGTCCAGAGGCACAGCCCGAGACACTACAGACGCGGCATTGACGCAGGAGGCAGTTTGCCCGCAGCACTTTCTACGCCCGAGAAATCAACCCCGATATCTCAGTGTCACGGGAGATGCCGATCGTGTGGGCGGGCGCACAGGCAATTCACCAGTCGATTCACCTACCCTGACCGGGTGGCGCACACGCATTCCCACTCCCATTCGCTGGCCGGCCCGTCTCCGTTGGGTCCGCTGGCCGCCCGGATCGTGGTCGGCCTGCTGATCGCCATCGGCCTCGCGATGCTCATCGGCGCCGCGGTGCTGTGGCCCAGCCATCAGAAGGTCGACATTCCGCTGCCCTTCCAGAACGCCGCGGGCGGGGCCGTCACCACCGAGGCCGGGCACGTCGCATCCAGTACCCTGGCAGATTGTGGCAGCCCGTCGGCGGGCGGCGTGTTGACGTCGGCACCGAGGCCCGCCGAACCGGGCGGCGGCACGTGTGTGCAGAACCTGGTGGCCATCGATTCCGGGCCGAACAAGGGCGCCAAGACGCTGCTGGAGTTCACCACCGGCCCCGGGCAGCCGAATCTTGCTGCCGGAGACAGTATTCGGGTGAGCCGGCAGGTCGACGAGGCCGGCACGACCACCTACGCGTTTTTCGACTACGAGCGCACCTGGCCATTGGTCGCCCTGGCCGTGGTGTTCGCGGTGGTGATCGTGGCCGTGGCGCGCTGGCGCGGACTGCGGGCCATCGTCGGCATCGTGGTGGCCTTCGCTGTGTTGATGATCTTCCTGTTGCCCGCGCTGCGCGACGGCGCCCCGGCGATCCCGGTGGCACTGGTGGCCTCGGCCGCGATTCTCTACGCGGTGATCTATCTGGCCCACGGCGTCAGCCTGCGCACCAGCGCGGCCCTGCTGGGCACTCTCACCTCACTGCTGCTGGCAGCGATACTGTCCTGGGCGGCAATCGAATTGGCCCACTTGACGGGGTTATCCGAGGACCAGAACAACGAAGTCGCCGCGTATATGGGCAACGTGTCGATCACCGGGCTGTTGTTGGCCGGGTTCATCATCGGCTCACTCGGTGTACTCAACGACGTGACCATCACCCAGGCCTCGACGGTGTTCGAGCTGGCAGAGCACGGCAGCAGCCGGCGGTCGATCTTCGTCGGCGCCATGCGGGTGGGCAGTGACCACATCGCCAGCACCGTCTACACCCTGGTGCTGGCCTATGCCGGCAGTGCCCTGCCGCTGTTGCTGTTGTTCAGCGTGGCCAACCGGTCACTGGGTGACGTGCTCACGGGTGAGAGCGTGGCGATCGAGATCGCCCGCTCCGCTGTGGGCGGCATCGCCCTGGCTCTGTCGGTCCCGTTGACGACGGGGATCGCGGCTGTGCTGGCCACGCCCGCGCCCACCACCAGGACGAAATAGCCTGCGGCTCAGCCGACGAGGTCCTTTTCGGTGAGCTCGGTGGCGGCCAGTGCGGCGGCCAGGGTGTCGTGACGGAACGCCGACGTGACGTGGTCGTGTACCACCCGGAACGCCGCAGCACCGGTGCGGGTGGTCCCGTCGGCCGCCATAATGGTCTGTTCGACGACGACCACGCCGTCGTGCACGAACATCCGTCCCGGCGTCACGGTGTCCCCGCCGGATGCGGCCCACTCACGTAGGGCGGCGTGCCCTTGGGCGGCACCGTTGGCATCGCCCACCTCGATGTCATCGCTGGACAGCGCGATCAGCGTGTCGATGTCGTCTTCGTCCAGCGCGTCATGCCAGGCCAGAACCGTGGCGATCTCGGATGTGGTCATGAACGAAACGTACGCCTCTCAGAACGGTGTGCGGTCGAGCCACGCATCCCAGGTTGCGGTGTCGCCGAACACTTCCAGCCCGAGGTCGGCAGCTTTGCGCCGGCGCGTGACTGCCATCAGCAGCTTCTGAGCCGGGCCTTTCAGCGCGACGGTGCCCTTGCCGTGGCTGTGGGACCACGCGAGCCCGTCCTCGTCGTGCTCGACCGTCCACTCCCCCGTCGGCCCCAGACCGTCGTCGGTCGCGTGCAGATGGATGCCGGAGCCCATCGCGAGCGGTTCTTCATGCCGCTTCTTGGCCAAGGCGGTGGCGATCTCCAGCCATTCACTGACCGCATCGGCGGCGAGGTCCGCCGGCAGCACGAACTCGGTTCCCACCGCCAACGCCGCGTCGGCGTGGTGGACCGCCGCCTCGTGGACGCGGCGCCGTACCCACCAACCCGCGGGTTTGGGGCCCAGGAACGTCCACACCCTGGCGTCGGTGCCGATCTGGTCCACTGACTTGAGGACCTGGGCCGCGCCCGCGTTGAGCCACTCGATGGCGGTGTCGAGATCATCGGGCGGCCTGCCCCCGTGGACATCACGCGGGTCGAGAGGCGAAACCCGACGCTCGGAGATAATCTGTGCCGCCCAACGGTTTCCGCGCCCGACATGGCGGAACAGTTGCTTGAACGTCCAGTCCGGGCACGTCGGCACCGGCGTCTCGGGATCGCTGGAGGCGATCAGCTCCCCGAAGCTACGGGTCTGGTCGAGCAGAGCAGCTCGGAAGTCCACGTCACGAACCTACCGCTGTGCGTGCCTTTCCGAGTGTGATCGGCAGAGTCGACCAGCCGCGCAGGATTCGGGTGTCGCGGCGACTGCCTTCACCGGCTGCCCGCGCGTCCGGGAAGCGGTCGAAGAAGGTCTGCAGGCCCACCTGTCCTTCGGCTCTGGCCAATGCCGCACCGAGGCAGAAGTGCCGACCGCCGGAGAACGACAAGTGCCGACCGGCGTTGTCACGTTCGATGTCGAAACGGTGGGGGTCGGTGAACACCGCGGGATCGCGGTTGGCGCCGGCGAGATGCACGATGACGAGTTCTCCGGCCTGCACCGCGGTGCCGGCCACCTCGGTGTCGCGCAAGGCCACCCGCGCGCTCATCAGCACCGGTGAGTCCAGCCGCAGGATCTCCTCGACCGCGTTCGGCCACAACTCCGGACGCGCCGCCAGGGTCTGCACATGTTCGGGATGGTCGAGCAGCATCCGAATCCCGTTGCCCAGCAGGTTGACCGTGGTCTCGAACCCGGCTGCCAGCACCAGCCCGGCCAGCGCCCGCAGCTCGGCCTCGTTGAGCGGTTCTCCGGCCGCTCCGGCGTCGGAGGCCCGGATGATCTGGCTGAGCAGGTCGTCGCCGGGGTTGCGCCGCAGTTGGCGCAGGTGATCGGTCAGCCAGGTCTCGAATCCGTGGATGCCGGAGTTCACCGCCTGGTACTGCCCCCAGGTCAGCCCGATGTCCAGGCTGGGCGCGCCGAGTTCGCCGAACCGCAGGATCTGGGACCGATCCCCGTCGGGAACACCCAGGATGTCGCTGATCACCGCGACGGGCAGTTGCGCGCAGTACCGGTCGACGATGTCGACCACACCGTCGTCGTCCATCGAATCCAGCAGAGCGTTCGCGGTTTCCTGGACACGTTCCCGCAGCCGCCCGACCGCGCGGGTAGTGAATACCGAGGAGACCAGCTTGCGGTAGCGGGTGTGATCAGGCGGTTCCGTCGCGAGCAGTGACGGCGGACGCAGCGGGTGCAGCGACCCGGTGTCGGTCTTTTCGACGATCCAGCGCAGCGGACGCGGCAGGTTGCCGCCCAGCATCGAGACCCGGAAGTCATCGGAACGCAGCAGGTCGCTGGCGACGTCGTGGTCGAAGGTCATCAGGAGCGCACGGCCACGCACAATCGGCCCGCGACGGCGCATTTCGTCGGCGAAGGGCGCCGGGTCGGCCCGCACTGCAGGGTCGGCGACCAGCCGAGCTTGTGGATCACCGTGGCGCATCCCGTACGCAGAAATGCCTCGAACCACCCCGTGCAGGGCCATCCACCGGATTCGTTCCCGCATGGCCCGAGCCTACGACCGCGGAATTTGTTCTACAAGCGTCAAACAGTGGCGACGGGACGTCCCAACGCGTAGACCCGCCATCCGGCTTCCTGCCACCGGTGCGCGTCCAGGCAATTGCGGCCGTCCACAACGACTTTCACCCGCACCGTGTCGGCCAGCTCGGCCGGGTCCAGGTCGACGAACTCCGTCCATTCGGTGAGCACCAGCACCGCGTCGGCCCGGTCGCAGGCTTCGAGGACCGAGGTGGAGTAGTTCAGCGTCGGGAACACTCGCTGTGAGTTGTCCATCGCCTTGGGGTCATACACGTTGACCGCGGCCCCGTTCAGCTGCAGCATGCCCGCGACATTGAGGGCAGGCGAATCGCGCACGTCGTCGGATTCGGGTTTGAACGCCGCGCCGAGGACGGCGATGTTGGCGCCGAGTAGGGATCCGCCGCAGGCCCGCGTGGTCAGTTCCACCATCGCGGTGCGGCGGCGCATGTTGATGCTGTCGACCTCACGCAGGAACGTCAGCGCGTGGTTGGCGCCCAGCTCACCGGCACGGGCCATGAATGCGCGGATGTCCTTGGGCAGGCAGCCACCGCCGAAGCCCAAGCCCGCGTTGAGGAATCGCCGTCCGATACGGGGGTCGTAGCCTAGCGCGTCAGCCAGCAGGGTGACGTCGGCGCCGGCCGCCTCACACACTTCAGAGATCGCATTGATGAACGAGATCTTGGTGGCCAGAAAGGCATTGGCCGACACTTTGACCAGCTCCGCGGTCTGCAGATCCGTGACCAGGAACGGGACCCCGTCCTCGATCACCGGCGCGTAGAGTTCGCGCACCGCAGCCTCGGCCCGCAATGAATCGCTCTGCACCCCAAGCACAATCCGATCCGGGTGCAGGGTGTCGTGCACGGCGTAACCCTCACGCAGGAACTCCGGGTTCCAGGCCACCTCGACGTCGACGTCCGCAGGGGCGAGGCCGCGGGCCCGCTCGGCCAGGTCAGCCGCCGTGCCGACGGGGACGGTGGACTTGCCGACGATTACCGCCGACCGGCGCAGCCGCGGCACCAGGGTGTCGATGACGGCGTGCACGTGGCGCAGATCGGCGCTGTATTCGCCCTTCTTCTGCGGGGTACCGACGCCGAGGAAATGCACATCGGCGAAGTCGGCGGCCTCGTCATAGTCGGTGGTGAACCGCAGCCGCCCGGCAGACAGGTTGTCGTTCAACACCTTGCGCAGGCCGGGCTCGTAGAACGGGATGTCCCCCGCGGCGAGTTTGGCCACCTTGCCCGGGTCGATGTCGACCCCGATCACCTCGTGGCCGAGTTCGGCCATCCCCGCGGCGTGTGTCGCGCCCAGATAGCCGGTACCGAATACGGTGCATCGCATACTGCCTGGATAGGCCGCGAGTATGAGCTAGCCGCTACGTGACACTGAGCGGCAGGCCAACGTCAGGTAACGGTTTTCAGTGCCCACCAAATGACGGGAAGGGCCACAGCCCCCCACCGTCGCCGCCACCGCGCGAACCACCGGAGCGACCGGGGTTCCAATCGCCTGAGCCGCGACCCGGGTTCCAGTCACCCGAGCCACCCGAACGACCGGGATTCCAATCGCCTGAGCCCCGACCCGGGTTCCAGTCACCCGAACCTGAGCCTGGCCACTGCGGGGTTTCCGGTTCATGGCGCGACGGCGGATCCCACGGCCGCTGACGCTGCGGCGGGTCCCACGGCGGACGGAAGATGTTCGGCAGCCGCGGCGCGGGCGGCAGCACGACCAGCGGCGGGATGTACGGCGCCGGCGGGTTGTAGATCGGCGGGGCCGGCTCGGGAGCAGGCGGCGGAGCCTCGGGGACCGGAGCCGGAGCTTCGGGCGCCGGCGGCGGGGCCGCGGCGGGCTGCTCGACGTAGACCGTGCGGGGCGGCGCCTGCGGTGCGGGCGCCGGGGCCTCTTGGAGATGTGTATAAGCGACAGGCGAAATAACCAGCGCCACAACGCCAACCACGAACACGGATGTCAGCGCGGAGCCGACGAGCAGGAACGGTTTGCGCTCCTCTTCCATCGGCATCTCATCGCCGACGAGCCCGACGCCGCCGACCGGCGCGTCGCCCAGCGGGGCCATCTCGGTGGCCAGGCCGGCCAGCGCGTAGGCGCTGCCCGCGGTGGTGCCGTCAGGGTCCTGCGAATAGGCCAGCCCGACCGTGGTCGCCTCGAACGCGGGCGCGGTGGCCGAGGCCAGCGCGGCACCGCGGGCCAGCGCCATCTCCGGCTCGTCGGGGGCGCTGACCGGCAGCGACACCAGGTTCTCCAGATGCGCCTTCACCGAGGCGACGTCCACCCCAGCGCCCAGGACGAACATGCCGTCGGGCGCGGAATCGGACGCTTCGACCGCCGCGGCCATGTCGGTGAGCACGGCCATGGCGTCAGTGGTGTGCAGAGACTGCGCCAACACCTTGACCACCGAACCGTCGTCAGTCTTCACCACCGACAGCGTCGCAGCGTCACGGTCGATGAACAGCAGCGCCGTGGTGTCGTAACCGACCGCGCGGCCGACCGCCTGGGCCAGTGCCGCGGCGGCATGACTTTCGGAGACCAGCATGACGTCGTCGATGCCGTGCGCGGACAGTGTGTCGCGCAGCGCGGCCGCGTCCGAATGGTCCGTCCAGGTGACGCCGATCGACTTCAGATGGTGCCCACCCGTGGTGGCGCTCTCCTGAGTTCCGAGGATGGCCGCGACCACCTGATCGGATGCACTGATGCTTGCCGAATCATCACCGGCGGTGACATCGAAGACGTCGTGATCGACGGTGACGCCGTCCGCCTTCTCCCCCTCGACCAGCACCATGCGGACCGTCGTAGGTGCCATCGCCACACCCAATACGATGTCCACCAAGCCCTCCAATGTGTTTGCTGCACTGCCTATGTCGCCATTGCGCACACATTCCGCACGAACCGACAACTAGAACCTTTTTCGGTGTAACCAGCTTGATCGTTACACCCGTGCGCATTAGCTACAGCGCTAGATTCTGGTCGGACCGCGACGGTGTGGTGCACGCCGGCGCCGGTTAGTTAGACCCTACTCGGCATTACGACAAACGGAACCGGCCGGTTCATCCCGCGCTGTCTTCCTCGGCCGGATCTGGGCGCTGTTCACGGTCTCCGAGCTGGCCCAACTGCCCGAACAATCCGGGTCGGCGCTGAGGCAGATGCCCGTGCACACCTTCGGCGTACGCGGACTCGGCGTGCTGGGTGAAGTCGACGCCGGTGGTCTCGTCCTCGGGGCTGAGCCGGAATCCCATGAACCGGTCGATGGCCTTGGCGAGCAGGTAAGACATGGCGAAGGCGTAGGCGGCCACGACGACCGCGGCGAGCAGCTGCTTGCCGAGCTGGGTCAGCCCGCCGCCGTAGAAGAGACCCTGCGGGCCCTGGGTCATCACCTCGGTGGCCAGGAATCCGATCAGCAACACACCGACGACACCGCCGACGAAGTGCACACCCACCACGTCGAGCGAGTCGTCATAACCGAACCGGAACTTCAGGCCGATCGCAAAAGAACACACCACGCCGGCAGCCAGGCCCACCACAACCGCGCCGAGGGTGTTGACGGTGCCGCAGGACGGGGTGATCGCCACCAGACCGGCCACCACACCGGAGGCGGCACCGAAGGTGGTGGGCTTGCCGTCGCGGACCTGCTCGACCGTCAGCCAGCCGAGCATGCCGAGGCAGCCGGCCACCAGGGTGTTGAGGAAGATCGCGGCGGCGGTGCCGTTGGCGGCCAGCGCCGAGCCGGCGTTGAAGCCGAACCAGCCGAACCACAGCAAGCCGACACCGAGCAGCACGAACGGCAGGTTGTGCGGGCGCATCGCGTCCTGTTTGAAGCCGATGCGGGGGCCGAGCACCAGGGCCAGCGCCAGGGCCGAGGACCCGGACACGATTTCGACGACCAGGCCGCCGGCGTAGTCGAGGACGCCGAGGCCGGCCAGCCAACCGCCCGGACCCCAGACCCAGTGCGCGACGACGGCGTACACCGCGACGGCCCAGAGCGGGACGAACAGCATCCAGGCAGCGAACTTCGCCCGGTCCGCGATGGCCCCGCTGACCAGGGCGGCAGTGATGATGGCGAAGGCCAGCTGGAACGTGGCGAACAGCAGTTCGGGTACCGCGCCGTGGGCGGTGCTGGGCGTGATGCCGAGCATGCCGAAGTGCTGCAGGCCGCCGATCAGGCCGCCGCCGGCGTCGTCGGAGAACGCCAGGGTGTAGCCGACCAGCAGCCAGGCCACCGTGACCAGCGGGATCGAGATGAAGCTCATCATGATCATGTTGAGCACGCCGGTGGTGCGGACCATGCCGCCGTAGAAGATGGCGAGGCCGGGGGTCATCAACAGGACCAGCGCGGTGCTGGCCAGCAGCCAGGCAGTGGCGGCCGGATCGATCTCGTGCACGTCGGGCTCCTTCGGTTCCGACGAGAATCTCCGGCGCGCGTTTCAGGGGCGCGGCGAGCGTGTTTCCGACGTGTTTCGTGTTGCGGTGTGGTTACTGAAAGTTCACCGCTTTTGTGCGGGTCGGCGCCCCCTACAGCGCCCGTTTCCACACCAGGGCTGTTGATAGGCAATTTCCACAGCCCACAGGTAGAAAACGGCGCCGGCCCCATCGCGAGCTCGCCTGCCGTTTCGCGCCCACTGGCCACCCGGCCCGGTCTAGGACTTGATGAAGTTCAAATGTGAGCGTGACGGCGTCGGCCCACGCTGCCCCTGGTATTTCGAGCCGACCTTGTCACTGCCATATGGGTGCTCGGCCGGGCTGGTCAGCCGCAGCAGGCACAGCTGGCCGATCTTCATGCCGGGCCACAACGTGATGGGAAGGTTGGCGACGTTCGACAGCTCCAAAGTGATGTGGCCGGAGAAGCCCGGGTCGATGAACCCCGCCGTCGAGTGCGTCAACAATCCGAGACGGCCCAGTGAAGACTTGCCTTCCAGCCGCCCGGCCAGGTCATCGGGCAGCGTGCACACCTCCAGCGTGGAGCCGAGCACGAACTCGCCGGGGTGCAGAACGAACGGCTCCCCCTCGGTGGGTTCGACCAGCGTCGTCAGCTCGTCCTGCTGCTTGGCCGGGTCGATATGTGTGTACCGGGTGTTGTTGAACACCCGGAACAGGCTGTCCAGGCGGACATCGACGCTCGACGGCTGCACCAGGGCATCGTCGAACGGCTCGATGGCCAGGCGTTTCGCGGCGATCTCGGCCCGGATGTCCCTATCGGAGAGCAGCACCCGACGAGCGTATCGGTTACCGACGGACCACCCCTGTCGACGGCGGCACAACGTTGTCCGCGTGGGGCGTCTCCAAGGATTTCTCCGCAGCACGCCCGGCCAGTGGCACTACCTTGCGCACGACGGTGTGGACGTGTGGCTCGGCCGGTGCAGAGTGTTGGGCCGGGGCCGGGGTTGACGCCTGCTGCGGGGGGCTGCCGTCGTTCCCGTGCACGGTGAGCGCGAGGAAAACTGAACCTGCCACGATCAGCACCGCCGTCATCACAATCGTCGTCAGGGTGCGCATCACCGGGTCGTGCTTGGGAGCCGACGTGGCCTCGTCCCGAACGTCGGCGCTGGAGAGCAGCGCACCCCGGGCCAGCACCAGGGCGGCGTCGTCGCCGAGCACAACCGGCCGCGACATCACTGAATTCACTTCCTCGACAAGGCTTTCCGCGTCGGGTGCCGACCCCGCGATGGCGACTTCGGCGATCGGCTCAGGGAAGCTCTCGCAGACGCCGCGCAGGGCCAGCACTGCGGTGGCCTCGTCAGCTCCGTCGAGACGGCGACTACGCAACCGGCGCGTACCGTCGTCGCCCTCGGCGCCGATCACGGCCAGCATGGTCTCCTCGGGTTCCACCACGCACAGCGCGATGGAGTCGGAGTCAGCGACCTGGACGGTGTATTCGGTGGCGGCTTCGAGCGCGTCGATCGTGGAGACCACTGTCACCGTGGCGATGCCCTGCTCCGCGAGGACGTCGAGCACCAGCTTGGCGTGGGCGTCCACCGCGTCGGTCCAGGTCAATGCGACGCGGGTGACGGTGTATCCGTTCGCGGGCGCATCGGCGCAGGTGTCGAGCACGGCGTTGACGACGTACTCGTGAAAGCCGGGGTGCTCGGCGCCGATGCGGGTGTCCGCGTCGACCGAGTCGTGGTCGATCACCGCGCCGTCGCCGTGAGTGCCCTCGACCAGGAGAAGCCGGGCGTCACGCGAGGTCATGGCAATACCGATAACAACATCCATGGGTAAGAACCCCTCGATTGGTTCGGCCCGTCGTGCGGGCCTGTTCGCTCCATTCAGCGCCGGATGGAGCCCACGACTACCGACGGTAGAGAGGGCCCCTGAGAACGACAGGCCGAGGTTTTACGTGACTCTCAGGGTCGGGCGTGAACAGCAATCATGTTCTGGAGTCAGATGTTTCGCCACACCGCCCGAGGTTCCGGGTCCGCGCTGGGCAGCCCGCGTCGGCCGCGTCGGCGACCTTCGCCAGTCGCCGGCCATCATCGCTGCGATAAACCGGCGTCAATTTCTTAGACTCACCGAGACGATGCCCGCCCGCCTTACCCACAACCCGGGCCGGGTTGCTATCCTTCGTCAGCATCATGCCGATGTAGTTCAATGGCAGAACATCAGCTTCCCAAGCTGAATACGCGGGTTCGATTCCCGTCATCGGCTCCAAGCATTCAGGTCAGCGACGTATCGCGCTTTGCCGGCAAACTTGAATCGGCGAAATCCCGTACTTTCCCCGTAAATTCGGTCAGCCAGCCTTGCCGACAGATGGCCCAAACGGGGTAGCGTTGTTGCTTGTCGGGGGCCATCATCGGCCGGAGGTGTCGACCATGTTTGACGCGACCCGCTCACTCGTCGTTGCTGCCACAGCAACATTGATGCTGGGCTTCAGCACTCCCTTCGCCAATGCCGACCCGCCAGCACCCGGCTCAGCCTGCGGCCCCGACAAGGTGATCACGTCCGTCAACACCTGCGAGCCGCTCAACTCGTCGTGCACGGGGTATGACGGCATGGTGATTGGCCGGGTGGCCGCTGACGGCCGGTGCGTGATTCCGGGGCTCGACGGCACTCGGTGGTAGTTCGACAGCTGCTCAATGAGCTCGGGGTCACGTCAGGGTCAGAACGCCGCGCTCGCACCGGCACATCCGCCCATTCATTGAGAACCCTCATTGACAATTGCCGTCGCCGTGGATGACAGTGCTAGGCGTCCGCGGAACGAGAGGCACGTAATTGAGCACGAATCACCCCGACGGCCAGCTCAGCGAGCTCGGCTATTACGCCGTCACCAGGCACCCCGCGGATGTCCGAGTGGTCCTGCCTGAGGCCCGCACGGCCGAGGAGCTCGGCCTGGGCTCGTGCCACATCGGCGAGCGCTTCACCGTGAAGGATGCGGCCGTTCTCTCCGGCGCGCTGGCGGGCTGCAGCACCAGCCTGGGTATCGCCCCGTCGACCAACCACCACACGCGCCACCCCACCGTCACCGCGACGGTCGGATCGACGATGCATGCGCTCACCGAGGGCCGCTTCGCGATGGCGTTCGGTCGTGGGATGGCGGGGTACTGGCCGGCGATCGGCCTCCCGGTGGTGACCGAGGCCCGGCTGCGCGATTTCTTCGGCATCCTGCGTCGGCTCTGGGCCGGCGAGATGATCCTGGACCACGACGGACCGGCCGGGAAGTGGCCGATGCTGCGCCACGTGAGCGGCCTGCCCGAAGGACCACCTATCGGCATGGTGGCCGTCGGCCCGAAGTCTATGGAACTCGCCGGCGAAATCTGTGATTTCGTTGTGCTGCATACCTTTTTCTCTGATGAGGCGACGGAGAAGTCGGTCGCGGCGGTACGGCGGGGCGCTGAACGCGCGGGTAGGGATCCGGACAGCGTCCGGATCTGGGCATGTCTGGCGACGGTTCCCGACGCGTTGTCGCCGGAGGACCAGATGCGCCGCGGGGTCGGCCGGTTGGCGACCTATCTGCAGGCCTACCCCGACGTGCTGGTTACGGCCAACGGCTGGGATCGCGCGGTGTGGGATCGGATCAGGCAGAGCGACCTGTTCACCGACGCGGCCACCGCAGGGCCGATCGATGCCAGCGCCTCCTTCGAGACGCTGGAGCGCATCGCCGAGCTGATCCCCGCCGAATGGTTGGACTCGGTGGCCAAGGGATCACCGCAGGACTGCGCGAAAACCATTGCCCGGCAGTATGACCTGGGCGCCCACTCCGTGATCATGCACGGTGCGAGTCCGCACGAGCTCGCTCCCGTCGTGCAGGCATACCGGGGCAACCGGCCGACGCTGCGCCGGGCTGTCGCGGCGAACCCTGGGCGGTTCGCCTGAACATCCGCGAATCCCCGCAGGCCGCCCGCGCACGGGAGCAGTGGGTGGCCGCGATCCCGTCTGCAGTCATTACGTCGGCCGCGGGCACCCGGCTGAACAAGCGCGGCCTGGAGACCCGTGCGCGCCTGCTCGACGTCGCCATCCGCTGCCTGGCAGACAGCGGTGGCGAGCCGGTGTCGGCCAATCGCATCGCCAAAGACGCGGGCGTCACCTGGGGTACGGTGCAGCACCAGTTCGGCGACCTGGACGGGCTGTGGGTGGCAGTGATCACCGAGATCCATTCCCGCAGTTGGGTATCCAATACCGAAGACTGGCCGTCGCGTAGCGGCACTCTGAAGGAGCGGGTGGCCGCGGTCATCGACTCCGCCTGGATCTACCAGGACACCACTGAGGGTCGGGCCCTCACGGCGCTGCGCACCTCACTGCCACCCCGCCGTTCCGATATCACCGCCGAGTATCCGCGTACGGCAGAGGCTTTCGCGGCGCGCGAACTCGACTGGACTCAAGGATTCGACTATCTGATGGACGGACTCGACCTCGACCCGGACCAGCTCTACCGGGTGCGGTGTCTGCTGCCCGCCGCGATCCGGGGCCTGAGCAACGAACGTCAGATCGGCTTCACCTCGGATCTCGAGATCGCCCGCGCGACGCTGGCCGATGCGGTGGTGGCCTTGTTGTCCCGGCCGCCGGCGGGTGGGCCGGTCGGGGCCTGAACCACACCGGTTTCCGCTCCCGGGCTGCTGACCGGCCGTCGTCACGACCTTGCGGCAGAAAGGGACGACGCCGCGGCCCGCCGACCCCGCCTCCGCGTGAGCGGATAACAGCACAGCCCGATCAACAGCGCCGCAACATGGCCAATCGCGGTGAAGTTGATGTTGGCGACCAGCGCGGCACCGAAGTAGAGAAACAGCGCTGCCAGATATACCCAGCGCCACGGCCGCACAATGCGGTAGGCCAGTACGGCGCCGACCCCGAGCAGGAAGTAACTCACCCCCACGTCACGGACGTGGACGAGCCGTTCGGGTGCGACGTGATCGTGGATCGCCAGGTACAGCAGGCCTTCGCTGATGTAGGTGGCCAGTACATGGGCGATCAAACCGACAGTCAGCCAACGGATTTGACCGAGCCAACGCTCGGCCGGCGCAAGAATGAGACTGAACAACACCAGGTACGGCGTCCAGAACCGGCCATCGATCCAGAACAGGCTGGTGACCAGCACGTAGAGCGGGTCCGTCCCCAGGTGGTGGATGTTGGTCGACCTCTCGACCAACAGGGCATGCAGTTCCCGCCCGTGCATCTGGTGCTGAATGATCGTGGTGACCAGCAGCGCCGCCAGCCAGGCATAGGTCAGCGGGGCGCTGCGCACATATCTCCGCACCGCCGCCGGCCATGACCTCGGGTGCACAGCATTCAGTATGTGCTCGACGGCTGAGCGTCCGCCGAGATTGCGCCATTCGGTGCGAATGAATTCGAAATCAGTTGCGTGTCAATCCAAACCTCGTCGCCTCCGCGCAGCACAGCAGACTTACAGGCACCGCAACCCTCCGCATGGGATACTCGCTGGATGGGCAGCGCGCAGCAGCACGAGATGACCCGAACTCCGGTCGACGAACTGTCGGCATTCGAAGTCGCAACCCGAGATCTGGTGGGCGTGGCGCTGCGCAGCGTCGACCAACTGGAGATCTCATTGCCACAGTTCCGGCTGCTGCTCGTGCTGCAGGAGCGCGGGAAGTCGGCGTCGACGGAATGCGCCCAGGCCCTCGGGGTGGTCGGGTCGACGGTGACCCGACTGGCCGACCGGTTGGACGCCTCCGGCCATCTGACGCGTGGCTCCGACCCGAGTAACCGCAGTGTCGTCACCCTCGCGCTGACCGACCGCGGGCGCAAACTGGTGCGCCAGGTGAACACACGGCGCCGCCGGGAATTGAGCAAGGTGCTCGACCGGCTCGACCCGGCCGAGCGGGCGGCATGTGCGACGGTATTGCGCAGCTTCCATGACCTACTCACCGACGATGGCGCCGACGATCTGAACCGTCCAATCCCGTTGTAGGGAGATCACCCACGTCAGGCGATGCACACAGTCGGCATTCGCCCGGTGCTGGGCCAGAGTGCTGTCTGCAGACGCTGTGGCGAGCGTGCAGCCTGTTGCGGTAAAGGTAAAACTGCGGATCCGGCGCCAAAGCCTGAACGTTCGTCACAGCGTCCCGCGCGACTAGTTTGATCAGAGAGACCTGACGATAGGAGCAGCCGTGGACTCCGACACCATCTGGCGCAATGTCGATGAACAGCGCGGACAGCTCGCTGATCTCCTCGACACCCTCGAACCCCAACAGTGGGCCACGCCGTCACTGTGCGCGGGCTGGACGGTGCGCGAGGTCGCCATTCACATCACGCAGTCCCACGCGAGCATCGGCGAGATGTTGCCGGCGGCACTCAAGTCGGGCTTCCGGTTCGACGCGATGGTCCGCCGGGCGGCGCTGGAGGACCCGTCCGACCCTGCTGCTGTCACGGCGCGGTTGCGCGCCATGGCGGGATCGCGCAAACGCCCGCCGATGACGAAGGAGGTCGATCCGTTGCTGGATATCCTGATTCACACGCAGGACATCTGCATCCCACTCGGCATCGACCGGCCGATGCCTCCAGACGCCGCCGTCGCCGTCGCAGACCGCTTGTGGCACATGAAATTTCCATTCGCACCGCAACGAGACCTGCCGGGCTACCGGTTCGTCGCCACCGATGCCGACTACGCAGTCGGCCCGGAGTGGGGTGGGCGGCGCGAGGCGCCGATCCGCGACATCGTGCTGATGCTCTCGCGTAGACGCGACGTGCCCGACGCGGAACCCGAATCCGATTAACTCATTTCAGACTGCCGATCCTGGTATGCAGCATGTCCGCAAGTAGCTCTGTCTGCCGTTCGCCGTAACCGATCTCACCGCATCTATCCGGCCAGTCGTGGGCCGCGTCAACGAGTTGGTCGATCATTCTCGTCGTCGCACGCTGCCTGATGCCTAGGCGTTCGCCGGCATCGATGAAGTCAGTCCGAGAGAGCCGGTTCGCGCGGCCGAATAAATTGAGTGCCATAGGGTCTCGCCAGCCGGCGTAGGGCTGAGTGCAGAGCAGGTCGTAGGCGGGGGTTGGTTGCCATATTCCGTCAAGATCGTAGATCGACAAGTTCTTGCCGTGCAGATCGCCATTTCCCACCAGCCAGGAAAAGACAACAGTTTTGAGTAGCTCAGCGGTCGCAGCTACCTTGGAGCCGCCGCCTCGTCCGCATGCCTCGGCGAGACTCATGATGGCCGCCTCGGTGGTAATGCGGTACTTCGACGCGGGGTAGATGCCGGCCACCTGACAGGCGTCCTCCTGCGCAATGCGCGTCGCACCCACGCGGTCGAATCTGGTGACCAGCAGTGCACTGCGGCCGGCGGCGTCGCGCAGCAGTGCGGTCGGGGCGACGCGCAATCCGCATGCCCCGGCCATCGTCATGAAAAAGTGCTCGTTCTCGACGAGCAACGGGTACTCCGCCGGATTCAGCTTGAGTATCGCTGGCCCCGAACGGGTTTGCGCGGGAGCCGAGATCATGTCGGCACTGACCTTCGGCTGAACTCCCGCCAAACCCACGGGATCGGCAGACACCGAACCGGTCAGCTTGTCGAAGACCAAACGGAAGTCCGTGTCGCGCTCGGGGTCGAACATCGCTGCCGGCCGAGCCGGATCAACCCCGGCCGGGAACACTCGGACATCACCTATGGTGTCTGCTCCGATCGCCAGCAGCAATGTCAGGTGATCGTCAGCGGAAGTCTTCGTCGATGTCGTCACGACACCCAGTCGCACCCCTTCCGGCAGCAGCCCTGCGAAGAACGCAGGAACAGCACCACCTGTGGTGATGACGGGGTAATCGCGCGAACGTAAAAGTGACCACGAGACCGACCGCTCCCGGATCCTGCGGCTGCCAACGGTCCCGTCAGCGACGTAGTCGAAACTGATCTGGTCACCGCCCTGCCGAACAAGATGCGCGACGCGCTCATCGCCGAGGTAAACATCGGCCTCGACAACCGCGCGTAGGTCGGGACTTCCCGGAACCGTCATTCGGCTGCCTCACTGACTTCGATGCGCAGACCCAACACGTCCGCGATCTCGAGTAGCGAACCGAACTTGATCGAACCGCTCCCCCGCTCGATCGACTGAACGCTGGAGCGGGACACACCGGCCAAGTCGGCGACGGCTTGTTGAGTGAGCCGCAGCGCAAGGCGGCGCTCGGCGAAGAGTCGCCCTATGCGTGCAATTTCAGGCATAGTGCTGTCGATCGAAGGTTTTGTGCGTCGGGGGACTGCCATGCCACTCCTATGCCTGAAAATTCACGCATAACCATGCTGACACCGCGATGGAAGAACAGTCAACCCGTTATGCCTGAAATTCGATGCTTAACCAGCCGCAGCATCCGCGGACGCGTCGTCATCGAAGAACCGCCGGATCGCGAGGAACCCGCCGCGTCGGTACGCCTCGTAGGACCAGATCGCGGCGATGATCGGCAAGGGGCCGAACGCCACCCACCACCGCGCCGAGGGCGGTACAAGTTCGGCGATCACCTGGGCGCTGGGTTGATCGTCGACGACAGCCGGCAGCCATTCGTGCAACAGAATGGTCAGCATCCGCGTCGCTTCGAACGGGCCGGCCACCGTGGACAGCACCCAGCTCAGGCACGCGATGATCAGCGCCCACGGCCAGGCCAGCAGCAGCGACTGGTCGTCGACGATGTCGGCAGCCGAGCGGATCGATTCGGCGATGAACAAGAAACCCAACGCCACCAACAACACCCCGATCTGCGCCGCCAGCAGATCGTCGAGCACCGAGTTCGCCAGCTCGTCACCGCTGCGCGTCGGCAGACCGAACGCCAAGGAGAGCAGGCCGGCCAGCAGGGCCAGCAGCATCAGCGCCGAGGTGGAGTCGTCGATGCGCATGAAGGAGTCGGTCAGGGTGCGCATGACCAGGCGCGACGAGGACGACGGTCGGGTCCGGTACAGGATCATCACCACCAGCCCGGAGATGACGATCGAGATCAGCCAGGCCACCACAGCCGCGCAGATGATCACCAGCGCGAGTGATCCGATGACCGGGACGAGTTGCTCGTTCGCGGTTTCCCCGTTGCGGACCACCAGCAGCGGCACGAGGCCGATGGCCACCACACCCAGGGCGCGCACCAGGATCGGCAAGGTGAAGCCGGCGATGTCGCCAGGATCGAGGTCGGGATCGGTGCGGCGGATCGCGCCGATCTCGGCGCTCATCACCGATCGCGCCCGGCGGAACGACATTCTGCGCGCCACGACGCGAATCTAAACGGCGCAATGCTCCCTGGGCATGGGACACGCCACGCTCAGCGCAGGTAGAGCTCGCCGCCACTCGGGTAGCCGCCACCCTTGGTGGTCAGGTGGACGTGGTCGTAGTGGCCGTAGCCGCCGGCTTTCGCGCCGCCGTCCGGCGTGTAATAGGTGCCGCGCCAGATGGCGTCCTGCAGAGAAAACCGATCGGCGTTCTTCAGCGCGTAGGCCACGATCCGGTTGCCGAGCGCGATGCCTTCAGAACTGCTCGGGCTGGGGATCATCACGTCCAGGGCCAGGCCGTTGGGGTGCCAGCGCAGCGCGTCCGGGCGGACGCCGCCGATCTCATGGATCTGGGGGAAGTCTGCGTGGACGCTGCGGGCGGCCAGGATGGTCTTGACTTGCAGACCCCGCTCCGATGCGATGCCGACGGGCAGCAGCTGCGGGATGTTGATGACGCGCCAGCGGGAGGCAGTGGCCGGCTGAGCCTGCGCAGTCCCCATGGCGAGGGCCTGAACGGACGGAGCCGACGCGGACACGGCCGGCGCGGCCACGATCTCCATGCAGCACGGCGCGGCTTCGGCCGCGACGGACTGGGCGGCTTCCTTGACGGGATAGGGGTGGGCATCGCCGCCGGCGGCGAAGAACGCAGCCACCGGCGCGACGATCGCAGCCGCTACCGCCGGTAGTTTGCGCTGGCGGGGGCTGGCTAATCCATGTCGGCCCACACGGGCACCATACGGGCACTTCTGTGACAACGCAGCAACCGCTCCCCCGATCTACGAGTTTCCTCAGAAACGCGTCAAACATCCCATCGGCGTGTTTCCGCAGGTCATTGGTCACAAATTGATCACAAAAATAAGAAATGCCTAAGGCTGCATCCGCCCCGGAAATGAGAACTTCACCGCAATTTAGATTCAAAAAAGCGGTTCTCCGCGCGCCCCGCCTCGATACTCTGCTGCCCAGATCGACGCAGCCGTAGATCGCACAGGAGGTCCGCTTGTGGCAATGAAGCCCTGGAACGACGACCGGCCCCAAACCCGACGCGTCGTACTGGGCGAGACAAAGGTCGCCACGGGCGGAATGTCCGTCCGGTTCGCGACCGAGCGGATCAACACCACGACCGATTGGTGTTGTTTCGACGACACCCGCCACCTTGTCTATGTGCACCGCGCAGGCCGTCTGCGCTCGATGGAAACCGACCTGGACTGGGGTCCGTCTGGCCGGGGCGTGCCGCGCGTGGGCGATATGTGGGTGGTGCCTGCCGGCGACAAGTGCGCGTCGCTGGTCGAAGGCGACACCGCGGAGTTCTGCGAGATCGCCATCCCGGGCCAACTGATCGGTGCGACGACGTTGATTCCGCGCATCAGACACCGCGACCCGCTGATCCACCAGATGGTGGAGCGCATCTACGCCGTCACCGATCGCGATGACACCCTGGCGCGGCTACTCACCGACTCGATCGGCGAAACCCTTCGACTGGCGATCACCAATACCTGCACGGTGAACCCGCCACCCCAGGTCGAGCGCAGGACCGACACCCTGGATGCGGCGACCCGGTCGAAGATCATCGAATTCCTCGAGGACAGTCTGGATGCGGGGATCACTCTCGAAACGCTTGCCCGGCAAGCGAACATGTCAGTGGCTGTATTCATCACGGCATTCCGCGCAGCGTTTCACACCACGCCGTATCAATACCTGCTGGATCGACGGATCGAGCGCGCCAAATCGCTGTTGCGGCACACAACACGCACCGTCACCGAAATCGGTGCGATGGTGGGGTTTTCGAGGCCGAGCCACTTCTCCACCGCCTTCAGGCGCCGGGTCGGGGTATCACCCCGCGCCTACCGCAACCGCCACTGAGCGCCAAGAAGTCCAGTTGGATGCCGGAGGCCCAGGAATGACCGCTGCGCACGCACCCTACCTGCTGATAGCATTGATATCAGGAGGTGCGAGCGTATGCCAGATGTACTCATCCGAGGCCTGTCAGAAGCGGCAATTGCCAACATCGATGCAGACGCCGCAGCCCACGGACTGTCACGCAACGAGTACCTACGTCGTAGATTCGAGGCTGAGCGCGCATCCTCAGCGGTACAAGGCCAACTCAGCATCGAAGACCTGCGCCGCGCAGCTGAAGCTGCCAAGGATCTCGACAATCCGGAAGTGATGGGGGATGCGTGGCGGTAACCACGTGGCTCATCGACAAGTCGGCGTATACCCGGTTGGCGGACTCTCCGGATGCACAGACGTGGGTGGACCGCATTGAACGCGGCATGGTGCGGATCAGCTGCGTGACCCGACTGGAAGTTGGCTACTCGTTCCGCACAGCCGCACAGGCGCGTACCGAATCCGTGTCACCACCGCTTGCCTTGATGCCGGTGGAATACTTCACGCCTGCAGTCGAAGATCGCGCGGTCGAGGTGCAGTTGCTCCTAGCCGACCGGGGTCAGCATCGCGCACCGTCGATCCCTGATCTTCTGGTTGCTGCCCTCGCCGAAGTATCGGGCCTCACCGTATTGGCGTTGGACAAAGACTTTGAGCTGATAGCGGAGATCACCGGTCAGCGAATCGAACGGCTCCGGCTCACCACCTGACAATCTCCGTCACCAGTGGCGGAGTGACTTGATATCGAAAATCCAACTGCTACAGCGATTTCGGCGGCACCGTCCGATGTCTCCAGAAGCACGGCACCGACTACGTGCAGAGCGCTTCGATCCGCTCGGTCTCGGCCTGCGCCTTCTGCAGCAAGGCCGCCTGGTCGGGCGCATCGTTGCCGATGCCGGCCAGCGCGTTCACCGCAACCGTCTGCAGAGTGCCGGCGAATTCCTTGACCACATCGTTGAGATCACTGGGTGCGGCCGGATCGATATTTTCCAGCAGATAGGTGCCCCCGCCGAGCATCGACAGTCGGGCATTCGCCGCGACGGCCTGCCCCGAGGCGGGGTTGTCGTCGGGCTGGGTATGCGTCTGAATGGCAACCCCCGACGTGACCTTCTTGACGTTGTCGCACGTACGTGTGCGGGCGGCGCTCACCTGCTCGGAGGTAGGCGACGGCGCGGCGCCCGTCGACACTTCGGGCTTGTCCCGCAGCGTCCAGAACGCGGACCCGGCCACAGCCAACGCAGCCACCGCCGCCACCAACGCGGCGATCGCCATCATGAAAGGGGTGCGGCTGGTCTCTGACATAGCCGCGATGTTAACAGAGTTGTCGGATGAATCTTGGTTGTTTGCAGAGCATTTCGGTAATGTCTGCACATTCGGCCAAACAAACTGACCCACAACGTAATCCACCCCCTCCGTTGGGGACCGGAAGGGGTGGATCATTGTCACCACTACTAGAAGGCTCGGCATTCCTCTACCGAAGCTGCGAGTGGCTGTGACGGGTTACGCTGGACCATCAGCGTTTTGACCGCACCCGTGGGGGCCGATGCGGTTCACAGGCCACCACCGGCGCCGCCTGCTCCACCCTCTCCACGGGTGGTGCCGCTGGGTGCGGTTCCGGGTTTTCCGCTGCCGCCGGGGCGGCTGCCGCCGAATCCCTTGCCGCCGGCGCCTCCGGTACCGCCGGAGCCGGGGGAGTGGACGCCGGAGGTGTTGGTGCCGCCTAAGCCGCCCCTGCCGCCTGCACCGCCGTTGATTCCGCCGGCCCCGCCATTGCCTCCCGTCCCGCCGTTGCCGGCGTTGCTGGTGGCGCTGCCGGTGCCGCCACCGCCGTTGCCGCCGGTACCTCCGGTGCCGCCGGTGCCCAGGACTCCGGTGCTGCTACCGCCATTCCCGCCGCTGCCGCCGTTGCCCTGGGTTTCTCCGAAAACGCTGCCGTTGCCGCCGGCACCGCCGGTACCACCCTGGCCGAACACCTTTCCACCGGTGCCACCCGCGCCGCCGCTGCCGCCGTCCTTGCCCGCACCTCCTTGACCGGTGCCGCCCTTCCCGCCGGCACCACCGTTGCCGACCATGGCGACCGCGTCACCGCCCTGACCACCGTCGCCGGCTTCCCCGCCGGTGGCCGCGCTGCCGTTCGTGCCGGCACCGCCGTCGCCGCCGCTGCCGAAAACTGCGCCACCGGTACCTCCGTCACCACCGTTGGGGTTGTTGGCGTTGCCGGCACCGCCGGTGCCACCGTTGCCGATGGCGCGCGCATCACCACCAGCGCCGCCACCGGTCCCACCGGTGCCTCCGTTGCCGGTGAGCAGCCCACCCAGACCGCCGGTGCCGCCGGTCCCACCGTCCGCACCAGCTGCCCCGCCGGTGCCGCCGTTCATGAACACGCCGGCGTTCCCACCGTTACCGCCGTTGCCGGTGCCGAACCCGGCACCTCCGGCGCCGCCGTTGCCGAAGATGCCGCCCTGACCGCCGTTACCCCCATTGAGATTGTCGACCGTGCCCGCACCGCCGGCGCCACCGTTACCGATCAGACCGACGCTGCCGCCGGTCCCACCGCCGAAGCCGTTGCCGCCCTGGCCGAACAGCATCCCGCCGCTACCACCGTTACAGCTGGATGCGCAGTCCCCGTCCACCGTGCCGTAGCTGTAGCCCTTCCCGATCAGGATCCCGGCGTTGGGATGCTCAGCCGTTCCGTTACCGACGAACATCCCGATCAGTCCGCCGCCGCCGGCGTCGAAGCCACCAAGATTCACCCCAGCCGGCGTGGCGGCCACACCGCCACCGACTGCCGCAACCGAAGGTGCGCCGCCGGCACCAAGAACACTCAACGCCTCGGTTTGCGCTCCCGGGGCGATCGCAGGGCTGCCGCCGCCACCGATCAACCCCCCCAACGCTTTTCCGGTCGCATTCAGGGCCGCTTCCGGCAGACCCTGCAGCCCTGCCGCAATACCCGCCGGGATGGTCGCCAACTCGCCGGGCGTGGGCCACCCGGTGGTCATCTGGGTGGCAAAGTCCTGCCACGCCGCCTCGACAGTGCCCCCGGCCATGATGTTCTGTCCGTCCGGGTCCGCAATCGCCTTGGCCAGTTGTTGTGGCAGGGTCTGCATAAGCAGACCCAAGAAACCACCGCCGGTGATGATCGAAGCGGCGGGCCCGGTCAGGCCCCCGACTCCACCCACCCCGTTGAGGACCGCGTTGCTCACCGCGACCGGCAGGTCAGCCAGGGCAGCGATGGTGCCCACCCAATTACCGCTGGTGGCCGCGTCGTAGCTGGCCTGAAGGTCGGCACCGATCGCACCCGTAATCGCGGGAAGCGTCCCCTGCACCACCACGGCCCCCGCAGCTGTAATGAATGCGCCCGTGAGGTAAATGGACGCGGCCGCGAGGCTGGCCGCGATGTGCTGCGGGATCGCCAGCGCTGACTGCATCGGCATCAGCACCTGAAAAAACGTGTTGAAGATCGCGCTGTTCACACCGCCCATGAACCCCTGGAGATCACCGGAGTCCAACGCATCGATCGCGGCCTGCATTTGTACCGGGAACGTAGTCCCGAAGTACCCCACCGCACCAGCGGAGGCGCTCTGAAACGCGCCGATCTCAATCGAGGCGTATTCGATCAGATTGGCCGCCGCCTGCCGCAGCAGAGGCGCCGGCAACGTCCACACTGCCTGCCCCACCGCGGTCACATTGTTCGCGGTGGTCATGGCGGTGTTCAACAACGTCTGCAACGGGAACGGCGCCGCCATCAACCCCACATCAGAAGTCAGCGCAGGAACCCGCAAGTCACCCACATTCGGAGCAACAGGACTGAGCGGACTCAAAGCCATCGCACCGGCACCAACAAACGCGGTGGTGGCGGTGAGACATGAACGAACGGATACTTCCACTTGGGCTTCCCTTCGAGGCACAGGTGACATTGGACAGTGGTGAAGTTTCTGAACCGGACGCCGGCGCTCACGCCGACGCGGCGAAATGTAGCCCGGCCTTCACGCTGATGCGAGCACTTTTCTGAAACACGTTTCAGTGTGGAAAATGCCCACTTACACATTCCATTTCACCGAATAGCCCAATCATGACAACGGCCGCCAGGGGGTTCGCGCTCAAACACCTCGTCAGAGGTATATTTGCCGCTCAGCCATCGCCGTTTGCCACCGTTTCAACATTTGCCGAACGTCAATATTTTGAATATTACGACCCGTCGTGACTTACGCCTCGAAACAGTCCTGGGCCGCGTCGGAACGAGAAGGCACCGCCACTTCAGCTAACTACTTTGCCGGGACAGATGTGGCGGCACGGCGGCTACCTCGAGCGGCACATATGGGCGTCCCGGTCCGGCGGTGCCTGATCCCGACGACGACCGCTCGCCCGTCTTCGCGGCTACGAAACCTGCGCACAAGTTCTCGACGCTCCAAACGGTGGACCTGAAATGTCACCCGGCTCGACAGAAGAACCAAAGCCTTTGCCGTACGGGCTTCTACGAAGCAGTCATCACCGCGGTGAATGTCATCCGGTCGCCCCGGTACAGGGAGCGCCGCTGTTCGATCGGAATCCCGTTCTGGTCGTAGGACACTCGATTGAGCAGAAACATCGGAGTGCGGCTGTCCACGGTGAGAAGCGCCGACTCCCGCGAGTCCGGCAGCGCGGTATCGATCGTGTCGACGGTCCGCGCGAAGTGAATCCCGCGGCTGCGGATCTCGGCGTAGAGCGAGTCGCGGTAGTCGAACGCCTCCCTGAGCCCCGGGTACCGCGCGGCCGGCAGCTTGGTGGTCTCCAGGCCGACCCGGATGCCGTCGGTGGTCAGGACGCGCTCAAGCTGAAGGATGGGTGCGCCCACGTCGATGGCCAGTTGGCCGGCCAGGACGTCGTCGGCGACGAGGTCACTCCAGCCGACCAGGATGCGCCCACCGGTACGGCCCTGCTCCTTGACCGCCTCGGTGTAGGAACCCATGGAAAGGGGCTGCAGGATCTTGGGCCGCGCGACGATGGTGGAGCGACCGCGGCGTTCAATCCGCCCGGCCAACAACAGCTCTCGCAGCGCTTGACGGACCGTCTCGCGGGCGACATCGAATCGTTCCGCGATCTCGCGCTCGGCCGGGAACGGGTCTCCGACCTCGAGGTCGTCGAGCAATCGCTCCAGTTGCGCACGGACAACCTGGTGCTTGAGAACCCGGGGTTCTACGCTGGCGACCACCCGCTCACCGTAGCAAGTTTTGGTATAGACCAAGACTTGCCGTGTTGTTAACCTCCTCGCCAACTTCGATGCACCCGCTGGTATAGACCAACACACAGGGTGTGGGGCAGGGCAGCGGCGCACCCCCGCTCGCGCTCTGCCCGTCAAACGCACCCGCCCCGAAAGGTCCCGCGCGCCATGAAGTTCCGTACCGCTCGCACCTCAGCCCAGATCGCAACCGTGGCCGCCGCCAGCGCCGCCCTCGTCCTGTCCGGCTGTTCGAGTTCTGACAACTCCGACGCCAAGACCGCCCAGGGCTTCCCCGAGACCCTCACCCTGGCCGCCATCCCGGCCGAGAACTCCACCGACCTCAAGGCCAGCTACCAGCCGCTGATCAAGCTGCTGGAGAAGGAGACCGGCGCCAAAGTCGAGTTCGTGCAGGCCTCCGACTATGCCGGGGTGGTCGAGGGCATCATCGCCGACAACGTCGACCTCGCCTTCTTCGGGCCGTTCGCCTACGTCGTCGCCGGAGTCAACGGCGCCAAGGTCACACCGGTCGGCGCAGTCATCCAGGAGCAGGGCGCCAAGCCCGGCTACCAGTCGTACGGCCTGGCCCGCGCGAACGAGGCGAACGTCAACGGCCTCAAGGACTTTGCCGGCAAGAAGGTCTGCTTCGTAGACCCGAGCTCGACCTCGGGATTTCTCTATCCCACCGCCGGATTGATCGAGGCCGGGGTGGTCAAATCCGGTTCTGAAGGCGACATCTCCGCGGCGATGTCACCGATCTACGCCGGCGGGCACGATTCCTCGGCCCTGGCGATCGCCAACGGTGACTGCGACGCCGGTTTCGCATTCGACACCATGGTCGACAAGACCATGATCGCCAAGGGCGACCTCAAACCCGGTCAGCTCAAGACGGTGTGGAAGTCGGAGATGATCGCCGGCTCGGTGTTCGCCGCCAACGACTCGCTGGGCGGCGAAGCCATCGGCAAGCTCAAGACCCTCTTCGCCGACAAGGTCAACGTGCCCAACCTTGAGGCCGAGGGCTTCTGCCAAGGTGACGCCTGCCGGACCACCGACGAGCGGGCCTGGGGATTCGTCCCGGTCGAGGACTCGGACTACAGCGGTGTGCGCCACGTCTGCGATGTCACCGGCTCCGAGAAGTGCAAGGGCTGACACCCATGAGCGCAGACGGACCCCACCCTTCCGTCGCGGGCGACGATCTCGTCGTCATCGCCCGCGACGTCACCAAACGCTTCGGTGACACCCTGGCCCTGGACCACGTGTCCCTCGACGTCCGGCGCAGCGAGATGCTGGTGCTGCTCGGCCTGTCCGGATCGGGCAAGTCGACGTTGTTGCGCTGCCTCAACGGTTTGCAACCGGTCACCTCCGGCAGCGTCGAGGTCGGCGGCACCCACGTCGACACCGCCTCGGCCAAACAGTTGCGCGCACTGCGCCGCAATGTGGGGTTCGTCTTCCAGCACTTCAATCTGGTCGGGCGGCTGAGCTGCCTGGAGAACGTCCTGATCGGCGGGCTCGGCCAGCTGCGACTCCCCCGGTACGGCGCACTGACCTATCCGAGGGCCATGCGTGCCGAAGCCCTGGCATTCCTGGACCGCGTCGGTCTGGCCGATTACGCCGACCGCCGCGCCGACACCCTCTCCGGTGGCCAACAGCAGCGGGTCGCGATCGCCCGCACCCTGATGCAGAAGCCCGGCCTGCTGCTGGCCGACGAACCAGTGGCCTCGTTGGATCCCGAAAACGCCGGTGTCGTCATGGATCTGCTGTTCCGGGTGTGCATCGAGGAGAAGCTGACCGTGGTGTGCACGCTGCACCAGGTGGACCTCGCACTGGGCTGGGCCCACCGGCTCGTCGGCCTGCGCAACGGCCAGAAGATCCTGGACCGGCCCGCGGTCGGCATGACCCGCGACGACGTCATGGAGATCTACCAACGGGTCGATCCCACAGCACATTCAGCGGCCCGGCCGTCGTGAGTACCGACCTCACCGAACGGCCGACCCCCTCCGCCCCGGCGCCTGAGCGCAGGCCACTGCCCGGCCTGCTGCACCTGGTCACCGTCGCCGCGGTGCTGACCACGATCATCGCGGCGTGGTCGATCGACTTCGCCCCCGCGACACTGCTGAACGGGCTCGACGAGGTTGCCGCACTGTTGGAGCGGATGATCCCGCCGCGCCTGGATGATCCCGGCCGCATCGGCGGCCTGGCGGTCGAGACCCTGTTGATGGCCGTTCTGGGGACGGTGCTCGCCGCGATCGCCTCAGTGCCACTGGCCTTTCTGGCCGCCCGAAACACCACCCCACACCCGGCCGTACAGGCGGTGGCACGGGCCATCATCACGTTCTGCCGGGCCATGCCCGATCTCCTGTTCGCCGTCCTGCTCGTCCGGGCCCTCGGAATCGGGGTACTGCCCGGCATTCTCGCGCTGGCCATTCATTCCATCGGCATGCTCGGCAAGTTGTTCGCCGATGCCATCGAGCAAACCGACCCGGGACCCCGAGAAGCGGTGCGCAGCACCGGCGTCGGCTACTTCCGCGAGATGCTCAACGCGGTCGTTCCACAGGTGGTCCCGTCCTGGATCGCCACCTTCATCTACCGCATCGACATCAACCTGCGGATGTCGGTGGTGCTCGGCTTCGTCGGTGCCGGCGGCATCGGCTTCGCGTTGCAGGATGCCTTGCGCGGCTTGATCTATCCGCGAGCCCTGGGCATCGCCTGCGTCATCTTGGCGATCATCGCGGCCATGGAACTACTGTCGATCGTGATTCGGCGGATGCTGCTGGATTCGACCCACTCACACCCGGCACGTGAGCGCGCCGCCCGGTTTGCCTTCGGCGGCGCGCTGGCCGGTGTGTGTCTGGCGGCGTTGGTGGTGTTGAAGATCAATCCGGTGTCCCTGGTGACCTGGGTGGGGCCGGCCATCGAGGTGTTCACTCGGATGATCCCGCCCAACTTCTCGGCCCTCGGCAGCCAATTGTTCATCGCCGCAGGACAAACCGTCGCAATCGGCGTGGTGTCCACAGCCATCGGTGTCATGCTGTCGATCCCGGTCGGCATCCTGGCCGCCCGTAACGTCACACCGCACCCAGCGGTCTACTGGCTGGCCCGCGGCTGGATCCTGTTGGTGCGGGCCGTGCCCGAGCTGATCCTGGCCGTGGTGTTCGTCGCGGCGTTGGGGCTCGGCCCGGTCGCCGGCACCTGCGCGCTGGCCATCGGATCGATCGGATTCCTCGGCAAACTGGTCGCCGATGCCGTCGAGGAGATCGATCCGGGACCGCTGGAGGCTGTTCGATCTGTGGGCGGCGGCTGGTGGAAGACGTTGTTCGCCGCGGTGATTCCGCAAGCCATGCCGGCAATGGTCGGATCCAGCCTGTACCTGTTCGACGTGAATGTGCGGACCTCGACCATCCTGGGCATCGTCGGAGCCGGCGGTGTCGGCTTTCTGCTGTTCGAGTCGATCCGCACCCTGAACTTCGATGTGGCCGGCGCGATCGTCATCGTCATCTTTGTCATCGTCTACGCCATCGAAAGGTTGTCCGGATGGATCCGATCCCGCCTCGTGTGACGGTGGCCGCCGTCTGGACCGGCTCCGGTGTCGACGTGCGGACCGTCCCGGTTCCCGAACTCGGCACCGGAGAGGTGCTGGTCCGAGTGCGGCTGGCCACGGTGTGCGGCAGCGATCTGCACACCGTCATGGGCCGCCGTTCCGCGGCCTGCCCGTCGGTGCTGGGACACGAGGCCGTCGGCGAGATCGTCGCGACCGGTCCGGGCGCGGATGTGCGAGTCGGGCAACGGGTTATCTGGTCGGTGACGGTGGCCTGCGGTTCGTGCCGTCGGTGTCGGGCTGGGCTGAGCGCCAAATGTCTGTCGGTGCGCAAGGTGGGCCACGAGCCGTTCGACGGGGACTGGCCGTTGTCGGGTTCCTATGCCGCACATGTGGTTCTGCCGCGGGGCACCACGATCGCCGTGGTCCCCGAGACACTTTCCGATCCGGTCGCCGCGCCGGCCGCATGCGCGACGGCGACGGTGATGGCCACCCTGGAAGCCGCCGGTGAGCTTGCCGGGCGACGGGTTCTCATCAACGGAGCGGGCATGCTTGGCCTCACCGCCGTCGCGGCATGTGCCGCAGCGGGAGCCGCTGTGCAGGTGGTCGACCGCAACGCCGACCGCATGGCGTTGGTCCCGCGCTTCGGCGGCCACGCGTCCGACGGAGACCCGGTCGATGTGGCGATCGACTACACCGGGTCTTCCGCGGCCGTCACCGATGCCTTGGGCCGTCTCGACATCGGCAGCACGCTGGTACTCGCCGGCTCGGTCACCCCTGGGCCGCCGTTGGCGGTGGATCCGGAAACCGTTGTGCGGCAATGGCTGACCATCACCGGTGTGCACAACTACGAGCCCCGGCACCTGCATCGGGCCGTGGATTTCCTCGACCGCACCCGCGAACGCTTTCCATGGGACGCGCTCGTCGTCGCACCGGTGCCCCTCAAGCAGATCGCGTCGGCGCTCAACCCGCCGCCGCCCGGCAAGCTGCGGACAGCGGTCTGCCCTTAAACGCCGAAACTACGGGTTTTGACGTGACATCGTCGGAAAGACGTCACAACCCGTAGTTCCGCGGAAAGCCCGGAAAATAATCAGCCCTGGAAGACGCGAATCCAGTCGACCAGCATCTCGGCCGGGTAGTTGCCACCGCTCGGATCGCGGCCACCGGAGCCGCCGACGGCGATGTTGAACACCGGCACCAGGGTGTAGCCCGGATCGTTGAACGGCCAGTCCTGCAACGAGTTGGCCGGAACCTCGAAGAAGGGTTCCATGCCCGGGGCGTAGTCCTTCCAGAAGTACATGCCCTGCGGCGTCCACGACATCCGCCAGGTGTGCCACCCGCTGTCGATGGGATGCGGGTTGGTGGCGAAGGACTCGCCGTCCAGGCGGGCGTGCACCGTGGAGCCTGACGGCCAGTCACGGTTGCCATACCACTCGACCAGGTCGACCTCGCCACCGCGGACGGGATCGTCGTTGAGGAGCCAGAACGCGGGCCACGCACCGTCGGTCAGGCAATTGAGCTTGACCCGCGCCTCCCACGTGGTGCCGATGCCACCGCGCCAGTTTCCGACGACCTTGGCGCCCGCGTACTTCTCCTGCACCGTGGTGCCGGGGCCGCGGGTCGCGCGGATCACCAGGTTGCCCTTGCCGTCCTGGAATGCGTGGTCGGTGTCGGTGACGTAGCGGCCCATGTTGAACGGCTTGTCCCACTCGACCGGGTTCTTGATCATCTCGCGCTCGGGCACCAGATGCCACCACGCGGGATCGGGAGGGGTCCCGGCCGGGCCGTTGAACTCATCCTGGAACAGGTACGTCGGTGACGCCGCGGTAGCAGCCGGCGGGGTGGGCGCTCCGGGCGCTCCGGGACCAGGTGCAGCCGGGTCGGCGTTGGCCGTCCCGGTGGGCAGCGCTGCCGCTGCCACCCCCAGACCCATCATGAACATCACACTGCGACGATCCATCTCAGGCACAGCAGAACCTTAACCGAACTCTTACCCAGATATTCGACCCCTGCCCAAAGTTTCGTGGTTGCAAGCTCGTTTCCCCAGCTAGGGACACTGGTCAGGCGAGTCGTCCCGCACCGGAGCGTCGGCGGGCAGCGTGTAGGTCACGACGACATCGGCGTCGTCGGCGCCCTCGTTGGTGACCTGGTGGGCCACCCCGGCCGGGATGACGACCAGCTGGCCCGCCGTGTACACCGCAGGCGCACAGTCACCCGCACTCCGCACGACCACCGCACCGTCGTTGATCACCGACTGCTCCGGTCCGGGATGGGTGTGCCAGCCACTGCGGGCCCCCGGTTTGAGCAGCAGGCTCTGGACATGCAACGTGGTCGGCTGGCCCGCCGTCACGACCCAGATCGGCGCGGTGGTGGTGCCTTTGCCGAGATCGGTGCGCACGACGTCTCCCTCGGCGGGAGTTGCTGCAGCCGGTCCAGCGAACGAGCCTGCGGCGACGGTCGCCATGGCGCCCACGACGACGGCATGGATGCGCTTCATCTTTCCTCCCGGTTTTGACCGAGAAGGTACCGCCGAACGACGTACCCGGCAGCGTATTGCCGAACCCCGCTGTCAGTTCATTGTATTGACAATGCGCACAACACTTTTCGTGTACAGCGAGCCTCTTGACGTCAAGGCAGAGCGAGCGAAGGGCGCTTGCTCATGGTCCGCCGGCTCAACCTTTGCCAAGTACCGTTCAGCGACGGTCCAGCAACACCACAGGTCGTCAGGGATAGGGCTGGAACGGATTCTGCGGCTGCTGCTGCTGGTACGGGTACTGCGGTTGTTGCGGGTAGGGGTACTGGGGTTGCTGCGTTTCACCGCGGTTCGGCACCTGGATCGGAATGGGCACCGGAACGAACGGCACGGTGACGTACGTCGTCGTCATCGGGTTCGTCGTCGTGGTGGTCGTGGTCGGCGTGGTCGTGGTCGTGGTCGGCGGCGTGGTTGTCGTCGTGGTGGTCGGCGGGGTCGTGGTGGTTGTGGTCGTCGTGACAGGAGGTGGCCGGTCAACGCGTACGTCACACCACCGATGGCGACCAGGACCAGGGCTGCGGCCACCGCGAAAACCGTCAACGGCAACCGCTCCCACCCGCCGCGGGGTTGTTCAATGGGCCCCGTCGGCGGAACGTACTGCACGGCCGGACGTGCCGCGGTCTCGCTGCCGTAGGACTCCACCAAATCAGGGCCCGTGTAGGGCACCACGTCGTCGCCCGCGTCGTCTTCCGACCAGGCCAGCGCGCGGAAGGTGGACGAGCCCTCAGAACCTGCTGGGCCGGAAGGGATCCCGGCCGTCGGCGCCACCGCCGCCCGGCCCAGGGTGGGGGCCATGCCGGTCTGCGCATCGGCATCCGCGGCGTAGGCGGCGGACAACGCGGCACCGATCGCGGCATCCAGCGCCGGTTGCGGTGTAGTCACCACCTGCGCCTGCGAATGTTCCGAAAGCTGTTGGGTGACAAGCGGAATACTGGCCCCGCCACCGATGGTCACCACCGCTGAGACCGCTGGCCAGCTGATCCCGTTGCGCTCCAAGGCCTTTTCCAGCGCATCCAATACACCGGTGAGCGGCGCCTGCATCAGCCCCTCGAGTTCGGAACGGGTCACCCGCACCGTGGCCGAATATCCGGGCAGCTCGACCACCAGGTCGGTCGCAGTCTCTGCCGACAGCCGTTCCTTGGCCTGACGGCATTCCTCGCGCAGCCGGGCCAGGGAGCCGACTGCCACGGTACCGGCCGGATCGATGCCGCCGGCCTGAGCGACACCGTCGAGCACATGGGTCAGCAGCGCCTGGTCGATCTGATCGCCGGAGAAATCGGGATAACGGGTGGTCTCGTCGATCGGCTCGAAGGCCGACGTGGCGTCGGCCAGCGTGATGCTGGTACCGCCGCCGCCGAAATCCAGGAGTGCTACCACGCCGTTGGACGGCAGACCCGGGTTGGCGCGCAGCGCCGCGAGCGAGGCAACGGCATCGGGGACGAGCCGGGGCGGCCGCCCGTCGCGCGACAGGCTCGGGTTGTGCCGCAGCGCGTTACGCAGGGCCCGCAAGGTGGGTGCACCCCAGTGCGCGGGCACCGCGATCGCCAGCTGCTCGGAGGGTCCGCCGACCAGCTCGACCATCGCATCGAGGGCCTCGACCAACAGGGTGTCGGCGGGGTAGGACGCCCCGTCGGGCGCCACCAACGGCACCGGATCGCCGACCCGCTCGACGAACCCGCTCAAGGTGACACCGGGACCGGATTCGGGTACGCCGACCTGCGGCGTCCGGTCGGTCGACAAGGTCAACACCGAACGCCGGCTGACAGGTTGATTGCCGACACGCGCCGCAACCAAGTTGGTGGTCCCGATCGACAACCCCAACGGGCCGCTCATAACGCACGCCACGATAGCCGCAGCGCAGCCCCAAGGCCTTCCGACACTCCGCAGCGGCCAGGCCAAGCACGTTCCGGCGGTGCGCCTTTGACCACGTCAGCAACGTTAATGTGGCGCACAGGAACGGGCATGGTCACCCCGGACGAAGGTCAGATCAATGGACCGGCAAACCGTTTCAGCCCCTGTGACGAGCGTGCCGCCTCCACAGCCGAACGCCGCATCCCTGCCGCGAAAGCCTGCACGTTCGCCACAGTGGGCACAACGGGTATTGCGCCCGCCGGAGTTGTGCTCAAATGTCGGGCATGGGCGACATCGACGACATCAAGCAAGTCAAATACCGGTACCTGCGTGCACTGGACACCAAGCACTGGGACGAGTTCGCCGACACCCTCACCGAGGACGTGGCAGGCGACTACGGACAGTCCATGGGTAAGACCCTGCACTTCACCGACCGCGACGCGCTGGTGGAGTACATGAAGGCCTCATTGGGCCCCGAGGTCGTCACCGAGCATCGCGTCGCGCACCCCGAGATCGAGGTGAACGGCGACGAGGCCACCGCCACCTGGTACCTGCAGGACCGCGTGATCGTCGCGAGCATGAACTTCATGTTGTTCGGTTCGGCGTTCTACCACGACCGCTACCGCCGCACCGCCGACGGCTGGAAGATCAGCGCCACCGGTTACGACCGCACCTACGACGCCACCCTCTCGCTCGACGGGCTCAACTTCAAGCTGGAACCCGGTGCCGCCCTCAATCTTTGAGCTATTTCGCGACGGCGATCACGGCGCCAGGCCGTAGCCACTGCATGATCTTGACAAGCGTGGCGTCGTCGATCGCCACGCAGCCGGCGGTTGGCCCGCCATCAGTGGTGTGCACGAAGAACGCGCCACCGTTGCCGGGCACCCGCGCCTTGTTGACGCCCATGACCACCGCGTGCTTATAAGCCGTGATGTCGAGGTTCTCGGTGCCGCTGGCCGGATCGGTGTTGAACGGGCACTGCGCCTTCTTGCACACCTGCATGGTGTTGTAGGTCGGGCTCTTCATGTCCCCGTCCCACCAGTGGTCGGGCGTCACCTGGACGTACTGCAGCCCGCCACCGGGGTTGGGGGCGGTGCCGAACGCGAAGTCGAGGGTGAAAATGCCCATGGGCGTCTTCATTTCCCCGTCGTGGGTCTGCGGGGCCATGCCGTTGGAGCCGATGTTGGCGTCGATCCCCGCGCCGACCGGCTGCCAGCCCGCCGGCCCGCGTTGCCAGACATCCATCTTCGCCTTCGAACCACCCACTCCGACAACGGAAATCACCTGGGTGGCATTGCCCACCGAGGGGGCGAACCAGGGCGGGTCGACGGCACCGGCCGTGGGCGCGCATGCCAGAGCCAACACCCCGGCGCACAGCATGGCGAGCAGTCGGCGCATCCGTCCATCGTCGTCGGTGTCCCTCTCGGCCCGGTAAAGCTTGGGGCACGATCCGGTCCCGACGGCTACCTTGGCGACATGGACGTGCATGCGATCGGCAAGGGCCTGGGCACGTTGGACCGTGAGGTCTTCGAGGCGGTCGCCGAGTCACCGAGCCCACTGCTGGATACCGTGATGCCCGGGCTGACCAGGGCCGCAGACCATTCCAAGCTGTGGTTTGCCATCGCGGCCGCCATGGGTGCGCTGGGCAGCACGTCGTTGCGGCGTGGTGCCGGGCGCGGCGTCGTCAGCTTGGCCGTGACCAGCCTGGTGACCAACCAGGTCGCCAAACGGATCTGGCGGCGGCCACGGCCGGACCGCAGCCTGATCCCGCTGGCCCGGCGGGCCCGGCGCATCCCCACCTCGCATTCCCTGCCGTCGGGCCACTCCGCGAGCGCCGCGGCGTTCGCGGTGGGCGTCGGCCTGGAGTCCGCACCCGCCGGTCTGCCGCTGGCGCTGCTCGCCGGCCTGGTCGGCCTGTCCCGGGTGGCCACCGGTGCGCACTACCCCGGCGATGTGTTCGCCGGGTTCGGCATCGGCGCCGCGATCGCGGTCCTCGGCGCACGCATCGTCCCGACCATCCCGGCTGCCACCCTGCCGGCTTCGGATCCGTTGCGGTTCCACACCGAGCCCCGACTGGACGGTGCCGGTGTGGCACTGGTGATCAACCCGGCTTCCGGTGACGGGACGGGCGCGCGGATCGTCGACGATGTGCGAAAAGCCCTGCCGCGCACCGAGATCGTCGAACTCGGCGACGACGATGACATCGAGACGGTGTTACGCGAGACTGCTGCCCGCGTCGACGTGCTCGCGGTGGGCGGCGGCGACGGCACGGTGGCCTGCGCGGCGGGCATCGCCGTCGAGGCAGGTGTCCCGCTCGCGGTGTTCCCCGGCGGGACGTTCAACCACTTCGCCAAGGACATCGGCTGCGATTCGGTGGCCCGGACCGTCAAGGCCATCACCGAAGGCACCGCGGCCTACGTCGACCTGGTGTGCCTCAACGAGGAACGCATGGTGATCAACACCGCCAGCATCGGCGCGTACCCGAACTACGTGCGGATGCGTGAGAAGCTCGAACACCGGATGGGTAAGCGCCTGGCCGGGATGTACGCGCTGTATCTGACGCTGCGCCGGGAGGCCCCGGTGCGGATCAGCTACGACGACAAGACACTTGAGACCGAGTTGTTCTTCCTGGGCAATTCGACGTACTTCCCGTCTGGGTTCGCCCCGTCGCTGCGACCGCGTCTTGATGACGGTCTGATCGACGTGCGGATCCTGGAAACCGGGCGGCGTTTCAGCCGGCTGCGCATCGCGGTATCCGTGGCGTTGGGCCGGCTCGAACGCAGTCCGCTCTATCACGAACTTCGGGTGCCGGAGTTCCGGTTCGTCGCCGTCGACGGACCCACCGCCGTCGCCTACGACGGCGAGGTGGGCGAGGCGATCACCGAGGCCAGTTTCAGCGTGCGCTACCGGGCGCTGCGGGTGTTCCGTCCACTGCCGTGACCGTCGGTGAGTACGGCGGGTACAGCAGGAACACCGCCGCGAACCAGACGTAGCCCAGCGCCCACCCGGCCACCACATCCGAGGGATGGTGGACGTTGAGCACCACCCGGCCCACGCCGATCGCGATGACAACCACCGCCCCGGCAGCCGCCCACCAACCCCGCAGCGCGGGCCGGAGCACGGGCCAGGCAAGCGTCAGCAGCGCCGGCACCGCCACCATGACGCCCATCGCATGCCCGGACGGGAACGACGTGGACAGGGCGTGGACCAGTGCCGTGGACGGGCGCGGACGATCGACCAGGGACTTGGCCAGCTCGGTGATCACCGCGCTGAGCTCGACGGTCAGCACCAGGTACCAGGCGATGCGCCGCCGGCGACGCACCAGCGCGACGACGATCATCACCAATGCCAGCAACCGGAAGGCAAAGGGCCCGAGCACGGTGCAGAACACGTCCCAGGCCGTCACCCAGCCCGGGTGCGCCGAGCCGAACCGGTACGGACCTGCCAAGCCCGCGGCGTCGACGTCGGCGAGCCAGGTCCACTGCCTCGCGTAGCCGATCCACAGCGCCGCATACACCGCGACGGCCGCCACCACGCTCACGATCAGCCACCTGTCCCGGGTTTTCACCAGATCATCTCTACCAGCTCCAACCGATTTGCCATGTTTGCGCGCTACCGTCGAAGACATGGCACTGATCCTGCGGAAGCTGATGCACATCGGCGCACTGCCGGATGGCCTGCGCGCGGAGGCCGAAGCCGAAGGCATCCTTTTCCTGGCCGAATACATCCCGGTGACGAGGCGTTTCACCGGATCGATCCCGGGAACGCGCTCGGCAGGCAGTGTCGCCAGTTATGCCGGTTCACTGGTTCTGACGAACTATCGGGCACTGGCCACCATGTCCACCCTGCCCAAACTCGCCGGCCGCAGCATCGACCAGCCGTGGGCAGCCCCGCAGGTCGGTACTGTGCACGCCGAGATCAGCGAGACCGGGCTCACCCTGCAGGCCGACGTGGCCCAGATCGACCGGCGCGGTCACGGGAAGCTCTCGCTGCACTACAAGACGGAGATTCCGGCCGAAGTGCTGGCGCGGCTGCCCCGCCGGTCCCTGGCTTTCGACGTGGGCCCGGAGTACGTGTTCCGCGCGGTCGGCGTGCCGTATCACCCGTAGCAAATAACGTGCTCGGGCTGAGCCAAACGGTTGCGGGCCGCGCATTCAGGCTGTTCGGTCGTAGGGTGGACGGAAAGGATGTGACGTGACCGAGCCGCAACGGCAGAACCTGTTGATCGTGCACTGGCATGATCTCGGCCGCTATCTCGGCGTGTACGGCCACCCGGATGTGGTCTCCCCACACCTCGACCGCCTCGCCGCCGAGGGGGTCCTGTTCACCCGCGCCCACGCCACCGCACCATTGTGCTCACCGTCGCGGGGCTCGCTGTTCACCGGCCGCTACCCGCAGAGCAACGGACTGGTGGGCCTGGCCCACCACGGCTGGGAGTACCGCGCCGGAGTGCGCACGCTCCCCCACTTCCTCGCCGAATCAGGTTGGCACACAGCCCTGTTCGGCATGCAACACGAAACCTCGCAGCCGGCCAATCTGGGGTACGACGAGTTCGACGTATCGAACTCGTTCTGCGAGTACGTCGTCGAGCAGGCGTCCGAATGGTTGGCCGCGCCACCGCAAGAACCGTTCCTGCTGACCGCCGGGTTCTTCGAGACGCACCGGCCGTATCCGCGCGACCGATACGAACCGGCCGAGGCCGACGACGTCGCGGTCCCCGACTACCTGCCCGACACCGCTGGGGTGCGTGACGACCTCGCCGAGTTCTACGGATCGATTGCGGTAGCTGACGCGAAGGTCGGCGAACTGCTCGGCACTTTGGCCGCGACCGGTCTCGACGAGAGCACCTGGGTAGTGTTCATCACCGATCACGGACCGGCGTTGCCCCGGGCCAAGTCGACGCTGTACGACGCGGGCACGGGCATCGCGCTGATCGTGCGCCCGCCGCGTGGCTCCGGCATCGCGCCGCGCCGCTACGACGAACTGTTCAGCGGGGTTGATCTGCTGCCCACCCTGCTGGAACTCCTCGGCGTCGAGATCCCCGACGCGGTCGAAGGTCTGTCACACGCCAGCAACCTCACAGCAACTCCCACGGAAACGGCTGAGGTCCGTTCCGAGGTGTACACCACAAAGACGTACCACGATTCTTTCGACCCCATTCGCGCCATTCGCACAAAGGAATACAGCTACATCGAGAATTACGCGGCGCGACCATTGTTGGATCTGCCATGGGATATCGCCGACAGCCCCTCCGGACGGGCACTCGACGAGCGGGTGAAGGCCCCCCGGCCCGGCCGTGAACTGTACGACCTCGTCGCGGACCCGACCGAGCGCAACAACCTGCTGGGACCGGACGCCACCGACAAGGCTGAGGCGATCGCGAACGACTTGGCACTGCTCCTGAACGACTGGCGCGAGAAGACGCTCGATGTCATTCCCTCCGAATTCGCCGGCACCCGCATATCGGAGCGTTACACCGAGACGTATCTACATATCCACGGCCATCCGGCCAGCAGCAGATCGGCCATCGCTGCCGACCGTGGCATCACCGATACCCACCAATAGTTTTCATCACGGTGAATGAAAACTCTTGACGCCTACTTAAATAGGCGCCGCAAACCAATCATGGTTAGAGTCTCGCCCATGCCAGATCATCCGACGGCCTACCTGGTGCTCGCATCCCAGCGCAGCGGCAGCACCTTGCTGGTGGAATCCCTGCGCGCCACCGGCATGGCCGGCGAGCCCCAGGAGTTCTTCCAGTACCTGCCGACCACCAGCATGTCGCCGCAACCGCGGGAATGGTTCGCCGGCGTCGAGGACGAGTCGATCCTGCGCCTGCTCGACCCACTGGTCGAAGGCAAGCCAGACCTGGCTCCGGCCGAGATCTGGCGCGACTACATCCGCACCGTCGGCCGTACCCCCAACGGCGTGTGGGGCGGGAAGCTGATGTGGAACCAGACACCGTTGCTGCTGGAACGTGCCGAGGGCCTGCCCGAGCGATCCGGGCCTGGCCTGCTCGCCGCGATCCGCGACGTCACCGGCGGCGACCCGGTGCTGATCCACGTTTACCGGCCCGACGTTGTGTCACAGGCGGTCTCGTTCTGGCGGGCGGTGCAGACCAGGGTGTGGCGCGGCCGGGCCGATCCGACGCGCGATGCGCGGGCCGAGTATCACGCGGGCGCCATCGCCCACGTGATCACGCTGCTGCGGGCCCAGGAGGAGGGCTGGCGCTCCTGGTTTGCCGAGGAGAACATCTCCCCCATCGACGTGTCCTACCCGTACCTGTGGCGCAACCTGACGACCGTGGTGGCCGCGGTGCTGGAGGCGCTGGGCCTGGACCCGCGCCTGGCGCCGCAGCCGGTCCTGGAACGTCAGGCCGATCAGCGATCCGACGAATGGGTGGATCGCTACCGCCGCGATGCCGAGAAGGAGGGGTTGCCGGTATGACGGCCACGACCGATCTACTGCACGTCGACGAATTGCGGCTGCTGGAAGCCGAAGCCGTGCACATCATCCGCGAGGTGGTCGCCGAACTGCAGCGTCCGGTGCTGCTGTTCTCGGCGGGCAAGGACTCCATCGTCCTGTTGAGGTTGGCCGAGAAGGCCTTCCGCCCTTCGGCGTTGCCGTTCCCAGTCCTGCACGTGGACACCGGGCACAACTTCGACGAGGTCATCGAGTTCCGCGACCGTCGCACCACCGGGCTTGGTCACAGGCTGGTGGTGGCCTCGGTGCAGGAGACCATCGACAGCGGCCGTGTCGCCGATCCCGGTCCGGGCGCGTCCCGCAACCGGCAGCAGACCCGGACCCTGCTGGATGCGCTGGAGGCCGGCGGATTCGATGCGGCGTTCGGCGGTGCGCGCCGCGACGAAGAACGGGCCCGGGCGAAGGAACGCATCCTGAGTTTCCGCGACGAGTTCGGCCAGTGGGATCCGCGCGCCCAGCGCCCCGAGCCGTGGTCGCTGTACAACGGCCGGATCCGCAAGGGTGAGCAGGTCCGGGTGTTCCCGCTGTCGAACTGGACCGAGCTCGACATCTGGCGCTACATCGAGCTGGAAAACCTTGAGCTGCCGTCGATCTACTTCGCCCACGAGCGCGAGGTGTTCGAACGGGACGGCATCCTGCTCGCGGTCTCGGAGTATGCCCAGCCGGCCGGCTCTGAACGGATGGCCGTGGAGTGGGTGCGCTACCGCACGGTCGGCGATCTCACCATCACCGGAGCCGTCCGGTCGCAGGCCACCACCATCGACCGGGTGATCACCGAGATCTCGGCGGCCACCGTCTCCGAACGCGGCGAGACCCGGGCCGATGACCGAACGTCCGTCGCGGCGATGGAAGACCGGAAACGCGAGGGGTACTTCTGATGACTGGACGTCAACTTCTGCGCATCACCACCGCGGGTTCGGTGGACGACGGCAAGAGCACCCTGATCGGCCGCCTGATGCACGACACCGACAGCCTGCCGCTGGATCATCTTGAGGCCGTTACCGATTCGGAAGGCGTTGCTGATCTGGCCGCGCTGTCCGACGGGCTGCGGGCCGAACGCGAGCAGGGCATCACCATCGATGTCGCCTACCGCTTCTTCTCCACCGACACCCGCAGCTACATCCTGGCCGACACGCCAGGGCATGAGCGCTACACCCGCAACATGTTCACCGGCGCCTCGAATGCGCATGTGGCGATCCTGCTGGTCGATGCCCGGGCCGGGGTGCTGCGCCAGACCCGCCGCCACGCCCGCATCGCGAAGCTGCTGGGTATCAAGCACTTCGTCGCCACGGTCAACAAGATCGACCTGGTCGACTTCGACAAGGGCCGGTTCGCCGAGGTCGAGCGTGAGCTGCAGCAGGTCGCCGACCGGCTCGGCGGGCTCGATCTCACCGTCATCCCGATCGCCGCCAAGCTGGGCGACAACGTGGTGCACCGCTCCGAGCACACCCCCTGGTACGACGGGCCGACGCTGCTCGAATACCTCGAGGGCGTCGAACTGGCTGCGCCGCATGCCGATCCGGCCAGCCTGCGCCTGGCGGTGCAATGGGTGTCCCGGCCGACGGCGGAACAGCGTCGCCGCTACACCGGCCGGCTGTCCGCGGGCACGCTGCAGGTCGGCGACCCCGTGGTGAGCCTGCCGGCCGGTACCCGCTCCATCGTGACGGCCGTGGACACCCTGGACGATGAACGTGCGGTAGCCGTTGCACCGCTGTCGGTTTCGGTCGAGCTGGCCGACGACATCGACGTGGGTCGCGGCGATGTCTTCGTCAGCGACTCCTCGGATGCCGCTCCTCCGGTGCTGGCCCGCGAAATCGACGCGACGGTGTGCTGGTTCTTCGACGATCCACTGCGCGCGGGCGACCGGCTGGCCCTCAAGCAGGGCACCCGCACGGTGCGGGCCACAGTCCAGGAGTTGCACACCAAGCTGGACCCGGAGACTCTTGACGAGGTCGAGGCCCCGGTTGAGCTGGCACTCAACGACATCGGCTCGGTGACGTTGCGTACCAGCTCGGTACTGATCGCTGACAGCTATGCCGACAACCGCGACAACGGAGCGTTCATCCTGATCGACGAGGTGTCCAACGACACCGTCGGTGCCGGGATCATCCTGCAGGCCCGCGAGCTCAAGCCGAGTGGGCACAACCGCTCCGACATCAAGTGGCATCCCTCGTCGCTGGATCGCGACTACCGGTGGAACAGCACCGGGCAACGCGGCGCCACGATCTGGTTCACCGGCCTGCCCGCGTCGGGCAAGTCCACGCTGGCGGTCGCCGTCGAGCGGGCCCTGGTCGAATCGGGTCAGGTGGCCTATCTGCTCGACGGGGACAACCTGCGCCACGGCCTGTCCGATGATCTCGGCTTCTCCGCCGGCGATCGGACCGAGAACATCCGCCGCGTCGGACATTTGACCCGGCTGCTGGCCGATGCGGGTGTCGTGGCGCTGGCCTCGCTGGTCTCACCGCTGAAGTCGGACCGGGATACCGCGCGGGCACTCAACGATGCCGCCAAGCTGCCGTTCATCGAGGTGCATGTGGCGACACCCGTCGAGGAATGCGCACGCCGGGACCCCAAGGGGCTCTATGCCCGGGCCCGCGCCGGCGAACTCAAGGGGCTCACCGGCATCGACGCCCCCTATGAGGCGCCCGAGAACCCTGATCTGGTGCTCGACACCACTGGCGCCGTCATCGACGACCTGGTGCAGCAGGTCGTCGACCTGCTCAACACCCGTCGCTAACCGGTGATTTGGGTGCGGTTAGCGGCGGTGCGCGCCGCTGATTGCACACAAATCGCGTCGATGACGCGGTCGGCGTGGGTGAGGTAGATCCCGTGGGCCGCACCGGGGATCTCGATGAGTTGTGCGTGTGGCAGCAGCGCGGCAGTACGCCGTCCGGTGAGTTCGATGGGTGTCGATGCGTCGACGTCGCCGTGGACCAGCAGTACGGGCAGGTCGAGTTCGGCGAGCTCGGCCCGGTAATCGGTATGGGCGCCCATCCGCTGGGTGGCGAGCAGGGTCTCAACAGGCACGGCAGCGATCTGGTCCACGGTCCACTCGACGATCTCGGGTGCCACGGTGTGGGGCCCGAGGAACGGCGGGATGTTGTCGATACACCATTGCCGCACATCACGTTCCAGCTCGACCAGCATGGCGTCGAGCATCGCCTCGGGAACACCGTCGGGGTTGTCCGCCGTCTTGACCACCAGCGGGAGTTGCCCCGCCACCAGCACCGCGCGGTTCACCCGAGCCGTTCCGTGACGGCTGAGGTAGCGCCCGATCTCACCGCATCCCAGGGAATGCCCCACCAACGTCACATCGTCGAGATCCAGGTGTTCGAGCACTCGGGCCAGGTCGTCGGCCAGCAGATCCACGGTCCACTCACCTTCGTAGGCACCCGAGCCTCCGTGCCCGCGCCGGTCATAGGCGACACAGCGAAAACCCTTGTCCACCAGGGTGTTTGTGATCAGCCTCCACTGGCCCGAGTTGAGCCCCCACGAGTGGGTGAACACCAGGACCGGCCCGAACCCCGTATCGGTGTAATGGATGTCGGTGCGGTCGGCGGTCTCTAACGTAGGCATGCCCTCATCGTCACGGAGTGCGGTGGGGAAATCGATTACGTCGTAGGTAATGCCTACCGCGCGACTTGCGCCACCACGAACACCCGACGGAACGGGAAAAACGTGATGCCGTCGGCGCGCCGAGGGTAGGCCTCGGCCAGCATCGGGATGATGGCCTGGCGGTATTGCTCCCACATCTCTTCGCTCAGCCGACCCTTGACCTGTGTCAGAGCCGTCCCGGTGATCCAGTCCAGAACCGGTGTCTCACCGGTCAATTGGTGCACGTAAGTGGTCTCCCAGGCGTCCACCGCACACCCCGCATCAGTCAGCAGCCCGGCGTATTCGACGGGCGTGTCCACCTGGCCGACATCGCGCCACGGCATGTCGCGCAGCGGCTCGATGAACGGTTCACGACGGGCCAGTTCCCGCACCGCATGATGGGACGGGGCATCGAAATTGCCCGGTACCTGGAAGGCGATCCAGGATCCCGGCGCCAACTGCCCGGACCAGCGCACCACGAGTTCGCGATGGGTGGGCACCCACTGCAGTGCTGCGTTGGTGATCACCACATCGGTGTCGGGTTGCGGCGTCCACTCCTCGATCGCCCCAACGTGTGCTTCGAGCCCGCGGGCCTGCGCTGCCGCGACCATTTCCGGGGAGCTGTCCCAGGCCTCCAGCGTCGCTCCCGGCCAGGGCTGCGCGAGCGTCTCGGTGAGGTTGCCCGGCCCGCAACCCAGGTCGACCACCCGACGTGGCGCCTCCGCAGCGACTCGCGTGAGCAGGTCGTAGAACGGCCGGCCCCGATGGTCGGCGAAGGCGAGGTAGGTGTCCGGATTCCACATGCCCCGATCATGCCCGGAACCAAGGTCGATATCGTCGGACGCGATGGATGAATCGGAGAAGGTGCGGAAGATCTGGACGGAGCTGGGTCTTCCCGGCATCGTCGACGTGCACACGCACTTCATGCCCAAGAACGTCATGGACAAGGTGTGGCAGTACTTCGACAGCCAGGGCCCGATGATCGGCCGGGCTTGGCCCATCACCTACCGTGCGGGCGAGGCCGAGCGGGTCGCCACGCTGCGGGAGTTCGGCGTCCGGAGGTTCTCCTCACTGATCTACGCGCACAAGCCAGAGATGGCCGTCTGGCTCAACCAGTGGGCGGTCGGCTTCGCCGAGGACACCCCGGACTGCCTGCACACCGCCACGTTCTTCCCGGAACCCGAGGCCCCCAAGTACGTCGCGGATGCCATCACCGCAGGTACCCAGGTGTTCAAGGCGCACATCCAGGTGGGCAACTACGACCCGAACGATCCCCTGCTCGACGAGGTCTGGGGGCTGATCGAGGACGCCGGCGTCCCGGTGATCATCCACTGCGGTTCCGGCCCGCTTCCCGGCCAGTTCACCGGCCCGGACCCGATTGCCAAGCTGTTGGGCCGCTATCCGCGACTGGTGCTGATCGTCGCGCATATGGGGATGCCCGAGTACTCCGCCTTCCTGGATCTCGCCGAGCAGTTCGAGCAGGTGAGGCTGGACACGACGATGGCGTTCACCCCGTTCGTCGAGGAGACGATGCCGTTTCCCACCTCGGAGACAGACCGGCTGATAGGACTCGGTGAGCACATCCTGTTCGGCAGCGACTTCCCGAACATCCCCTACGGCTACGCCGAGGCCATCCACCACCTGATCGACCTGCCGGGCGTCGACGACGCCTGGCGCCGCAATGTCCTACACGACAACGCCGCGAAGTTGTTCGGACTGAGCTGAGCAGTTGGCTAGCATCGGGAAGCGTGGAGCCGTCCAGCGCAGATCCGGTCGAACCCCCGATCCCTGTTCCCGACGTTCCCGGCGGTGAAGCCGGTGCGTGCGGCCTGCCACGCCGCTCCGACCTGACGCTGAAGCAGCGGGCCATCGTCGACACCTCCGCGATCGCCGACATCGCGTTGCGCACGGGCGTCGCCTCGATCGTGGCCACGTCGATGGTGCCGACCACGCTGGCGTCGATGTTGCACCCTTCCGCGTCGCGGGCCGAGCACGACCACATGCGGTTCTACGCGGATCTGGCGGCCGCACAGGATCCCGCGGTGTCATTTCCGGCGCCCACCCGGCCGCCCCGGGTATCCACCCGCCAGGCGAATCCGGTGGCCGAGATGATCGCCCACGGCCGGGTGGAGAACGTCCGGTTCGACAGCAGCTTCACCGCGATCAATCCGGCACTGCGCGAAATGTGTGACGGGTTCACCCGCAACAACGTGGTGCGGGCCCAACACTGGCGCCACGACGACGGACCGCACCCCACTCTGTGTGTGATCCACGGTTTCATGGGATCGCCGTATCTGGCCAACGGCCTGTTCCTGTCGTTGCCGTGGTTCTACCGCTCCGGCTACGACGTGCTGTTGTACACCCTGCCGTTTCACGGTCAACGCGCTGAACGGTTCTCACCGTTCAGCGGCTACGGATACTTCTCCCACGGGTTCGCCGGCTTCTCTGAGGCCATGGCCCAGGCCGTGCACGACTTCCGTTCGGTGATCGACTATCTGGAGTACACCGGTGTCGACCGGATCGCCCTGACCGGTATCTCGCTGGGTGGGTTCACCTCGGCCCTGCTGGCCAGTGTGGACGACCGGATTCAGGCCGTGGTCCCGAATGTTCCTGTGGTGACGCCGGATCGCACGGTCGACGAGTGGTTCCCGGCCAACAAGCTGGTGGCCCTGCAGCGCCGGGTGGCCAGAACCGATCCTGCGTTGACCGCAGCGGCAGCGCGGTATGCCTCACCGCTGAACTACCGACCGCTGGTGCCGAAGGAGCGACGAATGATCATCGCCGGCCTCGGCGACCGGCTGGCTCCACCGCAGCAGGCCGAAACGCTGTGGGAACACTGGGATCGCTGTGCGTTCCACTGGTTCCCCGGCAACCACCTGATGCATGTGAGCCAGCCGGACTACCTACGCCGGATGACCCGCTTCCTGCGGGATTTCATGTTCGACTGACCGGTGCAGCAGCGCCTGCGGCGGCTCGGCGGGAGTGCCGTCCAGACGGTCAGCGGACAACGGGTTGAGCGCCGCCAACGCCGGACGGTGCCGGCCGCCTGCCGGTTTCAGGCCTGCCAGGGGCGCCTTGCGTGCGGGCCGGTCCTCGGTGCGGATCGCCGCCCCCACAGTCAGCTGCGGTTGGGTGGGAGATCCGGTGAACTCCAGGGCCGTCCAGGTCTCCTGGGCCGGCAGCGCGCCGATCCCGGCCAGCACGGCGTCCAGCTTGTCGCCGACGCTGACGCGGTAGGCCGCAACGAATCCCGAATCGTCCTTCACCCCGCGCCAGGTTTCCTTGCCCGGGTCGGGCAGCGGGGAATCCACCCCGCCGACGAGCGTGACCGTCCAGCCCTGCTCACGCAGGTGATCGGCGAGCCGGCGCCCGACGATCTCGGTGGTGTCCCGCAACGGGATTCGCGACGAACGAGCGCGGAGCGCATCGAGATTGTCCACAGCTGCCACGGTCAGGCTGATCCAGCTGCGGCGGGCGCCGCCGGCGTCGCGGTGGGTGATCCTGACCTTGTCGCAGCGGATGCCGTAGCGGTCCAGGTAGCTGACCACCACCGGCAACTGGGCCGGGTCCGCGGGATCGACGCGCAGCGTGACGGTCTCCGCGTCCGACTGCTCGGCCGCGTCGTTCTTGGAGTGGTTGCGACGCCACATCCCCAGGTGCCGGGCGAGCCTGGTGGTCAGGAACAACCCGCCCCACCAGGCCAGCAACAGCACCACTGCCGCCACGGAGACTCCGAGCACCCACCGTTCGGTGTTGGTCTGCCATGGCCGGGCCAGGACGGCTGCGACGATGAACAGCGACGCCAGCGCGAGTCGGGCGGTCATGTGGTGGGGTCCTTCCGTCGGTATGCGGCGAAGGCGACGGCGATGGCCGCCAGCGCAAGTGCTCCGGTGCCGGCGAAGGCGACGATTCGGCCGGTGTTGTCACGCGGAGCTGGTTCTGGTGGTGCGGCAATGGGTTTGCCTGCGGGAGCCACCGGTCCGTCCAGCGGCATGTCGGCGACATCCCAGGTGAGTGCGGCCACCGGATCGACACCGCCGGCGCCGATGACGTTCGACGGCGAGCGGGCGGCGCCCTGGGCCGTCGTGGTCAACCGGTGCATCACCTGGCGTGCGTTCAGATCGGGAAACTTGCTGCGCACCAAGGCCGCAACGCCGGACACGTAGGCCGTGGCGTAGCTGGTGCCGCTGAGCGGAATCAGCTTGCCCTGGTCGGTGGGCAGCGCATTGGCCAACCCTCCGCCGGGTGCGTTGCTCACCGAGGAGATGTTCTCGCCCGGCGCCGAGATCCCCACCCAGGGTCCGGCCATGGTGAATCCCGACGGCTGGCCGGTGGCGTTGAGTGCGCCGACCGACAACACGTAGGGCTGCCACCACGACGGGATCGACACCGAGGAAACGCCGGCCCAGTTGCGCGGATCGTTCGGAGTTCCGGACAGCGGATTGGACCCGCACGCGGACCCGGTGGTGACCCCGCCCTGGGTGTTGCCCGCGGCCGCGATGATGACCGCGTCCTTCTCGAGCGCCGCATAACGCAGTGCCGCACCGAGTTCGGTCTGGTCGATCTGTTTGTCGGCGGGCAGGCACGTCACCACCGAGATGTTGATGACGCGCGCACCCATGTCGGCGGCGCGCACCACGGCCCGGGCCAGACTGGCCACATCCGCTGCGGCGCGGGTCTGAGCGGCATCGGCGCTCGGAGTGCGCGGGGCGAATCGCGGTGAGTTCTGCCGGATCGAGATCAACCGGGCTTCCGGCGCCACCCCAGAAAATCCGTCGGCTCCGGGTTGGCCGGCGATGAGCCCGGCGACCGCGGTGCCATGGCCGTCACAGTCGGTCAGGCCGTCAGTGGATTCGATGAAGTCTCCACCGCCCTCGACGGGGGGCAACCGTGGTCCTGGCTGTACCCCGGTGTCGATGACGGCGACGGTCTGGCCCTGTCCGCGGCTCTGCTTCCACGCACCGGACAGGTTGAGCGCGAGCTGATTCGGGTTGACTGCTCCGGGATCGGTACCCGGCCTCGCCTCGGTGGTGACGCATGCCGAACGCTGCGCCATCGCTTCCACCGGGCCGGCGCTGCCGGCCGGTGGGGCGATCTGCGGGTCGACCTCGGGCGGGCTGACCGCACCCGCCGACGGGGAGCCGACCAACAGCACCAGACCGGCTGTGGCCAGAACACCCAGGGTTTTGTGGATCACCGATTCATCACCTGTCGAGAACGAGGCTGAACAGCCCGATGAGGAAGGCCATCACCGGAATCAGCGAAGCGTCGAGCCCGGTCGCCAGGAAGCCCACCAGGCGCCGCATCGGCAGCGAGTAGGTGTCCGGCGACGCCGCCCGCGGATTCAGTGCGGCGAAAACCCACACCACGACGAGCACCGCGAGCACCGCCAGCGCCAACCAGGCGGCCTGGTACCGGCCGTCAATCGCGAAGGCTGCCAACAGGACAACGGACAGCAGGTACGGATGCCCCAACAGCCAGGCCTTGCAGGAAGCCGAGTCCCACACGCGAGCCCGCAGGACGGCGCCGAGCGCGGCAGCGACCACGACATACCAAGCCCACGGCGAGGCGGTCGGCGAAGCGACCAGGGCCACCGATCCGGCGACACCGAGCAGCACACCCGCGGCGATCACGCCGGTCTGATGCGACTGGCTCACCCGGACCCGGCGCGGCAGGTCGGCCAGCACCGAAAGCGGATGTGCCGACGGAGACGGATCACCCGGCGCCGGAATGACCGGCAGCGGGAAGCGGGCCCACATCGCGGACAGTTGCGCGGCCTGCACGGTGACCACCAGGGCGATCAGGATCAGGGCACACCCGATCACGGTCGAGTTGATCTCCCACAGCGAGGCCGCACCGGCCACCAACAACACCCCGACTCCGGCCACCGTGGTCGCGGTGAACACCGCGATGCCCCGATCGTCGGGCGAGCTGGCCATGCTGATCAACGACCATGCGGCCACTCCGGCCGCGGCGAGCAGGATGCTGGCCGCACCGAAATCGCCTGGCACACCGAGTGCGAATGCCGCGGCGACGGGGACGAGTGCGGTGACAGCCAACGCGGTGGCCAGAGCCCCCGACCGGCCCCGGGTCGACAGCGCGGCGAGCACGGTGGCGATGGCGATACCGCCGACCACGAACAGCCCGAGCAGCTCACCAGTCAGCACGCGGTGGGCGACGGCCAGGCCGGTGCCCACCAGGATCAGCCCGATCAGGGCCAGTGCCGCGCCCCGCGCGATGTGCGCGGCGCCCCAAGGGCGGCGGCGGGAAGCCGAGAAGATCACGGCCGCGTCGGCGATGTCCTCGACGATGCGCGGGGCAGCCGGGCCGGCAGGAACGGCCTGCAGCGCAAGCAGATCCCCGTCCACCACACCGACGGTGTCGAGCGTGGCGTCCAGGCTGTAGGGCGCACCGCCCACCGGGGCCAGGCTGAGCCGCACCGGGTCGTCGGCGCCGTTGTCGCCGCTACCGGCACGGTCGCCCCCGGCGTTGGGGGGCAGCACGATGCGCTGGACCGCGGGCAGAATCTCGCGCAGCGGCAGCTCGGACGGCAGGGCCATCTCGGTCAGCCGGCCACCGTCGTCTCCAGCGGCCAGCACGGCCACCCGGACGATCGGCATCACAGTGTTGTCGGACATTCCTATGCTTTCTGGGTTCTTCTCATGGAGCGCGAATCTCGATGGGATACATCGCGATTGGATAAATCGTTGTTGACGACTTCGCTGTCGAAGTCGCGGATGAGCGGTTGGTCGGGGAACCACGAGCCGCTCGGCAGGGAGGCGGTGAGCCGTTCGATCGCCATCGCGATCGCGTCGGCAGTTCCCGCCGTGAAGGTCGAAATCCACTCCCCGTCGAAGGCTTTCGACGGGGAGACCAGAATCCGGCCCCCGGGGGTGTCGATGATGCTGACCCCCACCTGGGTGGTGACCCGGTGGCCGTCGCGGTGCTCGCCGGCCACGATCTCGACGTACGTCCGCCGTCCGTCGAACACCGCCTCCACGATCGGGCGGGCCGAGGCCGGGACTCCGAGGAATCCCAGCACTTCGGTCAGCGGGCTGCCGTTGCGGATCTGCTCGTCGGCACGGGCGCCGGCCGCGGCCGGCAACGCGAACTCGTCGAACCGCGCCGGCCTGCGCTGCGACAGCCCAGCCGTGAGCACCGGACCCAGGCCGTGCGGGTGGGTGATGTCCATTTCGGTGAACGTCACCAACTGCGCGTTTCGCAAGACCACAACCGTGCGACCGTCTCTACGGGCCACAATGCCGCGCAGGAGATCCCCCGGCCCGGAGACAAACCGCAGGTCCAGCCATTGGGTCGGTCGGCAGGCCAGCCGAACCCATTGCGCCACCCGCGGATTGACTCCACCACCGGCGTCGAGCACGCCCATCCGGGTCAGTTCAGCGGCCTGTTCGGCGGCAAAGCCGGGCTGCTGTGCCGGTTCGCTGTAGGGAGGCGTGATGGCCAGCACCCACGGGTACGCCCCGGCGCCGAGTACCTCGGCGAGGTACCAGGCCTGATCGGTGGTGAGCTCGACGGCGTTAGCTCCGGTGTTCAATGCGGAGCCTCCGGCTCCAGAAAGCCACCGGCATCAGCCCCACTTGGCGCCTTCAGCGGCGTCGCGCGCGCTCATCGACATGGTGTTCATCTCGTGAGTGGACGCCATGGCACGGTAGGCCCGGGTCAGCTCTTCCATGGCCTGGTTCCACTGGGCCTGCCAGGCCTGGTAGGTCATACCGGTGTCACCTTGCCAGGCACTGCTCAGCGCGGCCTGCTCACTGGCGATGTCGGCACCGACGGCGTGCAGGGCAGCCGAGTAAGTGTTCATCTCACCGGCGTGAGCCAGCATGGCCGGGTAGTTGTACATGATCTGAGACATGAAAACTCCTGTATCCGGGGGTGATTCGGTTAGACCGAGGTGTAGGTGCTGGCAGCGGCGGCGTCCTGGGCGACGTAGGTGCCCGCGGCGTCACCGAGGTTGAGCTGCGCGATGTCCAGCAGCCCGTTGACCTTTGCCGACACCTCGACGAATCGGGCGTGTGCGGCCTGGAACGCGGCCGAGGCCTCGCCCATGTGGAAGGCCTGGGACGACATGGCGGCCTGCTCGGCCTGCGCGATGGTGCTGCGCATCAGTGCGGCCTTGGCGCCGAAGGCGGCCTCGGAAGCGATCAGCTGGGGGATGTGAGCATCCAACAGACTCATGGATTTTCCTTTCGGATCGTAGACATTTGGCGGTGCGTCGAACGTCGTGAAGATGATCTGGTCAGCTGGGGGTACCCCCTTGCGAATCGCCGGGTTCCCAGGAACCGGGCAGCATCGGCGAGGCGGGACTTTCGTCGTAGCTCTCGCCGGCCAGCGTGGTCAGCCCGGCCGCGGTGGAATCGGATTTGGTCCCGGTTCCGGTGAATCCCATGGCGTCGGCACCACTTTCGGATGCCCGCACCCGTGGCTCAGACGGCGGCGCGGGGTCTGGGTCGGGCTGCTCGTAATCCATGTAGGCGTCGGCATAGGCGTGGTCTTCCAGTGCCGCACCACGCTTCCGACGACGCTTGCGCCGTGCCGCGAGCGACGCGGCAACCCCCGAGGCCGCCGCAGGAATGCCGGCGGCCGGTGCGTGTGCACTGGACTTGCCGCCCACCGTCGGGCTGAAACCCTCGTCGGGGTCGCTGCCCATCACCGCATAGGGCGCGAACGCCGCGGCGGCGACTGGGGCCGGCGCGGCAACCCCCGCCGAGGCGGGCGCAGCGCCCGGAGCAGGAGCGGCCGCGGCGCCACCACCGATACCGGCCGGGGACAGGCCTGCCATGGGCAGCCCCTGATCGCCCCGCGCCGGTGCCACCGGAGCATCCCCGTCGGCCGGAACATCGCCCGGCGCAACGTCGTCGGTGGGCAGCAGACCGAGGAATCCCAGTGCGGCAAGGCCCATGCCGAGCAGCGGGGCCAGGAACGGCGTCAGCGCAACGCCGATCCACGTTCCCCAACCCACCGGCTGAAGGATCAACTGATAGAGCACACCGGCCAAGAATGGACCCCAGGTGGTCAGAAAGCCCGCCGGGTTGGTCATCAGGTCCGTAAGCATCTGCTGGATCGTTCCGAGCGGATCGTTGAGGAACGTCAGCAGCTCTTTGCCGCCGATCATCGAGTCATTGCCGAGGTAGTCCACCAGCCACTGCGGCAGGTTCGGGTACTCGTTGGTGGCGGTCGCGTCGGCGTTGGTCAGCGCCGAACCCGAATCCGTCGCAGTGCCCTGCGCCATCATCTGCTGCGCGTTGGCCGAGGCGGCGCCGGCCTCCCCCGCCCCCGGCTTGAGCAGCATCGGCGAAGGCATGCTGCTCGGAGCCGCCATCACCGCAGCCCCGGAGACGGCCTGGTAGGTGGCCATGGTGGTGGCCGCCTGGATCCACATCCGGACGTAATCGGCCTCGTTGACCGCGATTGGAATCATGTTGATGCCGAAGAAGTTCGTCGCCAACAAGACACCGTGCACCACATGGTTGACGGCCAGCTCGGGCATGGTTGGCATGGCCGCCACCGCCGTGGTGTACGCCGCGGCCGCGGTCTCGTGCTGCACGGCCACCGCAGCGCTGTTCGCGCTCTGCTGCGCCAGCCAGGTCAGGTAGGGCCCGTGCGCGGCGATGTACTGCTCCGAGCTCGGCCCCTCCCAGGACCCGGCCTGCACTGCACCGAGCACGCTGGTGAGTTCTGCTGCCGCCGAGGCATATTCGGTGCTCAGCGACTGCCAGGCCCCCGCGGCGGCCAGCAACGACCCGGCGCCTGGACCACTGGCAAGCAGCGTCGAGTGCACCTCGGGTGGTAGGGCCATCCAAATGGGGGCAGTCATCTCAGATGCCGCGCGCAGTCAGGTAGGACGAAGCCGCCATCGCGTCACCGGTGATGTAGCTGGCACCGGACTCGCCGACGCCGACGCCCGAGCGTCCGAGCTCCTCCACACCCTGAGCCGCCAGCGCCGAGTGCTGGGCACCGTGGACGCTGAACCCCGTCGCAGTCTGCAGCGACACCGCGTCGGCCGCCGGCGGGATCACCGCCGAGACGAGGGGGGCGGCCGCAGCGTGAGCCGCGGCCAGGCGCGCGGTGAGCGCCTCCACGGCCGCGCTGGCCGCGGTCAATCCTTCTGGGACTACTCGCAATGTCATCAGAATTCCTTTCTCCCGTTGTTCACGGAAAGTGCCGTGTCATCGATGAGTGGGTTGACGAGCTGGACGAACTCGGGCGCGTCGCCGCCGCCGAGCAACATGCCGCGTCCCGCGGGGAACCGGGCGAACCGATGACCGCGGAGCTTGCCGCTGTCGGCCGGATTGCCCGACAGCATCAGCGTGGTCGCCTGCAGATCATTGAGGCGACGGAGCAGCGGTGCCGTCATCACGGCGTGCGCCGATCCAGTCGCCCGGGCCGTCACGATGACGCGCAGACCCAGATCGGTCGCCTCGGCCAACAATCCGACGATGTTCGTCCACGGGCGTTGCCCGGCGAACGGACCGCTGACCGCGGGGCCGTCGGGGATCTGGTCGACGTCGTCGATGATCAGGTAGTGGATGTGGCCGTCGGGTCCCGTCCGCTGATTCCACGCGCTGAGTTCCTGCGGGCTCAAACCGGCCGGCGGACGGCGCTTCTCGATGAGTGCCGACAGACCCAGCATCGCGGGCAGCACGCGGTCGATGTTGGCGGTGTACTCGTTGTCCGGGAACAACGGCTCCTCCACCAGATGCAGCCGTCGGTCGACGACGGTGAAGGCCACCTCGTCCGGCCGGGAGTTCTCCCGGATTGTCCGGATGATGTGACGCAGCAGCGTGGTCTTCCCCGACTTCGTATCGCCGAACACCGCCAGCAGCGGGTTGTCCTTGAAGTCGAGCACCACCGACGCCAGGTCCTCTTCGCGCTGCCCGATGACCACCCGCTCCGGGGCCGGGTATAGCGGCGCCAGCGCGGCGGGGGCCAACGCGGTGGGCAGCAACCGCACCGGCGGTGCGCTCTGACCCGGGTAGCGGGAGTTGATGACGGCGATGTCGCTCAGTTCCGGCTCGGCGAACAGGAAGTGCTCGGCGGCCATGGTCAGGCCGCGGCCCGGCTGATCGGCCGGCACCGACTCGGCCGGACGGCGCAGCGCACCCACCACCCGCACGATGCTGTCGTGGCTGTCGTGCAGCTTGAGCTCCAGGCGCAGGCCCAGGCCGTCACGCATCGCCAGCGGCACTTCGAGCCAGTTCGGGGTGGTGATCACGACGTGGATGCCGTAGGCCAACCCGGTGTTGGCCAGCTCGGTCACCTTGGCCAGCAACGGATTACGTGTGTTGAACGTGTCGGTGTTGTCGCGGCTGAACGCGTACAGGTTGTCGACGACCAAAAATACGTTGCCGTAGCCATCGGAATAACCACCGCGCTGACGGCTCACCGCGCCCTGCTGTTGGCGCGCCCGCAGCAGCTGCTCGAGCTCACCGAAGGTACGGCGGATGCGCTCGGGCTCCAGCGGCGTGGCCACACTGCCGACGTGCGCCAGATCCGCCAGGCCGGCCAGCTGCCCGCCGCCGTAATCCAGGCAGTAGAAGCTCACCTCGCTCGGCGAGTGCAGCGCCGCAGCCGACAGAACGAAGGTCTGCAGTGCGGTCGACTTGCCCGAGCGCGGGCCACCGTGGATCAGCACGTTGGCTGCCGACGAGTTGGCGTCGAACACCAATGCGTCGCGGCGCATCTCGAACGGCTTGTCGATCTCGCCCAGCGGCCAACGCAGTTGACCGGGCTCGATCTCGGTGCGGGCCAACACGTCGTCCAGGGCTATCGCGCCGTCCAGCGGCGGCAGCCACAACTTCGGTGCCTGCGGACCGTAGGTGGCCAACTGGTCACCGATGGTGGCGATCAGCTTGCGCGGCGGTGCGGCGTCGAACTCTGGCTCGTTGCTGACGATGACAGTGTCAGGCTCGGGCTCGACCCGGGAAGCCGTGAACACCTGCGGCTGTGGCAGTGCCCGCACCACGATCGACTTCTCGGCCCGCGGCGGGTCGTAGATGCCGTCGACATAGGTGCTGCGGAACTTGACCGGCACCGCACCCGGCGCGGGCACCAGGAAGCCCTCGCCTTTGTGCTCGCGACCCGATTCGATGTGATAGGCGTCCTCGACCCCGATGATCTGACGAGAGATGCTGGGGCTGGACACCTTCAGGCCGATCCGGTACGACGTGTTCTTGTCGATGTCCTTGATCCGGCCGACGTCGAGAGTCTGCGACGCGAACAGGATGTGGATCCGGAACGAGCGACCCTTGCGCGCAACGTAATCGAACAGGTCCGCGTACTCGGGATGCTCGGCGAGCATCAGCGTGAACTCGTCGGCAACCACGAACAGCGTCGGCATCGGCGGCAGGTCATGGCCCGCGGCAATCGCGGCCTCGTACTCGGTGACCGAGTTGAAGGCGCTGCCCTGAACCCGGCGGCCGGCCTCTTTGAGCAACTGCTCACGGCGGGCCACCTCACCGCGCAGGGTGTCGGCGAACCGGTCGGCCAGCGACCGCTTCTCCGCCATGTTCGAGATGACCGCGACGACCTGCGGGAAGTTGCGGAAGATGTCGGCTCCGGCCTCACCCTTGAAGTCGGCATAGATCACGATGAGCCGCTCAGCGGAGTGAGTGGTCAACAGCGACAACAGGATCGACATCAGGGTCTGGGACTTGCCCGAGCCCGTCATACCGATCATCAGGCCGTGCGGGCCCATGCCGCCCTCGGCCTCGTCCTTGAGGTCGAAGTACAGCGGCTCGCCGGTGGCGGTGACGCCGATCGGCACCCGCAGCTCGTCATCGCGGTTGCGCGGGGCCCACAGGCTCGCCACGTCCAGGGACGAGGCATCCGGGATGTCGAGCAGCGTGCCGAAGGTGGCACCGCCGGTGGCGGTGGACCGCACGTAACCGGGATTGGAGTCCCAGCGAGACAGCCGCCGCGCGATGTGAGCCGCCTCGGCGGCCGACATCGCGTCGGCCTTGTCGACGTAGGGCTGCCATCCGCTGCTCTGCCACCGCTCGATCCGGCCTTCGGTGACCCGCAGGATGGGCCGCTCGGGATCCGGGTACTGCTCGCGGTTGGGCAGCTTGTCGCTTCGGTGGATCACGGTCACGCCGGTCAGGCCGGGCCGCCGCGCGATGTCATCGGGATCGGCTTCCGGATCGTCGAGGACGACCAGCAGATGCTTGAGGACCTGGTCCGCTTCCGTGGGGAAGGCGGGCCGGCCGGCCAGGGCGGAATCGAGTTGTCCGCGCAGCTCGGTGACGCCGGTGGTCAGGTACCGAGCCGGGCCGACACCGTCGGCCTGGGACGGAATATCCACGTGCGGAAGCCATTTCAGCCACGACCACGCATCGGAGTCGACGTCGGCAGAGGCCAGGGCAACTCCGAGCATTGTCGGGTCGTGCCAGGCGACGGCCTGCGCGATCCAGGCCCGCAGCGCGTCGCGGACTTCCTCGGCCTCACCGATCACGGTGATCCGGGCGAGCTTGGTGACGTCGATGCCGGTCGGGGCATCGCGCACGGTCCGCTGTACGTCGAGCAGACCGCGAAGAGTGCTGTACGACACCGGTTCCAGATCGATCTCGTCGGCCGTGTCCTTGACCTTGACGGCGGCATCCAGCGGCACGTCGTGCAGCCCGGCGCGCAGCACCAGGAAGTCGCGGTCCCGGGGGTCACGCTCCCACTGCCGGCGGGTGCCCGGAACGGTGGCCAGAGCCTCGGGCTCCGGGTGCGACCACTCCAGCGCCGCACGCTGCTCGGCGGCGTGGGCCCGGACGTTGTCGCGGACCACCGACAGGTAACGCAGGTAGTCGGCGCGCTCGGCGTCGACCTCCTCGGTGCGCATCTTGTTGCCGCCGCGGTAGAGCGCGGTGGCGGCCAGCAGCAGTACGAACGGGAAGAACAGCATGGTCGGCGAGATCATCCGCATGCCGGTGGCGAACAGCGCCACGATCATGCCCACGATCAGGATGACGATCAGGTAAGGCAGCACCCGGCGCAGCAGCGACGGCGGGACCATCCGCTCCAGCTGGGGCGGCGGCTCGATCGTGATGGTGCCCTTGCGGGTGGACGGCGGGGCCAGCCTGCGCTGGTGCTCGAAGATCAGCCGGCTCATCGGGTCGCCTCCAGGCGTGCAGCATTTGCGTTGGACGACAGCGCATCATGTGCGGTCAGGGCGTCGCCACGGGACAGGGTCGGGCCGGCAGCGAACTGCGTCAGGATCGACCACGGAATGGGCAGGGCCGGCGAGGTGAGGCCAAGCGCCTCAACCACTTTGCCGTCACCCGCGGTGTCGATGCCGTACCGGACGCCGGTGTCACTCACCCAGAACAACGAGCCTGCGGTCGGCGAGCCGGGTTCGGCCCCGACGGTCTGGACGAAGTAGCCACTGCCCGGGGTCAACGCGACCCGGTTGGCGGCGCCGTTGCTGCCCGCTCCGACCAGATCGACGGTGTGCAGGCCGTCCGGCACCGGCAATGCCGCACCCGAGAGGACCGACAACTTGCTCTCGGTGGCACCCGTCGGCTTGATCCACTGGGCACAGGTCACCGGGGCGGTCGACGACGCGACCAGCTTGACCGGTGCGCCCGGATAGCCGGTGGTGTCGATGGCACGTGAGACAGGCATCCGCGACACCTCGTCGGGCCCGATCCGCGGAGCCTGGTCCAGGTCATAGGAGTTGGTGTTCCGCAGGATTGAGGCCAGGACCGGCGAGACCGGCTGCAGACCGTCATTCAGCACCGCGTAGTAGCGGGCGGTGTTGTCGGCGTCGTAGGCCGCCACCACACCACCGACGGGCACAGGAGTCGACAGCTCGTAGTTCGTCGGCGCACCCGCGTCGGCGACGTGCGGCGCCGCAAGTGCCGGAGCTTCGGGGATGGCGTTGAACAGGCCGGCCGCGATGGGCCGCGGCGTCGGGATCTGCCCGCCGAGGCCGAGTGCATCGGTGACGGCACGGTTGGCCAGATCGATCGGGCTGCGTTTTCCGTCCCACAGCAGCCAGTCACCCGGGGTCGGGCCTTCGCTGTTGTGCACCAGGACGGCCGCATCCGACGGTAGCGTCAGGGCACGCTCACCACCCGATGCGAGTGTGCCTGCAATGACCGTCACACCGGCGTTGGTGCCGGAAACCGCATCGCACACAGTCCAATCCGCGTCGGTGCCGGCGCTCTGCACCATCCGCTCCGGCGCGCCGGGGATGCCCAGCAGGTTGCCGCGCGGGAACTTGTCGATCTCGCTGGTCTTGACGGTGACGGGGTTGTCCGCCTTGCCGGCGATCAACCGCGCCGAGGTCAGGTTGAGCACGGGGTGCAGCTGCTCGCCAACCCGGACATACAAGGCAGCCGTCGACCGGTCGGCGAGCACTGCATCGTTACCTGCAGTCCCACCCGGCCGGAACAACGAGAACAGGAAGCAACCGATCAGACCCGTGACCAGGATCAGGGCACCGGTCATCACCGCTCGGCTCTGCGTACGCAGCGGGTCGACCAACATGCGGGTGTCGTGCAGCGCCACGCCAGAAGCAATGCGGCGCATGACGAATCGCCAGCCCGTCACCTGGTTCTTGGTGACAAAGCCACGCCGGTACGACACCTGATCGGGGTTTTCGTTGTTCGGTGTGCGGGACGCGAACGAGCGCCGGTCCGGATCGGGCGCGGTCATGCGGGCACCGTCAGACCCAGGCCGCGCAGCAGCGGGCCGGCCGAATTGTTCACGTCACCGGCGGTGATCGTCATCATTTCCTCGTCGGTGAAGTCGTCGTTGTCGGAATGATCGAGGCGGTACTCGCGCTCCTCCTCGGAACGCTCGACCAGGTTGCGGACGAAGCGGCCGTTACCGGCGATGTCGAGGCAGCGCCGCGGCACACCTTGGGCGTCGGGCATGGTGGCCTCGGCCAGGTAACCGAACAGCTTCTCCATGTCGTCGTGCGCGGCCTTCTCGAACGTGCTGTCGCGCTTCTCGGCCATCCGCTCGGCGATCTCGACGAGTTCGGACGAGGAGTACGACGGGAAGTCGATGCTGCGGGTGAAGCGCGAACGCAGACCCTCGTTGGTGTCCAGGAACATGTCGAGGTCCTTGCGGTACCCCGCGACGATCACCACGAGCCGGTCACGGTCGTTCTCCATGCGGGCCAGCAGGGTGTCGATGGCGACCAGACCGAAGTCGTTCTTGGCGCCGGTGGACACCAGCGCGTAGGCCTCGTCGAGGAACAGCACGCCGTCCAGCGCGCTGTCGATGATGGCGTTGGTCTTGGCTTCGGTCTCACCGATGTGCTGACCGATCAGGTCGGCGCGGTGAACCTCGCGGACCGTCTCCTTCTTGAGAAGCCCCAAGCCGCAATAGATCTTGGCGACCACGCGGGCGATGGTGGTCTTACCCGTTCCAGGCGGACCGGCGAACACGAGGTGGTTGGTGCGTTGCGCCACGGCCAGCCCACGCTCCTGGCGCCGGATCGACATGGCGACCGAGCTCTTCAGCCGCGCCACCTGGAACTTCACTTCTTCCAGGCCGATGAACTCGGCGAGCTCGGCTTCGGCCTCGACCAGCAGGTGCGCCTTGCGCTCCTTGGCCCCCGGGTCGACGAAGTCGGACTCCGACGGTTCGGTCTCCGAGTCCCACGGGTCGGTGCGGGCGTCGATACGGGCGGCCGTGGTGATGAGCAGCCCGAAGGTCGGATCTGACAGCGCCTCTTCGACCTGCTTGTTTTCCGGGTGCGCGGCGAAGAGGTCCTGCAGCACCTCGCCGGCGTCTTCGTCCTCGCCCTGCCCACGCAAGGTCAGCGCCTTGGCCAGTGCGCCGTCGAGCGCGGCCACCGCGATCGGGCCGGACGGGTCCTCCAGGTACGACAGGGCGGGTGCCAACATGCCGAGCCGGGCCAGCGCGATGCCGAGGGTGATCCGCGCGGCGTGCCCGGTGATCTCGTCGAGCGACGGGTCGGTGACGACCGGGGTGAGCAGCCGCACCACGTCGTTCCAGCGCTGGGCGCGGTGGTTGACCGCCACCCGCAGCCAGGTGGCGTTCAGCCACCCCGGCCGGCGGGCGAGCAGCTCGCCCACCAGCGCGTCGGCCTCGGCGAGCTGACCCTCGGCAGCCCGGCGCGCGGCGTAGGCCAGCTGAAAGTCGTCCACCTCGCTGGCGCGGAACTGCAGGTACAGCCCACTGTCATAGGTGAAACCCAGGTCGCCGGCAGCCAGATCGATCTGGCGCTGCAGCAGACCGGCACTGGCCCGGGTCCGCCAGACCGCGTCGATGACCGCACCGGACACGTCGCCCGCGGCGGCCAGGCCGGTCCAGGCGTCACAGTGGTCGTGCGCGATGTGTGCCAATCCGGCAAAGCCGGACCGGGCTGCGGTGAGGTCGGCCGGCCGCTGCCGGTCGTTCACCGTCAAGCCCAGCGCACGACAACATGTGGCGAAGCGGCTGATCACATCGCGATCGAGCCGGGGCGCTCCCTGAGGCGGAGCCGCAAGCGTGTCACTACCCATATGCGTGCACGGGAGCGACTAAGCCCCCGAATCTCTCCCTTATGTATGGCTAAGCTAACTTTTGCTGAAGTTAGCATTGCATAACTTAAGTGTCGAGAGGCACGTACTCGAGCTAGGTCGTGAACTGCCTCACCTTTTGGTCGCAGACACGAGGGTGATAGTTCCCGTCATCAGGCCTGCTTCGGAGTCTGGAGCGGGCACGGGTCGTCCCGCCCGGCGCAGGCAGTCATGCAGCGGTGTCGCAGCGGCATCCCAGCCCTGCTCGCCGAACCACTGCGCCGCGGGCGCGTGCTGCTGGTTGTACACCAGCGTGAAGAACGCGTTCTCCTCGCCGGAGGACACCGCTTCGGCGCGCTTGGCCTCGAATGCCTCGTCCGGCATCGGCGTCGCTTCCTCGATGCCGACGAAGCTTCCCGGCGCGGCCAGCGCATCGATTCCAGCAAATAACTGTTCCTGTGCTGTGGCAGGCAGATAGATCAACAGCCCCTCGGCGATCCACGCCGAGGGCCGCGACGGATCGAAGCCGCTCGCGCGCAGCGCCGCGGGCCAGTCCTCGCGGAGGTCGATCGCCACCTCGCGCCGCTCCGCCGTCGGCGCCTCGCCGAGCCGGTCGATGGTCTCGCGCTTGAACTCGAGCACGCGGGGCTGATCCAACTCGTAGATCACGGTGCCGTCGGACCACGGCAGGCGGTAGGCCCGCGAGTCCAGACCGGCCGCCAAGAGGACAACCTGTTTGACCCCGGCGTCGATGGCCCGGGTGAAGTACTCGTCGAAATACTTGGTCCGGGCGCCCTGGAAGTTGACGAAGCTCTCGCCGAATTCGGTCTGCAACGGATGGTCGGGGTCGGTGCCCTCGACCGCGGTCGTCCACTCGCCGCCAACCGCGCGGCAGAACGCCTCGGCATACCGATCGATGGCGAGGGGATCAGGCTTTCGCGCCTCCAATGCCCTTGAGGCAGCGACGAATAACGCTGTCGAACCTACGCTCGTGGTGATATCCCAGTTGTCTGTGTCTGTGCGTCCGGTGCTCACCGGCGCGAGGATACGCCCCGATTCTGGCAGCTCCACCGGGTGATGCGCGTGATGCACGTAGCATGACATCATGCGCACTACCATCGCAATCGCCGATGAGCTGCTGGCCGCGGCCAAGCGTCGCGCTCGACAGCGGGGGCAGTCACTCGGCTCGCTTGTCGAGGACGCGCTGCGCCGTGAACTGGCAGCCGAGCAAATCCGCGCGCCGCGGCCCGACATTCCGGTGTTCACCGGTGGCAGTGGCCCCCGCCCGGGCATCGACCTGCGGTCGAACCGGGCATTACACGAAACTCTCGACGAGACCATCGAACTCAACTCGCTCCGGTAGCCACCTATGTTCCTGCTCGATGTCAACGTCATGCTCGCCGCGCACCGCGCCGACCATCCGGATCACCAATCGGTCAAAGGCTGGTTCGACCACCTCCTCGACAGGGACGAGCCCTTCGCCGTCCCGACCTTGGTCTGGGCATCGTTTCTACGATTGGCCACCAACAGGCGAATCTTCGACGTCCCCACGCCCCGCAGCGATGTGTTCTCGTTCATCACGGCTGTGGATGCGCAACCCAACCATCTGCAGATCGGGCCGGGACCGCGCCATCTCACACTGCTGCAGGAGCTGTGCGAAGAAGCCGACGCCGTGGGCGACCTGATCCCCGACGCCGTGTTGGCCGCCATTGCGACCGAACACCACTGCTCCGTGGTCAGCCTCGACCGGGACTTTGCCCGGTTCACCTCTATCCGCCATATCAGGCCGGATCTGGACTGACCGGCATCAAACCAACGGACGCCCGGTCCGGATTCGCCAGTCGAGGTCCTTGAGCAAGAGATTGAAGGGGAACTGCCGCACGAACGAGGGCAGCGCGTCGTTGATCGTGCGCAGCACGGAGATCAGCCGGTCGAACCGCTTCTGGCTCTTGGCATCCCACGGCAACCGCATTTCCTCCCGGAACCGCTGCGGCAGGAATCCCGTGGTGATCAGCAGGGCGACGGTATCGAGTCGGCTCTGCACGAAGCGGGGCAGTTTCGGATTCTTGGGCCGGCCCGCGGCGATCGGATACAGATAGCCGCGCACGGTGTCGTCGATGTGCAGCTGTTCCAGGGATTCGTCCCAGTACCGGTCGAACGCGGCCCGGTCGGCCGGCCACATGTCCTCGGGCACCTGCAGTGTGGTGCCCATCGTGACGCTGTCACGGTAGTGCCGGTCGGCGGTCTCGTCGTCCAATTCGCCGATGAACATCCGGAACACGTCGACCCCGCCCTTGTAGAGGCACGCGGCCACCCACAGCTGAAGGTTCTTGTCGAACGCGTTGTACTTCACCGGGCTGTCCTCGGTGGAGTACACCTGCGCGTGCGCCTTGTTGACCGCACGCCGGTAGGCCGCCTTCTGCGCGTCGCTGCCCCGGGTGGCCACGGCCAGGTAGGTGAAGGTGGTCCTGGCCCTCTTGATCGGGTGCAGGTCGGTGCGGCCGCTCTCGACGCGGCTCTCGACGACGCCGTAGCCGACGCCGGGGTTGGCCAGCTGCATGATCACGTTGGCCGGGCCGGCCAGCAGCGCCACACCCATCAGCCCGTCGTCGAAGCCGGCGCCCCGCCGGCGCTTGGGTACGGGGCCGGGACGCGCCGACTCGTTCATCGGCCGTTCGACGTGCGGGATCGGTTCGCTGACCGTCATGGCCACCCCTTCCAGAAACTGAGAACCTCTGTTTCCTGATACTGGCCTGCCGGACTGACAGGTGTCAAGATATCTGGGTGAAGCAGGTCCGCCCCTACCGCGGCGTCGAAGCCGCCGACCGCCTGGCGCAGCGCCGCAGCCAGTTGCTGGAGGCCGGTCTGGACCTGCTGGGAGCCGAAGACGCCGAGGTCACCGTGCGCGCCGTGTGCCGCAGCGCGGGGCTGGCCGCCCGGTATTTCTACGAGAGCTTCGCCGACAAAGATGACTTCATCGCCGCCGTCTACGACTGGGTGATCGCTGATATCGCGACCTCGACACAGGCTGCCGTCGCCGCCGTTCCGCTGGCCGACCAGACCACTGCCGGGATGGCCAACATCGTGCATCTGATCGCCCAGGACCGGCGGATCGGCCGGCTGCTGTTCAGCGTCAAACTGTCCAACGACGTACTGACCCGCAAGCGCGTCGAATCCACCGCGCTCTTCGCGGCGCTGCTCGGTCAGCACGCCGGCGATGCGTTACAGCTGCGCACGAACGACTATCTCAGGGCCACATCGCATTTCGCCGTCGGCGGGGTGACACAGACGATCAGTGCGTGGCTGTCCGGCGAGGTCACCCTCTCCCCGGAGCAGCTCATCGGCCAGTTGCGCTCGATGCTCGACGCACTGGCCGGCACGCAGCAACCCGGAAACTGACGAGGGTCTCAGCGGTCCGCATCCTCGGGCCGGACACCGAAGGTGTTGAGGAAGTTGCACACCAGTTGGTAGAAGCCGACGGTCAGCGTGAGATCCGCCAGCTGGTTGACCGTCAGGAATGTCAGCGCTTCATCACGTTCGGCATCGGTGAGGGTGTGGTTGTCGAGCAGCACATCGGTCAACCGCAGCAGCAGGGCCTCCTGCTCATCGACCCTGTCCGCCGATCCCGACTCGGCGGCCGCGATCGCATCCTCGCTCATCCCGATCGCGCGCCCGATGTTGACGTGCTGATAGGTCTCGTAACCAGCGTCGTAGCGGTACCCGACCCGCAGGATCACCAGCTCCCGCCACGTTGCCGGCAACGAGTTGTGTTGCAGCACATCAGCTGCCATGGACAGGAAGCCCGGCGCCAGGTTCGGAGTGTGAGTGATCATGCGGAAGATGTTCAGCGATGCCCGGCTGGTGACAGCCTCGCGCAGTTCCGGAGTGAGCGCGTCGAGGTCCGGGTAGGTGAATTCAGTGGTCATCCGAGTACCCGGATCGGCTCGGTACCGTCCCAGTTGGCGGCAACCTCGCGGACGTAGGCGAACATCTGCCCCTTGGGTCCGCTGATGTCGCTGATCTCGATGACCGTACCTTGGCCGAATTCGGTTTCGAGATAGGCGAACCGGCCTTGGTCTCCGCCGATGCTGCCTTCCTGGCCGACGGTGTAGCCGGCGGCCAGCGCACGGTCATAGAGCGCCTGGTAGTCAGTGCTCCAGTAGGCGAGGTGCTGAGCGCCTTCGCGTCCGGAGTTCAGGAAGTCGCGGTACATCGACGGGGCGTCGTTGGTGGGTTGGATCAGTTCGAGCTGGACATCTCCGGAGTTGGCCAGCGCGACACTCATCGTCATCGCCGAATCCTCTCCGCGGTAGCGGAAGTAGTCGGTGACGACGTTCTCGATGTAGAACCACGGTCCGACACCGCACCGGGCCCAGTGGTCCATCGAGGCGTGGATATCGGGCACCACGTATCCGATCTGGTTGATATTTCCGAAGATTCGGCTCATGACGGGTCCTCCCGGGTCAGTCGGATGGTCAGTAACTGTTCGATTTCCGACCGGGCTGCGGCCAGGTCGACGTGTTCATCGACGAGTGCCTGCAGGGCGACACCACGAAGCATGGCGATGATGACGGTGGCCAATCCGTGGGCGTCGACCGATGGGGCGACCTGACCGGATGCCACGGCCAAGTGCAGTCGCTTCTCGATCTCCTCACGGAATTCCCGGTCCGTGGCCACCATCGCGGGCCGGATCTCCTCGGACGGGTTGGTCACCGCGTCGGCCCACAGCACCAGCCGGGCCCGGTTGACCGGCAGCGGATTCGACAGCACCGAGAAGTAGATGGCGATGAACGCGCGCAGCTCATCGAGAGCGTCGGAACCCGGCTGGTCGAACATGGCCTCGCGGAACTGGTGGGTCACCGTCTCCACCAGGCGTTGCATCAAGGCACCTTTGGAGCCGAAATGATGGGTGGCCAAGCCCCGGCTGTAGCCGGCGCGCTCCCCGACGTTGGCCAGCGTGACCCGCGACGGGCCGAGCTCACCCACCAATTCGGCGGCCGCGGTGATCAGCCTGCGTTCGGCCTCCCCGCGGCGTTGCTCTTGACTGCGGCGCGGTTCGGGTTCACTCATGGACTTCCTCTTACTTGCTTGTTGTTCAACAAGTTATATGTCGACCAGGTGCCCGTCAAGCGGGCAGGCGCCCGTCAGACCTTGGATGATGGCGATATGCAGAGTTCCGGACGAGGCGCGGCCGGCCCGGTATTGCTACGGCCGAGCCCACCGCTGGCCGCCCACGTTCAGTTCTTCGGATACTGGCACAACACGCAGGCCACGACCCATCACAGCCGTGCCCTCCCCCGCGGCGCGGCGACCGTGATCATCGACCTCGCTGCCCGAGACCGGGTCGATTTCTACGCCGCCGACGCCACCACCCGCCTCGACGTCGGCGCCGCCTTCATCGCCGGGGCCGGGGTGACCTCGTACGTCACCCAGATCGACCGATCGCAAACCGTGCTGACCATCCACTTCCGTCCCGGTGGCGCCTCGGCCTTTCTGCCGGTACCGCTGGGGGACCTCGAGGACACCTGCGTGGACCTGGACACGGTCTGGGGCCGCGACGCGTCGGCCCTGCGCGCCCGGCTGATCGGGGCCCGCGCGGTCCGGGCCAGGGTGGCACTGGTTGAGTCATTTCTGCTGGCGCGCATGAGACCCCGCGATCCGGCGGTGGGCGCGGTCCTGCTCGCGGCCGAAGATCAGCCCTCACTGCGGGTGGCCGAGGCCTGCGCGCTGACCGGGTTGTCGGCCCGACGGCTGATCGCGTCCTTCCGGGCCGAAGTGGGTCTGACTCCCAAGACGTACCTGCGGGTGCGACGCTTCCAGGCGGCGATGCGGCAGCTGGACGCCGACGACGCCAGCGGCGCCCGGATCGCGGCCGATCTGGGCTACTTCGACCAGGCGCACCTCGTCCGGGAGTTTCGTTCGTTCACCGCCATGACGCCCACGCAGTACACACAGCGCCGCACCTGGCTGCCGAGTCACGTCGGAATCAGCCCGCCGCGGTGAATCTGCGGGTCACCGGCGCCGCCCAGCCCGGATCTCCAGTGGTGGCGTAACGAACCCAGGCGCCGTGCATCTCAGCAGCCAAGGCAGCCGGTGGTTCACCTGGCCCGAGCAACGCGCCCGGGCCTCGCAGTACCTCCAGGCCCGCGCGGTCGAAGACGAACGGCAGCTCAACCGCGTGGGCCGCGCCCAGCAGCCCGTCCACCGCTGCTGAGCGCCAAGAGAATTCGTAACGGTGCGTCGCGGCGCCGGCCAGCTGTTCGTGGGCCCGGGCCGTCCGGTCGCTTCCGGTGCGGAACAGCGCGTCACCCAGAATGGCCGAGCGCAGCTCACCCCAGCCCGCCTCGGGAAGGCGCGAACGGTACCGCTGGACCAGCGTGGCAGGGTCGGTGTCCACCTGTGCGGCGAGCTGCTCGACGTCGGCGCGCGTCGAGGAGTCGAGGTGTCCCTGAGGAACCAGGTACAGGTTGCCCTCCTCGGTGTTGGTCCCGATGAGCAGACCCACATCGGGATTGAGTTGCAGCGCCGGCTGTTCGGCGAGGACCAGGCTGAACGGACTCAAGCCCAGTAACGGGTCGAAGGCCTCGTCCGTGCGCAGATCCAACCCCGTGAGTGTGGGCACGGCCTCGACGAGCTGTTCGTCAGTAAGCCGGTCGAATCCGGCTGCCGTGGGCTCCACGCCGAAGACACCAGCAGCGGCCTGGGTGACCCGGCCGGCCTGTTCCGGATTGAACGCACCGAAGCCGTTGCCGCTCTGCATGATTGCCCGACAGATCAGCCGCTCCACGCCAGGTGTGCCCAGAACTCCGGCGACGATCGTGGCACCGGCGGACTGGCCGAACAGGGTGACATTGCCGGGATCACCGCCGAATGCCTCGATGTTGTCGTGCACCCAGCCCAGTGCGGCCACCACGTCGAGTAGGCCGCGGTTGGACACCGCACCGGGCAGATCCAGAAATCCCAGGATGCCCAACCGATAGGTGATCGTCACCAGGATCACGCCGTCGCGGGCGAAGGAGGTGCCGTCGTAGAGCGGTGAACCGGTGGAGCCCGCCACGAATCCACCACCGTGGACGAACACCATGACCGGACGTCTTCGTGTGTCCGGTGGAGCCCAGACGTTGACCGTGAGGTAGTCGGAGCCACGCACCCACCCCGGCCCGAAGAATGGCGACATGTCCAAGCGCCCGAAGCCGTTCCGTAGTGGTTGCGGTGCGGTCGGCCCGCGCTGGGTCGCCTCGCGCACGTCACGCCACGGTTCGTGTGTCTCGGGCGCCGCGAAGCGCCCCACGGTGGTGGGCGGTGCGGCGTAAGGAATGCCGAGAAAGACCCGTCCGTGCGCAGTTTCCAGCCCCCGGATGGGGCCTCCGGTGGTGTCGACGATCGGTTCAGCCATCGTGGGACACCCGGGTCGCCCGGTCGAAAGCTGCCCATTCCTTGACCGCGAACCGGTCACCGTCCCGCATCACCTCGACTGCGCCGTGCCCACCGAAATGAGCTGGTATCACCAGGGTGTTGGTGTCGGCGGCGTGAGTCAGTACCCGCCGCCGGGTTTCCCGCGCCTGTCCGGGGTCCTCGCAGTAGCAGCTGTTGGTGTCGGGTTCGACGAGCTGCAACGCGGTGTGCATCATGTCGCCTACGAATACCGCGCGGTCACCGCCCGACTGCAGCGTGAGCACCGCGGAGCCCGGGGTGTGTCCGGGAGCCGACTCCAACGTGAGGTTGGTGTCGAGCTGGAAAGTGTCCTCCCACAACGTGGTTTGTCCGGCCTCGTGGACCGGGGCGACGCTGTCGACGAAAACGTTGTCCCGCCCCGGGACCGGTCCGCCGCGGTTGGCCGGGTTCCAGAAATCGAAGTCGGCTCGCGGCATCAGGTAGGTGGCGTTCGGGAAGGTCGGTATCCAGTCGCCGTCATCGAGATGGGTGTTCCAGCCGACATGGTCGACGTGGAGATGGGTGTTGATCACCACGTCGACGTCCTCGGGAGCAACACCGGCCCGGGCCAGGTTGCCGAGAAAATCGGTGTCCAGGTGATGCCACACCGGGGCGTGGGGGCGGTCCTTGTGGTTGCCCACCCCGGTGTCGACCAGGATGATCCGATCCTCGCTGCGCAGTAGCCAGGTCTGGATGGCCGATACACAGGCGTCGGCGCCGGGATCGTAGAAATCGGGCGCCAGCCAATCCTCGTTGCGCTGCCACGCCCCGGCCGGGCTCTCCGGGAAAAACTCTTGTGGCGACAGCCGGACCGAGCCGTAATACTCCATGACCCGGGTCACCGTGACGTCACCCAACACGATTTCGTTCATGTCCCCAGCCTCGCGGCGAGGCAGCGGGCCAACCAGACCAGACGGTGCCTACCACTGGCAGGGATAGGCAGGGCCGGCGGTCCCGTGGGCATAGTGGGGTTATGACGACCGGACAACTCGGCGAGTTCTTGCGGGCCCGACGCGGGCGGCTGCATCCGGAGGATGTGGGGCTGTCGCGGTACGGCGAACGACGACGTGTGGCCGGCCTGCGGCGGGAGGAAGTCGCCCAGCTGGCCGGGGTCAGCGTTTCCTACTACACGCGGCTGGAACAAGGACAGTCGGTGAATGCCTCGGAGGCGATCCTCGATGCGCTGGCACAAGCCCTACAACTGGACGTTCACGAGCAGGCACATCTGCGCGAGCTGGCGTCACAGCGCACGCGGCCGCCTCGCCGGCCTCCGGTCGAGCGGGTCAGCACACTGACCCTCGATCTGCTGCGATCGCTGCAACACCTGCCCGTGCTGGTGATCGGCCGCCGCACCGATGTGCTGGCCTGGAACGAACTGGGCCACGCCCTGCTGGCCGGCCATCTGGACTTCTCGTCAGTCGACCATCCCGCCACCCGGCCGAACCTGGCCCGGCTGCTGTTCCTCGATCCACACACCCGAGACCTCTATTTGGACTGGGACCGCAAGGTGCGCACGGTGGTCGGCAGCCTCCGCCTGGCGGCGGGTCGATATCCCGACGATGCGCTGCTGTCCGCGCTGATCGGTGAATTGTCGGTCAAGAGCCCGGAATTCGTCGCGCTGTGGGCCGATCACCGGGTCAAACCGTGCGAGGCCGATTCCTACGACCTGCACCATCCACTGGCCGGGCCACTCACCGTCACCATGCAGAATCTGAAACTCGCCCGAGACGTCGATCAATCACTGTGCGTCGTGACGACCGCGGACGGGTCGAGCTCAGCGGATGCACTGCAGCTGCTCGCGCAATCGATCCCGGTCAAAAATATCCAAGCCCACAGCACGGCTGGGCGCGCATGATGGCGACATGACCAACTCTGGACAGCCCCCAGGTCAGGCCGTCGCCGATACCGGCACCCTGGTGGCGGCCATCCGCGCCGAGGAAACCCGCCGTCCCGACCGGCTTTTCGAAGATCCGTTCGCGCAGAAGCTGGCCGGTGAGTCCGGGCAGCGGATGCTCGCCGAGGCGGTCGCCGCCACCGGTGACAAGTCGATGGTGCAGATCGTGGTGCGCACCCGGTACTGGGATGAGGCGCTGTTGAATGCCGCGCCCCCGGTGAAGCAGGTGGTGATCCTCGCCGCTGGTCTGGATGCGCGGGCCTACCGGCTGCCCTGGCCCGACGGCACCACAGTCTTCGAGCTCGACCAGCCCGACGTGATCGCGGCCAAGGCCGACGCGCTCGCCGACGACGAACCGCGCTGCCGGCGGGTGGCCATCGGCGTCGACCTCACCCAAGACTGGACCGATGTGTTGCGGTCCAACGGCTATGACCCGAATGTAGCGTCGGTGTGGTTGATGGAGGGGCTGCTGCAGTATCTCGACGAGGACGCCGTGCGCACGGTGTTCGAGCGGGTCGACGCGCTCTCGGCGCCCGGCTCGGTGCTGCTGTACGACATCGTCGGCAAGACACTGCTGGACAGTCTGATGCTGACCGCGGTCCGCGAACAGATGTCCCGCAACGGTGCGCCGTGGCTGTTCGGCACCGATTCCCCCGAGCAACTGTGCGAACCGTTGGGCTGGTCAGCTGTCGTCACGGACGTGGCCGAGCCGGGCAACAAGTGGGGCCGGTGGTTCGCCCCCGCAGTGCCACTGGACGTCCCCGGGATACCGCGCGGCTACTTCGTCACCGCCACCAAGCGATAACCGGCGGTCTCCGGCCCGGTCGCCATTGTCGAGAACTACCGCCCGACAGCCACCGGCGGACGTCGGTCAGCCGCCGTCTTGGGAGGCGTCTGTGCGTCGTTGTCGGTGAATTCCTTGGTCCAACAAGCGAATTCCAGGGTGATGCCGTCCGGGTCGAGGAAGTAGAACGACCGGACGTAGACGCCGGGGTGCACCGTAGCCGAGGCCTGCATCGGGCTGTCGTCGTGGTTGAGCACCGGGCCGACGCGAACACCCTTGGCCTTGAGCTTCTGCCGGTACTCGTCGAACTTCTCGGCGGGCACATGCAGGGCGATATGGTTCAGCGAGCCGGTGGCGCTGACGAATTCGCCGATCCCGGGAATGGCAGCGGGCGCCGAGATCCCGGGCACCCCGTCGGGGGCGTCACGGAACCAGAAGAACGCGATGCAGTCCCCGCTTCCTGCGTCGAAGAAGAAGTGCTGCCCCATGTCCCCGGGCAGATCCAGCGATTTGATCAGGGGCATCCCGAGCACGTTCGTGTAGAAGTCGACCGTGCGCGCCATGTCCGCGCACACCAGTGCCACATGGTTGATTCCGCCGAACTCGAACTCCGAGTTGGGATTGTTGGGCTTGATCACGTCGATAAACCTCCGGGGCGAACACACCAAGGACTGGCGCAGCTGCGAATCTGAATCTAACATCAGATTCAGATGTGATCAATGGCCGTGCCAGAATTTCCCGGCCCGCCGGGAGTGAGGAAATCCGTGACCCTCAGCCCCCGCACCCCGCTGCCGACCGCGCGCGGCCGCCAGACCCAGGCGGCGATCGACAACGCAGCTCGGGCGGTGATCGCCCGCAAGGGCATCCTGGCCACGACGATCTCCGATATCGCCTCCGAGGCAGGCCGGTCGGCCGCGTCGTTCTACAACTACTACGCCTCCAAAGAAGCCATGGTGCGCGAATGGGCCCTGCGATTTCGCAACGAGGCCCGCGAACGCGCACTTCCGGCTACCGGACCGAATCTGACCAGCTGGGAACGCTGTCACCAGGCGGCCTCCGCCCACTGGACGACCTACCGGCACCGCCTGGCGGAAATCATCAGCGTGTCCCAGATGGCGATGATCGACGACGACTTCGCCGAATACTGGGACGAGATCTGCCAGCTGCCGATTTCCATGATCACCGAGATGGTCAAACATGCTCAGCAGCAAGGATTCTGTCCCGACGACGACGCCCACCTGACCGCTGTCGCGTTGGTGTCGATGCTCAACCAGTTCTGCTACGTCCAACTGTCCGGCGGCCGCGACGCCATCGCCGACGACGACGCCTGCGTCACCACCCTGGCCAACGTGTTCTACCGGACCATCTACCACGAGGAGACCCCGCGTTCATGAGTACAGCCTCACCGGAGGTGGTCCGCGAATTCATCGGGCTGGCATCTCCGACAGCCCAGCGCGCCGGCGCCGGCGGATACCCGTGCCAGGGCCTCTACTACCGCGGCGCGGGGCACAAGCCCACGGTCGCGGTGATCGCTACCCACTATCAGATCGACTTCTCCGAGCACTACATCGCCGACTACCTGGCCAGCAGGGGCATCGGCTTCCTCGGCTGGAACACCCGCTTCCGCGGCTTCGAGAGCAGCTTCCTGCTCGACCATGCCTTGGTCGACATCGGCGTGGGGGTGCGCTGGTTGCGCGAGGTCCAGGGAATCGAAACTGTTGTGCTGCTGGGTAACTCCGGTGGCGGATCGCTGATGGCGGCCTACCAGTCCCAAGCCGTCGAGCCGAGCGTGCGGCCGCTCGAGGGCATGCGGCCGGCGGCGGGCCTGACCGAACTACTGCCCGCTGATGGCTACGTGTCGAGCGCGGCCCACCCGGGCCGCCCGGACGTGCTGACCGCGTGGATGGATGCCTCCGTCGTCGACGAGAACGACGCCGTTGGCAGCGACCCGGAACTGGACCTGTTCGACGAGCGCAACCCGGCACCCTATTCGGCCGAGTTCGTGGCGCGGTACCGCGCAGCACAGGTCGCACGCAACGAGAAGATCACCGATTGGGCCGAAGCCGAGCTCAAAAGGGTTCAGGCGGCCGGGTATTCGGACCGTCCCTTCACCGTCATGCGCACCTGGGCCGACCCGAGAATGGTCGACCCGACCGTCGAGCCGACCAACAGGCAGGCCAACCTCTGTTACGCCGGGGTACCGATCAAGGCCAACCGGTCGGCCCGGGGTATCGCCGCGGCCACCACCGTGCGGAACTGGATCGGCATGTGGAGCCTGCGCCACGCCCAGACCCGGGCCGAGCCGCACCTGGCCCGGATCGCCTGCCCGGCACTGGTGATCAACGCCGGCCAGGACACCGGCGTGTACCCGTCCGACGCCAAGCGCATCCACGACGCGCTGGCGAGCACCGACAAGACACAGTGCTCGATCGACACCGACCATTACTTCACCACTTCCGGCGCCCGCGACGAACAGGCCGATACCATCGCCGGATGGATCGCGAAACGGTGGCGGTGAACCCCGGCCCGATCAGGGTCCTCGCACACTTCACCCCCGGCGACAAGGTTCTGGATTTTCTTGCACCCCATAAGGACTGGCTCGACGTAACGTTCTGCGCCGAGGACGACGACGCCGCCTTCTACCGTGAGCTTCCTTCCGCTGAGGTGCTCTGGCATGTGTTACGGCCGGTCTCCGGTGACGATCTGCAGCGCGGTCTGCGGCTGCGGTTGGTGCACAAGTTGGGTGCCGGAGTGAACACCATCGACGTCGACACCGCCAGCCAGCTCGGCATCCTGGTGGCCAACATGCCTGGCGCCAATGCCCCTTCGGTGGCCGAGGGCACCGTGCTGCTGATGCTGGCCGCGCTACGCCGGTTGCCTGAACTCGACCGAGCCACCCGGGACGGCAATGGCTGGCCGTCGGATCACAGCCTGGGCGAGACCGTCCGTGACATCAGTGGGTGCACGGTGGGCCTGCTCGGCTACGGCAACGTCGCCAAGCGGGTTGAGAAAATCGTCGTCGCCATGGGCGCCGAGCCGTCACAGGTACTGCACACCAGCACCCGCGACACCGGACACCCACGGTGGCGCAGCCTGCCAGACCTGTTGGCCGCCAGCGATATCGTCTCGCTCCATCTCCCGCTGACCGATGCCACCCGCGGCCTGCTCGACCAGAAAGCCCTGACGTCGATGAAGCGCGGTGCGGTCGTCGTCAACACCGCGCGAGGTCCCATCATCGACGAGCCCGCCCTGGTGGAAGCACTGCGCACCGGGCAGCTGGCCGCGGCCGGACTGGATGTGTTCACCGAGGAGCCGGTACCGCCCGGCAACCCCCTGCTCGAGCTGCCCAATGTGGTGCTGACGCCGCACGTCACCTGGTACACAGCCGACACCATGCGGCGGTATCTGACCATGGCGGTGGACAACTGCCGGCGCATTCGTGATGGCGAACCGTTGGCCCACGTAGTTAACGGGGTGAGATAGGCCGCCGGAGTGGCGCCGGTCACGCCGGGGTACCCTCGGCCCAACCGACCGGTTAATCGGGATATGCCCCGGATGGAGGAACCGCATGCCCATTGCGATCACGTCTGAGCACAGCGACCTGGCCGACTCGGTCCGGTCCCTCGTCACGAAAGTGGCGCCCTCGGAGGTGCTCCACGAAGCACTCGAGACCCCGATCCCAAACCCCCCGCCGTACTGGAAAGCCGCGGCCGAGCAGGGGCTGCAGGGCGTCCACCTCTCGGAATCCGTTGGCGGGCAGGGCTTCGGCATCCTGGAGCTGGCCATCGCACTGGCCGAGTTCGGCTACGGTGCGGTCCCCGGACCCTTCGTCCCGTCCGCGATCGCCAGCGCGCTGATCTCCGCCGGCAACCCGGAAGCCAAGGTCCTCGGTGGCCTGGCCTCGGGCGAGACCATCGCGGCGTACGCCATCGACTCCGGCCTGACCGCGACCCGCCACGGAGACGGCCTGGTCATCCGCGGCGAGGCCCGGGCGGTGCCCGCCGCGGCGCAGGCATCGATCCTGGTGCTCCCGGTCGCGATCGAATCCGGCGTCCAATGGGTGGTACTGGACGCCGCCCAGCTCGAGATCGAGCCGGTTCGCAGCGTGGATCCGTTGCGCCCACTGGCCCACGTGCGGGCCAACGCCGTCGAGGTCGAATCCGACCGGGTGCTGTCCAACCTGAGCGGCGCCCACGCCAGGGCACTGATCACCACACTGCTGTCGGCCGAGGCGATCGGCGTCGCACGCTGGGCCACCGACACGGCCACCGCGTACGCGAAGATCCGCGAACAGTTCGGCAGGCCGATCGGCCAGTTCCAGGCGATCAAGCACAAGTGCGCCGGGATGATCGCCGACACCGAGCGGGCTACCGCCGCAGTCTGGGACGCCGCCCGGGCGTTGGACGACGTTCAGGAAGACCCCTCGGCGACAACCCATTTCGCGTTTGCTGCGGCGGTGGCCGCCACCCTGGCACCTGCTGCCGCGCAACACACCGCCCAGGATTGCATCCAGGTGCACGGCGGTATCGGATTCACCTGGGAACACGACACCAACGTGTACTACCGGCGCGCGCTCGTCCTGGCCGCCTGCTTCGGCCGGGCATCGGATTACCCGCAGTTGGTGGTCGACACCGCGACGGCAACCGGGATGCGTCCGGTCGATGTCGACCTCGATCCCGACACCGAGAAACTGCGTGCCGAGATCCGCGCGGAAGTCGCTGGGCTGAAAGCGATTCCGAGCGGTGCCGAACGCAATACCGCGATCGCCGAGGGCGGCTGGGTGCAGCCGCACCTACCCAAGCCGTGGGGCCGCGCGTCCGAGCCGATCGAACAGATCCTCATCGCCCAGGAATTCAGCACCGGCCACGTGCGGCGTCCGCAGATGGGTATCGCCTCCTGGATCATCCCGTCGATCGTGGCGTTCGGCACCGATGAGCAGCAGCAGCGGTTCCTGCCGCCGACGTTCCGCGGCGAGATGATCTGGTGCCAGCTGTTTTCCGAGCCGGGTGCGGGTTCGGATCTGGCCAGCCTGACCACCAAGGCCACCAAGGTCGATGGTGGCTGGCGCATCACGGGGCAGAAGATCTGGACGACGGGCGCTCAGTACTCGGCGTGGGGCGCCCTGCTGGCACGCACCGAACCAAACGCTCCAAAGCATCAAGGCATCACGTACTTCCTGCTGGATATGAAGGCTCCGGGCGTGGAGGTCAAGCCGCTGCGCGAGCTGACCGGCAACGCGATGTTCAACACCGTGTTCATCGACGACGTGTTCGTGCCCGACGACATGGTGCTCGGTGAGGTCAACCGCGGCTGGGAGGTCAGCCGAAACACCCTGACCAACGAGCGGGTGTCGATCGGCAGCAGCGAGCCGCCGTTTCTGGCCAACCTCGAGCAGTTCGTGGCGTTCCTCGGTGCGGGCCAATTCGACCAGATCGACCAGAATCGTGCGGGCCAGCTGATCGCGGAGGGGCACGCCGCCAAGGTGCTCAACCTACGTTCCACCCTGCTGACGCTGGCCGGTGGCGATCCCATGCCTGCCGCCGCGATCTCCAAGCTGCTGTCGATGAAGACCGGCCAAGGCTATGCGGAGTTCGCAGTGGCCTCCTTCGGCACCGACGGCGCCGTCGGTGATCCCGAACAGGAATTCGGCCGCTGGGCCGAGTATCTGCTGGCCAGCCGTGCCACCACGATCTACGGCGGTACCACCGAGGTTCAGCTCAACATCATCGCCGAACGGCTGCTCGGCCTGCCCCGCGACCCGTAACCTTTCTCCCGCGAGCAGACGTAAACCGGCCCTTTTTCGCCGGAAAAGGGGCAGGTTTACGTCTGCTCGCCAGGTGTCAGGCGTACCGTCGAAATAGACGGCTAACAGAAACGGTTGGCACTCAACGATGAGAACGTCACTACAACGCATTCTGCGTCCGGTGGCACTGGGCGCAGCGGCGGCGGCGGTTGTATTCGCGCCGACGGCTGTGTGGGGTCAGGCCACCCAAGGGCCCGCCGAAATCCAGGCCGATCCATGTGTGAACGGAGTGATTCCGTGGAATCCCTACGTGGTGAACTGCAATCTGCAACCCAGGCCGCCGCGGGTGCGCGGGTCCGCCCCCGACGCCGGCGCCATCATCGCGTGCCGCGACCGACCGGGTTGCCTGGCCTGGTACATCAACGGGCCGCCGTGACGGTGTGAGCGAAGATTATGGGCAGCGATGAGGACGATGTCGAAAAGCGTTGGCATGATCCGCAGATGTTCCGCGCCGCGGTGGGTTACGTAGTCGCCGTCGTCGCCGTTGCGGGTCTGGCACTGACGTTCTACGCCTTTGATCATTCCACCCTCTCGGCAACGCTGGTTCCGACCATTCTGTTTGTCGGCGGCGTCGGAGCGTTCATCCGGACCTACCAGGTGTGGAAAGCCGAAGGCACCTGGCCGATCTGGCAGGGCGCAGGCTGGTTCCTGCTGGCGTTGTCGTTGATGTGCCTGGCGGTGCCGGGCTCAGCGCTGCTCTCCTAGGGCACCTTTGTCGAGCTCGTCTTGTACAACGCGATTGCGGTCGAGCGCCACCTTCGCGAGGCGCAACGACAACCGCGGTGAAAGCCGTTCCAGGTACCAGAACAGCTTCCACCACGCGGGCACGATGATCATCGCGTCACCTCGCATCACGGCCCGCACCACGCGATCGGCGAACACGTCAGGAGCCATGGGCCGCAACGGTTCCCACACCTTCTTGACGAAGTCCTCGTCGCGGACACCGGGGCCCTTGAGTCTGCCGAACTTGCCGCCGCTCAGGATCGGGGTCCGGATCACGCCCGGGCACAGCGCCGAAACCAGCACGTTGTGGCGATCGGCCTCGACTCGCAATGTCCGCGAGATCGCCACGACGGCATGTTTGGTGGCGGAGTAGCTCGCCTGGCCCGCGCCCGTCATGAGACCCGCCATCGACGCCGTGTTCACGATGTGCCCGCTGTGCTGTCGGATCATGACGGGATAGACCGCCTGGATGCCGTGCACGACACCGCGCAGGTTCACATCGAACACGTCGTTCCAGTCATCGAGCGTGTACGTGTCGACCTCGCCGCCCACTCCGATGCCCGCGTTGTTGAACAGATAGTCGATGCGCCCCGACTGCTCCACGATCTGGGCGACCGCGCGTTCGAACGACTCGTAGTCGCGGACGTCGAGCTCGATCGCATGTGCCGGGGTGCCACCCACGCTGAGACGCTGCGCGAGCTCCTGCGCGACGTCGGTCTGCCGGTCGGCAATCCAAACCTCGGCGCCGTCGCCGGCCAATCTGGTCGCCAAGGCGGCACCGATCCCGGAGGCACCACCGGTGATGAGAGCAATCTTGCCTGTCGCACTTGACCCCATGGCCGCAGATTACGTTCGACCTCGCGGCCCCGTCGGGAGTTTCCGCTCTTAGGGCAAAATCGAATCGACGTAGCCGCCGTCGACCCGCAAGGCCCCGCCGGTCGTAGCAGACGCCAACGGCGACGCCAGATAGGTCACCATGTTCGCGATCTCCTCGGGTTCGATCAGGCGCTGGATCAGGGACTGCGGCCGGTGCTTGATCATGAACTCCCGCTGCGCCTCATCCCACGGCAACGACTTGTCGACGAGTTGGTAGACGAAGTCCTCAACACCGGCGGTGTGGGTCGGCCCGGCGATCACCGAGTTGACTGTCACGCCGGTACCCGCGGCCTGCTTGGCGAAACCGCGCGACACTGCGAGCAACGCTGTCTTGGACACCCCGTAGTGGATCATCTCCGCGGGCGTGACAATGGCCGAGTCACTGGCGATCTGGATCGCCCGCCCCCAGCCCCGCTCGGTCATCCCTGGCAGGTAGCTGCGGATAAGTCGCACTGAGGCAAGGACATTCACGTCGAAGTAGGTGCGCCACTGCTCGTCGGTGATCTCCAGTGGCGGCACCGCCCCGAAGATGCCGAGGTTGTTGACCAACACGTCCACAGCGGGCAGTTGCCGCAGCAGTTCGGCGGTGCCCTCCTCGGTCGCCACGTCGGCCGCGACACCGATCACGTCGACGTCCCCCAGCTTGGCGACGGCTTCGTCGACGCGCACGGCGGTCCGACCGTTGATCGTGACGCGGGCGCCGCTGCGGGCCAATTGCTCTGCGATGGCCAGCCCGATGCCCTGGGTCGAGCCGGTGACGAGCGCGGTCTTTCCAGTCAGGTCGATGTTCACGAGCAGGTATTACCACCGATCGGCGCGAACTATTCCATGTCGCGGAGTTCACGCTTGAGGATCTTGCCGGTCGGGTTGCGCGGCAGCTCGTCGAGGAACACCACCTCACGCGGCACCTTGTACCGCGCCAGATGCTCTTTGACGTAGGTCTTGATCGAGTCCTCGTCGATGGTGGCACCCTCGGCCTTCACCACGAATGCCCGCAACCGGGCGCCCCATTCCTTGTCCTCGACGCCGAGCGCGGTGGCCTCGATGACGTCGGGATGCCCGCTGATCAGATCCTCGACTTCGGCCGGGAAAACGTTCTCCCCGCCGGAGACGATCATCTCGTCGTCGCGGCCGCTGACGTAGAGCAGGCCATGCTCGTCGAAGTATCCGACGTCGCCCGACGACAGCATGCCGTCGATGATTTCCTTGCCCCCACCACCGGTATATCCCTTGAACGGGAAGGTGTTTCGCACGAAGATGCGGCCCACCTGCCCCGCCGGGAGCTCCTTGCCGTTGTCGTCGATGATCTTGACGGTGATGCCCTTGACCACCGGCCCGACCGTCGCCGGATTGATCGACAGATCCTTGGGGCGCGCGATGCTCGCGAAGGCGATCTCGGTCGATCCGTAGAGGTTGTAGATCACCGGCCCGAGCTCTTTGAGTGCGCGCGACGCCAGTTCCGCACCGAGCTGGGAGCCGGAGACGAACACGATCCGCAACGACGACAGATTGGGTTTGGGCTGCATCTGATCGAGATGGTCGAGCATGCGCGAGAGCATCACCGGCACCACCACCATGCCGGTGACTCCGTGCTTCTCGACGTCTTCGAACACGGTGGCCGGCTTGAACCGGCGACGGAGCACCAGCGTCGAGCCCAGCATCATCGCCAGGGTGGCGTGCAGGAACCCGAGCGCGTGGAACATCGGGGCGGGCAGTGAGGTCACCTCACCGCCTTTGAACGGGACATGCGACAGCACTCCCCCGATCGGGGCCAGTGACGGTGGGGCGGCCCGGTTGGCACCCTTGGGCGTTCCGGTGGTGCCGCTGGTCAGGATGATGATCGCGGGATGTTTGGTGGCCTTGGGCGCGGACCGGCCGTGGCTGCGCGCGATCACGTCGGCCAAGGTCTCATCGGTGCTGCCCGACGGTTTGTCGGAATCTGGGTTGACGCCCAGCGCCCGCAGTTTGCCGAGTTCCGGTTCGGCATGCGCCACGGCGGCGGTGTATTCGTCGTCGTAGATGATCACCTTGGCGCCTTCGCGCTCGGAAACCTCTTTGATCTGCGGTCCCGAGAACTCGGAGTTGAGCATGATGATCCGGGCCCCGACGCGCGCCGCGCCGTATTGGGCGATCAGGAACCAACGGTGGTTGCGGGCCAGGATGGCCACCCCGTCGCCGCCTCGCACGCCCATGGTGAGCAGTTCGTTGGCCACCGCGTGCGCCGCGGCGTCGAGCTCACCGAACGTGAACTCACCCTCGTCATCGATGACCGCGGCACGGTGGGGATGCCGACGCGCGTTGAGCGCGGGAATCATCCCGATCTCGCCCCAGGTCCGGATGTCGTTCAGCATGGCCGCGATATGTTGCGGCGGTTCCAGCCGCAGCGCACCCGCTTCGAACATCTTGCGCGCGTAGTGCAATTCGGCGGCGCCGCGCTCCGCGTACTGCTTGGCCTTCGCGGTGAGGTTCGCCGGCAGATCAGACAGACTTGGCATGTCGTCACAATAAGTGACATCTATCGCACTGCGGGCGGTAACTAACATGTGGTCATGGCCGGTGCAATGTCGCTGGAGATCGAAGGCCGCGAGGTGGCCATCAGCAACCCCGACAAGGTGGTTTTCCCTGACGCCCACGTCACCAAGCTGGACTTGATCAACTACTACCTCTCGGTGGCCGACGGTGCGCTGCGCGGGGTCTACGAACGTCCGATGATCCTCAAGCGGTTCGTCAAAGGCATCGCCACCGAAGCCATCTTCCAGAAACGGGCGCCGGAGAAGCGACCTGACTACGTGGACGTCGCCGAACTGAAGTACCGGTCCGGCACGTCGGCCAAGGAAGCGGTGCTTCGCGACGCCGCGGGCTTGGCGTGGGCGGTGAACCTGGGGTGCGTCGACTTCAATCCCCATCCCGTGCGGGCCGACGACCTCGATCATCCCGACGAACTACGGGTCGACCTCGACCCCATGCCCGGGGTCGGCTGGTCGCAGATCGTTGATGTCGCTCAGGTCGCCCGCGCTGTGCTGGAGGAGTACGGCCTGACCGCGTGGCCCAAGACATCGGGCTCGCGCGGCTTCCACATCTACGCGCGCATCCAGCCGCGGTGGCCGTTCACCAAAGTTCGGCTGGCCGCCGAGACGGTGGCCCGGGCGGTAGAACTGAGGGCGCCGCACCTCGCGACGGCGCGCTGGTGGAAGGAAGAACGGGGCACCAGGGTCTTCGTCGACTTCAACCAGAACGCCAAGGACCGTACGGTGGCGTCGGCCTATTCCGTGCGCGCCACCCCCGATGCCCGGGTGTCCACCCCCCTGCGCTGGGACGAGGTCGACGGTTGCCACCCCGAGGCTTTCACGGTCGCCACCGTGCCCGGCCGGTTCGCCGAGATCGGCGACCCGTGGGAAGGCATGGATCTCGCGGTCGGCGAGTTGGACCCTTTGCTCGCCCTCGCCAAGGATCTCGGCCCAGCCGAGAAGGCACCCAAGGCCGCTTCCCACGATGGGCGCAGACAGTCGAGCATGCCGCTGATCGAGATCGCCCGCACCAAAACCAAAGACGAGGCGATGGCAGCGCTGGACGGGTGGCGCGAGCGCTATCCCGCGGTGGCCGGGCGGCTGGAGCCCGTCGATGTCCTGCTAGACGGGATGCGGGGTCCGAGTTCGATCTGGTATCGGGTGCGGATCAACCTGCAGCACGTGCCCGAGGCCGAGCGCCCGCCGCAGGAAGAGCTACTCGCCGACTACAACCCGTGGGAGCACTACCGCGGTAGGCAGTGGCACTAGCTGGAGCTGCTTGAAAGTACGTCAAGGAGGCCCATACCGCGGAGAACGCCGCCATCCAGCGCTCAAAACCCTCGTGACCACGCCACTGACCCGCATAGGGAAGTGAGTCTGGCCGGTGCATCACACAATCCGGATGCAGCACGGCAGCGACAACCGCGAAGTCCTTCGGGTCGGATTCCAGGTACGCCGTCTCTGCTTCGTAGAACCGCTGCAGCACCGCTATCGCGTTGTTTTCCAATGCTTGGCCCTCCTTTGCCCTGGATTTGCGTCAGCTGCCCGGAACGGCGTCGCGTTCTTGACCGGAAACCACGCCGGCCAACAATTCTGCTGTGCCCTCGGGTGTTTCGATGTGGAAGTGGTGGCTTCCCAAATCGACCGGCACGATGTCGATTCGGTCGCGATAGCGGTCGATCGCTTCCTGCCTGATGAGCGAGCGCACCGCGAACAGGGTGATCGGCTGGTGAATCTCACGCAGGGCGGCGTCCATGTCCCAATGCACCAGGCCCTCGACGGCGCGCAACCCCGCCGGTTGCCGCACGGCCGACATCTTCGCGAAGTAGGCGTCCGTGCGCGCCGGATCGACGCCCTCCGGTGATCCGCCATCGACCAGGTCCCGTGTCGCCGCCTCAAAGTCGTCATAGAAGGGTTGCAAGACAGCCCGGGCATGCGGAGCGTCTTGGGCGGGATACAACGACAGGTAGTGCAGGCCATCGAGTGCGACGACCTGTGAGACCACGTCGGGCAATATCCTGGCGGTCTCGACGGCCACCGCACCGCCCAGGGAATGCCCGACCACGACGGCACTTGCCACGGCCTCGGCCCTCAGGACAGCAGCAACGTCCCGGGCGAACTCCCCTATCGTCCAGAGATCGCGTGCGGACCGGGATTCGCCGTGTTCGGCGAGATCGATCGCCACGACGCGGTACCGATCCGGCAGGAAAACGGCGACGGCATCGAAATCGGTTCTGTCACAACCCCAGCCGTGGATGAACACGAGGGTCAGCCCGCCGGCGGGGCCGGTGACCGTGTACCGGATCGTGGTCTCGTGCGGACGTTGGACCTCGCGGACTGCCGCAGCGGTCTTTTTCGTCGCCGACATCGTTTCCTTTCGTAGGCACCCCCCAACAACAGCGGCCCTCCCGTTCGGATTCCCGGCATCTTCGCCGCCCGAAACGTAAGGGGTGCCATCACACGGTCGGTACCCTGGTCACATCACGTCCTAGGAGTGTCCATGCGAATCGCCCTGTTCGCGACCTGCCTGGCGGACGCGTTGTTCCCGCCGGTCGCGATCGCCACGGTGCAGTTGCTGGAGCGCCTCGGTCATCAGGTGGTGTTCCCGCCCGGTCAAACCTGTTGCGGCCAAATGCATATCAACACCGGCTATCTCAAGGAAGCCACCGCGCTGGTGCGCAATCACGTCGAGGCCTTCGAATCCGCGAGCTGCGACGCAGTGGTGGCACCGTCGGGCTCGTGTGTGGGTTCGGCCCGCCACCAGCACACGATGGTGGCCCGCCGAGCCGGCGACGAGAACCTGGCCACGCGCGCCGAGAGACTGGCCGAAAAGACCTACGAGTTATCGGAATTTCTGATCGACGTCCTCGGCGTCGACGACGTCGGCGCCTACTATCCGCACCGCGTCACCTATCACCCGACCTGCCACTCACTGCGCATGCTCGGGGTGGGCGACAAGCCGCTGCGGCTGCTGCGCAATGTTCGGGGCCTGACACTGGTGGAGCTGCCTGAGGCCGATTCCTGCTGCGGGTTCGGCGGAACCTTCGCGATCAAGAACTCCGATACGTCCACCGCGATGCTGGCCGACAAGATGGCCCACATCGCAGAGACCGGCGCCGAGGTCTGCAGTGCAGGAGACTCCTCGTGCCTGATGCACATCGGCGGCGGGCTGACCCGGCTGCGCTCCGGCGTGGGCACAGTGCACCTGGCCGAGATCCTGGCGGCCGAGGCATGACCACATTCCTGGGCACCCCCGGCGTCGGCAACCTCCGTGGCGACGAACCCTTCCCGAAAGCCGCCCGCACCGCGCTCGCCGATTCCCAACTGCGCCGCAACATCGGCCACGCCACCCACACCATCCGGACCAAACGGCTGGCCGCCGTGGCCGAATGCGACGACTGGGAGCAGTTGCGTGCCGCGGGCAGCGCACTCAAGCAGGACGTCATGGCACGGTTGCCCGAGTTGCTCGAGCAGCTCGAGGACAACGTCACCCGGCGGGGTGGCGTGGTGCACTGGGCCCGCGACGGCAACGAGGCCAATCGCATCGTCGCCGACCTCATCCGCGCCACCGGCTCCGACGAAGTGGTCAAGGTCAAGTCGATGGCCACCCAGGAAATCGGCCTCAACGAGTACCTGGAAGCGCAGGGCATCGCCGCGTTCGAAACCGACCTGGCCGAGCTCATCGTGCAACTCGGCCACGACAAACCGAGCCACATCCTGGTGCCGGCCATCCACCGCAACCGGGCAGAGATCCGCGAGATCTTCAACCGGGAGATGCCCGACGCGGGTGAGCTCACCGACGACCCGCGGGTGCTGGCCATGGCGGCCCGGGCCCATCTGCGGCGCAAATTCCTCACCGCGAAGGTCGCGGTCAGTGGGGCGAACTTCGGCATCGCCGAGACGGGCACGCTGGCGGTGGTGGAGTCCGAAGGGAACGGCCGGATGTGCCTCACGTTGCCGCCGACCCTGATCACGGTGATGGGTATCGAGAAGATCGTGCCGTCGTTCACCGATCTCGAGGTCTTCATGCAGTTGCTGCCGCGCTCCTCGACGGCGGAACGGATGAACCCGTACACCTCCATGTGGACCGGTGTGCATCCCGGCGACGGGCCCCAGGAATTTCACCTGATCCTGCTCGACAACGGCCGCACCCGCGTGCTGGCCGATGAGGTGGGGCGCGCCGCGCTGCACTGCATCCGGTGCAGTGCCTGTCTGAACGTCTGTCCGGTGTATGAACGCACGGGCGGGCACGCCTACGGCTCGGTGTATCCGGGGCCGATCGGGGCGATCCTGAGCCCTCAGCTCACCGGCACCACCGGTCACGACGATCCCAACGCCAGCCTGCCGTTCGCCTCGTCACTGTGCGGAGCGTGCTTCGAAGCCTGCCCGGTGCGCATCGACATCCCCACGATCCTGGTGCACCTGCGCGCCAACCAGGTGGACTCCGAACGTCACGGCCTGCCCGGCGGGCAGGATCTCGCGATGAAAGCCGCGGGCTGGGCGATGTCCGGCGCGGGCCGGTTCGCGCTGGCGGAAAAGGTGCTGGGCGCCGGGCGACTGATCGCCGGGCGCGATCACCGCATCTCGGCGCTGCCCTGGCCCGCCTCCAAGTGGACGGCGAGCCGTGACATTCCCGAGCCGCCCGCCGAGACGTTCCGGCAGTGGTGGAACCGAACCCATGAGGGAGGCCGCGGGTGACCGGCCCGACCCCCGACGCAGCCCGGGCCACGGTGCTCGGCCGGATCCGCGGCGCCCTGGCCGCCGCACCGCCGCAGGCGGTGACGGTACCGAGGGACTACCACCGTGAGCCACTGACCGGCGCCGGCGACGTCGAGCGGTTCGCCGAGACAGTCGCCGAGTACCGGGCGCGGGTCCATCGCATCGGGGTCGACGCGATCGCGTCGACTGTCCTCGGACTGGTCGGCCCGGAGGCCACCGTGGTCATCCCGGCCGATCTGCCGCCGGAGTGGGTGACCGGGCTGACGACGGTCCCCGACGCGCCGGCACTGGGTGTCGAGCAACTCGATCGAGCCGACGCGGTGCTGACCGGATGCGCGCTGGGGATCGCCGCGACTGGCACCATCGTGCTGGACGCGGGCCCCGGGCAGGGGCGGCGGACGCTGACCCTGGTGCCCGACCATCACCTTTGTGTGGTCCGTGCACAGCAGATCGTCGACACCGTGCCCCAGGCATTCGCCGAGCTGGCGGCGACCAGGCCATTGACCTTCATTTCCGGCCCCAGCGCCACCAGTGACATCGAGCTGCAGCGTGTGGAAGGCGTCCACGGGCCCCGAACTCTGGACGTGTTGATCGTGGAGGACCCTACCGGCGGGTAGATCCGTTGGGTTCTTAGCAAAGTATTAACGCTGGCACCCAGCCGCCTTAGATTGCCCGCATAACGTCATGAACAGGTTGACGCGACGGAGCTCAGCCAGAGCTCAGGAAAGACGGCGGGAGGCTGATCATGGCAATCACGAACAACACCCCGGCATTGGATCGACACTTTCGGTACGGGAACTCGGCAGTTATCTGCGAAGGCGCATCGATGCGCGCGCAGTGCCGCCAGCTGGCGACAGTGGTGACCGTCAAGGGAGATATCGACAGCAACAACATCGACCAGATCGCGTCGTATGTGAATCGATTCATTCTTGCGGAGAAGCCGCTGGCGCTCGATCTGAGTGGCGTCAACAGCTTTGCACCACAGGCGATCTCACTGTTCTACGACATCGACGAACGATGCGGCGCACTCGGTGTGGACTGGGCGGCAATCGCCAGCCAGTCCGTCGTCGCCGAGATCCACCACCAGGAGGTGGGCGTCCCGCTCAGCTCGTCGGTGCCAGAAGCCCTGCATCACTTCGCCGAAGGCAACACGGCACGCCGCCGGTTGCTACCCCTGCTTACCAAGAGCGCCTGAGAGAAAGGCCAACGCAATGTTGATCGATGTCCGCTGGTTGACCCGCCTGCTTCGTCATCGCCACCGGGCGGTGCGCATCTAGTTCTTACGCACACCAGACAGATACCGAAACGGCTGCCAGACTTGGTCTGGCAGCCGTTTCGCTATTGGTGGCGTATCCCTGTCACCGGACTTTCGTGACTGCCGGTGGCTATCTTGGGCTCGCGTATCTGCCGCGACCCTAAACGCTGATACGTCAAGGCAAACCACGTCCTTGCCGCGCGAACGATTCGTCGCACACACCCCGTCCCACCTGCTAAAGTTCGGCCCGCCGGGCGATGCAATCGGCACCTGCCCGCCTCGGGAAGGAGTCCCGCTGTGTCCCGCACACTGACCACCGCGCGCTACGGAATGGTGCCGGCGTTCGCCGCCGGTGCCGTCGGGGTAGTAGTCGGTCTGTTCAGCCCCGCGACAGCGGCGGCCGAGCCTCCCCCGCGCCCGCCCAATTGCACGGCCGCCGATCTCGCCGGAATCGCCTCCGGGGTCGCCGCCGCGACGTCCACATACTTGTGGACCCATCCGGACGTCAACGATTTCTACACAAATCTGCACGGCCGCCCACAGGAAGAAGTGCCGGACGCGACCCGGACCTTCTTCGACGCCAACCCCCAAGCGCACGCCGACCTGGTCGGAATCCGTCAGCCGCTGACCGACTTTCGCGCCCGCTGCGGGATCAAGCCACCTGATCAGCCGTTAGGACAATGATGAACATCCCCATGCCTCGGTCATCATGGCTCCGCGCGGCCACGGTCGTGCTCGCCTTCACCGCCCTGCCCGGCGCCATCGTCCTGGCCGCCCCGGCGGGGACCGCCAACGCCGACGTGTGCGCCAGTGCCGGACGCCGGATCTCGGTCGGCGGGTGCGTGAACGTCGCCGACGCCGTTGCCCCGTACGTGCCGCCGCCGGCCTACTACGCCCCGCTCCCGGAGGACGTGCCACCGCCGCCGCCCCCGCCGGGTTCGAACGTCAGCGGCTGCATCGGCTACAACGGCCGGTGGGTCCACGCAGGCGGTTGCAACTAGCTCAGGCGATCGCTCCCGAGTCCTTGAGTTCTTCGATCCGGTCCCAGTCGATGCCGAGCTCCATCAACACGATCTCGGTGTGCTCGGAGGCCTGGGGTGCCCGGGTGGTCTCCAGCGGTTCGTGATTGAACTGCACCGGCCCGCGCACGACCCGGAACGGCTTGCCCCCGTCGGCGGCCTCCACCTCAACGACCATGTCGTTGGCCACGGCCTGGTCATCGCCGGCGAGGTCGACCAGGCTCTGGAACGGCGCCCACTGGCCCTTCATCGTCTTGAGATGCTGACGCCAGTACTCGAACGGCTTGCTGCCGATCGCCTGTGCGATGAGTTCGACGCCCTCCGAGGCGTTTTCGATCAGCGGCAGCACATCGGAGAACCGCGGGTCATCGGCCAGCTCGGGCAGACCGAGATGTTCGAAGGCGTCGCGGATGTAGCCGGTCGGGCTGACGATGCACAGGTTGATGGTGCCGCCGTCGGAAGTCCGGTAATTGGCCATGAACGGGTTCACCGAGGTCGCGTCATCGGGCATCAGCGAGCGCATCGTCTCACCGGTCTCCATGCCCTGGGTGACGCTGGCGCCGGCCGCCCACCACGCCGTGCTCAGCAGCGACACGTCGATCTCGGAGGTTTCTCCGGTCCGCTCGCGGTGGAACAGGGCTGCGGAAATACCCCCGGCGATGTTCATCCCGCCGATCGAATCGCCGAACGCCGGAATGCCCTGGGACAGTGCACCGTTGATTGCCTCGGGGGTGAGCGCATGACCGACACCGCTGCGGGTCCAGAAAGCGGTGCCGTCGAAGCCGCCGGTATCACGCTCCGAACCCTTGTCGCCGTACGCGCTGCCGCGGGCGTAGATGATGTTCGGATTCACCGCCCGGATGTGCTCGACATCGAACTTGTTCTTCTGCCGTTGGGCGGGAAGGTAATTGGTCAGGAAGACATCTGCCGTCTTCGCGATCTCGTACAGCACCTCCTGCCCGCCGGGGGTCGAGACGTCGATACCGACGCTGCGCTTGCCGCGGTTGGGGTGCTCGATGAGCGGATGCCGGTTCGGGTCGAGTTGGAACCCGCCCATGTTGATGAACCCACGCTGGGTGTCCCCGCGCACGGGGTGCTCGACCTTGATGACGTCGGCACCCCAGTCGGCGAGGATGGCCCCCGCCGCCGGTACGAAGGTGAACTGCGCGACCTCGAGCACTCGCACGCCCTGCATGACCTTGATCAACGCGGCTCCTCACTGTTGCACTTACGGTAAGTGTAATCAGACGATTCCTTCCCCGCCGAAACGGCATTCCGGCAGAAGAAGTGCGAGAGGCAGCCTGCTGGAATGCCGTTTCGGCGAAATTTTGCGCGGGTATGCCACCACCGGGTCCGACGTATGGAGGCAGGCGATGACCGCCACCGGAGAAGTCAACGAACGACAGGCCAGGCAGGTCGCCGAGGATGCGCGGGAAGCGCAGTGGCACCAGCCCAGCTTCGGCAAGGAACTGTTCCTCGGCAGACTGCGGCTGGACCTGGTCCATCCGCACCCGCGCGGTCCGGCCGAGGCGACGGAGCGGGGTGAGGCATTCCTGTCCAAGCTCCGGCAGTTCTGCGAGACCCAGATCGACGCCGCGGTCATCGAACGCGATGCGCAGATCCCCGACAAGGTCATCCAGGGATTGAAGGCACTCGGCACGTTTGGCATGAAAATCTCCACCGAGTACGACGGGCTCGGTCTGTCGCAGGTCTACTACAACAAGGCGCTCGCCCTGGTCGGCTCGGTCCATCCCGCACTGGGCGCATTGTTGTCCGCACACCAGTCGATCGGCGTACCGCAGCCGGTGTCGATGTTCGGGACGGCCGAGCAGAAGCAGACCTGGCTGCCTCGGTGCACGCGGGAGATCAGCGCATTCCTGCTCACCGAGCCCGATGTGGGCAGTGACCCGGCCCGGTTGCACGCCACAGCCACCCCCGACGGCGACGACTACCTGCTCAACGGGGTCAAACTGTGGACCACCAACGGAGTCATCGCCGACCTGCTGGTGGTGATGGCCCAGGTGCCCGCGAGCGACGGGCACAAGGGTGGCATCACCGCGTTCGTCGTCGACGCGGATACCCCTGGCATCGTCGTCACCAACCGCAATGCATTCATGGGGCTACGCGGAATCGAGAACGGCCTGACCAAGCTGACCGACGTGCGGGTGCCTGCGGCGAACCGTATCGGGCGCGAAGGCGAAGGCCTTAAGATCGCCCTGACCACGCTCAACGTCGGACGGTTGTCGCTTCCGGCGGTGTGTACCGGCACGGCGAAGTGGTGTCTGAAGATCGCCAGGGAATGGTCGAAGGAGCGCGTCCAATGGGGCCGGCCGGTGGGTGAGCACGACGCGGTGGCCGGCAAGGTGGCGTTCATCGCGGCCACCGCCTACGGAATCGAGTCGATGGTCGAGCTGGCCAGTGAGCTCGCCGACGCCGGCCGCACCGATATCCGGATCGAGGCCGCGCTGGCCAAGCTTTACGGCTCGGAAATGACCTGGCTGATCGCCGACGAGCTGGTGCAGATCCGCGGCGGTCGTGGCTTCGAGACCGCCGAATCGCTGGCGGCCCGCGGCGAGCGTGGCGTGCCCGTCGAGCAGGTTTTGCGTGACATGCGGATCAACCGCATCTTCGAAGGTTCCACCGAGATCATGCATCTGATGCTGGCCCGCGAGGCGGTGGACGCCCACCTGTCGGTGGCCGGCGACATCATCGACCCCGACGCCGACTTCAAGCACAAAGCGAGAGCAGCCGCGCAGGCCGGCAAGTTCTATGCGCGCTGGCTACCCACACTGGTCACCGGAAAAGGTCAACTACCAACATCATTCACCGAATTCGGAGTGCTCGGCGAACACCTGCGCTATGTCGAACGGGCCAGCCGCAAGCTCGCCCGCAGCACGTTCTATGCGATGTCCCGATGGCAGGGCAAGTTGGAACACAAGCAGCGCTTCCTGGGCCGGATCGTGGATATCGGGGCGGAACTGTTCGCAATGACGGCGGCCTGCGTCCGGGCCCACAACGACGCGCCGGACTCCGCGGTCGAGCTCGCCGACGCGTTCTGCCGCCAATCCCGGGTGCGGGCTGAGCGGCTGTTCACCGAACTCTGGGACAACAGCGACGATTCTGACCGAACGTTGGCGCATGACGTGCTCGGCAGTCGGTACACGTGGCTGGAGGCCGGGATCATCGATCCGTCGATCGAAGGACCGTGGATCGCCCAGGAGGGCGGCGACGTGACCGAGGACGTGCACCGGGTTATCCGGTGAACCAAGTAATTGCAGACGTGAACAATCCACGCGCGCAGGCTTCCTCACGACCCGCGACGCTCGTAGACTCAATGGGTTATGACGACCCCGTCAAACGCGCACGGCCGCGGATGGGGACAGCGGCCGCATTCGTTAGATGCGCTCGATCACCGCCTCTCCCGCAGACAGGCGCGTCAGATGAGTCGGCGGTTCGACCGGGTCGGCGTGGGCATCGCCGCGGCCCGCCTTCGTGAAATCTCCTCCGGGGTCCCTGCTGCCGATGCCGAGTTGGAACGCGTCCAATTCGCCTTCGTCGCAGACGAACTCATGCACGATGCGCGGATAGCGAAGCTGGCACGCGGCAAGCAGCGCTGCGCGTCGTGGTTCGTGGTCGTCGTCATGGGGCTGATCATGTTCAGTTCACTGTTGTGCATGGTCGTGCTGATGTTGAGCCTGATGCAGCACTCGGCGCCGTTCTGAGCGGACCGCTCAGTCGAAGGCCACGCTGAAGTACTGCGTCTCCTGAAACTCCTCAAGGCCAACACGTGCGCCTTCGCGACCGAGACCGCTCTGCTTCATCCCGCCGAACGGGGTCGACGGGTCGGACACGACGCCCCGGTTGATGCCGACCATGCCGGCGTCGAAGGATTCCGCGAGCCGCACCGCATCCTGCAGCCGACCGGCGTAAACGTATGCGGCCAAGCCGTATTCGGTGTCGTTAGCCCAACGCAGGAGGTCCGCCTCGTCTTCCCACACCACCACCGGAGCGACAGGTCCGAAGATCTCGTCGGCCAGGATCGCGGCATCCGGGGCAACTCCGGTCAACAGCGTGGGGGCGACGAACCAGCCCTCGGCCGGCACATCGGCCGTCGCGGCGACCACGGCGCCGTCGGCTACCGCGGCATCGATCGCGGCCGCCACCCGCTGCGCGGCGCGCTCGCTCACCAGGGGGCCGACCTGCGATGCCGGATCTGAGGCGGGGCCTACCCTCAGCGCCGCGACCTCGGCGCCCAAACCGGCGACGAACTGGTCGGCGACCGAAGCATGTACGTAGAACCGGTTGGCCGCGGTGCAAGCCTGACCGCCGCCGCGGAACTTGGCGACCATCGCACCCGCGACGGCCGCTTCGACGTCGGCGTCGCCGGTGACGACGAACGGGGCGTTGCCGCCGAGTTCCATGCTCGCGTTGACGATCCGGTCGGCGGCCTGCTTGAGCAGCACCCGGCCGACGCCGGTGGAACCGGTGAAGGACACCTTGCGGACCCGGTCATCGCTCAACCAGTTCTCGACCACGGCGGCGGCATCGGTGGTGGGCACCATGTTGACCACACCGTCGGGGACGCCCGCGGCCGACAGGATCCCGGCGATCGCCAACGCCGTCAGGGGCGTCTCGGCGGCCGGCTTGAGGACGACGGTGCATCCCGCGGCCAGCGCCGGGGCGATCTTGCGGGTCGCCATCGCTGCCGGGAAGTTCCAGGGCGTCACCAGCGCGGCAACCCCGACCGGCTTGTGCGTCACCAACGTTCGGGTGCCACCCGCGGGGCTGACACCGTAGGCGCCGTCGGTCCGCACCGCCTCCTCGGAGAACCAGCGGAAGAACTCGGCGGCATAACCCACCTCGGCACGGGCGTCGGCCTGCGACTTGCCGTTCTCCGCACAGATCAGGGCGGCCAGCCGCTCGGTGTCGGCGACCATCAGCTCGAACACGCGGCGCAGGATGTCGCTGCGCTGCCGCGGGCTGGTCCTGGCCCAGTCACCGAAGGCCCGGTGCGCAGCGTCGACGGCCGAGCGGCCATCGGCCACCGTGCCGTTGGCGACCTCGGCGATGGTTCGGCCGGTGGCCGGGTCATGCACCTCGAACGTCGTGGCGGCACCACGGGCTTGCCCGTCGATGAGGATGCCGTGCTTGGCGTCGAGTTCGGCGATCGCATTCTGCGTGTTCACTCAGGTCTCCCAGGGATCGAACGGGCGAGCGGTCAGCGGGTCTCGGCGAAGATGGCGGCCAGGATGTCCAGCCCCTCTTCGAGCAGGTGATCGGGCATGGACAGCGGCGGCAGGAACCGCAGCACGTTGCCGTAGGTCCCGCAGGTCAGCACCACCAGGCCCTGGGCGTGGGCGGCGGCAGAAACCTGCTTAGCCAGGTCGGCGTCGGGCTCGGTGGTGCCAGCCTTGACCAGTTCGACGGCGATCATGGCGCCGCGGCCGCGGACCTCGCCGATCCGGGAGTCTTCGGCGGCGATCGCGTCGAGGCGGCCGACCATGGTCTTCTCGATCTCCACCGCGCGGGCCAGCAGTCCCTCCCGCTCGATGGTGTCGATGACCGCGAGGGCAGCGGCACACGAGATCGGATTGCCGCCGTAGGTACCGCCGAGCCCGCTGGCATGCGGCGCGTCCATGATCTCGGCGCGGCCGGTGACCGCCGACAGCGGCAGGCCACCCGCGATGCCCTTGGCGGTGACGATCAGATCGGGCACGACATCGTCGTGCTCGACGGCGAACATCGCGCCGGTGCGGGCGAAGCCCGACTGCACCTCGTCGGCGACGAAAACCGCGCCGTTGTCGGTACACCAGTTCTGCAGTGCGCGCAGGAATCCCGGTGCGGGAACGATGAATCCGCCTTCACCCTGAATGGGCTCGATCACGACGGCGGCGACGTTGTCGGCGCCGACCTGCTTGTCGATGAGGTCCAGGGCGCGGGCGGCCGCAGCGGCGCCGTCGGTCTCGCCGTCACGGAACGGGAACGATGTCGGCACCCGGTACACCTCACCGGCGAACGGCCCGAAACCGTTCTTGTAGGGCTGGTTCTTGGCGGTCATCGCCATGGTGAGGTTGGTCCGGCCGTGGTAGGCGTGGTCGAACACCACGACAGCCTGCCTGCGGGTGTAGGCCCGCGCGATCTTGACGGCGTTCTCGACGGCTTCGGCGCCGGAGTTGAACAGCACACTGCGCTTGTCGTGGTCGCCGGGGGTGAGCCGGTTGAGTTCCTCGGCCACCCGCACGTAGCCCTCGTAGGGCGTGACCATGAAGCACGTGTGGGTGAACGCGGCTACCTGCTGGGTGACGGCCTCCACCACGGCGGGCGCACTGTTGCCCACGGTGGTCACGGCGATGCCGGAGCCGAAGTCGATGAGCTGGTTGCCGTCGGCGTCGACGAGGATTCCGCCGCCTGCGGCCACCACGTAGACGGGCAGCGTAGTTCCGACGCCGCCGGCCACCGCAGCGGTCTTGCGCGCCTGCAGCTCCTGGGAAACCGGGCCCGGAATGGCAGTGACGAGCCGGCGTTCCTGGGCGACGGCCGCACCCGCGATCTCGGCGATGGTCACGTGTTCCTCCTGCTGCTGGCGGTTGTTTGTGATCACGCTAGGGAACCGCGGGCCTCATCGGCAGGTCGGGAACGCACATATGAACAAACAGATAATGTGCAAAACTGGCACACATGGTTCTGGTCGGCGATGTCCTGGATGTGCGCACGCTCGGGTTGCTCGCCGTCGAGGTTCCTCGCCGCGATGCACCAGTCCGCTGGGTGGCCACGAGTGAACTTGCCGATCCGGGGCCATTCCTCGAAGGCGGGGAGATCCTGCTGACCACCGGCCTCGAAACCGGCGCCTGGCACGACCAGTGGGATGGCTACGTGCACCGACTCGGCGACGCCGGCGTGGCGGCCGTGGGGTTCGCCGTCGGACTCACCCACGCCGAGACTCCGGCGGCACTCGCAGCCGCCTGCCTCAGACACCAGGTGAATCTGTTCGAGGTGCCACGCCGCACCACCTTCGTCGCGATCAGCCGGCACGTCGCGCATCTCCTGGAGGAACAGGAGTCCACCGCGACACGCGAGTCACTGCAGACGCAGCGCAAGCTCATCTCGGCTGCGGCCAAGCCGGACCCTGCCGTCGCGGTCATCACGGCGCTGGCCGCGGCGCTCGACGGCGCGACGTGCCTGATGAATCCCGACGGACGGGTCGTGACGGGTCCGGTTGGTACCCGCCGCGCCGAGTTTCCGCTCGATGAGGTCGCCGACGACGTCAAACGGTTGCAGGCTCACGGATTGCGTTCGGCTGCAGCACAGTCCAATCCGACGCTCTCGGTGTCGGTCCACCCGATCGGGCTGAGCGGCCGGGCATCGGCATACCTGGCGGCGTTGGCGCCGGCCAGGGCCACCGAAGGACAGCGCCAGGCCGTGACGACCGCGGTGGCCCTGCTGGGGCTCATCGACGAGCAGGACCGCAGCCGCGCCACGACCCGACAGCGCCTTCGCAGCCGGGCCCTGGAGCTGCTCGCTGAAAGCGATTACCGCACCGCACAATTGGTATTGGAGGTGGATCATCCGCCGTCCGAGCTGCCGAGGCACATCCGCTTCCTGCGAGCTACCGGGGACGGCTCCGCCATCGAGAACGCAGCGGCCGCGCTGGACCGGCGCGGCATCCTCGCCGGGCTGTACGCCGGCGAGCTGTGCGCTGTCGTCGAACCTGCACGCGCCGAAGCGACCGGCTCCCGCCTGGCCGGCGAGGGATTGCAGGTCGGCGTCGGGAACTCGGTGGCACCCGGTGACGGCGGAACGGGGTACCGCACGGCCGGACTGGCGCTGGCCCAGGCCACCGAGGTGTCCGGCGCAGTGGTGTGGGACCGGGTGATCGACAACGGTCCCCTCGGTCTGATCGATCCCGAGAACGCCGCGGCTTTCGCCGAATCCTGGTTGCGCGGGCTCGATTCCGAGCAGCTGGAAACTCTGCGTTGTTTCCTGCGCCACCACGGATCCCGGCTCAAGGTCGCCGAAGAACTCGGCCTGCACCGCAACACGGTGCGCAACCGGCTCGCCGCCATCGAGGCGGTGCTGCCCGGGAAGCTCGACGATCCGCAGACCCGGGTGAGTGCGTGGATCGCTCTGCAATCGGTCCCGGAGGACCGTCAGCCCTTGAAATAGACGATCTGGTGACTCGTGGCCAGCAGGGTGGCGTCACGGCCCCACAGGTTCGCGGTCTGATCGAAGTAACCGCTCGAAAACCGCTGTGCCCGTGCCGTGGCGAGCACGAAGTCGTCGCCCTGAGCCGTGAGCTGCGTGTCGACGGCATGGAAATACGTCGTGATCGACACCGTTCCGGCCGGTACGAACTGGCCGTGGCGCAGGAACACTCTCGGATAGAAGATATCGCTCACCGCGGCCAACGCTGCGAAATCCATTGGCCGGGCAGGATTGTTACGCACCCACAACGTCGTAGTCGACGAGTCGGAAGGCGCACCGACGTCAGGAATGGCTCCGTCGACGAAACGCATGTCGTAGTTGTCGAACCACACCACACCGAACGGCGGGGCCGACGGCACGATGTCCTCGGGCGCCGGGGCCGGCGGTGGTGTGACCTCGGTGTCGGCCCAGGTGTCGCGGCGCAGCCCGAAAATGGCCGTCGCGGTGGTCTTGACGTCGCCGTCCTGGCTGAGTTCGACGATCCAGTGCTGATTGGATCGGTTGGTCTTGACGACCCTTGTCACGATGTCGAACTCGCCGTCGACGATCGGGGCGAGATAGTTGACGGTCAGGGCAATCGGCTGGCCGTGCCGTTTCGGGTGCAGCTCAACCGCCCGCAGCACGGCGGCCGCGGTGATGCCGCCGAACGGACCCACCATGTTGGCCCACTCCGGGATCGTCCGCCCGCGCAGGAGATCGTCGCCGGACGGTTCGAGCTCCAGGGCCTTATCGAAGGGATGCACCCGGCCACAGTACCGACGCGGTATCACTCACTTTGCCGGCGAGTAGTTCGGCCGGCCCAGCCCCAGCGCCTGCTGGGCGATCATGTTGCGGAACACCTCGAGGGTTCCGCCGTAGATGCCGGTCGGGCCGGCCAGCCGGAAGATGTACTCGGCGCCCCCGTCGTCGGCCGCCCCGGTCGCGCCGACCGGCAGCGCACCGGCCGATCCGAGGAGGTCCATGAGGTCCGGGGACACGTCGCGCATGGTCTGGGCGATCGCGACGCGGCCGTACATGTCGGGACTGCTCAGGGCGGCTTCCAGCCGGGCGACGCCCCGGCCCAGCCGGTAGCGCGACGCCGCGTCATCGGGGGCGACGGCCGCGACATGGTCCACCGCCTCGGCCATCAAGTTGATGTGCTCGGTCATGGTGGCGAGCTTCTGCAGACCGCGCGTCTCGCGTTCGAAGGTGCCGTGTTCGAGTTCGAGGGCACCGCGCAGGACCGTCCAGCCACCGTTCACCTCACCCACGCGGTAGCGGTCGCCGACCCGGACGTCGCTGTAATAGGTGATGTTGGTGCGGTCTCCGTCGACGGTGCGGATCGGCTGGATCTCGACGCCGGGGGAATCCAGCGGCACCAGGAACATCGTCAGGCTCTTGTGCTTGGCGGCGGACGGATCTGTATTGGTCAGCAGGAACACGTACTGGGCGTTGTGCGCATTCGAGGTGAACATCTTGGAGCCGTTAATGATCCAGCTGTCCCCGTCCCGCACCGCGCGGGTCTTGCAGGTCGCGACATCGGACCCGCCTTCAGGTTCGGTGTAGCCCAGACACAGCCGCAGCCGCCCGTCCAACACACCCGGCAGTACCTCGTCGAGAAGCTCGGCCGAGGCGAACTTCTCCACGGTGTGGGCGACCATGGCGGTCGTTCCCCAGTGGAACCAGGGGGTGTGCGCGCGACCGATCTCCAGTTCCCAGATGCGGCGCCGGACCGCGCTGAATCCGCCGTCGGTTTCGGCCTGGTAGTCGCCGGCCAGATACCCGGCCTTGCCCAGGGCCAGATGCACTGCCTCGTCGAAGTTCTCGCCGGTCTCGCGGTCACGCTGGATCACCTCGTCGGTGACGACGCGGGCCAGGAAGGCGCGCAGCTCGTCACGGAAGGCCGCGTCCTCCTCGGCGAGCTCGACATAGGAGAAGTCCATCAGCACACCGTGACACTTTCGTCGTCATTTGTAAATACGATCCGTCCACGTCGCGGCAGCAATAGGAGTGCTCCGGCAGTCACCAGGCGACCGGCAGCTCCACAACACCGTAAATCTCCTTGTCGTTGTGGAATCTCAACTCTTCCGGCTCGACCACCAATCGCATTCCGGGCAGTTTGCGCACCAACGCGGTCAGGGCGATCTGCAGTTCGGCGCGCGCGAGGTTCTGGCCGAGGCACTGATGCACGCCGTAACCGAAGCCGAGATGCCCTCGGCTGTTGCGATTTACGTCGAAGGCATCGGGCTGATCGACGAACCCGGTATCGAAGTTGCCCGCAGGCAGGTTCATGAGAACCGTGTCACCGGCCCGGACGAGCTGGCCGCCGATGACGACATCCTCCAGCGCGACGCGGTCGACGAGGCTGTGCACTATCGACAGATAACGCATCAACTCCTCGACGATGCCGGCCATCACGGCCGGGTCATCGGTCTCCCGCAGGCGCGCGGCAGCGTCGGGATGCTGCAACAGCGTCAGCGCGCCCAGAGCGATCATGCCTGCGGTGGTTTCGTGGCCGGCGGCCAACAACATCTGGCCGTTCATGGCGGCGGTTTCGCGGTTGAGTTCACCCGTGGCGACATGGTCGGCAATCAGCCGACTCATCAGATCGTCACCCGGTTCCCGCTCCTTGCGGGCCACCAGGTCGAACATGTAGGTGAACAACGCCAGTTGGGCTTGTGTGCGCTCCTCCTCGGATGCGTTCGAGTCGAGTCCGGCGGCACTCTGCTTCTGGAAGAACTCATGATCCTCGTACGGCACCCCCAGGAGCAAACAAATGACCATCGACGGCACCGGCAGCGCGAACTTGCTCACGAGGTCTGCCGGCGGACCACCGGTGATCATCTCGTCGAGGAAGCCGTCGACCAACTCCTGAATCTGCGGCCGCATTGCCTCTGCGCGCCGAAAAGTGAAGTCCCTGGTCAACATTCGACGCAGCCGCTGATGCTCGGGATCGTCCAGGCGCGGGAAGATCAGGGCAATCTCGCCGCTCTCGGTCGGAACGCCGTACAGCCCCGTGTTGGCACTGAGTCGTTCGTCGACAAGCGCCGCCCGGATGTCCTGGTAGCGACTGATCATCCATACCGGCTTGCCTTTCCAGACCGCGGCCTGCAGCCCTTCGGCCTCCCGCCATCGGGCGAACACAGGGGCGGGTGCCAATGGGCATCCGTCGGCGCGTGGAGCGGGGATCGCGGGAAGTCCGGCTTCCACCGACACGTCAGGACGAGGCAGGGTCATCGGCGATCCTCACAGTCTTGGGGCGTCAACTGACAGTCGACTGCCAATTTCTGCGAGGTTAGATCGAGCTGATCTGACAGTCAACTGTCAGATAGGCTGAGGCCATGTCGACAGCCGAACGCCCGCTGCGCACCGATGCGGCACGCAATGCCGACCGCATCCTGCGGGCCGCTCGTGAAGTGTTTGCCGAGCTCGGCCCCGATGCGCAAATCGAGACGATCGCCGGCCGCGCCGGAGTCGGTGAACGAACTCTGTACCGCAGGTTCCCGACGAAAGCTGATCTCCTGCGAGCCGCGCTCGATCAGAGCATCGATGAAAACCTTTCGCCTGCAATCGAAAAAGCTCTCACCCGGAAGGATCCGCTACGCGGGCTGACCGAACTGATCGAGGCCGCCACTGCACTCGGCGCCGCCGAGCACAACATCCTGGCTGCGGCCAGGCGCGCCGACGCGCTCGCCAACATCGCGGACCGCCTCGAAGCCGCCATGCAGGAACTCACGAACCGAGCGCAGCAGGACGGCCTCGTTCGCGGCGACCTTGTCGCCGAGGATCTGCCGCGGATCGTTGCGATGCTCAACAGCGTGCTGTGGACGATGGACCTCGGCAGCGACGGGTGGCGCCGCTACGTGGTCCTGATCCTGGATGCCATCACCACCCCGCGGCCACGACCGCTGCCCGCCGCGGCGCCCCTCAATCGCCCGAATTCCCTGGACAATTGGCCGATATGACCGATGCTGGTGGGCCACTGACGAACTGGTGACGCTTGAATCTAGCCGGTGGTCACCGGGATGGCCGCCGTGTCCTCATCATCCGACCGGGGCGGGCGCCGCGACGCCGGCTTGCGGAAGTGGTTGTCCCCGCGGGGATACACCACCTGTGGCCACCAGAACCACCTACCCAGCAGGGTGGCGATCGACGGCATCAGCAGTGACCGCACGATGAACGTGTCGATCAGCAGGCCGATCGCGATGGTCGAGCCCATCTGCGCCAGCACAATCAGCTGGCTCGCCATCATGCCGGCCATCGTGGCCGCGAACACCAGCCCGGCCGAGGTGACCACTCCACCGGTGCCGGCCATGGACCGGATGATGCCGGTCTTCAGGCCCGCGTGGATCTCGTCCTGGAACCGGGATACCAGCAGCAGGTTGTAGTCAGATCCGACCGCCAGCAGGATGATCACCGACATCAGCATGACCAGCCAGTGCACTGGCATCCCGAACAGGTCCTGCCACAGCAACACTGAGATGCCGAACGACGCGGCGATCGAACTGCCGGCCGTCAGCACGATGGTCAACGCGGCCACCGCACTGCGCGTCAGAATGAGCATGATCATGAAAATCAGCGTCAGCGCCGACACCACCGCGATCATCAGGTCGTAACGGGCGCCGTCGGACATGTCCTTGTAGGTCGCCGCGACACCGCCGAGATAGATCTTGGCGTCCGACAGCGACGACATCTTCAGGGCCTCCTGCGCAGCCTTGCGCTCGGACTCCACTCGTGCGATCCCGTCCACCGTCGCCGGGTCGGTCTGGTGGGTGATGAACATGCGGGCGGACTTACCGTCCGGCGACAGGAACATCTTGAGGCCGCGCTCGAAATCGGGGTTCGTGAAGGCTTCCGGGGGCAGATAGAACAGGTCGTCGTTCTTGGCGTCGTCGAAGGCCGCACCCATTGACAGCGCGGTGTCGTTCATCGCCTGCATCTGGTCGATCAGTGCCTTCTGCGAGTTGTACGACGCCAGCGAGAGGTCTCGGCTGGTTTCCATCGACGCGATCGTCTGCGGGAGCAATGCGGTCAGCTTCGGCGCCAGGTCCGCCAGTTGATCGGTGTTGACCTGTACCGACGAGGTCTTGTCGGTCAGCTCGTCGATCCCGTCGAGGGCGTCGAAGACCGACCGTGCCGCGGAGCACATCGGGATGTCGAAGCAATGCGGTTCCCAGTAGAAGTAGTTGCGCATCGGCCGGAACTGATCGTCGAAGTTCGCGATGTTGTCCCGCATCTTCTTGGTGACCTCCAGCAGCTCCTGCGACTTCGCCGCGGAATCCTGGGTGAGGCGGGTCTGTTCGACCGAGAGCTGGTATTGCTTCTTCATGATGTCGATCGAGGTGTTGGTCGCGTCGATCATCCGAAGCTGGTCGTCGAGTTGCTTGCGCTGGAACGGCAGGTTCATATTGCTGGTCTGCCCCGAGATACTGGTCTGGAACGGAATCGAGCTGTGCTGGATGGGGATTCCCAGCGGCCGGGTGATGCTCTGCACCATCGCGATGCCTTCGGCGTGCATCACATTGCTCGAAATCTTGTTCAGCACAAGCATGTCGGCGGGATTGCGCATGTCATGGGTGGACTCGACCATCAGGATGTCGGGGTTCATCCTGGCCTGGGAGAAGTGCCGGTCGGCAGCGGCGAAACCGACGTTCACCGGAGCGTCCTCGGGCAGGTAGTACCGGTCGTTGTAGGCCGGCTTGTACCCGGGGATGGCCACCACCCCGATCAGCACGATGAACAGGCTGGTCACGAAAATCGGTGCGGGCCAACGCACCACCGCGGTACCGACTTTGCGCCAGAACTTGCTCTGCGGGGGCCGCTTGGACTCGTACAGCCCGACACGGCTGCCGAGGTAGAGCACCGCCGGGCCGAGCGTGACCGAGATGACCACGACCACAACCATGCCGATCGCGACGGGGGCACCCATGGTGGAGAAGTAGGGCAGTCGCGCGAAGCTGAGGCAGTAGGTCGCTCCGGCGATGGTCAGACCGGAACCCACGATGACGGGCGCGACCGATTTGAAGGTCGCGTAGTAGGAGTCATCCCGGTCCAGGCCCATGCCGCGGTCTTCGCGGTACCGGCCGAAGATGAAGATGCCGTAGTCGGTGGCAGCAGCGATCGCCAGCATGGTCAGGATGTTGCCCGCGAAGGTGGTCAACCCGAACACGTCGTGCATCGCCAGCACGGACACCACGCCGCGGGCGGTCAGCAGCGCCAGGAACGTCAGGAACAACTGGATCAGCGTGGTCCTGACCGAGCGATAGACCACCAGCAGCATGGCTGCGATGGCGACCAGGGTGATCAGGGTGATCTCGCCCAGGCTCGCGTTGCCGATGACGTGCATATCGTTGGTCAGTGCGGCAGGGCCGGCGACGTGCGCCTGCACCCCGGGGGGAGCCTTCGTCTCCTCGATGACCTTGCGGACGGCTTCGACGCCCTCGTTGGCGAGCGTCATGCCTTGCTCGCCGGCGAGGTTGATCATCACGTACGACGCTTTGCCGTCGGCGCTCTGCGCGCCGGCCGCGGTCAGCGTGTCACCCCAGAAGTCCTGGATGTGCTGGATGTGCTCGGGATCCTGCTGCAGTTTGTGGATGATCTCGTCGTAGTACCGGTGCGCGTCCGGGCCCAGCGGCTCCTGGCCCTCGACGACGACCATGATCGTGCTGTTGGAGTTGAACTCCTTGAAGTTGGCACCCATCAACTTCATCGCCTGCATCGACGGGGCGTCCTCTGGCGCCATCGGTGCGGCGTGCAATTCGCCGACGACCTCCAGCTGCGGCGCGATCACATTCACCACAACCGCGATCGCGATCCAGATCAGGACGATCGGCCACGCCAGAATGCGGAGCAGGTGCGGGAAGGCAGGCCGCTTCGGCTTGCCGGTGGACTCGGGCGGGGTGGCGGATGCGGTCATGCGGACTTCACCAGGCAGTAGGTCTGGGCGTTGACGCCATTGGCGGATTGCTCCTCGCGGACAGTGCCGTTGACGGTGACACGGCACCCGATGTGGTCGCCGCTGCTTTCACTGTCGCTGCGCGCCATCAGGTTCGCGCTGACGGTCGGCAACGTGGTGGACAAGGTGACGGACCAGGGCAGCTGGGCGTCGACCGAGTGCACATTGGCGTCCGGATCGAAATAGCTGATCTCGGCGGAAGTTCCGGGCGGTCCGTACACCTCGTATAAGACCACCTTGGGGTTGAACTGGACGATCTCGATCCCGGCGCCGGCATTCGCGTTGAGATCCTCCGAGCCGAACATCCGGTGTAGTCGTGAGACCACCAGGCCCGACACGGCCAGTACGACAACCAGAACCACTGGAATCCATGCGTGTTTCAACACACGACGAGCGCCCCGACCAGGACTCACCGGTACCTCCAGACGATTACCCGAACCCGCCGACAGCGATGACGCTTCGGCGCTCGGCGAATTAGTTCGAATAACTATGTACAGCGCGGGAAACTTTACACCGCTGCGACCGGGAGCGCAGTCGGGGCCTCGATGCTGTGAACTTGCTGTCGATTTCCTGAAAGACCGGCGGTCGACGCGCTAGGCCGCCGTGCCGTCATGCGTAGACCGATCGAGATAGCCACGGGCGACTGCTATTTCAACCAGCCTCGAACGCAGCGTTCGGCGCCCGCGATGCAATCGCGACATCACTGTTCCGACCGGAATCTGCAGGATCTCCGCAATCTCCTTGTAGCGGAAGCCCGCAACGTCGGCGTAGTACACCACGACACCCTGCGATTCCGGCAACGCCCGCATGGCCTGGCGCACGTCGTCATCGCCCATCGATTCCAGGGCCGCCAGTTCCGCCGAGACCACACCGAGCGGAAACCGCTGCGCCACCTCCGCGAGTTGCGCATCCGAGAGTTCGTCGGGGAAGACTTCCTTGGGACGCCGCTGCGCTGTGCGGTACGAGTTGATCCACGTGTTTGTCAGAATCCGGAACAGCCAGGCACGGATGTTCGTACCGTCCCGATACGTGTGAAAACTGCTGTACGCCTTGACCATTGTCTCCTGGACGAGGTCCTCGGCGTCCGGCACATTGCGCGTGTAACGACGCGCGGCCGCGTAGAGCTGGTCTACCAACGGCAGCGCGTCGCGCTCGAACCGTTCCGCGCGACAATCGTCGCTCACGTGCATACCCGTGCTCATCGGCATGGCCCCGCTCCTGCCACTGCTCATATCGCTGGCCTCAGACACTTCGCAACTCGAAGCTATCCGGCGACGCAGCCGACCCCCAGGGGGATTCCCCCCGGGTTGGCGGTGGTTTTCCACACCGCACCGGTCGCGTCGAACCGTCATGCACGCAGCATGACACCTCAACCCAAGTTGAGGTCAAATGGTTTTCCGGCGCCAATCTCTTTGCGGCTGTTGCGTTTGCGCACCTCGATATTGACCCCACGGCAGATGGCCCCGATGCTGAGCCGGCGGCCGCCACACATGCACATACCGATCATCGGCGATACGGCGGGAAACCCGGCCGTTCCCGCCCTAGGCTCAGCGGTTATGAATCGACTCGATCGCTTCTTCGAGATCTCGGCCCGCGGCTCGACGGCCCTCTCCGAGATCCGTGGAGGCCTGGTCACCTTCATCGCGATGGCCTACATCATCGTGCTGAACCCGGTCGTCCTCTCCGGCTCCGCCGACGTCGCGGGCAACAAGCTCGAATTCGCACAGGTCTCGGCCACCACCTGCCTGGCGGCGGGTGTGATGACGATCCTGTTCGGGATCATCGCGCGACTGCCGTTCGCGTTCGCCGCGGGTCTGGGCATCAACTCGTTTCTGGCGACGACCGTGGTGGGCACGGTCACCTGGCCCGAGGCCATGGGCCTCGTGGTCATCGACGGTCTGATCATCGTGGCGCTTGCGGCCAGCGGGTTCCGCCGTCTGGTGTTCGACGCGGTGCCCATGCAGCTCAAACTGGCCATTACCGCGGGCATCGGGTTGTTCATCTTGTTCATCGGACTCGTGGACGCCGGATTCGTCGGCTCGACCGGTCTGCCCTCTCCCCCGGTCGGTCTCGGCGCGGGCGGGGTCGGCTCGATCAACACCGTGCCGACCGTCGTCTTCGTATTCACTCTGCTGGCCACCGGAATCCTGGTGGCGCGGAAGATTCGCGGGGGCATCCTGATCGGTCTTGTCACCGGCACCGTGGTCGCCGTGATCGTCGAGGCGATCTGGCATCTCGGCTCGGCGCAGGACAAGCCCGGCGGGTGGGGTCTGTCGGTACCGACCCTGTCCGGCTCACCGTTCGCTCTGCCTGACCTGTCTCTTGTCGGCGACGTCAGCCTCGGCGCCTTCAGCCGGATCGGCGCGCTGGCCGCGATCATGCTGGTGTTCACGTTGGTGTTCGCCAACTTCTTCGACGCCATGGGCACCATGACCGGGCTGTCGCGGGAGGCCGGGCTGTCCGACGCCCAGGGCAACTTCCCGCGGCTGAAATCCGCACTGCTCGTCGAAGGTGCCGGTGCCGTCGTAGGCGGCTCCTCCTCGGCGTCGTCGAACACCGTCTTCATCGAATCCGGCGCGGGCATCGAGGAGGGCTCCCGCACGGGATTCGCCAACCTCATCACCGGTGCGCTGTTCCTCGCGGCCATGTTCGTCGCGCCGTTGGCCTCGATCGTGCCCACCGAGGTCGCCGCCGCGGCCCTGGTGATCGTCGGCGCCATGATGGTGTCGCAGCTGCGCCACATCGATCTCTCGGAGTTCTCTGTGGCCCTGCCGGTGGTGCTCACCGTGGCCACCATGGCGTTCAGCTACTCGATCGCCAACGGCATCGGCGTCGGCTTCGTGGCCTGGGCAGTGTTGCGGTCCGCCGCCGGTAAGGCTCGCGAGGTGAGCCCGCTGCTGTGGGTCGTGGCCGCGGGCTTCATCCTGTACTTCGCCCGCGGCTGGATCGAGTCGCTCATCGGCATGTGAGGGCCGGTAGCCTTCTCGGCCATGGGGATCAATCCGTGAGCGCTGGCCTGTTCGGTTTGCTCGACGACATCGCCGCGCTGGCCCGGCTGGCAGCGGCGTCGATCGACGACATCGGTGCGGCGACAGGCAAGGCCACCGCGAAGGCGGCCGGGGTGGTGATCGACGACACCGCGGTGACGCCACAATACGTGCACGGCATCGCCGCCGATCGTGAGCTGCCGGTCGTCAAGCGCATCGCGATCGGCTCGCTGCGCAACAAGCTCGTGTTCATCCTGCCCGCCGCATTGCTGCTCAGCCAGTTCGCGCCGTGGTTGCTGACGCCCATCCTGATGCTGGGTGCCACCTACCTCTGTTTCGAGGGCGCCGAGAAGGTCTGGGGCCGATTCCTCGGCCATGGCGGGCACGACACCCATGGCGAGCCCACCGCGGCCGTCGGCGGCGACGCCGAGAAATACATGGTGACCGGCGCGATCCGCACCGACTTCATCCTGTCCGCCGAGATCATGGTGATCGCGCTCAACGAGGTGGCCAACCAGCCCTTTGTCCCGCGGTTGATCATCCTGGCGATCGTCGCGCTGGTGATCACCGCGGTGGTGTACGGCGTGGTGGCCGGCATCGTGAAAATGGACGACATCGGTCTGCTGCTGGCCCAGCGCTCGTCGAAGGTGGCGCAGAAGATCGGCCGTGGCCTGGTGGCAGGGATGCCCAAGCTGCTCTCGGCGCTCTCGACGATCGGCACAGTGGCGATGCTCTGGGTCGGTGGACACATTCTGCTGGTCGGCACCAACACCCTGGGCTGGCACACGCTATACGGCGTGGTCCACCATGCCGAGGAGTCGGTGCACCACGCGGTCGGCGGTCCCTTCGGCGGCGTGCTTGCCTGGCTGACCAACACCGCCGCATCGGCGGTGATCGGTCTGCTGGTCGGGACGGTGGTGGTGGGGATCATGCATGTACTTCCGTTCGGCAAGAAAGACGATCACGACGCCCCCGCCTGATCGCCACCACCTGTCGAACCTGATTCCACCGGCCCGTGCTTGGGTTCCCGCCGCAGCCAACCGATTGCGGCAATTGCAAATACTTTTAGGCGCCCCACCCATCGACGTGTAATACTTGACCAGGACGTTTTTGGTACGTCCAGTTTTACAATGAGAGAAGCAGAAAATATGACACAGGGAACTGTGAAATGGTTCAACGGCGAAAAGGGCTTCGGCTTCATCGCTCCTGACGGCGGCGCCCCGGACGTTTTCGTCCACTACTCCGAGATCACCGGCGGTGGTTTCCGGTCGCTCGAAGAGAACCAGCGCGTCGAGTTCGAGATCACCCAGGGAGCCAAGGGCCCCCAGGCAACGGGAGTTACGGCGGTCTAACCGCCCCAAGACCTGATGGTGGGCTGGTACGGATAGATTCCGTACCAGCCCACTTTCGTTCACACAGGCGTCTGCGCCTGCAGATGCCCCAACCATCGCACGGATTCGATCTGGGCCACGCGCAGCACACGATCCGCAGTGTCGAACATGGGGGTACGCCGCACCGATTCCTCCACGGGCATCAACGCGGCGCAACGCATCACCAACCCGCCGAGGGCAACGGACGTCTTGCACGGGACGACAAGCAGTTTCACGCACTGGTCTTGGCCCGCCACCATCATCAGACGGGGCCGACTCAGCTTCACCCCGGTCGGCAAACGGGTGCCGGTCACGATCGAGTCGAGGTCCAACTGGCCCTCAGCGGCTGACCAGTTGACGCGAATGTCAACAACTTCCCCCAGCGATCGATGCAGAACTCCCACAAGGTCTGGTAGTTCGTTCGCCACCGAGGCGGTGTGCGGCCACCACGCTCCGTCAATATCGGCGCCCAACTGCCGGGCGAGGGTGAGCCGGACAGGGCTGGCCAGCCGTCGAGTCCCGGTGAGGCCGTTCACGACGGCGACTGGGCATCTGCGCGAGGCGGCGGCGCGGGCCGATCTGTGGGCCGATCCGAGAAAACAAGTCCCCGCGACGGGTCACTCGAGTTCTCGACATCCGGCATAGGTTGTTGCTGCTCAGGGTGTGAAAACAGTTCGGACGATTCCATAGAGAGTGTCCTTGAAAGGTGCGGGACTACCGCACTGGTATTGGATAGCCGGCGATGGTTGATCGCCGGCTGACGGTTCAACATCGAAAATCGTGACTGTCGAACGTCACGGTTGACCAACTGATGTATCCGGCCTAGTCAAATCTACACCCGATGAGCGGTGCCCCGACGGCCCGGCACCCTGGGCACCACCGTCAGCGGCCGCGCACCGCGGGCAGGATCAACGTGTCGATGATGTCCCGGATGAACTTCGCGTCGACGGTCTGCCCGCTGATGACCCGCATCAGGCCCATCCCCGTCATCACGTCGGCAACCAATGACCAGTCCCGGTCCTGTGCCACCTCGCCGCGCGCGGCGGCCTGCTGGAGGATTGCCGTCATCACTCGCCTGCCCTTGAGCAGCATCAGATCGTCGAGCGCTGACCCGAGGTGCGGATCATGGGTGGCCTCGACTGCGACTCGCAGGACCAGATCGTAGGAGAAGGGCTCTTCGTCGATGCGCAGAGCGCGGCGCACGATCTCGTCGAAATCACCTTCCAGACTTCCGGTGTCGGGCGCATCCTCGTCCATCAACTCCGGCCGCCAATACACGAGCGCATCGGTGATCAACGCAGCCTTCGATGACCAGCGGCGGTAGATCGCCGCCTTGCCGACACCGGCTCGCGCGGCGATGTCGTTCATATTGGTGTTGACATAGCCGTTTTCCTCCAGGGCAGCCAATGCCGCGTTGAGGATCGCTGGGTCGCGCGATCGGTCGAGCCGACCGTCAGTACGCCGGCGCAGCTTGGATTCTGCGTCCGGCGCACTGGCACTCATGACTGTCATTCCGCGGTGGTCGGAATGGGCGCCGTGCTGTCGTCCCGGTCGCCGGCCGACTTCCGTTGGCGCTCTTCGCGACCGCGCCTGGTGATCTCAAAGGTGTTGAGCGGCCACCAGAACCAGCGGCCCAGCGCCGCAGCGATCGACGGCGTCATGAAGGCCCGCACGATCAACGTGTCGACGATCAGACCGATACCGATGGTCATGCCGAGCTGACCGACCACCCGCAAGTCCGACACGATCATCGACATCATGGTGAAGGCGAACACCAGGCCGGCCGCGGTGACGACACGTCCGGTGGCCCCGATGCCGCGGATGATGCCGGTATTGAGCCCGGCATGTATCTCTTCCTTGAAACGCGAGACCACCAGCAGGTTGTAGTCCGAGCCGACTGCCAGCAGGATCACCATCGACAACGGGATCACGATCCACTGCACGCCCAAGCCGAGGATGTCCTGCCAGAGCAGCACCGACAAACCACACGCAGTGCCCAGGGATGCGGCCACCGTACCGACGATCACCATGGCGGCCACCACACTTCGGGTGATGATCAGCATGATCGAGAAGATCAGGATCATCGCAGCGATGATCACGATCATGAGATCGGTTTTCACGCCGTCTTGCATGTCGGCGTACAGCGATGCGGTTCCGGCCAGCGACACCTTCGCGCTGGCCAGCGGGGTGCCCTTGAGTGCGTCTGCGACAACACCTTTGATCCCTTGGACGTGTTTGATGCCGTCCACCGAGGCAGGGTCGCCCTGGTGGGTGATGATCATCCTGACTGCCTTGCCGTCGGGCGACATGAACATCTTCACCGCACGTTGGAAGTCGGGGTTATCGAATACATCCGGCGGCAGATAGAACATGTCGTCGTTCTTGGCCTGATCGAAGTACAGGCCTATCTCGGTCGCGCCTTTGGCTGCCTCCTGCTGCGCGGCCTGGGTGCCGGCCATGGTGCTGTGGGTCGCGATCATGAAGTCGCGCATGGTCTTCATTGTCCCGATGGTGTCCTGCAGCACCGGCAGCATCTGCGGCAACAGCACATCCAGTCGGTCCAGATCCACTGTGAGACCTTGGATCTGATCGGCGAGTTTGTCGATCCCGTCCAACGAATCGAAAATTGAGCGCAGCGACCAACACATCGGGATGTCGAAGCAGTGCGGTTCCCAATAGAGGTAGTTGCGGATCGGCCGGAAGAAGTCATCAAAGTCGGAGATGTGATCACGCAACTCGTTGGTCGTGGCCGCCATGTCGTGGGTCTTACCGACCATGCTGTGCGTGACTTCGGTCATCTGCTTCGTGATGGCGTACATGCGCTCCATGCTGGCGACGGTTTTACTCATCTCATCGGCCTGTTCAAGCATCTGCGCCGAGTTGTCGTTGTTGAATATCGCGGCCTGCAGAGTGCTGGCGTTATTTGCACCGAGCAGGAACGGGATGGAGCTGTGCTCGATCGGTGCGCCCAATGGGCGGGTGATGGTCTGCACCCGCTCGATGCCCCGCATGTGCATCACGTTCTTGGCGACCTTTTCGATGACGAGCATGTCGGAGGGCGTACGCAGATCGTGATCGGCCTCGAGCATCAGCAGCTCGGGGTTCATCCGGGCCTGGGAGAAATGGCGGTCTGCGACACCCATGGCCTGGTTGGCGGGCATATCGGCGGGGGTGAACTCCTTGTCGTTGTACTGCGGCACATAGGTCATCAAGGCGATGAAGCCGATAACGGCGACGAGGCTGGTGACGAAGACGATGGGGATGGGCCACCGAACCACGGAGGTGCCGACCTTGCGCCAACCCGGCGACGCGATCTTGTGCTTGGGATCGAGCAAACCGAACTTCGACGCGACGGTCAGAACCGCGGGCGCCAATGTCAGTCCGGCAATGATGATCACCAAAACCGCGATGGCACATGGCAGGCCCATGGTCTGGAAGTAGGGCAGCGTGGTCATGGTGAGGCACAGGCAGGCGCCGACGATCGTCAATCCAGAGCCCAGGATGACGTGCGATACGCCGCTGTAGGCCACATAGAATGCGTCTTGCCGATCCAGGCCTTTCGATCTCTCCTCGTGATATCGGCCGAGGAGGAAGATCACATAGTCGGTTCCCGCCGCCAGAGACAGCATGGTCACCATGCTGACCGCGTACGGGGTCAGGCCGATGATGTTCAGGTAGCCAGCGGCGGCCGTAACACCCTGTGCAGCAAATAGTTCCAAAAGAATGACAACCATCGACACGAGCAGTGTCACGATGGAGCGGTAGACCGCGAGCAGCATCACGATGATGACGCCGACCGACACCAACTCCATTTTCGCCATGCTTTGATGCCCGGCCACCTGGGTGTCGGCATTGAGGACGCTGTTTCCGGCGACGTGGGCCGTGATACCCGGTGGTGCGGGCACGGACGCGACGATGTCACGCACGGCGGCCACCGACGCGTAACTCTTGCTGGTGCCCTGGTCCCCCGCGAGGAAGATCTGCACATAGGCGGACTTCCCGTCCACACTCTGCGATCCCGCCGCGGTCATCGGGTCACTCCAGAAGTCCTGGACGTTCTGGACGTGCTCGGTATCGGCCTTCAGTTTGGCGACGATCTCGTCGTAGTACTTGTGCGCGGCCGCACCGACCGGTTCGTCGCTCTCCAGCACGACCATCGCTGAGGAGTCCGAATCGTACTGCTGAAACACCTTGCCGATGTTCAGCATCGCCTTGTACGAGTCCGCGCTGGTGGGGCTCAGCGGTACCGACCGGGATGCCGCGACCTCGTCGAGTGACGGGACAAGAATTCCCAAGGCAATCGTGAGGAGCACCCAGAATACGATGATCGGCAGCGAGAAGATCCGGACCATGTGGCCCAGGAACGGACGATGGGGCTTCGTGTGCGCGTTGCTCATACGGATTTCACCAAGCAGTAGATGAATGGTTTGAAGGTGTCGGTACTCGTCCGGTCGTCGCGCACGTCGTCATCGACGGTCACCCGGCATCCAAGACCGCTGACGTCGCTCTCACCCTGGGCCATGATGTTGGCCGACATGGACGGGAGCGTCGTCACGATCGTGAAAGACCATGGCAGCGGGGCATTTTCGATGAGGTTGGGTTGACCGTACTCGTCGAGATAGTTGATGTTCGCCGTCCCCCCGGACCCGGTGATCTCGTACTTGATGTGTTTCGGATTGAAGTTCTCGGTAATTCCGGAGCCCTCCGCCAAGTTCGGTTCGTTCTGCCCGGTGCCCCGAATTCGAAGGATCGCATATGCGCCCAGAGCGACGACGACCACCAGCACCAGCGGTATCCACGCCTTTTTGAGCAACCTGAACACCGTTGCACCTCCCCGATATGACACTCTCGCAATTAACCCAGACGGAACTCCGGTTCCGCCTAAGAGGATGCTGAGTACTGTACTCGAGGCAGGCTCGGCCGACGACTCGGTACTTATCCGGCCAGAAACCGCTCGAGGCCGGCAATCACTATGTCGAGGTTGAAGTCGAAATCCTGAGCCGCCGTCGCATCGGCGCCGCGAGCGGCTACCACGCCGCTGAGCAGCGGAAAGTCGCTCGACGGAAGGTCTTTCAGAACGCGGACCACCTCGGGCGTCTGATGGTGCAGGCGAGACTCGGCTGAACCCAGCACATCGTGCGCGGCCGACATCGCGAGCCCGGATACCAGGGTGAGCACCCGCCCGGCGTCGTCGGTACCGAATCCCCCGGCGGCCAGAGCCCGCAGTACCTGCTCAGCCAACGCGAGGCTCGCCGCCCCACCGGTACCACTCAACCGGAAACTCGTGGCCGTCACTCCGAGTTTGAGTACGCCCTGGCGGATCGCGCTGCCGTAGGCCCGCAGAATCTCCTGCCAGCTCGCATTTTCGGGCAACTTGATCGAGCGCAACTCGGTCTCGAACAGATCGGCCACAACCAGCTCGAGCAGGCCGTCGCGATCACCGACGTAGTAGTGCAACGTGGTGCGGTCCACCCCGAGCTCATCGGCGACCGCCTGCATCGTCAGCGCACCCGGGGGCAGGGCGCGTGCCGCGGCGACGATCCGCTGCTGATCGATGCGCGGTGGACGTCCCCGCCCCCGACGGGGCGCGTCTCCGGTGGTCACAGGGGCAATTCTAGTTCCTCGGGACGCCGCCGACGCACCACTCTTCCTTTTTTCTCACGGTCGTGGAAAAATGCCCGAAACCGAGCAAGGGAGCCGCTGCGATGTCACAAACTTCTCCATACCGAGTTGTCCAGTGGACGACGGGAAACGTCGGCAAAAGTTCGGTGGCCGCCATCGCCCGGAACCCGACCCTGGAGCTGGTCGGCTGCTACGCCTGGTCACCGGACAAGGCCGGCAAGGATGTCGGCGAGCTCGTCGGTATCGAACCCCTCGGGGTCGCCGCCACCAATGACGTCCAGGCACTACTGGCCCTCAAACCGGACGTTGTCGTCTACAACCCGATGTGGATCGACGTCGACGAACTGGTCGAAATCCTTTCCGCCGGAGTTAATGTCGTAGCTACGGCCTCATTCATCACCGGACACAACCAGGGCGAGGGCCGCGGCCGCATCGCCGAGGCCTGCCGCAAGGGAGGCTCGACGATGTTCGGATCGGGCATCAGCCCGGGCTACGTCAACCAGTTGGCCATCGTGGCCGCCGGCATCTGCGACCGGGTGGACAAGGTCACCGTCAACGAGGCCGCCGACACCACCTTCTACGACTCACCCGAAACCGAGAAGCCGGTGGGATTCGGCCAGCCCATCGATCATCCCGACCTGCAGTCCATGACAGCCCACGGCACCGGGGTCTTCGGTGAGGCGGTGCGGATGATCGGTGACGCGCTCGGAATCGAGTTCGACGAAGTCCGCTGCGACGCCGAATACGCCCAGACCACAGAGGATCTCGACCTCGGCTCGTGGACGATTCCGGCGGGCGGCGTGGCGGGGGTGTTCGTCAGCTGGAAGGGCATCATCGGCGGCACCACCCGCGTCGAGCTCACCCTGCGCTGGCGCAAAGGTCAGACGCTGCAACCGGATTGGCAGATCGACCAGGATGGCTGGGTGATCGAGGTGGCCGGTCGCCCGACCGTGACGATGAAGGTCGGCTTCCTGCCGCCACCGGACTTCGAGGCCACCACCCTGGAGGAGTTCATGGTGCTCGGACACATCATGACCGCCACTCCCCCGATCAACGCGATTCCCGCGGTAATCAACGCCGCACCCGGGATCGTCACGTACAACGATCTCCCGCTGATCCTGCCGCGGGGAGTGGTACCGGCGAGTTAGGGCGCAGAGACCCAGGCCAGTGAATTACACAATGTAACGGCGACCATCAGATCGCTGACACTTTGCACTCTCCGCGTCGGTGTTCCGCACCACAGGATTGGTCCGTCCGTCGAACGCAACCGGCGGAATCGATCAACGACGATTGAGGAGAGCACACCGTGGACTCGTTGCGCGCCAACCATATTGCGCCCGACATGCAGGATCAGCAGGCCGGGGTTGTGGTACCCAACCGGCTGCTGGAAGGCAAGGCGCTCAACGATCTGATCGGCGATGCCGTCGAGGTGAACCTGGACTGGGCAGGCTCCGCGGACGGCCGGTTGAACTTCGCGCTCGCCGCCCTCGAGCCGGTTCCGCTGCGCCGGATGCTGCCCGCGCTGCAGAGCATGGACCTGGAGGTGCTGGAAGAACAGGCGGGTACCTGGACCAGGCCGGACGGGCGGGTCTGCCATGTCTACCACCTGCTCTTGCAGCCCGGTCCCGACGTCGTCGACGCGGTGGCCCAGCCGCAGGACGACACCGTCGATCGCATCCGCGAGACGTTCCGGGCGATGTGGGCCGGCCGGGTCGAATCCGACGGATTCAACGCGCTGCTACTGCGGGCCGCGCTGAGCTGGCGACAGGTGACCGTGCTGCGCAGCTACAGCCGGTACCTTCGACAACTGCCGATGCCCTACGGCCAGACGCGCATCCAACGGGTCCTGCTGGACAACCCGACGGCCACGCGCGCACTGCTGGACCTGTTCGAGGCCCGGTTCGACCGCACCGAACAACCCGCCGACAGCCCCCACCGCATTTCCCGAATCGCAGAGGCCGAGCAGCAGGTGGCCACTGAGATCGATCAGGTGCTGCACATCGATGCCGACCGGATCCTGCGCGCGTACCACAATCTGATCAACGCCACGGTGCGCACCAACGCGTTCGCGCCCGATGCCCTCACCGTCTGGGCGCCCTATCTGGTCCACAAACTCGATGCCCAGTCCGTCGACGAGCTGCCACAGCCACGTCCGCTTTCCGAAATCTTCGTGTACTCACCGGAATTCGAGGGCCTGCATCTTCGCTTCGGGCTGGTGGCCCGCGGCGGGCTCCGTTGGTCCGACCGCCACGACGACTACCGCACCGAGGTTCTGGGACTGGTGAAGGCACAGGCTGTCAAGAACGCGATGATCGTTCCGGTCGGAGCCAAGGGCGTGTTCGTCGTCAAAGCCAGGCCCGCCGCGGGCCAGTCACCCCGTGTTCAGGGACTGCGGAGTTATCGGCAGTTCATCGCCGCACTGCTCGACGTGGTCGACAAGACCGCCCCCTCAGATTCCGAAGATCAACCCCGCTTCGGCGGCGTGGTGTGCCACGACGGACCCGACCCCTACCTGGTGGTGGCCGCGGACAAGGGCACCGCCACATTCTCCGATTCCGCCAATGCGGTGGCGCTCGACCGCGGTTACTGGATGGGCGACGCCTTTGCCTCCGGCGGTTCGGCCGGTTACGACCACAAGGCGATGGGCATCACCGCTCGCGGTGCCTGGGTCAGCGGCGACACTCACCTCGCCGAGCTCGGTATCGATTCGGCGGCCGATGAGTTCACCGCCGTCGGCGTCGGCGACATGAGCGGGGACGTCTTCGGCAACGGCATGCTGCTGCGTCCCGGCCTGCGCCTGGTGGCCGCATTCGATCACCGGCACATCTTCATCGACCCCCAGCCCGATACCGTGCCGGCCCGCAAAGAACGCCAACGGCTGTTCGAACTGGCCCAGTCGTCGTGGGATGACTACGACCGTTCTGTGATCAGCCCGGGCGGAGGGGCGTGGCCGCGGACCGCGAAAACCATTGCCACCACACCGCAGATGCGTGCCGCGCTCGGCATCGACGACGACCAGATCCGGCTCACTCCCACCCAATTGATCAGCCATATCCTGCGCGCCCCGGTGGACCTGCTGTTCAACGGTGGAATCGGCACCTACATCAAGGCCCGCGACGAACAGCACTCCGACATCGCCGACAAGGTGAACGATCCGGTGCGGGTGGACGCCGAGGATGTCCGAGCCCAGGTGATCGTCGAGGGCGGCAACCTCGGGCTGTCCCAACGCGCCCGCATCGCCTACGCCCGGCGCGGCGGTCTGGTGAACACCGATGCCATCGACAACGCGGCCGGAGTGGACTGCTCGGATCACGAGGTCAACATCAAGGTCCTGTTGGACTCCGCCACCCGGTCCGGCCTGATCACGGGTGACGGGCGCAACCGGCTGCTGGCCGATATGACCGACGAAGTGGCACAGCTCGTCCTGGCCAACAACCAGGCGCACAATCGTCTGCTCAGCGATGCCCGCTCCAACGCAACCCAGATGGTCGACGTGCACGCCCGGATGACGGCGGACCTGGAGGCCCGACGCGGGTTACACCGATTCCGCGAAAATATGCCCAGCCCAGAGGTATTCGCTGACCTGGCCAAGGACGGTCGCGGCCTTGCCGCGCCACAACTGGCCACCTTGATGGCACACGTGAAGCTAGACCTCAAGGCTGACCTGCTCGCCTGCGAGATGTTCGACGGCCCATACTTCGTCGCGCTGCTGACCCGGTATTTCCCACCGACGTTGCGACGCCAGCTCGGCGAGCCACTGCCCGAGCATCCGCTCCGTCGGGAGATCATCACCACCTCGATCGTCAACCGCGTGCTGGCCAGCTCGGGGCTGACCTTCGCGTTCCGGCTCTCCGAGGAAACCGGCGCAGCCCCAGCCGATATCGTGCGGGCTCACGCGGTGGTGTCCGAGGTTTTCGACCTCGACACACTCTGGTCCGACATCTATGCCGCCGACCTCTCGCCGGCGCTGACGAATGCGATGGTCATCGAAGGCCGGCGCCTTCTCGACCGGGCCGCCCGATGGTTCTTGCTCAACCGGCCGCAACCGCTCGAAATCGACACCGAGATCACCCGATTCAGCACCCAGCTGGCGATGCTGCACGGACAACTCGGATCGATGCTACGCGGCCAGGAGCGCGCAACCGTCTTGACGGCACACGACGACCTGGTGGCTCGCGGCGTGCCAGGCAACATCGCCCACCGGATCAGCGAATCCCTCTATGCGTTCAGCCTTCTGGACATCATCGAGGTTGCCCACGTCCACGGAGAGGACCCCGCCCAACTGGCCAGGATCTACTTCGAACTGTCGGACCGGCTGGGGGTGGATCGGCTACTGCTGGCGGTGTCGTCGCTTCCCCGGGGTGGCCGCTGGCATGCCCAGGCCCGGCTTGCCCTTCGGGAGGACCTGTACCGGTCATTGCGCGATCTCACGATCGACGTCACCAAGCACGGGCTCGAGGGTGACCAGGCCGCTTGCAGCATCCGCGACTTCGAGGCCTACAACCGGCCGCGCCTGGACCGCGCCAAACGCACGCTGGACGAGTTTCTCGACTCCGCCGATCCCGACCTGGCGGTGTTGTCGGTGGCGTCAGCCCAGCTGCGTCGGCTCCATCGATGAACTCGTAGCCAACACACCGAAAACCTCATCCGGCGGCCGATTCCGCGGTTAGCATCCAGCCAATCGCGGATCGGCGTACCAGGGGGACATGTGGCGTACTTGTCAGGGTGGGTAGGCGCCGGTGTGCTGACCGCCGGAGTATCGGCGGCGCTGCTCGCCGGCGCCGGCACAGCCAACGCCGAGGCAGACTCCCCAGGCGATTCGCATCCCGGTCCGGCGAAGACGTCGACGTCGACGTCGACGTCGACCAGCAGCGCAAAGCCGGACCACTCCGCGCCCGCCGGTAGTCGACGGGTCACACCGCACCTCAGGCGGGCCGATCATCCGGCACGCTCCGCGGCACCTCGTGTACGTCGTGCCGTCGGGCAGGACGCGGTCGGGAAGGACGCGGTCGGGCAGGAACGAGCGGCCACGCCGGACGACAGCGAATCTGACGCACTGCCGGTCTCCGCCAAGCAGACGCCGCTTCGCGCGCCGTCGACGCAGCGAAGTGCGGTACACAAACAGCTACGTGAGCGCCTGGCACCGCTGACTGCCGACCCGGTCCAACACGGCAAACCAGCCACTGACGTGGCTAGTCCGCTGACCGCGATTTCTCAAGTGCCGAAAACGATTTCAGCGGCCTCACCGAGCGGCGTCGGCGTGACTGCGCCGTCGCCCGCACAGCTCCCCGATCTGATTCAATCCGGCTTGCAGTCGGTGGTCAACGCTGTCGGGTCCGCGTTGTTCAACGCGGTCGGAGGGCTGATCCAAGCCGTCGACGGACCACCGACCGTGCCGCCCGGGCTTCGGGATTCGGTCGAGGTGAGCAGCTCGACGCTGGTGGTTTCCCCGGGCAACGAGGTTCCCGCCGACTGGTACTTCCCGACGCACGGTCAGCCGGACCGGCTGATCTACCTCCAGCACGGATTCATCGCCACCGGCCCGATGTACAGCTACACCGCGTCCTATCTGGCCGATCGCACCAACAGCGTCGTCGTGGTCACCACGGTGACGTCCAACCCGTACACCGCCGGCGGCATGTGGCTCGGTGGGGACAATATGCACAAGGCGGTCGCCCAGCTCTTTCTCGACCAGGACCGAGAAGCCCTGAACGCCAGTATGACTACCGCATCGTTGAAGGCCGGTAAGGAGAGCTTCACCGTCCCACAACGATTCGTGCTCGTCGGCCATTCGCTGGGCGGCGGCTTCGCGCCCGGGGTGGCCGGCTACTACGCCGAGGGGTTGGTCGCCCGCCGCTCCGAAGGACAGGATGCACCCAACGACCTCGCCGGTGTGGTGCTGCTGGACGGGGTCCCTCCCTCGGGCAGTCTGCCGGCCGCGATGGACCGCCTCCATCAGCTCGAGGCCAGCAATGGCAACGATCCTGCCGACTATGTGCCGGTCTATGAGATCGGTGCGCCACGCAACGCATTCAACTCCACCAGCAAGGTGAACGACGAGCTCTCGGCGGCCAGACCTGGGACGTTCATCGGGGTCGTGGTCAACGGTGGTGTCCATATGGATTCCATGCTGGGTGGCAACCCACTGATCCAGGCGGCGGCCTATCTGGTTGCGGGCATTCCGCAGCCGCAGAACCCACCCGGCGTGCAAGGGTTGATGGCCGGATGGGTCAACGACATGTTCGAGGGCAACATCGATCCGGTCACGGGCCGGTGTCTGAGCGACTGCAACGGCACGTACGGCGACGCGGGTCAGACCGTCGACATCGACGCCGGGACAGGCAGTGCCACCGCCGTCGTCATCGACTCGGGGTCACTGCCCGACGAATCCGACTGGAGTGCACTCGGGTTCGTCCCAGTAGACGCTTCGTTCATTCCCCGCTCGGTGCTGTCACGGTGGGTGTAGCGCTCACCGGAAAATTGACCGAGTTGGCGATGAAGCACATCCGGTGGGCTTCGTGATGTAGTTCGGTGGCGTCTGCGACCCGGTCCGGGTCAGCGATGGTTACCTGAGGCCGCAATGTCACGTCGGTGAAAATGCCACTGCCCTCGGCATTCTCGCTCATCGTGCCCTCGGGTCGGTCACTGTAGCCGGTGACGATGATGCCTTCCTTGGCACACAGCGCGAGGTACCAGAGCATGTGGCACTGCGACAGGCTGACCACGAGCAGCTCTTCGGGGTTCCAGCGCTGCGGGTCTCCCCTGAAGGCCGGATCGGCGCTGCCGGGGATCACCGGCTTGCCGGGCGTGCCGATACCGGTGACATCGTGATCGCGAGCGTAGTCGCGGTAGCCGCTCGTCCCCGAACCGGTGTTGCCGGTCCAAGCGACCTCGACCTCGTATCGATGCGTCCGGTTGGCCATGATCGCGACCGTACCAATCGCGTACGTCGGGGCGATTTCCGGTATTGACACATTGGCACAGATTGCTAGCCTTTGTGCCATGTCTATTGGCAGTGTGGCCGACGAAGACGTAGTGCGGCCGAACGTACTGGCAGATTTCCGCAGGCACTCGGGCAGCATCCTGGGAGGCGCGTTCGGCGCAGCGGCCTTCGATGAGGTGGCCCTGGTCCCGGTGGCCGCCGCCGTCGACCGCAGTGGCCGATTCGAGCGCAACTTCCTCGATCGCGGGGTGCGCAGCGGGTTCTCGGCGTTCCTGGCGATCTGGGGCGACGAGACAGACCGCGAGGCGGAAGGGCGCCGCCTGCAGACCATGCACCGCGACGTCCGCGGACACGGCAAGGACGACTTCGCCGAGGTCCGCTACAGCGCACTGAACCCCCTGGCTTACAACCGATTGCAGTACGAGAAGCTGGTGCGCCTGCACCGATCGGTGGCACTGGATTCGTTCGCGCCGCTGGGATGTCCGGCGGCAGGCTGACACACTGGTAGCGATGCCACGCAGCAACGCCAGCCAATCCGAACAGGAAGACGCCATCCTCAAGGCCACGGCCGAGGAGGTGACGCTTGTCGGGCTCGGCCGGGCCAGCCTGGACGTCATCGCCAAGCAGGCCGGCGTCAGCCGCCGCACGCTCTACCGTCGTTTTCCCACCCGCGACGCGTTGATCACCGAGCTGGGGCGGCGTACGTTCGACGCGGCAATGCATCGGTTGCGCACCGTCGCAATCGATTCCGGCCCCAATGAAGCTGCGGTGGCGGCGTTCTGTGAAGGTATGCGGCTGTTGACCACCGAACCGGTGATGCGCCGGTTCCTGCGACTGGACTCCGACTTCACCGCAGTGGCCGGTGCCTACGACCAGGCTCCGGCCTTTCTGCACCACGCCTCGTCGGCCATGGCCAAGGCACTTCGCGCGGCGGGCGCGACCATGCCTGACACCGCGCTGCTGGCCGTGGCCGAGTTACACATCCGGTTGGCGTGCTCGCTGGCCCAGATGCCGACGGCAGTGTTGGACGTCAACGACGACGAAGCGGTTCGCGCGTACGCGCGAAAGCATCTGGCTCCACTAGTGCGGTAGCGGACCCTCAATCTCGGGCCGGCCCACGCAGACCGTCCGCCGCATCGCGCACCGCGGCCGTGATGGCGTCGACCATGGGGCTGTCGAGCTTCCAGCACTGCCAGTACAGCGGCACGTCCAGATACTGCTCGGTGATCCGAACGAAATCGTCGTCCACCAGTTCCTCGGGATACATCCCCCAGCCCAACCCGGCGCGCACTGCGGCTCCGAAGCCTTCGGCGGTCGGGATGTAATGCGTCGGCCTGATGACGTCCCTGCGGAATACCTTGCGCACCAATTGATCCTGCAGCGCATCGTCGCGGTTCCAGGACAGCGAGGGGGCCGCCTGCGCCGCCTCGCGGGTGAATCCGCCGGGTAGGTAGCGCTGCACATACTCGGCGCTGGCCACCGGCACGTAGCGCATCGCACCCAGCGGGTGCACCCGACAACCCGGCACCGGGCTTCGCTCGGTGGTGACTGCTCCCATCACCACACCCTCACGCAGCAGCCGTGCCGAGAGATCCTGATCCTCGATCCTGATGTCGAACAGGAACTCGGCGGTCCGGGGGAACACCCTGGTGAACCAGGTCGCCATCGAATCGGCGTTGACCGCCAGTGCGATCCGGGTGCGTTGTGCGGTGCCGCCGCCCATCTCCGCCAGTGTCTCGGACTCCAGCAGTGCCGTCTGCGCAGCCAGCCTGAGCAGTGGAATGCCAGCAGATGTTGCCGTGCAGGGCTTTTCACGAACCACCAGAACCTGCCCGACACGTTGTTCCAAGGCCTTGATGCGCTGGCTGACCGCCGAAGGCGTCACATGCAGACGCTGCGCGGCCGCATCAAAGCTTCCCAGCTCGACCACTGCGGCGAAGGCAGCAAGCTGCTGACCGTCGATCTGCACGCCACGATCTTAGTCGGACAGATCCGCGTCGCCGTGTAAACCGCTGCCGGTGAATCGGACGAGCTGGTTGACCCATCCGCGGTCCAGGCCGTCGGGCCCCAAAGGCCGTCCGTAGAGCATCAGATCGGAACTGGCCAGCGCACCGATCATCGCGAAGATAGCAATTGTGCTGCGCTGCTGACCTTCTACGGTCTGGATGTCCGGCACCGCCCGTCCTGCGGCGGCGAAGAACAGCTCGGGCAGGCTCGGTGTGCCCGCCAACTGGTCGAGCCAGATCTGATCTTCGTCCAGGGCAAGCTGATTCATCACCTTGAGCCAGCGTAATCCGCCGACCGGATCCTCTTCGAGCAGTCTGACGTAGGGCACGATGAGAGCCTCGACGACGTCGCAGACACCGATCTCGTTCGCGGACTCAGCCACCCGCACCAGCTCGGAGACAACAGCCTCGAACACCGTTGGCGCACGCCGTCGTGCCACCTCCAGCACCAGGTCCCGCTTGGCCGGGAAATGGTAGGCCACCGCGCGGCTGGCCACGCCCGCCTCGCGGGCCACTGCCCGCGAGGCCACCGCACCGATCGAAGTCTCGGCGAACATTCGCTCAGCGGTATCGACGATCAGGGTTCGGGTGTCGACATCACGCCGGGGACCACGTCTGCGGGTCGAGCTCGAGACCACAACAGGAGCCTAACCACTTGCGGCGCCATAGTCCTGTGGTCGGTCCAGTTCTCCTACTACGGTCGTAGGTCAAGATCGGACACCAGAGCGATGTGGGCTGACCTGCGTTCTTCGTAGCGTCGAGCCATGACACGAGCACAGCGTTCCCCAGCTATCTCGATAGCGAATTCAGTGACAGGCGTCGCCCGTGGATGGACGGCGACAGACGCCCTCATCACCCCGCCGGTGACCGACCGAGCGACACCGCTGCACCCGAGCCCCAGGGAGGCCGGCCTTTGGCGGCGCGCGGTGGCCGCGGTGCGCGCAGCACTGGCCACCGTGCCCCGACCCGATCTGAAGCAGCCCTACTATCCGCCGGTGCGTGAACAGTTCGTCGAGGACGCCGCCATGTCGCGCGAAATGTGGCGACTCTGAATTGCTGAAATGCTGAAGTCCGGCCCCGGAAGATCAGGCCCCAGAAGATCAGACCGCAGTAGGAGGCGCGACAGCATTCTCACCTTCTACGATCAGAACATGCTCGGTAGCATCGCGCGCGGCATCCGTGCGCACGTGCATCGGCGGGGGTATGCCCTCCCGGTGGGCTACAACTGGGCCATCGTGTTGGCGTTCGACACCACGGTGATCGGTGCCAGCCTGGTGGCGATGCTGCAGCGCCCGACGGCCGACCTTCCGGCCGGCCTGCTCGCGTTCGTCGTATGCGCTGCCCCGTTTGCGTTGTTCTACCTGTCAGGTGTCGATTTCAAGGCACCGATCGTCTGGGGAACCTGGACCACCGCCACTGCTGTGTTGCTGTTCGCGACGGCAACACCGATATCGAATGATTTCGCTCCGCTGATCGCGGTACTCATGGTCGGCGAGGTCGCCTCACTGACCGGTGTGTGGGGCGGATTCCTGGCCTCGCTCACAGCGGCCACCCTGCTGCTGACCGCCGCCTCGCAACACCGTCTCGATGCTCTGCCGCTCTATCTGGGGATCCTCGGGATGGGTTGGCTGGTGGGCTACCTCGTGTACACCCAGCAGCAGCTCATGCGACAGCAACAGGAGTCACAGGCCGCGCAGGCCCGCCACGCCGCGGCCGATGAACGGCGCCGCATCGCCCGCGAGGTCCACGACGTGATCGCGCATTCGCTGAGCGTCACGCTGCTCCATGTGACCGGGGCACGTCGCGGGTTGCAGCAGGACCGCGACGTCGACGACGCCGTCGAGGCATTGGAACAGGCTGAACGCCTGGGCCGTCAGGCCATGGCCGATATCCGCCGCACGGTCGGACTACTCGACGGCGCTCCGATGAGCATGGCCCCCGAACCCGGAGTCGACGACATCTGGTGCCTGGTAGACGATTTCGTGCGCGCCGGGCTGAACGTCCGTTTCGACGCGACCGGCCGCACCGATGCGGTCTCCGCAGCGGTGGGCCTGGCGTTGTATCGCATCGCCCAGGAGTCCCTGGCCAACATTGCCAAACACGCGCCCGACGCGGAAACGACAGTGTTACTGCGGATCTCACGCACCTCGGCGAACTTGACCATCACCAACCGACTCCCGGCGACGGCGCTCGTCGTCAGGAACGGCCGCGATGTGGAGGGCCGCGGGGTGCGCGGTATGCGCCAGCGCGTCGAGCTGCTCGGCGGGATCATCAGCGTCGGGCCTGCCGACGACGGGTGGTCGGTGCGCACCAACGTTCCGTTGGACGACACCGACCGGGTGCCCCGATGGTGCCCCGTGGTGTCATGACGGACCCCGTGACCGAGGTCGCGGTGCTCCTGGTCGACGACCAGGATCTGGTGCGCTCCGGGCTGCGACGCATTCTGCGGCGCAAGGACGGCTTCACGATCGTCGCCGAATGTGCCGATGGCGATGAGGTGCCCGCCGCCATCAGCCAGTGCCGTCCGGACGTGGTGGTGATGGATCTGCGGATGAAACGGGTCGACGGGATCGAAGCCACCCGCCAGGTGACGGCGATCGACGGGCCTCCGGTACTGGCGCTCACCACATTCAACGACGACGAGTTGCTCTCGGGCGCGCTGCGCGCCGGGGCCAGCGGGTTCGTGCTCAAGGATTCTTCCGCCGAGGAATTGATCCGGGCGGTGCGGGCAGTGGCACAGGGCGACAGCTATCTCGACCCGGCGGTGACCTCACGGGTGCTCACGACGTACCGCAAATCCGCCGAGCCGCGTCGAAACGCCGCCGTCGGCGATCTCACGGCCCGGGAGCTCGATGTGCTGACGCTGATCGCCAAGGGGCATTCCAATGCCGAGATCGCCGACGAACTCAGCATCTCCGGGCTCACCGTCAAGAGCCATATCGGCCACATATTCATCAAGCTCGACCTGCGCGACCGTGCCGCCGCGATCATCCACGCGTACGACACCGGGCTGGTCAGTCCGCAATAACCCCAGGTCAACAGGCCCCCCATTACGGATTTCGAAGTCCTTGTAAAGTAAAAAGGCGGCCTTCCTTTCGGCTGCCACCTGCACAAACGTTCCGGGCAGCGAGGTTCGGCACATCCACCAAGGGGGAGAAATGAATGAAGTGCTGGCCCGCGCCGGCATCTTTCAGGGTGTGTCGCCAGACGCCGTGGCCGCGCTCGCCCGACAGTTGGAACCGGTGACCTTCCGTCGGACCGAAGTCGTGTTCTCCGAAGGCGAGCCCGGTGACACGCTCTACATCATCACCGCGGGCAAGGTGAAAATCGGCCGCAGATCCGTGGACGGTCGCGACAGCCTGATCACGCTGATGGGCCCATCGGACATGTTCGGTGAGCTCGCCATTTTCGATCCGGGTCCACGAACCTCGACGGTGACCGCCCTGACCGAGGTGAAGGCGGTCGTGATGAGCCGCAGTGTGCTGCGGAGCTGGATCGCTGATCGGCCCGAGATCGCCGAACAACTGCTGCGCGTGCTGGCCCGCCGGTTGCGCCGCACCAACGACAACCTGTCCGATCTGATCTTCACCGATGTGCCGGGACGAGTGGCCAAGCAATTGCTCTATCTGGCGCAACGGTTCGGCAACCGCGATGGCAGCGCGCTGCGCGTCGATCACGAGCTGACCCAGGAAGAGATCGCCCAACTCGTGGGCTCCTCGCGGGAGACGGTCAACAAGGCGCTGTCGGACTTCGCGCAACGCGGCTGGATCCGCGTGCAGGGCCGCAGCATCCTGATCGACAACGCTGAACGGTTGGCCAAGCGCGCGCACTGACCATGTGACCACACAGACATTGTTAGTACCCTAACTATTAGGGTACGTTCTAAGTATGACCGCAGTATCCGAAGCGACTGCTGCACCCTCCGGGGAGCTCGGCGCCGATCCCCTGGCCCTCGAGCGACAGGTCTGTTTCGCGCTGGCCGTCAGCAACCGCGCCGTGCTCGCCGTTTACCGGCCACTGCTGGAGCCGCTGGGCCTGACCCATCCTCAGTACCTGGTGATGCTGGCATTGTGGGATCACCAACGGTCCGCCTCCGGAGGCATTCCGCCGCTGTCGGTCAAAGAGATCGCCTCCGCGTTGCAGCTCGACTCGGCGACGCTCTCACCGATGCTCAAACGGCTGGAAGCGCTCGGCCTGCTGACCCGCAGCCGCCGGGCCGACGATGAGCGCGCGACCGATGTCACTCTCACCGAGGCGGGGATCGCCCTGCGTGAACGGGCCCTGGCCATCCCACCCGCAGTGGTGGAGCGCCTGGGCGTCAGCCTCGCCGAACTCGAAGAGCTGCATCGGGTGTTGACCCGTATCAACGTGGCTGCACTGGCGGCCAATTCACTCACCGACTGACCCGAGGAGGCCATCATGGCCGGCCAGAAAACCAAAGACCGTCCCAACCTCTTTCAGTACATCGCCTACTGCTATGGCAAGCGGTTGCCCGATTCCATGCGGGACTGGGTGGCTCACGACCTGGCCGACCATGGGGCCGTGCGCCGCCATTTGATCCGGATGGCGATCCCGCCACTGTTCGTATTGGCGCCACTCTGGCTGCTGCCCGCATCGCTGTACGTGCACATCGAGATGACCGTGCCGATCTATACCTGGGCCATCTTGATGGCGCTCGCGCTCAACAAGATCTGGCGCCGCCACCGGCTGGCGCAGCACGGCCTCGATCCCAACCTGGTCGATGAGATCCAGTACAAGAAGGACCGGCAGAAGCACGAGGACTACATCCGCCGATTCGGACCGCGCCCGGAATCCTCCAAGCACCAGGCCAACAGCAGCCCCTTCTAGCATTTAGGCTGGCCAGACCCCTTGCATGCAAGCTTGCATGCAAGGGGTAGAGTGGTCTTCCGTGGTCACGGACGAGAAATCGAGCAACAGCCAGCGCGTCTACCGGATGACCAAGGATCAGATCCTCTCCGGTGAGTTTCGAGGCGGGCAGCTGCTCAGCGAGGTAGAAGTGGCGACGCAGCTCGGCGTCAGCCGAACGCCGGTGCACGAGGCGTTTCTGCGCCTGGCCGCCGAGGACTTCCTGGATCTGGTGCCGCGGCGCGGCGCCGTCGTCATCCCCGTGTCCGCGCAGGAAGCCACCGATCTGCTCGAGATGCGGCTGGCGCTGGAGACCGCGGCGGTGCGCCGGCTGTGCCGGTCACCGGAATCCATCGACGCGCTGTTCGGTGACCTCAACGAGTTGGTGGAGCGGCAGCGCCACGGCGCCGCGATTGGTGACGCCGAGCAGTTCGCCGCGGCCGACGACGCGTTTCACCGTCGGATCGTGCAGGTCGCCGGGAATTCGATCGCCGGCCGCTTCTACGGATCGCTCAGCGACCGGCAGCGCCGCATGATGGCCGACGCCGCCCGCTCGGACTCAGCCCGGCTCACCGAACTGATCGGTGAACACGCGGATCTGGCCGATGCCATCGGGCGACGCGATGTCTCCGGTTTCGAGGCTGCCCTGTTGGCCCATCTGGAAGCCACCTACCGGGTGGTGCTGGCATGACCGCTGTCGCAACGGAATTCGCCGAAGCGCCGGTCAGGCTCCGGCGACGCCTGCAGCCCTGGCTCGCGGTGGCCATCGCAATTTTCTGCATCGGCTGGGGCGGTAACCAGTTCACCCCTCTGCTGATCGCGTATTCCCAGCACGCCGGTTACAACCGTGTCGACGTCGACATCCTCCTGGGCGCCTACGTGCTCGGCCTGATTCCGGGCCTGCTGATCGCCTCAGCCCTGTCGGACCGCCATGGTCGACGCAATGTGATGGCCGCCGGTGTGATCAGTGCGGCACTGGGCAGCCTCATTCTGGCAGTCGGCGACTACTGGGGCTTCCCGTCCCTGTTCGTCGGCCGGTTGTTCAGCGGGGTGGCGGTCGGGATCGCGATGGCGGTGGGCTCGGCCTGGATCGCCGAACTGTCCAGGCCGCCCTTCGACGACGCCTCGGGCGGCGCCGGAGCGCGGCGTGCCTCGATCTCCCTGTCATTGGGCTTCGGGGTGGGACCGCTGTGTGCCGGGCTGCTCACCGTGTACGCGCCGCTGCCACTGGTTTTGACCTACCTGGTCCACGCTGCCCTGTGCGTGCCGGTGCTGTGGGCGGTGTGGAACCGGACCGTCGAGACCCGTGAGCGGATGACCTCTCGACCGTTCCTCGACGGCCTGAAGGTTCCGGCAGCGGGCCACCGCCGGTTCCTGCGTGTCGTTGTTCCCATGGCGCCGTGGATCTTTGGCTCAGCAGCCATCGCCTATGCGGTGGTTCCGGCGCTCGTCGCCGACCAGCTCGGGTCGTGGGCCCTGCTCTATACGGCGGGTTTGACCGTGCTGACGCTGGGCTGCGGCGTGGCGATCCAACCGATCGCACGTCGGCTCGATGATGTGTCCAGCTCCCGGGCCGTGGTGGTGTCGATGGCGTTGATGGCGCTGGGTATCTTCGCCGCGGTGGCCACCGCACTCACGCGTTCGGCACTCGTCGCGCCGCTGGTCGCGATGCTTCTGGGCAGCGCATACGGCATCGCGATCGTGTCGGGTCTGCTTGAGATTCAACGCATTGCGCCACCTGACGAGCTCGCCGGCATCTCCGGGGTCTACTACTCGCTGGCCTATCTCGGGTTCCTCCTGCCCGCCGTACTGGCCGCGCTCGCGCACTGGTTCAGCTATCCGGTCATGCTGACTTCTGTTGGGGTACTGGCGATTGTCTGCACGGCAGTGTGTGCGTCGGGATGGGCCAAACATCTGGAGCCGCGCACGCCGACGCTACAACTCGGCAACGCGCCCGTCGTCAACTAACCACCTTCGGTCCAACCGAACGTTCTGCAGCATGCGGCGGTCATGCGTCACCAGTAACAACGCACCGTCATAGGCCTCAAGCGCCTGCTCGAGTTGCTCGATGGCAGGCAGGTCCAGATGGTTCGTCGGCTCATCGAGAACCAGTACATTGGTGCCGTGTGCCTGCAGCAACGCCAGGCCGGCCCGGGTTCGCTCCCCTGGGGACAGCTCGTCAACGGGGCGCTCGACATGATCGGCCCGCAGCCCGAACTTCGCCAGAAGGGTGCGCACATCGGCCGTCGTCCAGGTTGGCAGCTGCTGCTCAAACCGGTCGACGAGCCGCGCGGTACCGGTGAAATCCGCCCGGGCCTGGTCGATCTCGCCGATGGCGACACTGGCGCCCAGGCCGGCACGACCCTCGTCGGGCTGCCGGCGTCCCAGCAGTAGCCGCAGCAATGTCGACTTCCCCGCCCCGTTGGCGCCGGTGATGCCGATCCGTTCGCCGGCATCGACCTGCAATGACACCGGGCCCAGCACGAAATCACCTTGCCGCACAACGGCGTTGTCGAGGGTGGCGACGACGGAGCTCGACCGTGGCGCGGCGCCGATGGTGAACTGCAGGGTCCATTCCTTCCGGGGTTCCTCGACCTCCTCGAGGCGGGCAATCCGGCTCTCCATCTGACGCACCTTCTGCGCCTGCTTCTCGCTGGACTCGGTGGCGGCGCGTCGACGGATCTTGTCGTTGTCCGGCGACTTGCGCATCGCGTTGCGGGTGCCCTGGCTCGACCACTCGCGCTGGGTGCGGGCGCGGGCCACCAGGTCGGCCTTCTTCTCGGCGAACTCCTCGTACTGTTCGCGCCGATGCCGGCGACCGACCTCACGCTCCTCCAGATAGCTTTCGTACCCACCGCCGAAAACGGTGGTGGTGTTCTGCGCCAGATCCAACTCGAGCACGCGAGTCACGCTGCGGGCGAGGAACTCCCGATCGTGACTCACCAGTACCACACCCCCGCGCAGCTCCCTGACGAACTGCTCCAGCCGGGCGAGTCCGTCGAGGTCCAGATCGTTGGTCGGCTCATCGAGCAGCACGATGTCGAACCGCGACAACAGCAGTGCCGCCAACCCCACCCGCGCCGCCTGCCCACCTGACAACGCGGTCATCGGCGTCGAGTCCGGTCGCACGGTATCGGTGTCGAGTCCGAGATCGGCCAGCACGGCAGGTAGCCGTTCGTCGAGGTCGGCCGCGCCGGTGGCGAGCCAGTGATCCAGCGCGGCCGAGTAGGCAGCGGCCGGATCCTCCTCTCCTGGGCTCGGGTCTGCCAGTGCCGACGCCGCGGCATCCATGGCCTGCGTGGCGTCGGTGCATCCCGTACGACGCGCGATGTAGGCCGCGACGGTCTCCCCGGGGACGCGCTCGTGCTCCTGCGGCAGCCATCCGACGAACGCGTCGGCCGGCGCCACGCTGACCGTGCCGTCGAGCGGCTCGAGGTCCCCCGCCAGGATCCGCAGCAGGGTGCTCTTGCCGGCGCCGTTGACGCCGACGACCCCGATGACGTCACCAGCTGCCACGGTCAGGTCGACCCCCTCGAACAGGGTGCGATGGGCGAATCCGCCGGCCACATTCTTCGCGACAAGCGTTGCGGTCATGGCTCTATCGTCGCATCACGCCGAACCGCCGAAGGAAGGCGACTGGGCTCACGTGTTTCACGCCCACCCTCCTCACACTGGGTACGACCCGGCTACCGTCGATCTGGTGATAGTGTCACCGACTCGCCTCTCCTGGCTCTGCGCCGTCGGAACCGTCGTGTTCACGATCACCGCGGCCACATCGTGCGGGCAGCCGGCGCGTCCACCGGCGACCAGTTCCACGTCGACAACGACCGCCCCGGCACCCCCGGTCCCGATTACCGCTCCGGCCGCCGTCGTTCCCGCAGGCGATTTCACCCCGGTCGCCCAGCTCGTCAACAACGCGATTGCGGAACCCCGATTGCCCGGTGCCGTGGTCCAGGTGGGGCATGCCGGCAATATCGTCTTCCGCCAGGCGTTCGGCTCGCGCAAGCTGGCCGGCGAACCCGGACTGGACGGGGCGCCCGCCCCCGCTGAGCCGATGACCGAGGACACGATCTTCGACCTGGCCTCGTTGTCGAAGTGCCTCACGACGGCTGTTGCCATCCTGCAGCTCTACGAACGGGGCCAGGTTCAACTCGACGAACCCGTGCAGACGTACCTGCCCGACTTCAACCCCGCCAACGACCCGCGGCGCGCACAGGTGACGGTGCGGATGTTGCTCACCCACACGTCGGGCATCGCGGGAGATCTGAGCCTGGACGGGCCGTGGGGGCTGGACAAGCCCGACAAGGCCGAAGGCATCCACCGTGCGCTCGGGGCGTGGGTGGTGTTCGAGCCCGGAGAGCGCTTTCACTATTCCGACATCGGCTTCATCATCCTCGGTGCGCTCCTCGAGAAGGTCACCGGTGAACCTGAGGACATCTACATTCAGAAGAACGTGTTCGCGCCGCTCGGGATGTCAGATACCCGCTATCTCCCTGTCACCAAAGCATGTGGCCCGCACCAGATCCGGGGAACTGCGATCGCCTTCGATCCGAACGCACCCAAAGCTGCCGACTGCCCGACGGGTACGTGGACCACCGATCTCCTGGCGCGCGTCGCACCCACGGCGCTCGACGAGGACACGCCGGGCCTCAATCCGGACTTCGGCCACCCGCTGCGCGGTACCGTGCACGATCCGACGGCCCGTCGGATGGGTGGCGTGGCCGGGAGCGCCGGGGTGTTCTCGACGGTGAACGACGTCGGCCTGTTCGCGCAAGCCCTGCTCGATCGCCACGCCGGCCGCCCGAGCCCGTTCCCGCTGAAGCAGTCGACTCTGGCCATGATGACCACCCCACAGCAGGCCGGGCACAGCGAAGCACAAGTCGAGGCGGCGAACAACGCCGCCCGGCAAGCCATCGAAAACGCCCCCAACACAGCACATCCCCTGCTCGCACCGAACTACCCCGCCATAGCCGGGCAAGACCTCCGTGGATTCGGCTGGGACATCGACACGGAACAGTCCCGGCCGCGGGGCATGGTGTTTCCCATCGGCAGCTTCGGGCACACCGGCTTCACCGGGGTGACGTTGTGGATGGACCCGGGGTCGGACACCTACGTCGTGGTCCTGGGCAACGTGATCCATCAACGCGGCGCCCCGCCCATGGCCGGGCTTAGCGGTGAAGTGGCCACGCTGACCGGTCGCGCCCTACATCTGTACGGGACCTAGCCGGCCACCGCCGAGCCGACGAAGTAGCTGCCCAGCAGACAGACGCCGATGAGGACAACCCACCCGTCGGTGAGGCGACACAGCAACACAGGAGCGTGGCGCACCTCCATGAATTCCCGGAAGATAATGCGCACCTTGATGAGTGCGATCACGATGGTGCTGACGGTGACGGCGGTGCTGGCCTTCAGTGTGCCGTTCTGATCGACGGCTTCATCCAGCCAGACGTAGACGAGCGTCATCGCCGTCAAGATCACCCAGACGATCAGCAGTCTCCGGTTGAAGTTGGTGCGCACCACTCACCTCACGACGTAGATCAACGCGAAAATCAGGACCCAGAGGAAATCGACGGTGTGCCAGTACGTCGCACCCGTTTCGACAAGCTGCTGGGATCGCCGCTCCGGACTCCACAACTGGTAGACGACCACACCCAGCACCACGAAGCCGATCAGGACGTGGATGCAGTGGATCGACGTCAGGAAGAAGTAGTGCTGGAAGAACTCTTCGCTGGTGAACGTGTTCCCCATGCGAATCTGGGTGACCCACTCGATGATCTTGCCCGCCAGGAAAATGACGCCGAACGCGACAGTCAGGAACACGTTGTTCAACGCGGATCGATAGTTGCCCTCACGTGAGGCTTGGACGCACCGCGCGATGGCCCACGAACTCAGCAGCAGGGCAATCGTATTGACGACCCCGATCCTCAGGTCGAGGTGGGACTGCGACTGCAGGAAGAGTTGCGGATTCTGGGTACGTGACACCAGGTACACCGAGAAGTACGCGGTGAACAGCAGCGATTCGAACAGCACGAACATCCACATGTCGGGCTGCCCGGGAACCGTCCGGGTGCGGTCACGGTCGACTTGTTGGGTCATCGAATCGCCTCCGCCGCCACGTGCTGCTGGTCAGCCTGTTCGTCCGGAAGGTCCGGTAGCGGACCGGTGCCGAAGTCCTCGCGTTCGATCGTCCTGCGCAGCAGTACGATGAAAACCCCTGTGTACGTGACGAACACGACCATGTTGACCCACCACGCGATCGCGCCGTTCCACGCGAACGCGCCCCGCTGGAAGATCCACGCCGGCGCGACGACCACTTCGGTCAGCGCGTTGCAGAGATTGAGGTAGCCAAACCACTTCGGGAACACGCGGTTCTTGTCGAGCAGGATCGCGGCCATCCACACCAGGGAGCCGATCAGGAACACACCCATGGTCCCGCTGAACGACAGGAAGGCGAATTCGTAGAGCCAGTGGATGATCTCGGGATCGCGGTCGGGCCGCAGCGCGGCGGCGGTCATCGCGATGGCCATGACGAGCATGCCCGGAATTGCGCTCAGCGAGTACATGATCAGATACGAGTACGCGAACACGGGACTGACCGACATGCGTCGCATCGAGTACGCGAGCAGCGCGTTCATCGGCGCGCACAAGCCCGTGATGAGGAAGACGACGCCGAATCCGGCGAGGACGCCGAACCGGTGGTCGGTGACCCAGTGCACGACCGTCGGGGTGTCCCATGCCGGGCTGGGCGGCGGCTGCACGCGGGTGACGAAGAAGAACAGCACACCATAGAGCTGGTAGAAGAACACCATCACGTACCACGCGAACCAAAGTTCACGTTTGGGGTGGTAACGAATGTTCCACCTGAGCCTGCTCAACCGTGAGCCGCTCACGCGGCCACCTTGTCCATCGCCCGTTGCTGCTTGATCGTCTGGGCGAGAACGACTCCCATCACCAGAATCCAGACTGCGATGGCGATGTTCTTGAGCCAGAAGGACAACGCGCCGTCCCAGGCGAGAGGCCCGTCGAACGACAATGCGGTGAACGTGGCGGGGGCCAACGCCGCCGCGACGACAAGGTTGAAGGACGCCACCCACGGTTTGAACACCGGCCGTTCCTGCTGGTCCCAGTAGATCGCCAGCGCCAGCAGCAGGCATTGTGCGATCAGATACGGCACCAGAAGCGTGAAAGTGAGCCAGGCGAGGTCATTGAGTACCTGGGTCAACTCAGGAGCGCGGTCCGGGCGGAACGAGCCGAGCAGCCAGAACATGTTGGCGATGAGGAACAGTGCCGGCGGACCTCCGGCGGCGGCGATCAAGCTGTAGGACAAGATCGGCGTGCGGTGAGCCATCCGGCGTACCTGCATCGCCAACAGCATCACAATCGGGATGAGGCCGACACCGAACCAGTTGAACAGGATCATGCTGTAGCGGATCCGCGCGGTTTGGTCCTGATAGAAATTCGCGACCTGCTCGGCAGGCATGTTGGGGGACATCGGATGTACGAAGCCGGGGAACAGGAAGAACGCGGAGATCCAGATGAGTGCCACCACAGGCAACGTCCCTAAGAGGATCAACTCACCGTCAGGTCGTCTCATCGTCGGACTCTCTTCATGCGTGGCGTTAGTTGCCGATCGGCAACTTGGACGGTAGCCGATCGGCAACTAGGCGGTCAATCGTCGGTTACCGTTGACGCTGTGACGTCCACACAGGAGGCCCGCACCTTCGGCGCGATCACGCGCACCGCCGCTCAAACACGCGTGATGGACGCGGCCCTGAAACTCATTGCCAATCACGGTGTCAGCGGGACGTCGCTGCAGATGATCGCCGACGAGATGGGCGTCACGAAGGCGGCTGTGTATCGCCAGTTCAAGACCAAGGAAGAGATCGTCATCGCGATCACCGAGCGGGAACTGAGCCAACTCGAGGAAGCACTCGCGGCCGTCGTGGCCCAGGGGTCACCCCGGCAAGCCCGGGAGGCGTTGCTCGACCGGATGATCGAACAAGCCATCGACCGCCGCGGCACATCCAGCATTCCGATGTTCGATCCCGTCATCATTCGCCTGCAGGCCGAGTACGAACCGTTTCAGCAGTTCATCGAACGGCTCTACGCCGCACTCCTTGGCACCGAAACCGGCGTGGAGGCTCGGCTCCACGCGGCGATGCTCTCAAGTGCGATCAGCGTCGCCGTCATGCATCCGCTGCTGGCCGACATCGACGGCGAGACCCTCCGGGTGCAGTTGAATCAGATGACCCGCCGGATGCTCGGCCTTGCCGATTAGCCACGGGTCGACTGAGTGAGACACCGGGTGGACATCGTCCAGACCAGTTCGTAGCCTGTCCGGGAGATTTACAGCCGGGCCAGGATCGGTCCTTGCAGCGAAGGATCGTGACAATCCGAATGACCGGGGTGCGCCATCTGGTTCGGCGAACGGTGTGTGGTGCGCTCGCCGCAGCCCTGGTTCTGAGTCCGATCGGCGACGTGAAGGCGGACCCCGCGGCGGATGGGCTGGCCAAACTCAACGAGCTTTCCCGTCAGGCGGTCGAGAGTCGCAAGGCCGTCACAGCTGCCCAACGCGATGTCGATGCCAAGCAGGCCGAAGAGGCAACAGCCGCGGACCGCCACCAGGCCGACCTGGATGCCCTCGACGTCGCGAACACCCAGCTCCAGCCCTTTCAGGCCGCGGTCAACGCGGTGGCGGCGATGACCTACGTAAGCGGACGCACCGGCCAGGCAGCGGCGGTGCTGACCGCACAATCCCCGCAGCAACTGATCGATCAACTGACCGTGCAGCGGGCCGTCGTCGACGGGGCGGCCGACAAGATGGCGGCCTACCGATCGGCACGCGAGCGCGCGGCCGCCGCCGCCGCCGAATCAGAGAAATCAGCCGCTGATGCCCGCGCCGCAGCCGAGCAGGCCGCGACGGTGCGCGCCGAGCTGCAGACCAAGTTGCGTGACCTGCTCCGTCAGATCGCCGACGCGGAGGCCCAGTACGGGGCATTGACCCCGCAACAGCAGGCCGTGGTCAACAACGCGGCGGCGGTGATTCCCGGCGCCGCCCCTGGTGGGGACATCCCGGAATCGCTGCCCGTCGGCGTCGCCTCCGAGGTCGGGCTGCAGCCCAACACCATCCTGGCCGCCCGAGCCGTGAGCGCACAGTTTCCTCAGATTTCCGAGATCGGTGGGGTCCGGCCGGACTCTTTGCCATGGCATCCCCGCGGTCTGGCCATCGACATCATGGTTCCGAACCCTGGCAGCCCAGAGGGCATCGCGCTCGGCAACGAGATCATGGCGTTCGCGCTGAGCAATGCAGCCCGATTCGGGCTGCAGGATGTGATCTGGCGGGGCACCTACTACACGCCGTCCGGACCGCAAGCTTCTGGTTACGGCCACTTCGACCACGTGCACATTACGACGACGCCCCGCCACTGAGCTCCGGCCCCCGCCTGTCGAGATGCAACGAAGATTGACAAGACACGCCTGGCTACTTTGACATGACTCGGGCGTGTCGCGTCAGTCTGTTAACCTTTGCTGCAAAAGCGCAGGTAAGGGCTCCTGTCCGCGCAACACCAACAGGGACGCGCACTCCAGAGTTTGATTACACTGCAAGTGCGCCCAGTACATCGCCCGAACCTGTCATCAAGGCCTCAGGACGCTTGGTCATAACGCTGCCAATTCCGTTGCACGACAAGTCGTGGGGCCGGTCACATGGATGCAGCGCCGGCCATAGTAGTCAGTTTTGTCAGCGCACCTGGAGGACAACGCCGGTGGCGATGACGCGATCCGCAGGATCCGCTAGTGCGACGAGCTCTCGGATTCGCTGAGCGGCTGGAGCCCAGCCTGTCCGCTCAGCCAGCAGCCGGTAATGCTTTTCCATTACCGGCTTGAGGGGATCGCCGACATTAGTGGTGCCGATGCCGTCACGTACTCCCCGTAGCACAAATGGCAACTGGCCTGACTCCAGCCAAGGCTCGCGGAACAACATCGACAGCAGGATCTCCAGGTTGGCCTGTGCCGCATCTTCGGATGGCGCAACGTGGACAAGCCAGTAGGACGCGGCGGCAATCCAATTGCGTAGCGCATCAGGGTGATTCAGATTATGTCTAATGCCTTGCATCACAAAGTTGAGGAGGGGCGTCGCGTCAGGCAAAGGCCCACTGTAGGCGACGAATGATGCCGATCCGCGAGGCTTCCAACCATCCAGGTTCGCCGCAGCGGCGAGCCAGTCATCCCTAAAGCCCATACCTACGAAGTAGCGTGCGATCAGCTGCGCCTGGTGGACGGTTGCTGACTCGTCATCAATCGTCCCGTTTCGCCGCAGCGCTTCGAGCAGAGCTTGCGTACCAAAGGCCATTACGCCTTTGTCTGCGGCGAGCCGCCTCGTTGCTCGGTCGTCGCACCACATGGGACAGGCGCAATCAATTGCGTTGTCGACAGCGGCAAGCCACGCAGATTGCCCCAGAGCAGCAAGGGGAATCTCTGGGAAGTGCTCGATGTCGATTCTGTCGTTCGTCGCAACATTATCGAACTGAGCTCGGATACTTAGGGCGCGATGATGTCGAGTTTCCGCTTCCTCTTCCGAAATGGTGATGGGGAAGGCCGCGCCATCGGGAGCTCGACCAATTTGCAGCGTGGAACGCTGCGCCAAGCTATCGGTGCCCTGTATGGAATCAATAAGCTGAGCCCTAGCGCCCTCTGTTTGAATGAAACACCCCAAGAGGAGATCCGACAGGGAATCATCAAGTACCGACAATGCATACAAAGCCGTGAGGTCTACGACGATGCGAGAACCCATTGCGCTTAGCGCGGCGCCAACTTCGGCTTCGAAGAACTCCGGATCGCCTGAGAAGATCGGTGCTCGAGTACGGCTGGCGAGGATTTCGGTCAAACTCCTACGATGGAGAGTCGCGGCCATGCCGATTGGGTAGTAGCCTCGTTCAATCTGCGCGTCCTGCTCCGACGTATCTGGCAGATCACCTACTAGTTCGTTGAGCGATGCCAGCGGGTTGTCTTGGTCAATCTCCTTCTGAACGAAGACATCAGACAGTTCCGCAAGGAGCGGTGCGATGACACTTTGCACGTGTTCGATCGTTGCGGCGTCGTCTTCTTCGGTTAGCGGCAGAAATACGAGTGCCTTCACGGCCGCGGCCTTCACCTCACGGCTCTCGGGAAACCGCTCAAGGAGCGCCGTAAGTGTTTCCACGTCTGATGCTTCACGCTCGAAGCGACTCCACAGGTCGATCCGCACACACGCCTCATGCGCGTCGCGCGGCGCGGGTCGATGGCCTATGTCCGTATACGTTTTCCAGGCCTGGGCGAATTGCCCTAGATGGTATTGGCAAAGCGTTAGCACCCATATCGCGCTGATGCTGCCGGGGTCCTCCGCGAGGACGTCCATCGCAGTTTTCGCGGCTGGCGCCCATCGACCGCGCACAGTCAGCGCTTGAATCTTTGCACTATAAGCGCGAAACGTGTTCTCCCATGCGGGACCTGCGAAACGTAGCGCTTCGTCGGCGCACCTCAACGCGGAATCGTATTCTTCTAGTTCGACGTATTGCTCTGCGGCAAGCAGGTGGAAATCGGGATCTGACCAGTCCTCTCCCGATCGTTCGGCCTGTTTCGCCGCTCCCAAACCGTCGTTGCGTTCGAATGACAGCCCGATCAGCACCCGGGCAAGCAGTCGGTTGGACCGCGCGCGCGTCCTCAGGATCGAGACGGCCTGCTCACTTCCGTTGTGCGCGTCTGCAATAAGTCCAATTTCCTCGTGCCGCCCCTGGGTCAGTTGCCCAAGCTTCGGAGAGAGGACGCCGAGCTGTGCCAAATGAAGACTGAGCCGCTCCACGTCTTGCGGTTCAATTGCATACTCGATCGCTGACTCAAACTGAGCCCGAGCCACGTCGTCGTCACCGTTGAAGAGAGCAATCAGCGCCTCTACTTCGTGCTCGGTCATCGGGCCCGTTCCCACAGCCAATTCGCGAGCCAACTCGGGATCTTTCACCTGCGCGGCCATAGTCGCTGCCTCCCGACGGACCCCTTCACTTGCGGCTTCGCCTGAAGTCGCTGTCCCGTCTAGCCCTGGTCGTGCGAGACTCCACGCTTGCCGCACCCGACCAAGGAGGCGAGCGGCAATGATGGCGATCTCAACCGGGCCCGCGCTCGGGCCGTCCCAAACACGTATGGCGTCGCGTGCTTTGAGCGCCGCTTCGAGCGCTCGTTCCAAGTCTGAGAAGTCCATCGCAGTTCTTCTATGTGCGCCTGCATTTAAGAGAAACTGCGCGTTCAAGGAGCCGCACGCACCACTTCGATAATGCGTAAATCCGTTCGCGCTGAGGGTAATTGCCTCGCGTAGGTCGTCTTGCGCGACGAGTTGGGACAGTAGCGCGAGCTTGAGGGCGTTATCAGCAAGGGAAGCAGGTTCCCATTGGCGGAGCGTAGCCGCAGCTGCGGCGTATCCAGCTGTGTTGGCGGTAACTATTGCACGTGCGACCTGGTCGGCGTCCGCGTAGGGTTCTAGCATTCCAGCTAGCTCTTCGATGCGTTCGCTCGCAATGAGGATCTGACGGGTTCGCCAGTACGCCACGGGCGTCGCGCCGGCCTCGATCGCCGCTTCGAACCCTGCAGAAGCTATTTCGCGTAGACCGTAATCGTTCGCAATCCGCGCAAACCACGCGACCGCCTCCGACGTTCGAGTTTGAAACCATGTCGGAGCATTGTTGTGCCAATCTACGAGCGCCGAGGCTCGATCAGGCGAATGCACGAACTCCTGGACGAAATGAACTACACCCGGCCATGCGCCCCTCAGTTCGCGAGCCTCTGCGGCGCGTTGGGGCGGGATCCGTTCAAGGTTCTGCTCAAAAGTCGGCTCCCCGGCGTAACGTGTCGCATCCCGTTCCTCCAGCGTCGAGCTGATCCGCTCTGCTGTTACACCGCTGTACATCTCGACGTTTGCGTTGGGGTCAAGTGCGGAGCGGTAGGAGCGAAGCAAGAGTTCGACGGTCCAGCCTTCGGCGTCATCGGTCTGAGGGCACGTCTTGTAGAGGTCTGCTAGCTTTCGACCAACACCGCGGAAGCGCTCCACTTCGCCACTCCCAAACGCCTCCAGCGCTTCGCCGGTGGACAGGTACTTCCGCAACTTCCAATACGGTAGTACGCCCAAATTCTGCTTCTTGGCTTGTTTTCGAGTTGTATAAGCGACTCTCCATGGCAGGAGGAATCCGCGAAGTCCCCTTGCAGCGAGCCGGCCGGTCGGGAGCGCGACTTTCGCTAAGGTCCCCCAGTCCACAACCACAACGCCTCCCCATATATCTCGGCGATTATCGGCGCAGCCCCGATGGAGCCAGCAAGCTCAACATTAAGTCGGGGTGCCGACAAGGTGTGCGCGCTCGTCATATGGACATCCGGCTAGCGGGGCAAGTTTGTCCGCGTTGGCGATGCGCCAAGCGCCCGGCTCCTCGGCCGCCTCCGGCAGGCTGGCAGTCGTGTCGATCCCCTCGGCGGTGCGGGCGAGCGCGGCATGCCGGAGCGCGACGGCCTTGAGTGGAGCGCCGCCGTGCGTCGAGGTGCGGTTCCTTCCACCACCTCGACACCGACCCCAAGGCGGCGGGAGAAGGGTCCCATTCGCTTCCCGAGGGTGAGCACCTTGCGCCCAGTTTAGGGCGTCAGTATGAACAACGATGCCGCGAATGACCGGGAACTGTTGTCTGCGCTCAACAATCGGTCCAATAGATGTTGTTCCCCCAGCAAGTCGGTATTCGTCAAACACGCCAGGCAATTCCAATTTCACTCCCCGTTCAGGGGCATACGCGATCATCCCGGGATGCCCGAAGTCAGCGTCTTCTGGAAGCCAGAACGGCCCACGCCACCTGTGCTTGACAGCCAAACCGTTGGTTACTAATCAGCCTCGTCGATATTCCTACAACTACCGTCGATTCTTGGCATCCGCTCGAAGATCTCTTTCATCGCTTCGCCAATTAATTGGGGATTGTGGCGACCCATCAGCAACCACCTCACCGTGCCCCACTGCAACGCGTCGCACGCGGCCTGAATCGCGTCGGTAATGAATTGCGGCTCCGGTGCGGAAATCGCACGAAAGTGTCCCTGCTCGTACTCAGCAAGCGGCAACCAGTGGTAGGCCTCAATGCCGAACCAATTCTGTCCGTGCGCTGCCCCGGAGGCCGAATGCCATAGGTATGCCCAACTGTTCGGATCATGGTTCGTCGCAGTCGCCGCTAGCCGCACCATCTTCTCGTAACCGGGAACTGGCTCTGTCAGCGTCACCGGAATCGAGTGCTCCTCCACCCGGGACTTGAGGGCGTCAATTCGATGGTCGACGTTTGCAGTGTCCAAGCCATCCGCTTCGATTGCCTTCTTGTGGTATTTGAAGTCGCGGTACATCAATCGAAGGAAGCGCTTGACGCATTCCGGCGCGTCATCGACTTCGGTCAGCCATAGCGCGTGCGCCGCCGACTCGAGTCCAGCGCGAGCAAGCGACAAGTACGGCCGCATTCGTACGTTGTTCACCGTATCGGCGTCGAATTTAAAGGGGGCGACTACGTCAGCCCACAGTCCGAGGTGCTCGGCTGAGGCGCGAAGATATCCGCGCACCCACGTGGAGACCTTCTCCCATGGATAGAACAGGTCCGCTATCGCAAGGTCGCTCCCCTGCGACGGATCGACAATCCGCGCCAATACCAGTTCGCAAGACCTAACGGCATACATGCACTCCTTCCAGGCTTGTTCGTGGTCAGCCGATAACCGGAACGCGCCAGCATTGCCAATGTGGTCATCTTCGTCGTCCATGCAAGAATTCTTACTGATACAGGGAACGAAACAGCCGTGGAGCAGACGGGCTACTGCTCATTCATCGACCCACCCTCACATCAGTCGCGTCAGTGCGCACGCTCGACGGAGCGGATCGCCGTGCGTGTCCCCGCAGATCCGAGAAGTCTTTGAAGGGACGGCGGTGCTGAGGCTCGGCCGCCGGTTTCGTTGCCCGAAGCGCTGCCAACCACATTGAACTAGCAATGCGGACCGGCACACCGCCGGGCATTTGATTCGATGGGACGGAGCTAGCGCACCGCTAACACCCGATTCCGTCAGGTGAGCACACAAGCAACTATCGGGCGTAGTTAAACAACGCTGCCGTGTTTGTCAATCTTCATTGCATCTCGACAGCCCCCGCCGCGCGGCCAGCACGAATTGCCGCCGGATCAGATAGAGCGGAAACGCCACGCTCACGGCGATGACCGCACTGAGCACGATGTAGATCCACACCTTCGGGATGCCGATCCGGCGCGCCTCGACGACCATGAACACGAACGCCGCCAGCCCGAACAGCAGCAGGTCGTTGGTGAGTGAGGACGACGCGTAGTTGACGTAGCCACTCTGGAAGAAGTCGATCAGGCTCGTGCTTTCCGTGGTGACGTACCGGATGTTGTTCCACCAGGTGCCGACCAGCGCCACCACGGCGATCACGGCGTAGACGCCGCACAGAATCTTGTCGTTTCTCGTCAGGACCGCCATCGTCACGCCTCCCCGTCAGACCGATCAGTCCAGGTGAACGTATCGATCCAGTGGCCTCCACGGGGGCCATTTGTCCGACGACATGGTGAGTGAGTACTCTCTCACCATGTCATCCGGACGTGACCGGCTCTTGGCCACAGCACTGAAGCTGTTCGCCGCGAAGGGGTACGCCGCGACCTCGGTGGCTCATATCCAGCAGGCGGCCGGCCTGGCTCCGGGCTCGGGAGCGCTCTACAAGCACTTCGGCTCCAAACGCGAATTGCTCGAGTCCGCGGTCTCACACCGCATCGACGCGATCGTGAGTGCCCGGGAGCAGTACGACGCCGGCCATCCCAGGACCACCGAAGAGGCGGTTCGCAGCGCCGGGCAACTGATCTGGACCAACCTGACCCAGAGCGAGGAACTGCTGCGGGTCATGCTGCGCGAACCCGACGAGCTAGGTGAGCTCGACGAGAAGACGTGGCAGGTCATCACCGACAACGCCTATCAACGGTTCGCCGATGAGCTGGCCGCCTCGAATCGCTCGGGCCGCACCCAGATCCCCGATCCCGAGGCCACCGCGGCCGTCGCGATCTCCGCATTGTCCTATGCCGCGACGCTGCAGGCGCTGACCAAGCGCTCGCCGGGCAACGTCGACAACGATCGCTTCTTCGAGGCCTGGGTCACCCAGACCGTCAGCGTGATCGAACAACACCGCTCGCAAAACAACTGACCGCCAACATATTTCAGGAGCCAACCGTGACGTTCTCCATGCAACTGAGCGACGACGTGATCGAGGTCCGCGACTGGGTGCACCAGTTCGCCGCTGAGGTGGTGCGCCCGGCCGCAGCGGAATGGGACGAGCGCGAGGAGACCCCGTGGCCCGTCATCCAGGAGGCCGCAAAGGTCGGCCTCTATTCCCCTGAACTGTTCGCCCAGCAGGCCGGCGAACCCACCGGACTCGGCATGCTGACCGTGTTCGAGGAACTGTTCTGGGGTGACGCGGGCATCGCGCTGTCGATCCTGGGCACCGGCCTGGCCGCAGCAGCCCTGGCGGGCAACGGAACTCCCGAACAGATCGGCACCTGGCTGCCCCCAATGTTCGGCACCCCGGGCGAGCCCCAGCTGGGCGCGTTCTGTTCCTCCGAGCCCGACGCAGGATCCGACGTCGGCGCCATCCGCACCCGGGCCCGCTTCGACGAGGCGACCCGCGAGTGGGTGCTCAACGGCACCAAGACCTGGGCCACCAACGGCGGCATCGCCAACGTCCACATCGTGGTGGCCTCGGTCTATCCCGAACTCGGCTCCCGCGGACAGGCCACGTTCATCATCCCGCCGGATACCCACGGCTTCACCCAAGGCCAGAAGTTCAAGAAGCACGGCATCCGCGCCTCCCACACCGCCGAGGTGGTGCTCGACAACGTCCGCCTGCCCGAGGATCTGATCCTGGGCGGGCGGGAAAAGTTCGAGGACCGGATCGCCCGGGTGAAGTCCGGGGCATCAGCCGGTGGCCAGGCAGCGATGAAGACCTTCGAGCGCACCCGGCCCACCGTGGGCGCGATGGCGGTCGGCGTGGCCCGCGCCGCCTACGAGTACGCGCTCGACTATGCCTGCCAGCGTGAGCAATTCGGCCGCAAGATCGGCGAGTTCCAGGCCGTCGCGTTCAAGCTCGCCGACATGAAGAGCCGTATCGACGCCGCCCGGTTGCTGGTGTGGCGGGCCGGCTGGATGGCCCGTAACAACCAGGCCTTCGACAACGCCGAGGGCTCCATGGCCAAGCTGGTGGCCAGCGAGACCGCGGTCTACGTGACCGATGAGGCCATCCAGATCCTCGGCGGCAACGGCTACACCCGCGACTACCCGGTCGAGCGGATGCACCGCGACGCCAAGATCTTCACGATCTTCGAGGGCACCAGCGAGATTCAGCGACTGGTGATCTCCCGGGCCATCACCGGACTGTCGATCCGTTAGACAGCAGCGACTACTTGCCGGTGCGCTCGCGGTGCTTGCACCCGGGCCAGCAGCACGGTCGCCGCTGACCTTCCTCCAACTCCTCCTGCGTCCGGCGGATCCGTCGCTCGCGCGTCACCTGTTGCTTGGCGTCCTCGACCCAGCAGATGAACTCGTTGCGCGCGAGCGGCGTGATGTCCCGCCACGCGGCCAGCGCTGTGGCATTTCCGATCAGCGCCTCACGCAGGTCCGTCGGCAACTTGTGTACGACCCCGCCCGGCACCCGTTGGCCAGTCACCAGGCCAGGTTAGGCCTCACGGCTCGGCAACACAGTTGCGACACGACATTGCCCTTACCGTGACCTTAGAAGGATCTTATTTTTCTTAGAGTTGGTGTACGGTGGGTTCTCAAGGGGCGGTTGTGAGCACGGACACACCGTGTTTATCGCAGGTCAAACTTCCGACCGGCCGCCTCGCCGTGACGGAAAGGAACCCGACATGCAGCCTGCAGCAGCCACCCGGATCGCTCTTGTCACCGGCGCATCGCGGGGTATCGGCGCCGACGTCGCACAGCAGCTCGCCGGTCCGGATACCCACGTCGTCGTCAACTACCGCGAGAAGGCCACGCGCGCCAACACGGTCGTCGACGCCATCCGCCGTGCGGGCGGTCTCGCCTCCGCGCTGGGGGCCGACATCTCCGATGAGGCCGCTGCCGCCGCCATGATCGAGCGGGTGGGCCGCGAGTTCGGCCGACTCGACGTCCTGGTGCTCAATGCGTCGACCGGGCTGGAGCTGGGAACCGATCCGGGCTACGCGATGCGGCTGAACCGCGATGCGCAGCGCCGGCTGGTCAAGCTGGCGCTGCCGCTGATGCCGGTGGGCGGCCAAATCGTTTTCGTCACCAGCCATCAGGCCCACTTCTTCCCGAACAAGGCCGTGCCGAAGGGCTACGCGGCGATCGCCGCGAGCAAGCGCGCCGGCGAGACCGCGCTCTATGCCATGCGTTCCGAATTCGACCGGCGGGGAATCGATTTCACCGTGGTGTCCGGTGAGGTGATGTCCGACCGCGAGTTGGCGACGACCATCGCCCGGGCCGCGTCCGCGCCGTACCCGTCCGGGATCGTCTACGCCGGCGGACCCGACTTTCTGTGCCAGATGTCGGCCTGAGGTATAGGCGATCGCCCGAGACCTACTGCAAACCAGCGATATTCGCCTGCAGCTGGTCACGGACCGCGTCCCCTAATGCGCTCGTCGTCGCGGCTCCACCCATGTCGGAGGTCAGGATGTCGCCGCCGCGGGCCAGCACATCCTCGACGGCTTTCAGGATCGCCGCTGCGGCATCAGGTTCACCGAGGTGGTCGAGCATCAACGACGCGCTCCATATTTGACCGATCGGATTGGCGACTCCACGTCCGGCGATATCGGGTGCGGAACCGTGAACCGGCTCGAATAGACTCGGAAATCGCCGTTCCGGATTGATGTTCCCGCTGGGAGCGATACCGATCGTGCCGGTGCACGCGGGCCCCAGGTCAGACAGGATGTCACCGAAGAGGTTGCTCGCGACAACGACGTCGAACCAATCGGGATGCAGAACGAAATTCGCCGCGAGGATATCGATGTGGTACTTGTCCACATTGATATCGGGGAACCTCTCACTCATCTGCTCGACGCGCTCGTCCCAGTACGGCATCGTGATGGAGATACCGTTGCTCTTCGTCGCCGAGGTCAGGTGTTTCTCGGGCCGACGTTGGGCAAGCTCGAACGCGTACTTCAGGATCCGGTCGACTCCGATCCGGGTCATCACCGTCTCCTGCACTACCGTCTCGCGGTCCGTGCCCTCGAACATCTTGCCGCCGATACTCGAGTACTCGCCTTCGGTGTTCTCCCGTACGACAACGAAGTCGACGTCGCCTGGCCCTCTCCCGGCCAGCGGACTTCGCACCCCCGGCATCAATTTGACCGGACGTAGGTTGACGTACTGGTCGAAGTGCCGACGGAACTGCAACAGACTGCCCCACAGCGAAATATGGTCGGGCACAACGTCCGGCCAGCCGACGGCGCCGAAGAAGAGCGCATCGAAGCGGCCCAATTCGTCGAACCACCCTTCGGGCAGCATGGCGCCGGTGTCGGCGTAGTACTCTGCACACGCGTAATCGAACTGTTCATAGTCGATGGCGAAACCGAAGGCGGCCGCTGCCGACTCCAGCACCTTGAGGCCCTCGGGGACCACTTCCTTACCGATACCGTCGCCCGGGATCACTGCAAGCCGGTGAGTGGTGGTCATTCCGCCACCCTACGTTTGACGATTGGCCACCAACGAAAGCGAGGGACACCCCGTGTGGATGCCCCTCGCTCATGTCGTCTGTCAGCGGCCGTTACTGGCAGAAATTGAGCGGGGGTTGGCCACAATCAGCCGCTGATCCTCGTCAGGGCCTGGGACGGCTGATGCGCAGTTTTCCACCCCAGGGCTGCTCGCACTCGACGATCGCGACCCAGGTGCAGAAAGCGGCACGCACAAAGGCCTTCACAGCGCACCCGCGCAGTACTACATTCAGTAGTAGTCGACTCTTTGGGGGGCACGATGCGGTGGCGCGGAGTGAGTCATGTCGAGTTCGCGGTCTTGGACTATGACAAATCGATCGAGTTCTACGACGGGATGCTCGGCTGGCTCGGGTACAGCAGCTTCTCGTCGCTGAACATGGAATACCAGTCCATCTACTACATGACGCGATTCGCCAACCCACACAGTTACATCGGCATTCAGCCCGCATTCACCGGGGAGAAGCTCACCCACACCGACCAGGCCGTCGGGATCAATCACATCGCACTGTGGGCCCGAAACAGGAAGGAAATCGACCGCTTTCATCGCGGCTTCCTGATTGCCCGGGGCATCCCGGTCACCGACGAGCCCAAGGACTACCCGCAGTACTGGCCCGGCTACTACGCCGTGTTCTTCGACGACCCGATCAACGGAATCCACTGGGAGCTGGCCTGGGTGCCGAAAGTTCCATCTCCGCGGCAGCTGTGGGCCTTCTATCGGACCATCCGGGCCTTCGGCAAGCAGCGTCCAGACCTGGCGAACACGGTGCCCGGCATCACCCTGCAGGCCAGAAGGACCTTGCCGGGCAGGTGAGCCCGGAAGCTAGGCCAGCGCGACACCCAGTTCCCGGGCGAACACCTTGATCATGTGCTGCACCGCAATTTCGTTGCGGCCGATGATCATGTGGTCATGCTGACCGTGCCGGACCCCTTCCCCGCATTGCGGCAGCATGGCGAAGTCCTCGTCGCGCACTGCGGCGTGAACTCCTTCATAGACAGCGTCGTACGCCGCTCGCATGTCGTCATTCGTCGCCGGGACCCGCCCCATCCAGCTGTGCCGCACCGTGCAGCGGGTGGGTTCGCCCTCAGGCAACATGTCGATGATCTCGACCCCGACCGGGCTGTTCGCCAGGATGAGGTTGGGATACACCCAGTAGATGACGCCCATGTTGGCCGACGGGTCGAACGAGGCACTCGGATCATCAGAGAGATTCTTGATCCAGTTGAACGGGAAGCCGATGCGGTGGTGCCTGCCGAACTCGTCGTAGATCGCGGTGTTCGGCAGGGTGTTCTGCCCAATCAGACTCTCGCCGTGGACGAACGGGAAATGGTAACCCTCGGCGAACGCCTCGAGCGCGCCCTTCCACGACACCTCTGAAGAGAACTCGCGGTCGGTGTGGTAACCGTAGGTCTCGTAATTCCATTGCGCCAGTTCAGGTCCGAGCGGCCCCAAATGGGCGTCGAGGTCGATTGTCGCGTCCGCGGTCAGGACTGCCCAGACGAAGCCGTGACGTTCTTCGGACGGCAGCTCCACCAGGCCATACTCCGCGACGTCCATCGTGTCGAAGCCGGCCTTGCCCGGCACCATGAACAATTCCCCGGTATTGCGGTAGGTCCACGCGTGATACGGGCAGACGAAGCGCGACGCGTTGCCGGATCCGCAGGCCGGCATGGCGCCGCGGTGGCGGCAGTAGTTGAGGAAAACGTGGCTGGCTCCAGTGCGGTCCCGGGTGACCAGCAGGGAGTCCCCGAGTACCGAGCGGACGACGAAATCGTTGTTCGCCGCGATCTGGACCGACGGCACGATGGCCAGCGGGACGCGCCGCAGGATCTGGGATTCCTCGATCTCGGTGATCTTCGGATCCCGGTAGTAGTGCAACGGCACCTTCAGCACCCGGTCGGCCATATCCGTCGTTCCCGCGACGGCATGCCGCAGAGCGCGGCGGGTCAGTTCCTCATCGGTGCTGCTCGCTGGGCTGACAGTCATAATTTGACCATACAATGTCTATCGACTGTATTGTCAAGATGGAAACGTCATTCGTGCGACGATCAACGCATGCGCAGGCACGGATGGTCGGGAGACATTCCCGCCGACGACGACGAAGCCGTCGGCCGCATCATCGACGCGGCACGGACGGCGATCGATACACGCGGCACCGTGAGCGTCTCCGAGGTGGCCCAGGCCCTCGGGGTGACGCGCCAAACGGTGTATCGCTACTTCCCCACGCAGGAGAGCCTCATGGTCGCCACCGCCGTGTCGTCGGTGGACGGTTTCCTCGATCGACTGGCCGCCGAACTGGGCTCGATCAGCGACCCCAGTGAAGCCGTCGTGGAGGGGATCGCGTACACCGCTGAACAGATCCCGCACGACCGGTACCTGAGCCTGGTCCTGCAGCCCGGCAAGGCCAGTGCGTTCACGGCAGGCGTCACATCTGAGCTCGCCATCGAATTCGGCAAGTCGATCCTGCATCGCTTCGATATCGATTGGCCGGCAGTCGGATTCGAGGGCGACGAGCTCGATCAGCTGGTGGAGTTCATGCTGAGGACACTGCAGTCGTTCATCATCGACCCTGGGGGGCCGTCCCGCCGGGATGCCGGACTACGCACCTACCTCCGAGACTGGGTGGCGCCGGCCGTGTCGGCTCGCACGGCCTACCCGTCGTCACCGGCCCCGTGATTCGGATTGGTGCAGATCGTGCCCTCACACGGCACGTCCGAGCCGTCCCCATTCGGGTTCGGCATCACCGCACCACCATTCTCATCCGGGTTGTCACCGGCCCCGTGATCCGGATTGGTGCAGATCGTGCCCTCACACGGGACGTCCGAGCCGTCCCCATTCGGGTTCGGCATCACCGCACCACCATTCTCATCCGGGTTGTCACCGGCCCCGTGATTCGGATTCGTGCAGATCGTGCCCTCACACGGCACCATCGAGCCATCGCCGTTGGGATTAGGCATCATCGGCTGACTAGGGGCGCCGGGCTGGGAAGCGCCAGGAGCAGCCGGATGGGTAGCCCCCGGCGATCTGGCCGGGTTGGCGGGCGACGACGTGCCCGGGACGGACGTGGTGGACGGGGCCTGATCAGTGGACGCGCTGCTACATGCGGCGGCGCCAAAGACCGCCAGTGCCGCCGCAGCTACGGCCATACTTTGCACGAGCTTCATGCGGCCGACGCTATCAGCTAACAATAATTTACGCTGCCGGTTGCCGGAGAACGCGCGCATACGCCACTAAATCCTAGTGATGCACAATAATTCGGATTGAGGAGAGGACGGCACACCCCGGTTCCGCAGAACGCAGCAACTGCTCAGACCCCCGGAGGGATCTGAGCCTTCGCACCGCAACATAACAAGCGGTCGCCCCCACGCTTTCGAAGAGCTGTTGAATTGTCAAAAACTTTGGTGCCCCGACGCCCGTCGTTGATTGACGGATCAGAGGTTCACGGCGCCTTCGATGCAGGTGGTGGTGACACCGCCGACCCAGACCGACCCATCGGATTCAGACCGCACGCTGATCTCGCCGGCCCGACCGAGCCGCGCGCCCTGAGAGACCCGGTACGCCGCCGGTGCTGCACCGGTACTCGTAAGCCACTGCCCCACCGAGGCATTCATGCTGCCGCACACCGGATCCTCGGGAACCCCCACGCCCGGTGCAAACGTCCGCATCTCGTAGTTGTGCGGCGATCCAGTCGGGTACGGGCCGATGACACCGACCATGGCCGTGGGAATCCGAGTGAAATCGGGTTCCAGTTCGAGCACCTGCTGTGCGCTACCCAGTACGAGGACGGCCCAGCCCGGACCGTTGTCCGCCCACTGGTGCGCGAGGACGTCTGCTCGTGCCAGGCCGAAAGCGTCGACGATCCGATCCAGATACTCGTCCTCAAGTAGCCCGGACCGCAGCGTCGGTGGCGCCTGAAAGTACAACTCGGCGTCCCGCTGCCGGATCTCGACGAGGCCGGCACCGCATTCCTGCACGGCGTGTCCCTCGCGGTGGGATTGTCCGCCGTGGCCGAGCCAGGCGTGTGCGGAACCGAGCGTCGGGTGCCCGGCGAACGGAAGCTCGCTACCCGGAGTGAAGATGCGCAGACGGTAGTCGGCCTCGGGATTCGTCGGGGGCAGCACGAAGGTCGTCTCCGACAGGTTGGTCCAGCGTGCAAGTCTTTGCATCGCAACGTCATCGAGGCCTTCGGCGTCGAGCACGACCGCGACCGGGTTGCCGAGGTACGGGGTCCGGGAGAACACGTCGACCTGGGCGAATGCACGACGACGCGACATAGTCCTCCCACCTCTCAAGAGCGCAGCAACTTACGCCAGTATCCGCCGAGCTCACGTTGGACGCTCGTAGCGCTGGCGTACGCTCACCCACGTGGTCGACCTCTCGTATGTCATCGCCGGATCCGAAGCCACCGGCGGCGCCGGCCTCCAAGCTGACCTGCGCACCTTTCAGGAGTTCAGCACGTACGGCGTAGGCACGGTGACCTGCATCGTGTCGTTCGATCCGAAGGCGAACTGGGGCCACCGATTCGTGCCCGTCGACCCCCAGGTCATCGCCGATCAGATCGAGGCGGCGACGTCGGCGTACAACCTCGATGTCGTCAAGATCGGCATGCTCGGCACTCCCGCAACCATCGACGTCGTCGCAGAGGCTCTTGCCCGGCAATCATGGCGGCACATCGTTGTCGACCCCGTCCTGATCTGCAAAGGGCAGGAACCCGGCGCCGCGCTCGACACCGACACCGCACTGCGTCGCCAGATCCTGCCGCTGGCGACGGTCGTCACCCCCAACCTGTTCGAGGCAGGCACCCTCGCCGGGATGGACGCGATCTCCTCGATCGACGATCTCGTCGAGGCGGCCCGACGCATATCCGATCTCGGACCGGCCCACGTCCTTGTGAAGGGCGGGGTCGAGTTTCCCGGTGACGACGCAGTCGATGTCCTCTTCGACGGCCACGACGCCGAGATCCTGCGCGCGCCGAAGGTCGGACACGCCCGGGTCGCCGGCGCGGGATGCACGCTGGCAGCGGCCATCACCGCTGCGCTGGCCAAGGGGTCCAGCGTCCCCGAGGCGGCGCGCCAGGCCAAGGAGTTCACCACCGCCGGAATCGTCGATCGGATCAGCGGCGACGCACCGTTCGACACCGTATGGCAGGGCGCAAGGCGCTGACCCGGCCGTATTGAGACGATCATCGATGGCCTTCAATTGCGAGTAGGGTCTGCCGTCATCGCCCAACGGTCGCAGCGCCGCTCGGCAATCCAGTTTCCCGGCAGTATCCGTCCGGCGAGGAGTCGTTCACACTGACGTCAGCCGGTGTGTGAGTTCTACCGGAACAGTGCACTGGCGATATCCGCGAAGTGCTGTCGCACCGCCGCCTCGTCCATGTCGAGAATGAGCTGCGCGATGGCCCCGTCATAGACCGTGACCAGCGCCCGCGCCAGGTCTGCCGGCGTGGGCAGCGACGGCGGAAGTTCCGGCGCCCGTTCGCCGATGTGCTCGGCGAGCATGTGGGCGAAACCTTCACGCAACCGCGAACGTTCTGTCGCCAGTTCCAGCTGCACCTCTGGCCGGCGGGCGGCATACAGGACGAAATCCGTGTTGATCAGCAGCCAGTCCCGGTTGATCGGCAGAGCCTGCGCCCAGGCCTGGATCGTGGCCTCGACCGTGTCGAACGGTTCGGCCGCCAGGAACCTCACGGTGTACTCGGCGCTCTGACGAGACTGCTCGCGATAAAGAGCCAGGAACAATTCATCGAGAGTTCCGAAGTTCGAGTAGAAGGCACCTTTGGTGTAGCCCGAAGCCTGGCAGATGTCATCGATTCTGGTGCGCCCGAAGCCTTTTGCAGCGAACACCGAAAAGGCGGCATCCAGCAACCGCTGACGGGTCTCGACGCGTCGTCGCGTCACGGGCCGCTGCGATTGCCCCTCGTCCTTCGGCACGAGTCCATGATACCTTTTGGCATCTGATACCAAAAGGTATCAAACTCGGGTGGGGATGTCTGAGGAGTGCCTTGATGCTGCAGAAAACCATTGGCGCCGCGGCATGCGCCATCGCGACCCTGTTCGTGGCGGCCACACCGACCGCGAGCGCGACGCCCGGTGTCGACGCGCGGACCGGCGCCTGTCAGCGCTGGCAGGTGACCACGGTGGCCAGCGGACTCGGCGCCCTGGAGAACCTCGAACCGGACGGCCGCGGCGGCTTCTATCTGAGCGCCATCAACGACGGTCGACTACTCCACGTCGATGACCGCGGAACCAGTACCACGGTGCTGTCGGGTCTCGATCACCCGGCGGGCCTACGACTTTCGGGCAACAGTCTGTATTTCCTGACCGGAAACGGCCTCGGCGCAAAGCCCGGCACCCTGCAACGCCTGGACGTGCCTACCGGTCAAGCGACGACATTGCTCACCGGACTACCTGCGCCGAATGGCCTACTGTTCCTGCCGGACGGTGACCTGATCTTCTCGCAATTGACTCTCCCGCCGCGTGGCATCGACCGCTACAGCCCCGCCACCGGGCGCCACACCAAGTCCTGGTCCGGCACACCATTGCCCAATGGTCTCGCCCTCAACCCTGAACGCACGGCGATCTTCACCGAAAATGTGGCCCTGTCAACGGTTTTGCGTGTGCCACTCGACAAACCCAATGCCACCTCGACGGTGGCACGGCTGCCCGGTCTGTTCGCCGGCTCCGACGATATGCAGGCCACCCGCGATGGGACGCTGTATGTAGCGGGCGATACCTCCGGCGAGGTTTACGCCGTCAACACCGACACCGGCCGTGTCTGCACGATAGCCAAAGGACTGAGCAAACTCTCCCTGCCGCCCAACGGACCGACCTCGGTGCGGGTGGCTCGCGGGCCCGAAGGCAATGCCCTGTATGTCACGGCCATCGATGGCAAACTGCGACGACTCCAACCCCCGGCCGGGATCGACCTGACGCCGGTCAGTTGATCGGAACTACTGCGATCGCCTCGACCTCAACGGGTTGATCGGGGTATCCGAGAACGATTCCGATCCCCGTGCTTTCGCGGCGTAGGCGTAAGGCATGCCCGGGAACAACCGAGAACCTCGCACCAACTCGATGGTCATGACCCAGTGTGGCCTGCGCCGCGATGCATCTCATAGCTGCTGCGGGCACCACCGGGAAATTCGACGAATTCCACTGCGGTGCCGTCAGGATCGTTGACGAAGAACATCCGGACCTGGTCGATCGGGAAGGGCTCCTGAACGGGCTGGAAGCCCGCGTCGATCACGGCGCGGTAGGTGGCGTCGAGATCGGTGACCGACAATGCGATGTTCTGATTGCCCACGATGCCCCGTTTCCCCGATCCAGATGGCGTCGAAGAACCGAGGCTGAGCAGTTCGAGCACGACTCCGCCCACCACTCCCCCGACAACACGGCCCTCCTGCTGCCGCGACGAGTGCAGGACCGCATCGAACGGCTCACCGGAAATCAACTGGTCGAACACCACATCCATGCCCAGCAGGTCACGATAGAAAGTCAGGGCCCGGTCCATATCGGTCACGCCGACAACCAGGTGGCAGAAACGTAGATCGCTCAGCATGGTGTCCCTCGACTTCCTCGTCAGCGCTTGATCATATGAGTTAGCGTGCCAAATCTGGCCGAATCCGAAAGGCAGCTCCCATGTCCACCTACAGCCATCCGCACTCATTGGACGGCCACGTCGCGATCGTCACCGGCGCCGCCCGCGGTGTGGGCAAAGGCATCGCCACCGCGTTGCTGTCCCGCGGGGCTCGTGTACTGGTGACGGACATCCTCGACGAGGTATTGGCAAACACCACAGCGGAATTCACCGGCGCCGGATTCGAGGTGGCATCTGTGGTGGCCGACCTACGTGACGCTGACAGCGCCCAGCGCATCGTCGACGCCGCGGTCGACGCGTTCGGCACGGTGGACGCGCTGGTCAACAACGCCGTCGCCAGCGCCGGACCGATACCGTTCGTCGACATCCCCGCCGAGGAGTACGAGCGGGTCCACGACACCGGGCCACGGGCGACATTCCGGCTGATGCAGGCGATCCACCCGGTCATGGTCAAGGGTGGCGGCGGATCCATCGTCAACCTCGGCTCGGCCGCGGGCACCGTCGGCACGCACTCTTTCGGCGCGTATGCCGGCGCCAAGGAAGACATTCGCGGCATGTCCAAAGTTGCCGCCCTGGAATGGGGAGTCGACGGGATCCGCGTCAACGTGGTCTGCCCGCTCGCCGAGACGGACGGCCTGAAAGTCTTGCGGGACATGGCGCCCAAACAGTACGAGGCGGTGGTCAGAAGCACGTCACTCAAGCGAATCGGCGATCCCACCAACGATATCGGTGCCGTCGTGGCCTTCCTGATCGGTGACGACTCCACCTATCTCACCGGGCAGACACTTCTCGTCGACGGCGGGGCCGGCTCGTTCCGGTAACGGCAATCGCCGCCAAATCGCAGTTCACCCTTGTTAGGTTCGAATTTGCCGATCAAAAGCACGAGCCAATAAGGAGGAAGACCAATGACGAATCACTCAGGGAGCTCGTTCTCCCGCCGCACGTTCATCCGCGGTGCCGCCTTGACGGTGCCCGTCGTCGGCGCGGCAGTAGTTGCGCCAGTTGCCTTGGCAGCTCCGCAGGAATGCGGTGATCCAGCCGGCAAGGTCGGCAATTGCGCGACCCAGCTGCCGCAGGAGTTCACCTCGACCAGTTTCAGCACGACCTCGATCGTGGGCGGCACGAACTACTCAATCCTGTTCAGCACGAACATCCGACGCGGCCCGCTCATCCCGTCGGGCACCACCGGCTATCGCATCAGAAGTGTCAGCGTGTCCGGCACCAAGCTCGACGGCGCCCCGTTTTATCTGACGCCGGGCATCGGCGAGGTCGGCCCGCGGCTACTCAACGCCCGGTCCGCATCGTCCTTGGGGTTTGCCCTCGATGTGCCGTGGGACGCGCACCAGCTCGTGCGTTCGTTCCTCTACACCTACGACGTCGAGTTCCTCACCGGCCTCACGGTAAACCAAACGTGCCGGTACACGACGACGATGACACTCCGCGACAACGGTATGACGCTCGGTGGCGTCGGGTCGGTCGACTTCTCGACACCGATGCTGGCCGAATGCGAGGCGGCTCCACCGCCCCAGTAGGCCGCTCTACCCGTGCGCCTTTCGGACGAGGTCGATGGCGTACTGGTTGACGAAGGTCCCCGCGGATGCCTCGCCGGTACCGCACGCGCCGTCGGACTCACCGGGACGCTTCACCCAGAGGAAGGCGTCGATGTTGCCGTTTCCGGTCGCCGTGGTCGGCGCCGCGCCGAGGGCCCGGCCACTCGGGTTGCACCAGTACATCTCGCCCTCGGCCGGTCCGGCGCCGTTGCGCGACGTATCGATGACGTAGGGCTTGCCGCCCGTCTGACCCGAAATGGCGTCGCCGTAACCGACTTCCTCTTCGGTCGTGAAGAAGTTGGCGGTGTTGAGGCTGAAGCCCCGCGCCTTGGCCACACCGACCCGGTTGAGCCTGTTGGCCATCTCGTCGGCGGCGGTCCACCGGGAGTGCCCCGCATCGACGTACACCGCGGTGCCCGGGTTGCGGGTCAGCGTGTCGACGGCGTAGCTCATCAGGTTGTAGCGTTCCTCGCGCTGATCACCCGACAGGCAGTCGGCCATGGCGAGTGCGTCGGGTTCGAGGATGACCGCGGCCGGCCCGCCGCCGATCGCGGCGGCGACCCCGTCGATCCAGCCCTTGTAGGCACCGGCCGACCCGAAGCCACCCGCGGCGTAGCTCCCGCAGTCGCGATGCGGGATGCCGTAGAGCGCCAGGATCGGCATGGTGCCCGCGGCCTGGGCCGCGGCGATGTACTTCGCGTCCACCGCCGGGGTGGAGACGTTGTCCATCCAGTACGCCGTGGGTGTGTTGGCGATCGCCTGCAGTTCGGGGCTCGGGTTGCCCTGCGCGGCGCGCATGGCCTTCGACGAAGGATTGACGTAGAACGAATGCCCCTCGAGCGGGTTGCCATCGCTGGCCAGGCGCACCGTCGGCGCTGGAGCAGTAGCAAGGCCCGCGGCGACCACCGAGGCGACTGTCAGAAAGGGAGCGATCGACCGCGCGACTGCGCCAACGGCTGAGGACATCACCTCAGGGAAAGTAATGGCGCGACGCGATAAGCGCCAGTCGCTCCCCGTCGGGGTGGCCCGTCAAGCCTCGATCCGATGCGTGCCGGACGACTCGAACAGCTGGGTGTAGAAGCGCATCCGATCGCGCAACTCGGCGGGGTTGATGCCGAATTCTTCCGGCAGATAGCGGTGCGTGCCCTTGCCGTGGCGCGGCTGGGCGCGACGTTGTTCGGCGAGCATTCCGGCAATGTCCGGCGGTTCCATCTGCACCGCGGCGTAGATGCGGCGCACCGTCTCCTCCGGGTCGGCCACCAGGTCGGGGTACTGGACGTCGAGCCAGGTGACAGTGGACGCCGTGGCCCGGGCATCGAGGGCGCGGCGTAGCCACAGTTCAGTCTGCGCGGTTTGAAACCGGCCGACATCCGCCCCGTCGACGTCGTCACTGTAGGTGGACCGGTAGGTGGCGAACAGGCTGGCGCCCGACGCCACCGTTTCCACGATGTCGCGGTGCAACTGCACGATGCAGGCGCCCGGGTACGTCGCGATGACATGGCGGAGCTCAGCGGTGTGTGCGGGCGCTTTCAAGACCCAGCGGCGGCCGTCCCCGGCGTCGAGGATCTGCAGCATCCTCCGGTGCTGCGCGTACTCGGCGGCGAAGTCCTGACCGGCGAGCCAGGACGCGTAGGCATCCAGGCGCGTGGTGGCGGTGAAGCCCCAGTTGCGCAGGGTGGTGCCCATGCCGAGCACACACTCCTCCGGAAGGTTCGGGCCGGAATCGTGCACCGCCGCCATCATGGGGTTGAGAACGTGCAGCAGATACGGCCCCGCGGCGGCCGCCTCAAGGCGGCGGCCGCGTTCGTCGCCGTCGAGGTCGCCGGGTAGCCGCCACGGCGCGCCCAGCTCGGCGGGCAGCGGTGCCCGCAATCGGGGGTCGCGGTCGAGCAGCCGGTACAGGAAGGTGGTGCCCGTGCGCCAGCCGCCGGTGATGATCACCGGGGGCAGCAGCGGACGCTGCTCGGTGGCGGGGTGTTCCTGCAGATACCGCGCCGTCGCGACCCGGGCCGCGAGCCGCCCGGACGCGGTTCGCTGGGCGGTCAACGCACCGAAAGCGTTGAGCCGTCCGTCCTCCTCGGCCGAGGCCAGGTACTGCTCCACGCCCGGACGCCACTCGTCGGGCCCGCCGAGAATGCCGACGCCGGCACCGCGGGTGCCGCGGTCGACGACGATGTCGATGGCGTCGGCACCGAGCTGGTAGCGGTCCGGGCGCGCGGCCCGATCCTGCTCTGCCGCCGCGTAGGCCTTCAACGCCTCCGGTGTGCGGATGGGCGCGGACCAGCCCGTCATGTGCGCTCCTCCAGGTCAGCCAGCCGCACGACACGCGTCGTAGGCAGTGCGGGCGGCTGTTCGGGTTGCAGGAACCGCATGACGATGACGCCGAAGGCGCGGCCCTCGCTGTCGATCCAGTCCCCGGCGCCCGGACCCGGATCGGTGGCCGAGACCACGAATCGGTAGCGTCCGCCATCGAGGTTCGCGGTGGCACCGGTGTAGGAGACCCGCCGATGCCGGTAGTCCAGTGAGTTGAGAAATCTGCTGTAAGCCAAGATGTTCCAGTACCGGCACGACACCAGATCGCCTTCGATGAGCAGCGCTTCATCGGGATCCAACTGCCAACCGCCGCGCAGATAGTGGATGGCCGGCTCGGTGAACACCGCTCCCCCGGTCATCTCGGTCCAGTGGTGTAGGTGGTTCGGTGACTCGCGATCGGCGGCTCCGGCGGCGTTCCAAATGCGGGGCAGGTGCGCTATCGCTGCCGACGCCTTCGACAGGTGCTTGCCGAACCGCAGCGGGTCGATCGACGCCGGGACCGGGGGCGGCTCGACCGGCTCGATGGCACACCACCCAATGCGATCCTTCTGTGCGTCATCGTGGAAGTGACGTACCCAGATCACGGTCGCACGATCGGGCAGGTCCAGCCAATCGTTCGCCTGACGGTCACCGCCGACTGTCACCTGGTAGTCGCCGTTGGCTTCGAATGTGATTGCATCACTGTCGATCCGGGAGCTCGCCCGGGCAGCTGCCCCGCCCGAACCGGAATAGGCAGTGATCGACACATACGCGGCGTCGCCGCGGTTGCCGCGGATCAGGTACCGGCCGCCGGGGCGGACATCGGCGACCCAGTACTGGAAGTCGGGGTTGTCCATCAGGAACTTCTGGCGCCAGCCGTTGAACGCGACGAACTCAGGCTTTTCTCGATCAACTTCCAAACGGCCCAATTGATTTGACACCGCCCGCAACAGGGCGCGGAACCCGTCGGTGCGTTCGGATTCCGGCAGGTCGGCGGTGTCTGCCGCGAGTTGCTCACCGGCCGTGCGCAATCCGTCGACGAACGCCGTCCACGCCGCGACTTCGGGGCGAGCCCGGTCTGCGTCACCTTCACTGGGCGCGGTCACTGGCATCCCCTCACAATCCGGAAGCGGGTGCTTCCAGAATCGGATCGTGCTCGCTATGCTCACGGAATGTCAAGGCCGTACCGCGGCCAGGCCGCCGAAGCACGGTCGGCGGACCGCCGCGCCCGACTGGTCCAGGCCGGCGTCGATCTGGTCGGCACGCAAGGGGTGGCCGCCATGACGATGCGCGCCGTCTGCCGCGAAGCAGGGCTCAGTCAGAAGTTCTTCTACGAGAGCTTCACCGACACCGACGATCTGCTCCGCGCGGTCTACCGCAGCACATTCGAGCACTCGCGCCAGGTCATCTATACCGCCGCCGACCCGCACGCCGATCTGCCCGCACGCACTCGCGCAGGAGTGAGAGCAGCAGCGCAACTGGTCAAAGACGATCCGCGGATCTGCCGAATCCTGTTGGTGGAGCCGATCGCCGACCTGAGGCTTCGCCGTTTCGTACGCGACGCCGTCGGTGCGATGAGTGGATTCAACGCCCCGACCGACGCACCCGACGCCGCCGCGACGGCACGGGTCAAGATGCAGTACGCCACCGTTTTCGGCGCCCTCATCTCGTTGTTCATCGAATGGACGGAAGGCAACCTCGGCTCCGACCACGACGAGTTCGTCGACCACGTGACCACGATGTTGTTGTCGTCATTGTTGTTCGACAATGCCGTTCAGGTAACCCCATCAACCGGCCAGCCCGCCAGGACTCCTCTAATCAGCCGGTCGAGCTGATCTGCGTTGTCCACCAGCGGTTGTCCGATGACAAAGGTCATCATCACCCCGTTGACGAACGAGAACAGGGTTTTGGCCTGCTCGTCGACGACGTCGTGCGCCATCGGATTCTCTTCCGTGGCATGCCATTCCGTCACGACGGCGCGCGCGAGTCCGTAGAACGCCTCGACGGACGCGCTGAGCGTTGCGGCCAGGTCATCGTCGCGGCCGGCCTGTAGCGCCAACTCGTAGCGGGCCTTGGCCCGAGTGAGCCAGGGCTCGGTGGCCGAATACATGACGAGGGTGGCAAACCCGCGCGTGCCGGCGAACTCTGTCGGATCGGCATCGGTCAGTTCAGTGAGCAGCGAGAGGTCGCCGAGGTCAAGTTCGTTGAGGCGCGCAGCAATCGCGTGCATCAGCGCATTTCGGGTCCGGAAATAGAACGACGTGGTGCCGTCGGGAACCTCGGCCTTCTTGTCGACCTTCGGGTGACTGACACCGCGCGAACCGTCCTTGCCGAGCAGTTCGATGGCAGCGTCGGCCAATTCGCGGCGACGCTGGGCGGCGTTGTACTTCCTGCGTTCAGCGATGCCCCGCAGTGTATCGAGCGGCTGTTCCAGGCCCCGGGATATCGCCCCGACCGTCAGAACTGGCCGCAATTGGGCGTGGTGGGTTCACCGTTGAAGCGCGCGGCGATCCACTGCATGGCCGGCTCCCCGTCGACGAGCATGGGGAGGGCGTGGTTGATCACCAGCTTGTTCAGGAACGGCGGTTCCTCGTTGGTGCGGAATTCGACGTCGGCACCCTGCGCGCACCAGTCCCGGCCCAGCTGGTTGGCTGCCGTCCATGGCACCAGCGGGTCGTAGCGGTTGCTGTTGATCAACACCGGCGCATTCGGCTTGTACCGGCCCAGCTTCTGCAGGTCGAACAGGCTGCTGAACGGTTCTTCGTGGACGAGCTTGTTGATGTCCTCGTTGAAGTAGGGCTGCAGGTGACGGAAGGCGAAGTCGACGATCGTCTGACCCACGCATTGGCGCGACACCGACTCGAGCATGTCCTTGCCGCGCTGGGTGAGCTTCGACCGGATTGCATCGGCGGCTTCCGGGTAGGCGGCGATGACGCCGTTGAGTGCATAGCCAACAACTCCCACGAGCGCACTTCCGTCTGCGTAGGGAAACAGTTCCTTGAGGTCGGCCGGCGGCGCACCGGCGTAGGTGCCGACGATGTTCAGTTCGGGCGCGTAGGCCGACGCCAGCTCCGCTGCCGACGCTGTTGCGCCACCGCCCTGCGAGTATCCCCAAAATGCCACGGGGCCATGGGGATCCAGTGAGGTGTCAGGCAATTTCATGGCGGCCCGGCCGGCGTCGAGGACGGCCTGCCCTTCGGCCAGACGGTTGACGTAGGTGTGCATCGAGTCGGTGCCGAGGCCTTGATAATCGGTCATCACGATCGCAAAGCCGCGGGCCACCAAGGTCGCGATGAACGCTTCCTCGTAGTTGACCATGATGTCCCAGCCGCCCGAGTAGTGGATGCCCTGGTTGAACATTCGCGACGGCGCGCACTGGTTGCCCTGCCCCTGGGTGCCCGGCGCATAGACGATCAGCGGACGCGGTCCCTTTCCGGGCCAGTCGTTGTAGGGCTCGAAGTAAGTGCCGGTGACGGCGATCGGATTCCCACGAGAATCGGTGCTGCGGTACATGATCCGCGTTCCGGTCGCCATGATGGCGCCCAGTTGACCGGACGGCTCGAGTACCAGCCGGCTCGGTTCGGTGCGGATCACGTCGCCGGGCGCGCCGGCCGGCAGCGGGTCCGGCGGGAGATAGAAATCTGCGTACTGCGGCTCATCGCCGGTGTCGGCGAAGGCCAACGTGGTAGATCCGACGAGCGACCCGATGATCAGCATGAGGACAACGACAATCCCCCCGGCATTGCGCATTACCGGACAGTAACAAGAAAATGTCCGGCCATGCCACTTTTCCTCTAAGTAACTAGAGAAAAGTGGCGAACCCGCAGGCTAAGGCCAGTGCCCACCCCTGACCGGTGTCGCTCGCGTCTCCGTCAGAGAGGATGGAAGCCATGAACGTGAACCCGAATGGAGCCGGCACTGCGAACCGGTCGGCGTACCGAACGATTCACTTCGTGCTGCTGGCCGGCCTGCTCACGGTGGCACTGATGTGGGGTCCCGCCGCCGGGCGCGCGCAGGCGGCTCCGGCATCGTCGGCCGGGGACGTTCTCTCCATCGGCGACCCCGCGGCGCCGGGTCAGATCGACCTCTATCTGGATCCGCTGTGCCCCTACAGCGGGAAGATGGTGCGGGACCAGGGTGCCGAGATCGGCCGGCGCATCGAGGACGGCAAGCTCCACATCAATCTGCGGTTCGTCAATTTTCTCGAAAAGTACTCGGCCAGCGGCACTTATGACAGTCGCGCGATCTATGCCGCCCATATTGTGGCCGACCACTCGCAATCGAGCGACATCACCTGGCAGTTCATCGAGCAGATCTTTGCCGCCGATCAGCAGCCGAAGGAGAAGGGCCCAACCGATCTGAGCAACGATCAGCTCGCCGGCCTGGCCGATCGCGTCGGCGCGCCGCCGTCAGCGCAGGACATGATCAAGCTGGGACTCCCGATCCCCTACGACGGCCACACCATCGGGACGAACAACCTTCCGCTGCTGCGACAACTCCCCGACTCTGGGGTGCCGATGGTGGTCATCGACGGCGAATCGGTCGACGGGAACTCCGATTGGCTGGACCGGCTTGCCCGCTGATCATCTAGATCTAGTCCAACTAGACTAAGTCCAGTAGGCTAGACTCCATGTCGACGGTCAATATCCACGATGCCAAGACACACCTGTCGCAACTGCTCACCCGCGTCGAGAACGGCGAGAAGATCACGATCGCGCGGGCCGGCAAACCGGTGGCGGACCTGGTCCCACATGCCCGCGCCGACATCGCCTTCGGCGGACTGGCCGGCCAATTCGATTACGACACTGAATATTTCGATGATGTCGACACCGACCTCAACACGTTGTTCGGCCTCGAATGAAGGATCTGTTGTTGGACACCCACGTCCTGCTCTGGCTGCTCGAAGACAACCCGAGGCTGGGAACCGAGGCACGGGATCTCATCACACAAAGCCCGGCGGTGTTCGTCTCCGCGGCCAGCACCTGGGAGCTGAGCATCAAGGCGGCGATCGGCAAACTCGCCCTGCCCGACGCCGTTGACGAGGCAATCGGCCGATCCGGCCTGCAGGACCTTCCGATCTCGCGACGCCACACCCTCGCCCCGGACATCACCGCATTGCCGCACAAGGATCCATTCGACGCGATCCTGCTCGCCCAGGCGACCGTCGAGGGGCTGACGCTGCTGACCGCCGACGCGAAACTACTCGCGGCAATACCCGACGCCGTCGACGCCAGGAAGTGAGAGTTTCGCTATCGCGACGTCCCGATCGGCGGCAGCGAGCCGATGGCGTCGATCTGATCGCGCTGGGCGGCGAGAGTGTCGGCGAGGAACGTGCGGGCGATGAGCAGCAGTTCAGCGATCTTCGGGTGCGCCAGGGTGTAGTACACCGCGTTGCCGACCCGGTGCCCGCTGACCACCCGATGACGCTTGAGAACCGCGAGATGCTGCGACAGCAGAGTCGGCTCGATTTCGCTGGCAGCCAGGATCTCGCTGACCGGCGTCGGGCCTTCACTCGTAGACAGGATCTCCAGCACCCGGATCCGCGCCGGATGCGCCAGCGCCTTGAACAGGTTGGCCTTGATCTCGTACAACGGCCGCTCGGGATCTTCTCGGACGCTGTCCGTCACCGCTGCCCCAATGATTGATGGATTGATGGAATTCGCAATCCATGATACCGAGCGCTACTCTGCTGCAATGCCCACCGGCCAAGCCCCCCGCACAAAACCGGGCCCGCTGCAGTACATCGCGTACTGCTACGGCAAGCGGCTACCCGACTCGATGCGCGAGTGGGTGGCCAACGACCTGGCGGGCCCCGGCGCCACCATCCGGATGATGGTCCGCGTCGCGATCCCGGCAATCCTGGTTTTGGCGCCGATCTGGTTCATCCCGATGTCGCTCTATCTGCACGCCAGCATGACAGTGCCGATCTTCATCCCGTTCGTCTACTTCTCCCACGCCCTGAACAAGGTGTGGCGGCGTCACATGCTCGTCAAGCACGGTCTGAACCCGGCCCTCATCGATGAGCTCTCGCGCAAGAAGAACGCGCACATCCACCAGGCCTACGCCGAACGCTACGGACCCCGCACAGGGCCGAGCAGCAGCGGCCACATCTGACCGACGGTTACGGCTGCAGGGTGCACAACGTGAGTGCAAAGGCCGGTGCCGCAGCGGTCGCGATGACGATGAGCACCATCGCCACCGACTGTGGGCGCCACCAGATCGCTCGCTGAGGTTGCAGGAGCCGGGTGACCCGGTCGGCCACCGCCGTCCCCGCCGCCGCCAGCACGCCATCGGGGAGCCGATGCCGGGTACTCAACGCAACGAGGCTGGCCAACAGCGGCTCACGACCGTATCTGCGAGTGGCCGCGTCGTCGGCGCACATCTCCAGCAATGCCGGTACCGACCGGGCCGCCGCCCGCATCAGGGGCAGCCGCGGCAGCGCCGCGGCGAGAGTGTTGAGCGTCGCGATGACGTGATGATGGCGACCCCGCAGATGTGCCCGCTCGTGGGCCAGGACCGCGGCGAGCGCGGGCGCCCTCAGCAGTTCCAATGCGGCCGTCGTGACAACGATGGCACTCTGCCGTCCGCCGGACACGCAGTAGGCCGCAGGTTGGTCAGCCGTGATGGCGACGACGCCTTCGTGTCCAGTGGGCCGGCCGATGATCCGGACCGCTTCTGCGTGTTGACGATTGGCGCGCCGCGTTCGGTACAACGTGACGATCACACGACGCGTGGTGTTGGTCGCCACTGCGGCAGTGACTGCAAGCAGGGCGACGACCAACACCGTCGCCACGGTGGGCGGTAACGTCACCGCGCCGGCGATCCCCAGTGCCTCGACGCAGAACGTCGGTGCGGTGTGAGTGATCAGGCTGTGGGCGGAACCGGCGACCAGGATCACCAACGCCGCCACCCAGGCGAATGACGCGGTTGCGACGACCACCAGCCAGCCTGCCACCGACAGTCTGGGATGCACGTTGGCCGAGATTGGGCCGGTGAACAACACCGGCGCCAGCCAGCTCAGCGCCATCGCGTAGCCAAGGAGAAACGTGACCGCGTTCATCGTGACTGCTCCTCGGTGAACCGCTTGAGCGCCTGCCGGAGTTTCTTCGAGTCGTCGTCGACAATCTGCTCGAGGAAGAAGTTGAGGATCAGCTCACTGTCGCCGCCGGATTCGAACACCGTGCGCATCAGCTGCGCGGAGTGCTCCTCGCGGGTCATCACCGGCCGGTAGCTGTACGCCAGACCGACCTTCTCCCGCTCCAACCAGCCTTTTCGGAAGAGGTTGTCCATGGTCGACATGACCGTGGTGTAGGCGATCTGTCGCTTGGTGACGAGCTCGTCGTGCACGCTGCGTACCGTCGAGGGCTCCGCACGTGACCAGAGCACTTCCATCACCACAGCTTCGAGATCGCCAAATCCTTTGATTCCCATATTCATTACCGCCTGCGTGGGTGCGCCGTCACCATTTCGTGGTCTTGCATGCCAAACCTACTTAGCGCGATAGTAGCTTGTCCGCTCATCGTGCCGTGCTCTCGCTCGCGGTGCTGGACGGGGTACGCCGCCGCCACAACCGGATTGACCTCCACAGGATGAGTGCCACCACCGCGGCCAGGATCAGCCGAAGATCGCTGACCCCCGACGACAATCGGCCCAGCCAGACCTGCAGGTCGAACTGTGCGTCGACGGAAAGCATGCCGCCGAGATTCGCCGTGCCGTCGGTGAACAGGAACACCCCGCCGAGAACGATGAAGATCACCCCGGTGAGCAGTGAGGTGGTGTGGGTCTCCAGCGGACCCAGACGCACCGCCCGCCCCCGCAGCCAAGTCCGGGAGGACAGTTTGAAGCGGTCCCACAACCAGGCAAGCAGGAACAACGGCGCCGCCATCCCGAGGGCGTACACCGCCATCAGCAGCGCCCCGTAGACCGGGTCGGCCCCCATCGCCGACATGGTCAGGACCGCGCCCAGCAGCGGACCCGCGCAGAAGCCCGCCAGTCCGTACACAGCTCCCAATGCGAGCACCGAGGCGGTGCCGGAGATGTTGATCCGGGCCATCATCCGTTGCATGCCCGACAGGCCGAACCCATTGCCCGACAACGTCATCAGACCGAAGCTGATCAGCACCAGACCACCGACCATGGTGACTTCACCGCGATAGCGCGTGATGACGCTGCCCAGCGCCCCGACGCCGGCGCCCAACGGCACCAGCACCACACAGAGACCCAGCCAGAACGCAAGAGTGCGCCGGATCAGCAGGCCCGACCGATCGAAGGCATAGGCGAAGAACGACGGCAGGAGCAGCGCCGAGCAGGGGCTGAGCAACGAGGCCAACCCTCCGAGAAAGGCGCCGAGCAGACCGATGCCACTCACTGCTTGGCCAACGTTCCATCGATGGCGCGCACGAAGTCTTCCGTGGGCTGCGCGCCGAGCATGGGCACGTCGTTGATCAGGAATGCCGGAGTGCTGGGGACGCCGATGCCGGCGCCCTGTGCCAGATCTGCGTTGATGGCGGCGTCGAAGGTGTTTCCGCGCATCCCGGCAGTGAATCTGTCGATATCGGGGACGCCGGCCTGCCTGGCGAAGGCGATCAGTTCCTCATCCGTCAGGTCCGCCTTCGACCGCTCGGGCGCGGCCGCATAGACGGCCCGGTTGAATTCCCAGAACTTGCCCTGCTCGGCCGCCGCCCGTCCGGCCCGTGCTGCTGACATCGACTGCGTGCCGAAGATCGGATAGTCGCGCCACTCGATGCGAAGCCGGCCGGCATCGACGTAGCGCTTGACGAGTTCCGGCTCGGTGTCGCGGCTGAATTTGGCGCAGAACGGGCATCGATAGTCGGAGAACACCACCAACGCCACGGGCGCGTCGGGATCCCCCAACGCCAGCGGGTCACCCGCCTGGCGACGCTCAATCGAGGGATGACTCCCGTCGGCGCCACCGGCCGCTGCGTCGGTTCCCTGCGACGTCACCGACGGCCCCGCGGCAGGCGCGGCGGAGACGGCGTCAGTGTCGGGACATATCAGCAGGTAGGCGATCAGCGCGGCGCCAATGACAACCACGACTCCGATGAAGATGAGGTCCAACTTGGCACTCTGTCGCCGTCCGCTCACTGCGCACCTCCATGCTAGCCTTTCCTACGTAGCTACGCCGTAGCTACGTATTCTGTTCTAGCACACCGTGCCGCCGGGACGCGGCCGACAAGTTGGGAGGCGCCGGATGTCGGTGGGTACATCGCGGAGGCGGCCAATGCCAATCTTGTCGCTGGTCTTCATCGTCGCCATCTGCGCGGCCGACTGGTTGGCCGAGCCGACGACGATGTTCACTACACTCACCGCCGGCGAACAGATGCAGGTCAGCTTCACCGCGACGTCGGGTGCAGGGTTGGCCGACGGTGGGACCTACGGCGTCGGCACCGTCATCGTGGCCAACTTCGACGAACCGGTCGCCGACCGTGCGGCCGCGGAGCGACGACTGTCCGTCAAAACCGTTCCGTCCGTTGATGGTTCCTGGTACTGGATGGACGGCCGGCACGCCCACTGGCGGCCGCAAAGCTACTACCGCCCCGGCACAGAGGTCGTCGCGGCCGCCCACGACCGAGGAGCCAACCAGACATCCTTCCGGATCGGAGAGTCGCACGTATCCATCGCCGACGACGCCACCAAGCAGATCCGCGTGTACCGCAATGACGAGCTGGTCCGCACGATCCCGACATCCATGGGCATGGGTGGATCGGAAACCGTTGCCGGCAAGAATATTTCGTTCTGGACCCAGCCCGGCGTCTACACGGTGATGGACAAGTCCAACACCGTGGTCATGGATTCCTCCACCTACGGGCTGCCCGTCGATTCACGGCTGGGCTACAAAGTGACCGTCAACAATGCGGTGCGGCTGACCAACAGCGGGATCTACGTCCATCAGCTCGACAGCACGATCTGGGCGCAAGGCAAGACCAACACGTCGCACGGATGCCTGAATGTCAACGCCGACAACGGGCGGTGGTTCTACGAATTCTCCCAACCGGGAGATGTGTTCGAGGTACGCAACACCGGCGGCGAGCCACTGCCCATCTGGCAGAACGGCGACTGGGGTGTGCCGTGGGACAAGTGGCTCGCTGGCAGCGCACTACGCTGACGGCGTGGGTTCCAACTCGACGGCGTGCTCTGCGGCGCGACGGCCCGAGAAGACACAATCGGCGATCGACAATCCGCTGACGTAGGAGTTGACACACAGTCCGATGGCCGTGCGTCCCGCCGCATAGAGGCCTGGAATCGAGTGTCCGGCAGGCGTTGTCACCGCACCGGTGAGTTCATCGACGATCAGGCCGCCGAGGGTGAACATCGGGCACGGGTTGAGCAGGCTGGGTCTGATCGATATCGAGATCAGTGAGAAGGGTCCCTGCTCAACAGGTTTGACGAATTCGGCAGGCTTGCCCATCGGATCCGGCAGCCCGGCCGAGGCTGCGGCGTTGTGCGATGCAACGGTGGCCAGCAACCCCGCCGGATCGACGCCGGCCTTGGCTGCGACCTCTTCCAGCGTGTCGGCCACCACCCGGTCGGTGCGCAACATGGCTTCCATCTGCAGGCGTTGGAACCAGATGGCCTGCTCGGGAAGTTGAGCTCGGGCCTGTTTGAGCAGCCGATGATCCGCCAGGATCCAGCCGCGGCCACCGTGGTCCTGAACCATGGCGTGGCCGACCGCGGCGCCGTAGCGGGTCTCGTCGATGAATCGTTGTCCGTGTTCATCGACGACCAGTGCGCCCAGGAACGCGCTGGGTGGGGTGATGAAGCGCCACGCCGATACGTTGTCGAGGCGATCGACCGCGGCGCCGACGTCGGCCGCCAGAGCGATCCCGCTGCCGTCGTCTCCGGTAGTGCCCAGCTGAAGCCCTTCGCGGTACGCCGGTGCGTGCTCGGCGATGAGCTCTCGGTTGGCGATGTATCCGCCCGCGCTGAGAATGACCGCCTTGCGCGCATGGATGTCGACAGTGCGGGCATACCGACTTTCCAAGCGGTTCAACCGCTTTTCCATCGCGGCGCGTAGCGGCGGGTAGTAGATGCCCGGTTTGACCGCCAGCTCGGCGTACGCGCGATAGCGGCGCCGAACCCATGCCGGCGCATCAGCAAGTGTGCTCGTCCGCACGCCGACCACCCGGCCGCTGGGGTCGGACAACAGCGCGACGGCACGGGTGTGGAACTGCGTACGCACGCCGAGGCGCGCTGCGGATTCGGCGAGGGGCTGATAGATCTTCTTGCCCGACGCGCCGGGCCCTTTGGCCCGGTGACCGCGCTGCGCCGGCGGAGTGATCTCGCGGAAGCGCCCGGAGTTCTCGCTGCCCGAGTAGTACAGGTAGTACTTGTTGTTCGGATAGGACGTCTTGTACGGGCACACCGAGGCCTCGAACGGCACACCGTGTTCGGTGAGCCAGTCGATCATCGCGGGACTGTCGTCGACGAAGCGTCGCAGCGTCTCGGGACGCACAGCGTCGCCGATCTCGGCCTGCAGGTAGGCGTACATCGCGTCGGCATCGTCGTCGACTCCGGCCTGGCGCTGAACCCAGGTGCCACCACCGGCGTAGATGATCCCGCCGGACACCTGCGTCGCGCCGCCGCCGTTGAATCGGTCGATGGCCAGGACATCAGCTCCCCTGGCGCGGGCCTCCAGAGCTGCGCAAACGCCCGCGGCTCCGTATCCGACCACGACGACGTCGGCTGTGTGCGCCTCTGGCATAGCTCTCCCCGAAAATCGTCGACCACCGAACTAGACTTCTAGTTTGTACTCAAAGTACAAACTCTGCGCAACAGGTCCTCGTAGACTGCGCTCGTGGCTGCACAGAACGGACGGACCGTGCCCCCGGCGGTTGCCGGAAAGCTGTACGCCGCGACGGACCTCATCGCCGCCCACGGGCTGGACAAGACCAAGATCGAGGACATCGCCAGCGCGTCGGGCGTCCCGAAGGCAACGCTGTACTACTACTTCAAGGGCAAAGACGACATCCTGGCCTTCCTCTTCCGGGATGCCCTCGACGCGCTCGCCCGCGACGTCGCCGCGGCTGCCGATGCGCCCGGGCCCGGCCGGGATCGGCTCGCCGCCGTGGTTGGGGTCCAGGTCGCCCACACCATGAAGAGCCCCGGCACCAGCCGGGCCCTGGTCGGCGACCTCGGACGCGCCATCCGACTACCCGAACTGACGTCGTCCGTCCAAGAGGCGTTCTACGAGCCCATCACCCGGGCGCTGCGCGCCGGCGCCTCCGACGGCTCACTGAGAAACCTTGCCGACCCCGAAGGCTCCGCGATCAGCGTCTTCGGAGCCATCATGATGACGGCCATGCTGCACAACGTCATTCACTCGGCGAAGACCCAACATGAAGTCGCCGACGAGGTCATGGACTTCCTCCTCAACGGACTCGCATCGTCGAGCTGAACGTCAGGGCCGTTTATCGTCGATTTCGATCGGGATCTCACGAAAACTGCGGTCGGAGCGTCTACCTGTCGTGAAAGCCAAACAGCCCTTCGAGGCAGTGGTCGAGGGCCACGGCCCCACGGTCCTGCGGGTCTGTAGGGCCATCGTCGGACCGGTTGACGCCGACGACGCGTGGTCGGAGACATTTCTGGCCGCGATGAAGGCCTATCCGGACCTTCCGGCGGAGGCGAACATCGAAGCCTGGCTGGTGACCGTCGCCCACCGCAAGGCGATCGACATCACCCGGGCCCGGTCGCGGCACGCGATCCCCACCGACACCGTGCCGGAGACACCCACCGCGCCGCAGCGCGACCGTGACGACGACCTGGCCGACGCGCTCGAGCGCCTGCCGACCAAGCAGAAGCAGGCCGTGGCCTACCACTACCTGGCCGGCCTGCCCTATGCCGACGTCGCCGCCATCCTCGGCGGCAGCACCGATGCCGCCAGGCGCGCCGCCGCCGACGGCATCGCGACGCTGCGACGTACCTATCGCCGCGGCTCCGCCGTCCTCAGTACCTCCCGGAGAGGAGAAACCCGATGAACACTCATGACGACCTCATCCGCGACCTGGCGCGGATGACCGACGGCACCGACACGATGACCACCCTGCGGGCCCGGCTGGCCGTCGCCGCCGACCGCGACGACATTCTGGATGTCGCCTACCGAACCATCGACAGCCCCGTGGGCCCGCTGCTGGTTGCCGCCACCGAGCAGGGCCTGGTGCGCGTCGCCTATGCCCGCGAAGACCACGATGTCGTCCTGCAACAGCTCGCCGACAAGGTCAGTCCACGCATCCTGCGCACGCCAACACGCCTGGACGCCGTGGCCCGGGAACTCGACGAATACTTCGCCGGCCATCGCCGCACCTTCGACATCGTCTTGGACTGGCGGCTGTCCGCGGGGTTCCGCAGCACGGTGCTGCACCACCTCCCCGACATCGGCTACGGGCATACCGCCAGCTACGCCGCCGTCGCCCAACTCGCCGGCAACCCCAAAGCCGTACGAGCCGTCGGCACCGCCTGCGCCACCAACCCCCTGCCGGTCGTCGTGCCCTGCCACCGCGTCGTGCGCAGCGACGGTGCGATGGGCGGCTACCTCGGAGGCGTGGAAGCCAAACGAATTCTGCTGGACCTGGAGGCCGCCGCATGAGCACCTCAAGTGGCCGGTGGGCGGGCCGGGTCGCCGCAGCCGACTGGGACGCAATCCGTTCGGACCTCGACGCAGTTGGCTGTGCCCTCACCGGCCCGCTGCTCACCGCGGCCGAGGCCGACCGGATCGCCGCGTTCTACCCGAACCAGCGACGGTTCCGCTCCACGATCGGCATGAGCCGATACCGCTTCGGGGAAGGCGAGTACCGCTACTTCGCCAACCCCTATCCCGACCCCATCGTGGCGCTCAAGCACGCGCTCTATCCCCGGCTGCTGCCGATCGCGCGGGACTGGTGGGCCAAACTTCGCCGGGACGCGCCGTGGCCTGACGATCTGGACGACTGGCTGGGCATGTGCCACGCAGCCGGGCAGACCAAGACCACCGCGATCCTGCTCAGGTACAAGGCCGGGGACTGGAACGCCCTACACCGAGACCTGTACGGGGAACTCATCTTTCCGCTGCAGGTGGTCATCAATCTCACCAGCCCCGGCGTCGACCACACCGGAGGCGAGTTCCTGCTCTACGAACAGCGGCCGCGCGCCCAATCACGCGGCACCGCCACCGTCATCCCACAGGGTCACGGCCTGGTGTTCACCACCCGGGACCGACCAGTGCCGTCGGCGCGCGGATGGTCGGCAGCACCGGTGCGGCATGGGGTTTCCATGGTCCGCACCGGCACCAGGTTCACCCTGGGCCTGGTTTTCCACGATGCTGCATGACGTCAAAAGACAAGCGGTACACGTTGATCGGCGCGGACGGTCGCCCCTACCGCTGCGCCGCACCGGGAACCCTGGGCGGGCACCGCGGCAGCAAGCTCTACGGCCGCCTGGACTGCCCGTCCGCGCTGCGGACCCTCGCCGCCGGTGGCTACGTACGCAACAGGGTCTTCTTCGCCGACGAGGCAACCGCCGTGGCGGCCGGCTACCGCCCCTGCGCGGTCTGCCTGCCCCACGACTACCGGGTGTGGAAACGAACGGAACGCGCGTAACCAACCGTGATGCGGACCCCTGCAGCCGGCCAATTACACCTGTGACCTGGGCCACTGCAAGTCTCACCGCCGAACCATGCCGCATTGTGAGATCTGGCAATGGCTACGATCGAGGCGCTACTCATCCGAGGGGCCAGCCCATACGACCCACAGGACGCTTGATTTGAACTCGCCAGAACTCGCCCACTGGAATGCCCAAGAAGCACTCGCGGAGGCGATGATCCCGATCATCGGCACCCTGTACCGGGCGAAGGGCGTGACGGTCCTGCTGCACAGCCGGTCGCTGGTGAACAGGTCCGTCATCAAGATCCTGCGGACCCACCGGTTCGCCCGACAGGTGGGCGGCGATGAGCTGTCGGTCGAAGAGACGTTCCCGTTCCTGCAGGCGTTGGCCGACCTGGACCTGGGCCCGTCGAAGATCGACCTCGGCCTGTTGATCATGGCGTACCGCGCCAGCGATGCGGGGCTGTCCGTCCCGGAGTTCACCGCGCAGGTGCTCAGCGACGTGACCGGCGAAAACAAGAGCGAACCGCAGGGTCCGCGGGATGTGGTGCTCTACGGGTTCGGCCGGATCGGCCGGCTCGTCGCGCGCCTGCTCATCGAGAAGGCCGGCTCCGGAAACGGCCTGAACCTGCGCGCGGTGGTGATCCGCAGCAATGGCGATGGAGACCTGGCCAAGCGGGCGTCGCTACTGCGCCGCGACTCGGTGCACGGCCAGTTCAACGGCACGATCAAGATCGACACCGAAACCAACAGCCTCATCGCCAACGGCAACGTCATCAAGTTCATCCACAGCGACGACCCGGCGACCGTCGATTACACCGAGTACGGCATCGACAACGCGATCCTGATCGACAACACCGGCAGATGGCGCGACCGCGAAGGCCTGTCCAAGCACCTGCGCCCCGGTATCGCGAAGGTCCTGCTGACTGCGCCGGGCAAGGGCGACGTGCCGAACATCGTGCACGGGGTCAACCACCGCACCCTCGATCTCGAACAGCAGATCTTCTCGTGCGCGTCATGCACCACCAACGCGATCGTTCCGCCGCTCAAGGCGATGGACGACGAATACGGCATCTCGCGCTGCCACGTGGAGACAGTGCACTCGTTCACCAACGACCAGAACCTGCTGGACAACTATCACAACGCCGACCGCCGCGGCCGGTCCGCGCCGTTCAACCTGGTCCTCACCGAAACCGGTGCGGCCTCCGCCGTCGCCAAGGCGATGCCGGACCTGAAGGCCAAGATCAGCGGGAGCTCGATCCGCGTTCCCACCCCCGATGTTTCGGTGGCCATCCTGAACCTGCAGCTGCACCGCACGACGACAAAGGAAGAAGCGCTGGAATACCTGCGCCAGGCGTCCCTGTCGGGTCCGTTGAGCCGCAACCTCGACTACACCGCGGCGACCGACGCCGTGTCGAGCGACTTCATCGGCTCACGTGCGGCGAGCATCATCGATGCGAACGCGACGATCGTCGACGAAGACAACGTGATCCTCTATGTCTGGTATGACAACGAATTCGGCTACTCGTCCCAGGTCGTGCGCACGGTGCAGTACCTGTCGGGGATCGAGTACCCGACGTATCCGCAGATGTGAGCTGACACCCGGATCGCGGGTGCGTCCGTGCCAGCAACATCGGACGCACCGGCGAGGCTACATCGTTAACAACAGTCACATTGGTAACATCGCGCAATGCAGGACTGGCCGGGGAACGACAGCCTTCGGCGATCAGGCCCGGTTACCCGGCGTGACGTGCTGCGCTTTGCCACGGCCGCATCCGCGCTGGCTGGGCTGAGCGCCGTTTCGGCTGGTGTCGGCCTGCCCACGGCGGCAGCCGCCGCACCCACGCTGATCGACTTCGCCATGCGGCAGATTCCAGCGCAGCACATCCGAGCGGCCGGCCACTCCGGGGTGATCAACTACGTCTCGACGTCACGTCCGGGCTCGTCCATGGGCGCCAAACCGATCACCCTGCCCTACGCCAAGTCGCTGACCGCCGCTGGGTTGGTCATCGTCAGCAACTACCAGTACGGCAAGCCGGGCGGGACAGCACCGTCGGACTACACGCGCGGGTTGGCCGGCGGCGTCGCCGACGCGCGCACTGCCTGGCAGCTGCATAGCGCCGCAGGTGGCGGCCAGAGTGCTCCGATCTTCTTCAGCGTCGACGACGATATCGACCACAACACCTGGAACAACGTCGCGCTGCCGTGGTTTCGCGGCATCAACTCGGTGATCGGGGTGCAGCGCACCGGCATCTACGGAGGCATCAGACCGTGCCAGTGGGCCATTGCCGACGGCGTTGTCGGGAGGTCGAGCACGCCCGGCCGCGCGTGGGCGTGGCAGACCCGGTCCTGGTCTGGCGGTCAGATCCACCCTGCCGCAGTGCTCTACCAGCGCATTGTGAGCACCGCGTCGAATCCTGGCCCAATAGTCGGCGGCCTCGAAGTCGACGTCAACGATGCCCTGGCCCAAGACGTCGGTCAGTGGAACCTGCATCCGTGAGGTGGCAACGTCTTCTGGGTTGCGTTGCCAGTCAACGAATTACAGTTCGATGAGTAGGCAGATCACCACTACTCGTGCGGCGGGGCACTGCGCCGCTCAGTCAGCGCCGACAGCGTCAGATGCAGTGCCGACAAGGCTGTGTGCAGCTCGTCCTTCACAACGGCGTCGCTGACATTCCACTCGGTGGCGATCTGCCCGGTCGTCCGTCCCCTGAAGTACGCCTCGCGAATCACCGCACGATGCGACGGGGACATCTGCTTCATGGCTGCGCCAACCACTGCGCGATCAAACGCCGTTCCCATCCGGTCGGGTCGGGACGCGTCGTTGCGCCTCGGTCGTCCAGCCTCAGCACCGGTCGTCATGACGGCCCACGGCCTTCATCACCGTGTTTCGCCGAGCGGCGTCGCGAGCTCGGGTCCGGTATTCGAATGACGACGGGTATGCAGGCCGGTCAACACGTCCACACCACCGGAGGTGGCCTGCGTCTCCAGCAGATAGCTGAGGATGAAGTCGTGCGATGTCGCCAGATGCTCCCGGGTGAGCCGGGCGGCCAAGGCAGCCTCACCCTGCTCGACTGCGGCAAGGATTGCGAGGTGCTCGGATGTCAGGTGTTGGGTCTGGCCCAGGACCTCAAGGTGGACATACATATAGCGATCACCGAGACGTCTCAATTGCTCGACAAGCTCGATCATCCGAGGACGGCCCGCACGTCGATAGACCGCGGCGTGAAACTCGGTGTTGGCTGCCAGCCACGTCCGCGTATCCGTGTGCTCTTCCATGATTTCGAGCTGCTTGTGCATCGTGAGCAGCTCGGCACGACCGACATTCGAGACGGCGAGATGAGTGGCCAGCGGCTCGATCGCCTCCCGCAACTCGTAGATTTCCTGCAGTTCTGCCACCGACATTCCGGTCACCACCGCACTCGCGTTCGACGCCGGTTGCACGAGCCCCTCGCCGGCGAGGATTTGGAGCGCATCGCGCACCGGAATGCGACTCAGCCCGAACTGTTCGGCGACGCTCTGCTGGGAAAGTCTCGTGCCCGGGCCGATGTCGCCCTGCAGGATCTCCGTCCGCAGTCGTGAAGCCACCCGTCCGGCGCCATTCTGGTATGCCATCTGCCCTCCTTGTATACAGAACAGATTTCACATATACGCCGCAACCCTGGGTACGGGCTGTACGTGTGCGACCGTCCACATCAAGGAATTGCCAGCCGTGTCGGCACGGCTGCGCGACCTGCACGCTGACATCTCGGTACCGCTCGTGCGCTATAGAAGTCGCACCAGATCGCGGATTCCTCACGGGCCGATGCGGATTGGCCCGGGATTCCACAGCCCGGTTCTGGTGGCGGTGGCGAGATCGAGGTGGGCTTCGGGAGCGTCGACGACGGGTGTGAAGCGGCGCAGCGAGCCCCAGTCGCGGCCCCAGTCCCGCGATAGGTAGGTGGGCATGACGTGGGCCCGGAGCAATAGGTCGGTGATGCCCAATGGACCGCCGTTGTCGCCGGACTGCCAGGTGTCTGGCATTTCGACCTTGGCGGGGTAGTCCGGCGAGATTCGATAGTTGGGGATCTGGGTGACGCCGTTGGCGTGGAGCATGGGCTGCTGGCAGGGAAAGACCAGTCCCACAGCCCAATCCATCAGCACTGGCTGCGTCGAACCCAGGTATTCCTGCACCGATCGAACCTCAGGTATCCGCGGCGGGGTGATGGCGACCCAGTCGCCAGGGTCGAGTGAGCGGTCGTCGGCGACAATCCGGACGTAAGAGGCGGTGTCGGGAATGTCGGTGCGAGGGAAACGCAGGTTGCGCCAGGCTGGTTGCGGGCCGATGTCGTACGGGGTGAGTCGCCCACCGGCGACGGGTGTTCCGTCGGGTCCGGTTGTGCCGTATTCCAGGACGACGGTTTGGGCTGTGGTGTGCCCGGACAGGACGCTGTTACCGGTGATGGTGCCGGCGGCGCTGATCACCACGAGCGGGTGGGCGGCGTCGGCATCCGGAAGTCGATACCACGCAGAGGTGAGGGCGCTGACTTGTTGGGGGCCGGCACTGAAGCTCCCCGCAATCGGAACCCGGGCGGGATCAAGACCGTAAGGCAACACGACACTGGAACCGTTTATCCCGGGCTGGTCCAGGGCAGTGCGGGCATCCCAGTCATAATCCGTTCCGGATTTGGCCTGGCTCTGCCAAACGGACTCTGCCAGTGTGTGTTCAGGTACGCCATTCGGGTTGAAGCCGATCGGATCGGTGCCACCCAATGGGCCCAGAGGTCCGTAGCGTCCGGGAAGCGGGGCGAGGAATCCGGTGTTGATGTCGGGTTCGACGAGGACGTCGTCGGCCAGCCCGCATCCACCGACCAGCTCGCGCAGGTTGGCCCAGCCGTTGGAATAGCTGAGGTATTCCTTGATCGCTCCGGTCAACATCGACCCAGAACACACCACCACCATGAGCCCCGCAGCCACAGGCACCGGTGCTGCGGTCAGCGTCCGGGTCAGTCGCGATGGCGGTCGGCTCGGTGGGGACAGGTGCAGCCAGCCCGCGTAGCCCGCGGCCGCCAGGGACAACCAAAGGAAGACGGCGCTCGCGGTGACCGGCCCCCAGTGCGGGCTGCTGTCGTTGAAGGGCACCCCGTAGCTGGAGACGTACCAAAAGCCATTGGTGGAGGCGAAACACAACCCGAGAACCAATAGCACGATCGCGAGAAACGCCATTTGGTTGCGTCGTGAGCGCAGTACCGTCGGCCCGAAGAGCACGGTGGCCACCGCGGCCATCGCCGCACCGGCGGCGGCGAACAGTCCGAAATGGTGGATCCACTTCGTCGGGGCGAACGTGAGCAGGAACAGCGTGGCGAAGATGACGCCCATCAGCCGCCATACCGGGCCGATCGCGATGCCGGGTATTCGCTTGCGCCGCAACAACAAGAGCATCGACGCGAACAGGCACGCCACAGTGATCAAGATTCCGAAGCGTCGGGATAGGGCGGCGTCGGTGGTCGGCAGGAACAGGTAGAAGTAGCGCAGGTTCTCGGTGTACCAGGGCTGCGCGGGTCCGATCGCGGTGCGCACATTGGTGGCTTCGCGTACCGCAGCCAGGGTTTGGTCGGCGAAGATCACTGTGAGGACCACGAATCCGGCTGCGGCCAGGGGCAGCAACACCGGCCAGATCCCCACCGATTTGGCGCGGGTGATGATGATCCGCACGATCGGGCGCCCGCCGGCCAACAGAACGGCGACGGCGATGATCCCGGTGGGCTGGATGCCCAGGGTGAACGCGGCCACCACGATCGCCAGACCGACCGGCGTGGCACGCCGGGTGGTAATGGCCCGTTCGACCAGGACGTAGGTGATCAGCGCGCCGGTGGCGATCTGGCCTTCCGGGCGCAGCCCGTTGTTGAACGGCATCCACGCCGCGAGGAACACCAGCGCCGCTGCCCACACGGCCGCGCGGCTTCTCACGACCGCGCCTCCGAGGCGCGGTAGGACCTCACGGGAGAGCAGCAGCCAACAGACCAGCGCGCAGACCAAGTCCGGTAGGCGTAGCCACAGGCTGGCGTTGCTGACGTGGGTCATCGCCGCAATCAGCTCGTAATACCAGCCGAAGGGGTCTTCGGGGCTGCCGTACCAGCGGAAGTAGTTGGCCATGTAGCCGGCATGGCTGGCGGTGTTGGCCATGCCGAATTGGTAGCCGTCGTCGGAGGATCCCGCGCCGGCGACGAACCAGAACACCGAGAGCACGATGACGGTGGCGTCCACCGTGGTGAAGGTGCGCCAACGGGCCGGAATGAGACGCCGCGCACGGCGCCCGTCGAGGCGGTCAAGTCGCCACAACGCCAACAGCCCGACAATCGTGCCAAGGATGCCGGCCAACATCGCCGCGGTCTTCAGCGGAGACGGGGAGCTGGTGTATCGAGTGTCGATGGCGGCTGAGAACGACAATCCGGGCGGCGCCGGACCCGTCAGGTCGGTGAACACCCCGACGATCTGGGGTCGCAAATTCGGATCGCCGAACCCACCGCGCACTGACGAGCCGGTGTCGGGATCGATCAGTCCCACGGCTCTGGCGAACGTGCCTGCTGTCGAGGAGGCCAGCTCTAGCCGCTGACACTGCGGGTCGCTCATTCGGCTGCGCGGCACGCTGAGGACCACCACGTTGCGGGCGATCACATCGACCCGTTGCGCGGTCGCCGTGACGAAGAGCCCGTTGAGCATCGCCTGCTTTCCGGCCGTCGGCGCCGTGCTCAACACCACCCCGCCCGAGGCGGGCAGATCGCGAAACACGCTGCACGGCACCGACGTTTCCAGCGACGCTGGGGCGAGCGTGATCAGCGGCGCGGTCACACTGCCCAGCCGCCCATCCTGGGGCCACTGCAGCGACGCGGTGGTCTGCACCACCGGCAACACCGGGATCAGCGCACTGGCCACGAACCCCACCAACCCCGCGATGATCGCGACCCATCGGGTTACCGGCAACGGCCTGCTGGTTGGCGCCGCGGACACCTCGGAGCGGCCGCTGGTCGTGGAGTCGACATCCTCGACCAGGCTCACCGAGCGCCCTCCCTCGTCGTGTTCACCCGCACGCACCATCAGTATCTGAAGCAACTGTTACAGTCAAGTGTGCCGCGACCGTTCGACCACGCCAAACGCGAAGAATTGTTGGCCGCCGCGGGCGCTATTTTGGCGCGCACCGGGGTGGTCGACACCTCGCTGCGCGAACTCGCGTCACAGCTGGGGACCAGCGCGCGAATGTTGGTGTACTACTTCGGCACCAAAGAGCAACTCATGCTTGACGTCTTGAACCGTGAGCAGCGCGCGGCAATACCGGAGACCGGGGATCTGGACCTGCCGGAAACGATTGCGGCACACCGGAAATGGTGTTTTGAAGACTGGCATGAATGTACGCGCGGAGAGCGCCATGACAGTCTGCGCGTCGTACTGCAAATCTTCGGCGCCGCCTGCGGGGTCGACAGTCCCTACCGGGAATACACCTGGGACACCCTGTCGCTGTTGACACGCAACTCCAAGGCTCGCCTTCTCGCGCTGGGAATGCCCGTCCACGTCGCCGAAACCCGTTCGCGTATCGCGTTGGCCGCGTTCCAGGGATTCATCATCGAGTACTTCACCGCACCGGACCCGACCTTCGTCGACGACACGTTCGCCAGGTTCGTCGACGAATTCTTACTCGCGCCTTTCAGTCCCGCGGACCCGCCGGCCTCAAAGAACACCCGATGATTTCCCCCGGCAACGATCACCAACCGACCTCACCGCCAGTCACCGCAGAGCTGGTCCGCGCACTGCTGGAGGAGCAGGATCCAGACCTTGCAGGCGTGACCGCCGCGAGGTCGGGGAGAACGGAGATCGGTGCCTCCCGGCCTGCAAGCCCCACTGGGGACCTGAAGGCCGGGCGGCACTCGATCGTGTTCTCAACGGCGTTTGATGCACGCCGGCGGTTGTCAGCCCGGCCGGCCAGTCCCCGGTGCCGGTAGCGCGGCGGTGAACAAGTTGTGGCATGCCTCCACCGCGGGCTTCAGCTCGGGAATGCTGCCGGCGCTGACGTCGCCGCGCATCTTCGAGGTGTCGATGAGCGGGTCGCGGGCGCTGGACGGGTCCGGGAAGTCCGGCACTCCGTGGTCGCGCACGCACTGGGCGAATCTGAGCGCAGCGTCCTGCTGCTCGGCAGTACGCCCGGCGTCAGCCGACCAACCCGACGGCTGCAGATTCGCACACGCACCGACCGCGTTCTGCCACGTCGCCTTCGACACCGAGATGCCTCCGTAGGGAAACTGGCCGCCTGCGTCCGGATTTGGGAAGTCCGCGACACCATTGGCCCGCATGCACTCGGAGTACTTCGTCGCCTGCGCTTGACCGACCGGGTCGGCGCCGGCCTGAGCCGCCATCGCCAGGCCAGCCGAGCCGATCAAGGCGGCCATGGTGAGAGTGAGAAGTGGTCGTCGGCTGTGTGCTGAGTTGTTGTTTGTCATGGCCGCTAGTCAAGGCTGCGCGGTGTTGTCAGCACGTATGCGATTTTCGATATGCCCACGATATACGGCGGCTCGTAGCGTGGGGAGCATGCGTGTGTTGGTCGTCGAGGACGAGCCCTACATGGCGACGGCTATCCGCGACGGCCTGCGACTGGAGGCGATCGCCGCCGACATCGCGGGCGACGGCGACACCGCGCTTGAATTGTTGAGCATCAACGCCTACGACATCGCCGTGCTCGACCGCGATATTCCCGGGCCCTCTGGTGACGTGATTGCCGAACGCATCGTCGCCTCGGGCAGCGGCATGCCGATCCTGATGTTGACCGCTGCCGACCGGCTCGACGACAAGGCCTCGGGGTTCGAACTCGGTGCTGACGACTATCTGACCAAGCCGTTCGAACTGCGAGAGCTGGTGCTGCGCCTGCGAGCACTCGACCGCCGGCGCACCCAGAGCAGGCCGCCGGTCCGTGAAATCTCGGGACTCCGGTTGGATCCGTTCCGCCGTGAGGTCTACCGTGACGGCCGCTACGTCGCTCTCACCAGAAAACAGTTCGCGGTGCTCGAAGTCCTGGTCGCAGCCGAAGGGGGTGTCGTCAGTGCCGAGGAGCTTCTGGAGCGGGCGTGGGATGAGAACGCCGATCCGTTTACCAACGCCGTGCGCATCACGGTGTCCGCACTACGCAAACGCCTCGGCGAGCCCTGGATCATCACCACTGTGCCCGGCGTCGGCTACCGCATAGACACGGCGGATGCCTGCCGAGATGAGGAACGAAATCATGAATAGGGCACCGGGACTGAGCCTTCGCCTCAAGCTCACCCTGAGCTACGCCGGGTTCCTGATGCTCGCCGGCGGCCTGCTGCTCGCTGCCGTGTGGGTTTTCCTACTGCGGTATGTGCCAGATCGGATGATGATCATCCCGGGCAGCACTGACATCTCATTCCCCAATGAAGTCTTTCCCATCCGGTCCAGGCTCCTGCACGTTTTCGCTCCGAGAGCCGCCGCGGTGATGACCTTCCTGCTCGTGTTCGGTCTGGTGGGCGGATGGCTGCTGGCCGGCCGGATGCTCGCGCCCTTGACGCGCATCACGGCTGCCACCCGCATGGCCTCGAAAGGATCACTGTCGCAACGAATCCAGCTGCCAGGCCGCAGAGACGAACTGCGCGAACTCGCCGACGCCTTCGACACCATGCTCGAACGGCTCGAAGCGCACGTCACCGAACAGCAGAGATTCGCCGCCAATGCCTCCCACGAACTGCGCACCCCGCTGGCGATCACGCAGACTCTGCTCGACGTAGCCCGCCAGGATCACAACACCGACACCCGCGAACTGATTGAACGCCTCCACGCAGTCAACACCCGAGCGATCGATCTCACCGAAGCACTGCTGCTCCTCAGTCGCGCGGATCAACGATCCGTCACCCAAGAACCCGTCGACCTGTCCCTCCTCGTCGAAGACGCCAGCGAAACGCTCCTACCCCTGGCAGAAAGACACGGCGTCACCCTGGAGTCGTCCGGCGAGGTGACGCCGACGATCGGCTCCGGCGCGCTCCTGCGGCAGATGACCACGAACCTGCTGCACAACGCGATCGTCCACAACCTGCCCGAACACGGCGTCGCATGGACCACGACCAGCGTCGGCGCCAGAAGTGTGACGCTCACTGTCGAGAACACCGGCGAAAAACTCAGCCCGCAATTGGTCTCGACCCTTGTCGAGCCGTTTCAGCGCGGCACTGAACGCATCCGCACCCACGATGCGGGCGTCGGCCTCGGCCTGGCAATCGTCAACAGCATCGTCAAAGCACACGATGGGGCCCTTACCCTCACAGCCCGACCCGACGGTGGGCTCTGCATCACGGTGCAACTACCACTCAGGTGAGCGCGTCCCGATGCTCGCGCCGCGCCTTTGGCCAGGGCTCCGGTTTCGGGCGTTGACACAGCCCCACCTCGACAGGGGTTCCAATTTGTTAGTCAACCTATATATCGGGTAAGGTACCGACCCTCTTCGGCGTAGGCCAATGGCCATGCCGACACACGTACCCGTCATCGAAGGAGATCGCTGTCATGTCTCAGCAGATGATCGAACGTCCGACCACCCCGACGGGTGGTGGTCTGTTGATTGCGGTGCTCGCGGCTGCGGGGGTCAGCGTCTCGATGATGCAGACACTCGTGGTGCCTCTGATTCCGCAATTGCCCGAGTTGCTGAACACCACCGCAGCCAACGCATCCTGGGCGGTTACCGCCACGCTTCTGACCGGTGCCGTGGCGACGCCGATGTTTGGTCGGCTCGGAGATATGTTCGGCCCCAGGCGGATTCTCATCGCGTGTGCGGTACTCCTCACGGCAGGGTCGGTGATTGCGGCCCTCACCAGCTCGCTGCCGCTTCTCGTGGTGGGACGCGCACTGCAGGGCTTCGGCGCTCCGGTTATCCCGCTGGGAATCAGCGTGCTGCGTGCCGCACTACCGGCCGACCGCGTCGGAGGAGCGATGGCCATGGTGAGTGCCTCGCTCGGAGTAGGCGGTGCATTGGGCCTGCCGCTGTCCGCGGTGATCGCCGAGCATTCGAGCTGGCACGTATTGTTCTGGTGCGCTGCAGGTCTCGGCCTAGCCTCAGGCGTCTTGTTCGCGACGATGGTCCCCGATATCGTGCCCTCGTCGTCCATGGGCAAGTTCGACGCACCGGGAGCGGCCGGTCTGGCCACTGCCCTGCTGCTGTTGCTGCTACCGATCTCCAAGGGCTCGACGTGGGGATGGACGAGTCCCCTCACGCTCGGCCTGCTGATCGGCTCGATCGCGGCATTCGGGGTATTCGGCTGGTGGCAATACCGGGCGCCAACGCCGCTGGTCGATATGCGCACGACACTCAAAAAGCCCGTACTGCTCACCAACCTGTCGTCGGTGGCGATTGGGTTCGGAATGTTCGGCACCAGTCTCATCGGTCCCCAAATACTGCAGATGCCCACGACGATCGGGCATGGTCTGGGTCAGTCCATGGTGATGGCGGGCCTGTGGATGGCGCCGGGCGGCCTGGCGATGATGGCCACGTCGCCGATCGCCGGCAAGGTGATCGCCGCGCGCGGAGCGCGATTCTCGCTCATCCTCGGTGCCGTCATCATCGCGGCGGGTTACCTGGGCGGAACACAGCTGCTCGGTTCACCGGCGGGCGTTCTGCTGTTCGGCGTGGTGTGCAGCACCGGTGTCGGCTTCGCATTCGCGGCCCTGCCCACTCTCATCAACTCGGCCGTTCCGGTGTCGGAAACCGCTGCCGCCAACGGGATCAACTCGCTGGCCCGCTCACTGGGCACGTCGACCTCCAGCGCGGTCACGGGCGCGGTGTTGGCCCAGATGACCATCTCCGTCGCCGGTCACGCATTCCCGACGCTGGCAGCGTTCCAGACTGCCATGTTGATCGCCGGCGGCGCGGCCATCGTCTCAGCGTTGCTCGCCGTGATGATCCCCACCTCTGTCCCGACGCCGCCGGTGTCCGACGTCGAACCGGTTGTCATGCCCGTCCCGGTGCGACGCCGGGCCCAACGGCTCGAAAACGTCCTGACAGCGATGGGCCGTCAGGCGGCCGTCGCCTTGCAGATTCCGTCGACTCCGTACCGGCTGGACCGCGGAGACTACGTCATCGCCTCGTACCTCGGGGCCGGACCGCCACTCACCTTGAAAGAGTTGGCACGTTCGGTCGACAGTGCGGATGACACCGTCGAAGAGCGGGTGTCGACACTGATCCGCGACGGAATGGTCGGTCGATCGCCGACTACCGACCAAGCCGCACCACCACGGTTCATGCTCACCCCGCAGGGCCGCAACACCTTTGAACGTCAACGAGGGCTCAACATCTCCAGGTTGGAGTCCATCTTGTCGCGCTGGGACGACGGCGACGTCGCAGCACTCATCGGCTACCTCGGGCGCTTGTCCGACGGGATCGACGACGAAGTACAACGACAGAATGCGGCAGCAACCACACCGCCTTCACCGAACGCTCCCACTGCACCGCTGCCGACGCCGCGGCCACCTAAGCCGCGCCACCCACCGCAGCCGACGGAGCCTGCGGAGCCGCAATCATTACGAGTGCGTTGGAGCGCTCCCGCGCAGCGGTAGCAACCGGAGTTGGCCCCGACCAGAGTCCTACCCAAGAACGTGGGGACGAGGATTCGCGAGCCGGTTCTAGTGGAGGGCGCCAGCGAGGTAAGGGCCGGACACGCTGTCAGGGTGGATCGACGCCACAGCCGGTGTGCCGGTGGCCACGACGCGGCCCCCGTCTCCGCCGGCGCCGGGACCGAGGTCGATGACGTAGTCCGCCTGGGCGACGACACGCATGTCGAGTTCGACGACCACGACCGTGTTACCCGCGTCCACCAGCTTCTGCAGATGCAGCAGCAGACGGTCGGCGTCGGCGGGGTGCAATCCCGCCGACGGTTCGTCGAGCAGATAGAGCGCGTCGCCGCGGTGCGCCCGCTGCAGCTCGGTGGCCAGCTTGACGCGCTGGGCCTCACCGCCGGACAGTTCGGTCGCCGGCTGGCCCAACCGCAAGTAACCCAGCCCGACGTCGCGCAGCACCGTCAACGAGCGCAATACGTCGGCATCGCCGTCGAAGAACTCCCACGCCTGATCGACACTCATCTGCAGGATCTCGGCGATGTTGCGGTCCCGCCAAGTGATCTCCAATGTGCTTGTCTTGTAGCGTGTTCCGTGACAGTCCGGGCACGGGGCATAGACACTCGGCAAAAACAGCAGCTCCACCATCACCCACCCTTCCCCTTCGCAGGTCGGGCAACGCCCCGACGCGACGTTGAACGAGAACCGCCCGGCCTTGTAGCCGCGGCGTCGCGCCTCCGGTGTCTCGGCGAAACGGCGGCGGATGTGATCGAACATGCCGGTGTAGGTGGCAACGTTCGACCGGGGCGTGCGGCCGATGGGCTTCTGGTCAATACAGACCACACGACGCAGACCCCCGATGCCACCGACGATCCGGCCGTCCACCGGCGCCGACGCCCCGGCCAGCAGGAGGTCGTCGTCCGACACGTCGCCCGTCGAGTCTGTCACCGGCGCGCCCAGGTGCTCGCCGACCAACGTGGGCAGCGCCTGACTGACCAGACTCGATTTTCCCGAGCCCGAGACTCCGGTGACCGCGGTCAGACATTTCAGGGGGAACGCCACCGACACGTCGTGCAGGTTGTTGCGACTCACGTGTTCCAACCGCAGCCAGTCGGCGGGCTCGCGGGGCGTTCGGGCCGCCGGCGACACCAGGCCGAACAGGTAACGGCGCGTGACTGATTCGGCCACCTCGGCAAGACCTTTCGGCGGACCGCTGTAGAGAATCTCGCCGCCGCTCTCACCGGCTCCGGGGCCGATGTCGACCAACCAATCGGCTGCGCCGATGATGTCGAGCGAGTGCTCGACCACGAAGACACTGTTACCGCGTCGCTTCAAACCGTCCAGAATGCCCAGTAACGCGTCCCGATCGCGTGGATGCAGCCCGGCCGACGGCTCATCGAGCACGTACACCACCCCGAACAGCTGCGACGACAGCTGGGTCGCCAGCCGCAGCCGCTGCAGCTCTCCCGAAGACAACGTGGGGGTGCTGCGATCCAACGAAAGGTAACCCAGGCCCAGATCCATGATCGGTTTCAGCCGCTCGAGCAGTTCTTCCGCCAAACGGCCAGCGGCAGCCAGTTTTTCCACAGACATGTTGGGGGTGTGCCGAATGTCTGGAGCCGCCTTGTGCGCCGAGCCACCGGCAGCCACCCGCTCTTGGACCGCCGCGCGCCGCGTTGGCGCGTCGAGGACGTCGCCGGGACCGACCTCGGTCGGCGTCCAGCTCTCGCCGACCACGGGCTGCAACTCCTGCGCGAGCGCAGCCAGAGAGAGCCCGGACAGTGCGGCGATGTCGAATCCCTCGAAAGTGACCGACAGCGCCTCGGGCTTGAGCAGCTTGCCATCACACGCGGGACAGACTGCGCTGCTGACGAACTGGGACACCCGCTTCTTCACCGATGCGCTCTTGGTGTTGGCGAACGTGTCCAGGACGTAACGACGCGCACCGGTGAAAGTGCCTTGGTAGCTGGGCTCCATACCTTGCTTCACCGCGCGACGAGTCTCGGCCGGCGTGAACCCGGCATACACCGGCACCGTCGGGTGCTCCTCGGTGTACAAGATCCAGTCGCGGTCCTTCTTCGGAAGGCCTTTCCACGGCTTGTCGACGTCGTAGCCCAACGACACCAGGATGTCGCGCAGGTTCTGCCCGTACCACGCCGGCGGCCACGACGCGATGGCCCGGTCCCGGATGGTCAGCGACGGATCCGGGACCATGAGCACCTCGGGCACCTCATAGACCCGGCCGATGCCGTGGCACGTCGGGCACGCCCCCTGCACGGTGTTGGGTGAGAAGTCCTCCGCGAACAGCATGGGCTGGTCAACCGGATAGTTCCCGGCACGCGAATACAGCATCCGCACCAGGCTCGACAATGTCGTCACACTCCCGACCGATGACCGCGCGCTGCCCACGCCACGCTGCTGCTGCAAGGCCACCGCCGGCGGCATCCCCTCAATCGAGTCAACATCGGGAACACCGACCTGGTCGATCAGCCGGCGCGCATACGGGGCCACCGACTCCAGATACCGGCGCTGAGACTCAGCGAACAACGTGCCAAAGGCCAGAGACGACTTGCCTGACCCCGACACACCGGTGAACACCACCAGCGCATCCCGCGGAACGTTGACATCGATGTTCTTGAGATTGTGTTCCCGGGCACCGCGCACCTGGACATCGGCCGGGATGTCCACCGGCCGCTCATCGCGCAGCTGTTCAGATGACCTCATCACCACAACCGATTACCCGCACGGGCACAATCGCAGTCCGCTCACCTGCAGGGAGAAGACGAGATCATCGGCTGAGCCGAGGTGCCTCAGCGTACGAGGGTGGCGCCGCCGTCCAACCGAATTTGCTGTCCTGTCATGAACCGTGACTCGTCGGCCAGGAGATACAGCGCCGCGTAGCCGGTCTCCCATGCACTGGCCCGGCCCATCTTCAGCTTCACCACTTCGGCGTAGGCCTCATCGACCTCATCAGGCTCGAAACCGAACAGCGACTGGGAATCTGTGTTGCCCAACGTCGAGTCGATCGGGCCGAGCATCAGGGTGTTGGCGCGGATGCCGGCGCCGGCGAACTGCGCGCCGGTCAGTTCCGTGATGTAGTTCAGCCCGCATTTGCCGAGGGCGTAGGGCATGATCCCGATGTTGAGTCCGACTTCGTTTTTGATGCTCGCAATGGACGAAATGTTGATGATGCTGCCGGTGGAACCGCCGTCGTTTTTCTCCATGCACTGTGCAGCAAAGAGATTGCAGTAGTAACAACCCAGCATGTTCACGTTGATCCCATGGTTGAAATCATCGGCGCTCATCGAGTTGTTCACCCGGTCGAACGGCGGGTTGATCGCCACGCTGTAGACCATCCCGTCAACGCGACCACTGTTCTGCATCACGGTGTCGAAGATGCGTTGACAGTCATCCTTTTCGGCCACATCGGCGTGAAGCGCATACGCCTTGCCCTTCTCCGCGGTGATCAGCTCCACTGTCTCCTGTGCGGCGGCGAGGTTGCGGTCCACCACGACCACCTCAGCGCCGTGGCGTGCCGCCACGACGGATGTGGCCCGGCCGTTGCCGATCTTGGGGCCGGGCATCTGCCCGCCGCCCACGACGACCACAACCTTGCCTGACAGGTCGAATGCGGTTCGGTCGCGACGCTCGAAATCTATTGACATGATTGCTCTTTCCTTCAGTGAATGCGGATGGCCCGCTCTGGGCAGCCGTCGACCGCTTCGACGACGGCTCCTTCGAGCTCGGGAGGGATGTCGGTGTCGATGGCCTCGGCGTAGCCGCCGTCGGTCAGGCTGAACACCTGCGGGCACAGCGCCGCGCATATTCCGTGTCCGCGGCACAGATCGTCGTCGACGACAACCCTCATCGGGATGCTTTTCCCGTGTCTGCGGCGGGGGTCACGTTGAGGTGCAGATCGGTGAGACCTCGCAGGATGTACGTCGGCACATAGTCGTAACGTCGCGCGTTGACGGTTCCGTGCCGTGCCTCGTCTATCTCGATCGCACTGGTGCTCGCCAGTAGCCGCTGAATGATCACTTTCGCCTCGGCTCGGGCCAGCGGCGCGCCGATGCAGCTGTGGACACCGCGCCCGAAGGCGATGTGGCGCCTGGCATTGTGCCGGTCCAACTCGAAGACGTCGGGATTGTCGAACTGGCGCGGATCTCGGTTCGCCGCGCCGTAGTGCACCATCACCACGGCACCCGCCGGGATTTCGACGCCTCCCACCGTCGTGGTGGCGCGGGCCAGCCGGAAATCACCTCTGATCGGACTCTCGAAGCGCAGCGCCTCCTCGACGAAATTCGTGACCTGGTCGGGGTTACGGCGCAGCCGCTCCTGGAGCTCGGGATTCTCGGCCAGGATTTTCAATGCCGAGGACAGCAGCCGGACCGTGGTTTCCTGACCCGCCGAGAAGAGATTGGCCGCCACCCGCACCACATCGATGACCTCCGGGGTCGATCCGTCCGGGAAGCTGGCCTGTGCCATCTCGGTCATGACATCGCCACGGGGATGACGGCGTCGGTCCGAGATGTAGTCGCTGAACCGCGTGTAGAGGAATTCGAGCGGAGCATGCTGCATCACTGCGTCATCCGTACTGCCCAGCGAGTTGTCCCCGGCCAGCCTTTCGGTGAGCTCGGGACGGTCCGCCTCGGGCACGCCCAGGAGATCCGCAATGACCAGCAGCGCGAAGGGGTTGGCGACGGCGGTGAGGAACTCGCCGTCACCACCGGCCACATACGGCTCCAGCACCTGATCGGCGAGGCGCCACATGAACGCCTCGTTCTCCTTCAAGCGTTTGGGCGTGATCAGTCGGCTGAGCAGCGACCGGTGCGCGGTGTGCGTCGGCGGATCGAACGACGGAAGCTGGTCGCTGAACGGCAACTCGGTGCGGTGCGCCTCGATGAGTGCCCGCACCTCAGATTCGTCGAGCCCTTCCAGTGGCACCGGAAAACCTGGGGTCGGACCGGTGACCGTGTTGCACGACGAGAACGATTCATGGTCGCTGACCACGGCCAACGCCTCGTCGTACCCCGTGACGACCAGCACGTTGTGTGACGGTTCGCGGAGCACCGGACTGGCCGTCCGCATGCGCTCAAGGACCGGGTACGGATCGGCGACCAGCGCCGGGTTGTGAAAGAAATCGATGCCCTCAAGCGGGGACTTCTCGTGCGAAGTCTGCTGCGGTGCGGTGTTCAACGGCATGGCGTGCTCCTCGACAGGGCGGAGGAAAGCTGACCCACTTGGCCCAGAATTACTGACCAAACGTACAGCTGATTACTGACCAATCGTACAGGCTTATACTTTACGAATGGTCAGCCAGCGCGAAATTGTTAGGAAAGCTACATTTAGGCCGTCGCGGTGAGCGGCTCCGCGCCGGGCGCCGGCGGCACGACCCGCCAGAAGTTGATCGACGCGGCCATCGAGCTGTTCCGGCGGCACAGCGTGGCAGGGACTTCCCTGCAGATGATCTCCGATGAGCTTGGCCTGACGAAATCGGCGATCTACCACCATTTTCGCACTCGCGACGAGCTGTTGAGCACCATCATGGAGCCCGTCATCCACGAGCTCGTCGAACTCGTGGAGACTGCCGAAGCCCAGCGCGGAAGTCGCGCACAAGCCGAATCGATGCTCGCCGGCTATGTGGCCCTCGCGGTATCGCACCGCGACTTGTTTCCCATCCTCACCGGCGACCCCGGCGTTGCCGAACTCCTACGCCAACAACCGCAATGGCGTGCGATCGTGAAACGCCAAGCGGATCTGCTCGCCGGCGCCGAACCCGGTGTGGGCGGCCAGGTGCGCGCAGCCATCGTCATGGCCGGCATCTCGGCGGCCGTCGGCGTGGAATTCGACGGCGTCGATGACCGCGAGCTCTACGACCAATTGGTCACGGCCGGCCGGCGCACACTCAACCTCCGACCACCACGGCCTGGGACACCGAACGAGACGACACCGAGGCCGTCGTCCCACTGAGGTGGACGCGGCGCCGAACATCGTCAGCCGCGTCGGACTGCAGTGTTCGGTAGGGCACTTGCACAACCGGGCAAGAGCCCGCTAACTTATTGAACGTGTTCAATGAACATGTTCAATCGAGGGCTGACGCAAAGATCAACACCTCTCAGCGAGTTCTCGCGGCCGCCGATCGACTGTTTCGTGAGCACGGCTTTGCCGCGACCACGGTGCGCCGAATCGCCGCCGAGGCGCACGTGAGCGTCGGCACCGTCATGGGTGTCGGCGACAAAGACAGCCTGCTGATCGCAATCGTTGACCAGTGGATCGCGGCGGTGCACGCGGCACGGGATCGGAACCAGCACGTACGTCCGCTCACGAAGTCCGAAGCAGCCGAGAGACTCATCGCCACTGTCGAACCCTTCGTGGCGTACTTCCAGTCGGATCGCGACCTCGCACGCGAGTACGCGGCGGTGGTCGCCCGCGGCCGGCACAAGTCGCGCACGTTCACTGAGCTGGCCGACGAGCTGATTGCAGATTTCGAAAGCATCTTTCGGGCGGCCGGCCATACCGATTCCGCGGCCGCCGCGCGCACGCTCTACCTCGCCTACATCGGCGTACTCCGCGCGGCATCCGGAGGCGCCTTCGACGAGTCCGACGCACCAGACCGCTTCGCCGAAGCGGTCGATCTAATCCTCGGAATGGGAGTTCCACAATGATCGACACCCCGCACCTGCCCCTGCTGACCATCGCGCTTGCAGTCGTGCTGCTGGGCGACGCCCTGATGTCGATCCGCCCACCCAAGTTCATCCGCGACTGCCTGGACGGCGTGCGTTTCCCGCGCGATTGGTGGTGGGCGCTGATCGTCATCAAGCTGGGGGCGACCGCGGGGCTACTCGCGGGGCTGCACTATCCAGGTGTGGGGATTGCCGCGAACGTCGGCGTGGTCATGTACTTCGTGTGTGCCATGGTCGCCCACCTGCGCGCCAGATTCCTCAATTCCACCTTCTGGGTGAACTGCCTTGGCATGTTGGTGTTCTCGGGAGTCGTCCTCGCGGTGTCCTACGCGTAGGACACTGCGGCTCAGCAGTCCAGTTGGCGGATCCTAGAACGGTACAGTTGGTCAAGTCTCCAGAGCGGCAAAGCACTCCTGACGAGGCCGCGAGTTTGGGACGATCGCGCTGCCACACGGTAGGCCGATTCCGCCATCGCTGCGGAAACAGCACCTGATCGCGTTCAGTTCCTCTGAAACCGAGACACGACACGGGTGTCCCTCCGTGCATCCTCAACCAAGCCACGCAAAGTCCCGCCCGATCCGGCAACAGTGTCGGCACCCTCAATTTCAGTTGACGGTCAGTAGCGCGGTCAGTTCCTGCAACGAGTCCACTCGCAGATCTGCAAGTGACGCTTCGGCTTTGAGAGCATGGAGATAGCCCCACGGGCCGCGCCGAACGAACACCGTGCGCATCCCGGCCGCACGGGCGGGCACCACGTCATTGTCGAGGCGATCGCCAACATACAAGATGCTCTCGGCGGGAACGCACGCTTCCGAGATCAACCGGGCGAAAAACACGGGGTTTGGCTTGGCCACTCCCCACGCCGCCGACGACGCCACGAAGTCAGCCTCCAGGCCGGCCGCAGACAGCACCTGCCCGATCACCGCAGGCTGGTTTCCCGCGACACCGACAGCCAACCCACGGCGACGCACAGCTGCGACACAATCCAGAGCGTCGGGATACAGATCGCACCCCCCGGGATCGATACCCGCCGCAGGCCGATCGACACCAATCACGTCCCACAGATCGTGATGATCCCTGCCAGTAGCGATCATGGCCCCCACCACACCGCACAAAGTGAACGGCGTCAAACCCAACCGCTGCGCCAGCGCAGTCCACATCCGAGTTTCATCGACCAACGTCTCGCCCACGTCGAACACCACACACCGGATCTGCGCCAACACCCCCGAGCCCACGGACCCAGAGTTACACACCCGGGCGTCCACAGCGGTCCCGAATCAAGTCGGACAAACGCCGCCAGATGCTCAATCAATCGCACCATGGCGCCCTCGGATCGCGCACCACAGCGCTGCTATGAATGCGTGTTGGTCCCCGAGGTAGGTGGAGCATCGGGTTTGACTGGTTTGCATGGGGGATTCACAACTGGACGTAGGAATTGACCGGCGCAAGTTTTTGACCGCGGCGCTGGTCGCGTCCGCCGCCGCCACGGCAGGCGCGGCGTGCGCAACGCCTGCAACCGACACTGCTCCCCCTGCCGCAGTGCTCACCGGACCAGTCGAGCCGCATTACGCTTCACTTCTCGACACCGCAGCAGCGCTCAAGTCTGGTCAAATCTCCCCGGTCGAACTGACCCACGCACTGCTGGACAGGATCAACCACCTACAGCCAAGTCTGCATGCCTATGCCACCGTGACCGAGCAACTCGCCGTCGAGCAGGCCAAGCAAGCCGAGCGCGAGATTACCAACGGGAACTACCGGGGCCCGCTGCACGGCGTCCCGATCGCGGTCAAAGATCTGTGCCGCACCAAAGGGATTCCGACGACCGCGGGAATGTCGATCTATGCACAGTACCGCCCCGACTACGACGCCACCGTGGTACGGCGCCTCCACGATGCCGGTGCGATTCTGCTGGGCAAATTAGCGTTGACCGAAGGCGCCTCGGGCGACTATCACCCCACCGTGACACCACCGGTCAACCCGTGGAACCCCGCGCATTGGGCCGGATCATCGTCGAGTGGTTCGGCGGTGGCCACCTCCGCGGGACTGTGTTTTGGCTCCCTGGGCACCGACACCACCGGATCAATCCGATACCCAGCTGCAGCCAACGGCGTGACCGGTCTCAAACCCACCTGGGGCCGAGTCAGCCGCTACGGCGTGTTCCCATTGGCTGAAAGCCTCGACCACGTAGGCCCCATCACGCGATCAGCCGCCGACGCAGGTGCCGTCCTGGCCGTGATCGCCGGACACGACCCCAACGATCCCACTACGCTGACCGCACCCGTGCCGGATTACTTGGCGAATCTCGATCCGCGGCTGGACAATCTGCGAGTAGGGGTTGATCCGGCCTACAACGACACAGGATCCGACCCACAAACCATCGAGATGGTCCGAGCCGCCCGCAGGGCGTTCGAAAGCCTTGGTGCAAACGTCAAGGAAGTCCATGTACCGAACCCAGACCTGCTGATCACCAGCGGGCTAGCATCATGTGCCGCCGAAGCGGCTATCGCCCATGCGGCGACCTATCCGTCCCGACGCAGCGAGTACGGGCCCCTGGCAGGGCTCTTGGACGTCGGCCGCGCCACGACCGGCATGGATGCCATGAAGGCCCAGCAAGCACGACTCGCATTCAGCGGCGGTCTCGCCACATTGTTCAATGACATCGATGTGCTACTGACCCCGTCGCAACCGCCCGACAATCTCACCGTCGAGCGAATCAACGAGCTGTGGGCCACACCGCAAGGCACCGCATTGATGTGGCGATTCACCGAACCGTTCAACATGTCGGGCAATCCCACGATCACGTTGCCCGGCGGATTCACCCACGATGGTCTGCCACTGACGTTCCAGCTCGTCGCCCGCCACCTGGACGAAGCGAGCCTGGTGCGTGCAGGCAACGCCCATCAACACGCCACCGACTGGCACCAGCGTCACCCAACTGGCTGAGACGCTGCGTCAACCTGTCCTTGCAGATTCTGCGCGGTTACTGGTGCCACGATGAACAACATGGACCGCAAATCGCTCGCCGCCGATGTGAACCACGCCTGCCGCCTTCAGGGGCAGTTTCGGCTTCGGTCAGGCCAACCGTCTCATGAGTACTTCGACAAGTACCTGTTCGAGTCAGACCCTCAATTGCTACGACGCGTGTGCGAGGCCATGGTTCCGCTCATTCCCGCCGACACTGACCTGCTCGGCGGCCTGGAGCTCGGCGGTATTCCACTGGCCACCGTCATGAGCCAACTGACCGGCATACCAACGCTATTCGTCCGGAAGGCCGCCAAGACCTATGGCACCTGCAGGCTCGCCGAAGGCGCCGACGTCACCGGAAAAACCATCACCCTCATCGAGGACGTCATCACCACCGGCGGCGCGGTCCGGGACGCGGCCAGTGTCCTCCGCAGCGAACATGGCACCGTCTCGACGGTCATCTGCGCGATCAACAGGAGTGCCGATCCTGACACCGTCCTGCACGACGTTGCACTGACCGTTCGAGCTGTCTTTACGAAAGCCGTCCTCGACACCGCCTGACCGACGGCAATCGACTAACTCCACATCATCACCACAGCGTCGAACTTGCTTCCTTGCTCCTGAACTACCGTCGGACCCACAAGGTGGGTGAGCCAGCCCCCTGCTGCAACGAGACGACGCTGTTGTCAGGCGACCGCGAAGGAGACCGGATCACCGAACCCGGTTGTCAGCGTCCACAATCCGTCGGCAGCGGCGGATACGCTGACACACTGTTCCTGTTGTCATCCAGATGGCACACGCGCCAAGTTGCGCCATTTCAAATGACAATGCGCCATCGAGAATGGCGACCGACATGAGGAGTGTCGTTTCCAGAACTGCGTCGGCAATGACACTCCCCTGACCTGCGGGTAATGCGAGTTCCATTTGATTCTGGCAGCGAATTTTTCCAATCGAGACCGGCAAAGCCGAAACCACACGGTTGTGCAGGTTCACAGCAACGCGGTTGCGCTAACGACGTCGGCCCCAAAGTGCAGGTTAGATGCGCTTTCGCACAGCGGATTCCAACACAGGTTCAAGTGCCTCACAGATCGGACCGCAGGCCGATATAGATCCGTCACCGCCGAAACGCTTGGCCGCAGCCTGGGGAGTGATTCGCAGGACCGCGCCGATGTCAGCCCACCGCGCGGCCCCCCTGCCGGGATCGATCTCATCATCGACCTCGCGGGCCCGCTGCACGAGCCAGCGCACACCAAGGCCGGCCCGGTTGGCCAACCCGATTGCGAGCAGCTGCGCGAAGGTACTGCCCATGTCATCCGCGCCCGGATCCACATCCTCCTCAAGCTCGTCGACCCGGCAGAGTTCACCGTCCACGACGGTCCACCGGACGGTCATACGAGCAAGCGCATCGGTAGCAGCCGGTTCGGAGCTTTGAGCCAGGAGCGCAGCAACACCGGCCCGAATGCCCCGGTAAAGCTCGCGCTCGACGACCTCGGTGGCGGCGTCGATCGCCCGATCAATCACCGCCTGCACCTGCCTGGCGAGCAGATCGCACTGAGATTGCTCGGGGAGCCAGCACGCGGGGTCCGAAGACTGCGCGCGGTCCTCGGCCATGCGTACGCGCAACTCGTGGGCCGCGAGTAGTCCAGCAGCGGCAGTGCCGGAGCTGGAGGGGAGTGCGGTGGGCATAACGGCGACCCTACCAGCTATCGCAACCAAAAGCGCTGAAAAAGATGAACAACGCGCAACTAAAGTCCGCTGCAATAGTTGCGACACAGCCGCCGGCTCACACAACCCTCCGCATCACGCACGACGATCCGACCCCACCGAACAGCCACACATCCCTCGTCGTGTCACACCAAGCCCCTACAGTCCAGCTAGGGGAAACGAGGGAAAGGAATGAGCGCACGGCACAATCTGTGAGTGGACCGCAACCGGGTACAGGAGCTGCACTACATCACGCCGCTGGCCAACCTGGCGTCGATCCTGCAACACGGCATCGTCAGCCACAACCGCGCCGCAGCCCTCTCACACCTGTCGATCGCCAACGAAAGTGTCCAGGACCGACGAGCCGACAAACAGGTGCCCGGCGGCATGCAACTCCACGACTACGTCAACCTCTACTTCGATGCCCGCAACGCGATGATGTACGACCGCCGAGGAATGCGAGAGACCATGGTTGTGTTGCGAGTGGCGCATAGCGTGCTCGAAACCCCGGGGGTTGTGATCGCCGACGGCAACGCCGCATCGTCAGGCACGAAGTTCGGAGCATCGCCGGCAGGACTGGCCAGCCTCGATCCCGAACGTGTCTACGCACACTCCTGGGACCACCCAGACCCCTGGATCAAACGTGAGCGCAAACGCCAACGCAGCGCCGAAGTACTCGTGCCGCACAGGGTCGGCCCCGAACACATCACCGGCTGCTACGTGCACACCGCCGACGGTATCGGCCGATGCAATAAGGTCAGCGCAGAATTAGCAGTGGAGGTGAACGGATATGTCTTCTTCGGATGACCGTTCCAACGTCCGCCTGGTGACCGGCAACGTCCTGGACTCACCCGCACAAACCATCGTCAACACCGTCAACTGCGTCGGAGTGATGGGCAAAGGCGTCGCCCTCGCATTCAAAAAGCGCTACCCCGACATGTTCAAGGACTACGTCGCCCGCTGCGACCGCAAAGAAGTGCAACTCGGCCGCCCCTACCCATACAAAGCCGACGACCACCTCATCATCAACTTCCCGACCAAAGGCCACTGGCGCGCCGTGAGCCGCCTGCAAGACATCGTCGAAGGCCTCCAATACCTGCAGGCCCACTACAAAGAATGGGGCGTCACCTCCCTCGCGGTCCCGCCACTCGGATGCGGCAACGGCCAGCTCGAATGGAAAGTCGTCGGCCCCACGCTGATGCGCTATCTGCAGCAGCTCGACATCCCCGTCGATCTCTACGTCCCCCACGGCGAATCACCCGACGTCGAGCAGCTCGCCCTCGACCTCGACCACCCCGCCGCCGACCCCGCCGACCCAGACGTACCTGACCGCTACGTGCCCCCCGAATGGGTCGCCGTCGTCGCGATCCTCGACCGCCTCCAGCGCCAAGAACACCACTGGCCAGTCGGGCGCATCATGTTCCAAAAGCTCGTCTACTTCGCCTCCCAAACCGGCATCCCAACCGGCCTGGACTTCCAAAAAGACAGCTACGGCCCCTTCGCGCCGACCCTCAAACGCCACCTCGCCAGGCTGCAAAACAACGGACTCGCCATCGAACAGCAAGCCGGCAACATGTTCATCGTCCGCGTCGGCCCCACCTACCGCGACGCCGTCACCAGCTACCGCGACCGCATGGAGCAATGGCGCGCCGCCGTCGATCGCACTGTCGACCTGATGGCACGCATGAACACCAAAACCGCCGAAGTCGCCGCCACCGTCCACTTCACCGCCGCCGCCCTGGCCGACGAATACGGCCGCCGACCAACAGCCAGCGAAGTAATCACCTCAGTCGAGCAATGGAAGATCCGCCGAACCCCAAAAGTCGAACGCAGCGACATCGTCGACGCACTCGCGGTCCTGGGCCTACGAGGCTGGCTCGACGTCGAACTCGACGACGAAGCCGCCGAAATGGTCGACGAGCTTGTCGACAGCTGACATTCATCCGGATACGGCAGCTGACGGCGTCAACAGCAACGAAGATCGAGCAGCTCACAACCCGTCTGGCGCCTTGTCCGACGAACTCGACTCTGCTGCAGCGCATCAGGGCTGCCCCTGGTGCGATCGCGGCCACTTGTCGGATTACCACTACCGCACGATGTTCCGAATCCTCAACGAGACCGGCCGCGTCTATGGCGACCGGTCCGGTGTAGCACTAGAGGAGCCTCGACTGGTTGCCCATGTTCTTGAGCAACTCCCTGAGGCCGGGTTTACCGACAGCGACCTGGAAGCTATCCCGCTGCTGACCGACCAGGAGCGCTGTGAGTTGTTCGGGACCGGACAACAGCAATCCAGTACTTTCAGCGCGCCGACACCGCCGCCAGCGGCCGACATCGACGAGTGGTTATCGCCGATCAACCTGCACTTGGACGAGTGGTCCTGCAGCTCAGATACAACCAGATCTATGCAGCACTACGATGGCAGTCCAAACGATCGCCGGTTCAGCCGACATCTCGGCGAAGTCACCGGGCGCAACCGTGCCGAAAATCTCGCTGCGGCATGGCAGATCGCAAAGAGCCTCATGCTAGTGCCGTCGCCCTGAGCGACGATGTTTCCGTCGTCAGCAGTTCTGCTCGCCCGAGGCTTTGTTCTCGCCAAGTGCATGCTCCGCAGCGGCGGCGATTACGTCGAGAGCGTATTGCGGATCAAGCGCCTCCTGCTCGAGTTGCCAGTCAACCCCGTCTGCCTGGTAATGCTCGTTAAGTTGTTGGTAAAGCATGCGTTCGGTCTCGGTGAGTTCGACGGGCACGTCCAGGCTGCCTTTTTGGCTTCGGGTGTTGTGGGCTTGGTCATCGAATCTGTCCAAGGTGTCGGGATCCATGAGCACTGAGGTTGCCTTGATACCGGCACGGCGCAGGGTCGCCAGGATGGACAGTCCCGCTCGGTCGATGTCACCCCAGTACAAGACTCGCGCAGTGTGACACCAGTTGAGGCCCGCTAGTAGCGGCGCGGCGGCGCCGAGGCCGTGGATGATGACGAGACCGTCGATATCTGCGGTGATTGTGTAGCCGAGTTCGTCATTCTCGATAATGAGCAGTACCGGCGGGTCGATCGTCGAATTGTTGAGCGCCCGAATTGAGGCGTGGAACGCCGCTAGCTGTGCGGCGGTCGCACGTAGTTTGGGGCAGCGCAGCGCGATATGTATCGGTGCCTCTTTAGCCTGGATACCGACTTGCCGCAGTAGCCGTTCCAGTGGCGTTCCGTCGTCTGGGCCCGCCTTGGTCAGGCCGATCAATGTGCACAGCAGGGAGGCGTTTTGTTCGATCCACTTGCTGTGCACTCCCGGCACGGCCAGTTGGCGCACCATCATCGCTTGCCCTGGCCCGGCAGCAAGCCGGTTGATCACTTCCAAGGCATGCGCCCAATCCTCCTCCGCGAGCGCAGCAATCTTTGTGGCAGCGCCATCCGGAATTTCAGAGGCTGATCCCCAGATTATGGCCGGATGATCGGCGGCTTGTCTGAATCGCGCGCCGGCAGAGAGGTATTCGTTATGCAACTCGGGGCAGTAGTTCCACGCCGCGTCGATTGGCAGCTCCCACTTGCTGGCAAGTTCTACCGTGTTGAGCTTGTGCGGGGTTGCGCGGCGCACCGGGGTGACCTCACCAGGCATTCCGGCCTCTATGGCTAACCGCCATGTCGCCCACACCTGTTGCGCGGTGACGGTCTCTTCGTTGGTATGCAGCTTTTTTGGCGGACGGAGAGCGATGCATAAGGGCCCCAGGCCCAATCCTCGTGCCCATGCCAACATCTTGCCGCGGCATATCTCGATGACCTCGGCGATGGCGTCCTCGACGGTGAGCATGGGTCTTACGAGGTCGCCCGCGCGGGCACGGCGGCGGCGGTCGGTTCGATGTTTGCGAAGTCTTCGATGGTGAGCACCTTGGTCGACGCCACTGGCCGCGCGCCAGGGCGGTCGTCTTTGGCCACCATGATCACGCTGTCGATGTAGGGCTGGATGGTGGTGCTGTTCTGTACGGTCGCCACAATAACCAATTGAAAACCGAACTTGCGGAGGGCCGAGAGGGCCTGCTGGGCGAACTGCGGGTCGGACTTGGAAAACGCTTCATCGAGCATCAACTGCGAGAACACTGGTCGATTGTCGCCGACTTCGGCGTCGGCCAGGTTGTAGCTCAACGCCCCCGCCAAGCAGAACGCCATCAGTTTCTCTTGTTCCCCACCCGAATTGGCACCCGCGTTGCTGTAGGTGCGGATCGGCGTCCCCGTGATTGCGTCGCTTTCCTCGCAATACAGCACGAACCGGTTGCGCACATCGAGGGCATCGCGGGTCCATTGCCGGGTTTCAGCGGTCTCGGAGGCCAACAGGTTTCGCAGGTCAAGAATGTCCTGATACTGGTCATGAACGGCCTTGCGGTCCTGCGCCGCGACGTCAGAGATCCGCGACGAGATGCCGCGGGCCCGTTCTTTGAGTTCGGCGACCGCTTGAAGCGGTTTGGGGTCAGCGCGCAGCGTCAACCGCGTCCCGCGGTTGAAGTCGACTGCACCCAAACCGATATTGACGCGGGCGATCTGGTCTTCGATGCGGTGCGCCTCCTCCTCGGCCATCTGGTAGAGCCGTAGCACCGCGGTGGGAGCCTGCTCGGTGATCAGGCGCAGCATCCGTTCGTGTGCGCTGGGCAGGTCCCGACTGTCGATCCGCCGGCACAACTCGACGTAGTCGTGCACCCTCTCGTCGAAGTTGTCACCGTTGTTCGGTATGGCCTCGGGAAAGTCCCGGTCGAAGGTGGTCAGGATTCTGCTCAGATCCCTGCGCGAGCGCGCGACGCTTTCCCGCAGCAGCGCCTGCTCTTTTTCGATCTGCCGCCACAGTTCGTGGCGGTAAGGCTCTGGTGTCAGCACATCAAGGGTCAGCGGAACCTGCTGCACGTACGATTCGATGCAAGCACGCGAATGCGCGCCCAGCTCAGCGGGTTTGACATGTTCGAGCACGCGCAACAATGCGGTGCGGCGCTCGTCATGAGCTTCGATTCGGTTGTCCAGAACACCGATGCAACCGTTGCGTGCATTGACCTGCTTGCGGTATTCCTCTGACTGGTCCTGTAGTGCTTGCAGGTCCGGATTCTGCTGCATCAGCGTGGTGAGTTGCACTTCGAGCCGTTGGACTTCCGCGTCGGCGGCATCGGTGTCGATCAGGCTCCAATGCTGGAAGTCGTCGTAGAGCGTGCTCCAGCGGCGCGCCTCGGCGTTCAGTCGCTCGCGGTCGGTGTCCATCGTGGTCATTGCATCGGTGGCATCATCCAGGTCCGTAAGTGCTTGTTGGCGTTCAGCCCGCAGGGCGGCCCGCTTTTCTTCGGGGTCGCCGCGGAAGATGTATTCGGACAGTCGCAGTTCGCGGCGGTCGTCTTTGACTGCGCGGCGTTCGTTTTCTTGGCGCAGTCCTTGGTCGGTGACGGCCCGGCGATGCCGACTGAAATCCTCGGTCCTGTCCACACGAATGTAATCGCCGACTCGCGTTATGAGATTGTTTGCGGTGGTGGAACATTCGTTCCGGGTGTCGGCGAGTTTGAGGCATTCGGCCAGCGATCCAGGATCGGGCGTCCGTGCGAGTGTGTCGGCGCTGACACGCTCGATCTGCAGCAGTCCACCCATGTGGTGAGCGTTGACGAACTGCAGAACCCGGTGGTGAAAGCGGTCGGGGACCAAGAGACACAGTCCGGTGGGCCGCAACACTTTCTCCACTGCTTTACGCCAACGTTCCTGGCCGGGCCGCAGGTCGAGTAATTCACACACATATGGCAGATGCTTGGCCGAGACTCCCAAGTCGGCGGTGATCATCGCCCGCATGCGATCTTCGTCGTGGGGCACTGATGTGGTGGCCCGCTCAGCGGCCACAAGTTCGTCCGACACCGCCGAGAGCCGTTCGCGCGCAAGCGATAACAAGCCTGCAGCCCGGAGATATGGGTCCCGTCCCACCGTCAGTTCATTGTTGATCCTGATTGTCTCGGTCTGGCTATCGGCCCGCATGGTCTCAAAGTCCGCAGCGTTCTCCACCTGAAGCTCGGAATAGCCCAGTTCGTCCAACAGTGTGTCGTAGCGTGCGCGCAAGGCGTCGACTTGTTCGGAATCCTTTTTGGCTCGGGCGATCTCAATTTTGAGAGGCGCTAAGTCCCTGTTTACCTGGTTAATTCGCGCCATGAGTTCGTCGCGCTTGCCGGTGAGCTCATCCTGCTCTGTTATCAGAGTGTCGCGCTCTGCGCCGAGACGGTTGATCTCGTCGGTGAGGCTATCGATTTCCGGGCGGGCCTGCGCCAGGCGCTGGTGGTCGATCCATGCGCGCACCATCTGCGGGTCGACAACGTCGACAGCGGCTAATTGGGCGGCATCGCCGGCATACGTAAGTTGAATCTGTTCGATGTCCCCAAGAGTATTGCGTTGCCGGGTCACGACCGCCAGGGCGTTGCGGGCTTCGACGAGCGGCGTGATCTGACCGAGGGCGTCAGCGACACCGGTCAAGGATTCGGGTTCGTCGAGCATATACTCGCGGACGAATTGTTCCAGTCCACCTACGCTTTTGAGTGATTTCGCTTTGCCGAGTAGCTGCTGGGCGGCGGCTGATCCTTGGATACCGATGATGGCATACAGCTGATCGAGGTATGGGCGTTCGTGTTTGAACGGTTTCCATCCGGCGCCCTCGAAGACCGCTGACGAGTAGTTGCGGGTGGCCCAAGTATTGCACAAGGTGCGGATGTCGGGAGCGTCGTGAATGAGGAACCAGCGGCTCGATGAATCGGTGTCCGTTCCTGCTGCAAGCCATTTGAGGACCAGGCCGGTCACGGTGGACCCGTCTGTGCCGCTGTAGGTGATCGCGATCGCCGACCAGGCGGCGCCCGTCCCGCGCAGGTACATCTGTTTAGCTCTTTCGCCGGGGTTTTTCAGCTCTCCCCACAGCCCTCGCACGTATTTGTCGACGGTGCGCTTTCCCAGGCCAGATCCTGCGGCGGTGGTGTCGCTGGAGGCATTGAAGTTTCGCCGAGCTGAGGACAAAAACGCCAATGAGATCGCATCCAGTAGCGATGACTTGCCAGTTCCTGATTGACCGGTGATCAACGTCCCGTACCTCGTGAACGCCATGGTGTGGTAGTCGTCGAAGACACCCCAGTTGATGATTTGTAGTCGTGACAGCCAAAACTGCTTGCCCACAGCATTATTCGTTGTCATCGAGGTCCTCTTGCTCCTCAACGACCTCAAGCGAGGTCACATCACCGCTGCCGTCGTCACCGTCGCCGCGCAGGAGTTGGTCGTAGGAACGCTGGAGCGCTTCGATCATTTGGGCGGACATGATGGCCAGGACTATGGGGCTGATCGTGTAGCTGTATTCGTCGTTGCGGCTCGGCATGAGCATCTCTGCTTTAGCTAGACGTTTGATGGCCTCGTCGATGCGACCGCCCATCATAGCTTCATCGCGGTCGACGCCGTGGCTGACGTTGGCAAACAGTTCGTGGATATCGTCACGGCTGATCAAGACGTGCTCGTCGTGTGAGGTCCGGGAGATTTTGGCCAGGTGCAGGGCGATGATGGAGGCGTAGGTGCCCAACGGCTCGCGGCGAAGCACCTTGCGGCTGTATGTGGCGGGATTCTCCATCACCGCTGGTTCCAGGTAGGCGACCTCCAGGTCCTCCGCGATCCTCAACCGCAGGTCCAATTCGGAGACCCGTGAGGCAATGACTTTGCGGTGCTCCATCATCCATGCCCACGGTTCGCGATTGGCCTCCTTGGTCAGGTAGCGGCGCGTCAGCAGATTCTGCAGAGCCCAGCATGCTTTGTCGGGCAGCTCACTGCTGTCGTCCTCGAACCGCGGCGCCCGCATGCCCGGCAGCGCAGCCGGTGCCATCAGATCAACCTCGGGGAGATCGTCGAAGCCAAAGCCGTCCATAAGGGTCATGGCTCGATCCCCTCAGCCACCGCAACAGGTTCGGTGAAGACCAGCGGCGGAACCGACACCGCACGGTCGCGGCCATCGATCGACTTGAACCGGACTCGGACTCCGAATACCTCTTCGGTACGGTCCTGCTTTCGGGCCATCGCCCAGAGCACTACGACATCACCTAAGTACGGAGCATCGACCATCCCAATCATCTCCGGAAGGGATACCGGTCCCACAGCTACCGCGGTGTTCACCAGGCGGGCGAGCTCGGCCATATCCACCCTGGTCGCCAAGGCAGCGAACTGACTGACGTCGACCACTGAGGGGGCCTCTACCGCGGCCTTCGGCGGACGCAGATCTTTGATGTCGAACGTCGATGCGCCAATTGACGATACGGCAGAGCGGCCCACCGGCAACTGCACATCAATCGGCGAATCCACCACCGACTTGCGCAGCAATGCGTGTCCACTGAGGATCGCCTCGTTGAGCTGGCGAGCAACGCCGCGCGCCTGCTCGGCAGTACCTGCCGCGAAGAATCGCTTGATCCGCAGCGCACACCGCTGTTCGATGCGCGACACTTCGGCGATCTGCGCCGACACCAACCGGAAGAAATTCGTCATGACCTCGCGCAGACCGATATCAAGCTGCGGCAGATGCTCTACCACCAGCGCGATATCGCCGCGTAGCCGCGCCCGCTTGTCGGGGTCCTGGACCAACCGGGTGAACTCGGCATACGACGCCTTCTCCCGTGACCCAAACAGTTCCCCGTACTCGGAAAACAGCTGATGACTCTGCTCTCGGAACCCCGAATCCGAGTCGTCGGTATCAATTAGCCCCGTAGTGATCTCATTCTGCCGACTGCCATAGCGGACGATATCGGTGATCACCTGCTCCATCTGGAAGGCGATCAACCTTGCCTCATCCTCAAGGTTAACCAGGTCCGGTTCTGGGCGGCTTCCGTCAGCCAGCTCGTCAAGCTGCTCATACAGGTGCACAATCTGTGCCTCAATCTCGTCTTTGACCCGCTGTGGGTCGTCATCGAGTTGTCCCGCTACACGTTTGAGTCCCGCTTCGATCGCCATGATCGACCCGCCGGTGGCCACGGTGTCCTCTCGCCGCAGCCGCCGCAGGAATGCCAGTGCGCTGCGTGCGTCCTCGGTCAGTGAGCACACGTTTTGCGCGCCGGCGCCAGCTCCGTCAGACACCCGGTTGAGCCACCCGTCGCTCGCCCAACTCTTGATCAAATTGAGCGGCGGCATCTCGCCGAGCCCGACACCAGCCATGTCCTGCCCCAGGCGGGCAACCAGCTCCGATTCAGCAACCTTGATGCTGTGGTCGAGGTGACGCTCCATCAACGTGACGTACGGAGCCAAGTTCTTCGCCGCTAGCAGCCGCACAGCACGCGACCGCTGGAGCTCCTCGTTCTGAGTAAACAGTTCGTCTAACGTCGCATTCACCAGCGGGCCCCTCCTCAGCCATCTGCTTCCCAACATCATGGCGGCGAGGTCTGACACAAATGCCAGATCGAAACAAATCGCGCCCCTGTTCGACGGTCAATTCTTCGCAGATTGCGCCTGGCAACGGGGAAGGTCGCTGTCATCGACCCGGTTGCTCCGCAGACTCGGGGGCCTCGCTAGATCAGTCGGTACCGGTGTCGTTCTCGAACGGAATCATCGGGATCAAGTAGACCCCGATCCATCCGGCCGCCAAATCGCTGACGGCTGGGCCTGGGCGAGAGGACAAAGCTGTGAAAAGTGCCGAGGTCGATTTCGTCACTCGATGAATCGGGCCGTAGCTTGCCCGACCGCAGGTAGCCGGTCCCGTGCCAGCTCAAGTTGCGTCCTTTGCTGGTGAACATGAACGCCGATAACTCCCGAATATATCGCGCCGATAATCACGCCTTCGTCGGACTGCGACGTGCAGGAGGTGCGTACCCACGCCCCAGAGTCAGGCAATAGACCCTTCTCAGAATCGACTGGTGCAGTCGATTCGCCGAGTTAACTTCGGCCGCTAGGCATGTCGGCCTGCAAGGCCTCCGCGGAGAGCACGCAAGGCGCAAGGTGGTTGCTATTTTGGCAGCGCAGGACGTGTGTCCCTGGTGCGGGACCACAGCATGGCCGCAGTTCCGCCATAGTCCGACTTGCGCTCGAGGACATCCTCAATTCGCGATGTAGTTAGTCGAATCACGCGCACCGAGATCGCTGCACAACACGACCTCGGCAAGTGTCACCGCGACCGTTTCCACACTCAGCGACAGCAGCGATCGATCAACGATCTGGGTCCCCATTGGGAATAGACGCCTGCACCGGAACGTTTCACGATATATATAGACATACTATATATTGCAAGGACTGGTGCGACATGTCCAGAATCGGCGTCAAAGTCTCTGCAGCGATCGGTGGAATTGCTGCTATTGCTGTGAGTGTGCTTGGGACCGCGAGTCCTCAACAAGATCACCGTGCCTCGCTCCTCGGCTCCGGGCCGTCGTCTCCGATGCAGACCGGAGCAACGATGACGGCCACCACTCCACCGCCGGAACCCGAGATTCCCATGGCTGTTCCTGGCATCAAAGGACCGGCTCCGCTGCCCCCGGAGGAGCAAGGTCTACCGGGATAAACCGCGGAGTGAGCCACCGGCTCCACAACCTTTCGATGCACTAGACAACAGCCAGCGGCTGGTATCGAGCTTCTACAGGTTCACGGGAGTACAGCGGCGAAGTGGTCAGGGGCCCAGGGGAATGCATGCAGACGAGCTTCCAGTTGGCCGAGCCGGCAATCGTTGAAACGGCGCTCGGCGCTGTAACCGGTGACACTCTGACATAAGAGTTTGTCGTGATATGCGCCCACCAAAGCGCAGCTCATGGCTAGGTATCTGTGCGTCACTCAGGAATGCCCGCACTACGTCCGACGGGTCGGACGTGTGAGTGCTCGTACCACAGTCATCCGTGATAGGGAGGGGCGATTCACGCACTGGCATTCGGTGGTGGGTGCCGACACCCTGAGCTGAGCGACGAGCACGCGCAGTGCATCCTCACTCGCGCTGCCCTCGTACCCTCGCAGCCATTCCTGCAGACCGACGACAACTCCCTCCGGCAGCTCGGCCTTGTGAGCCGCAAGGCGCGGCAGAACCGTTCGAATGGCAGTGTCCAGCTCCCCGGCACCGATGTGTGCGCACAACCACGCGCGTGTATCGGGGCGAACATATTGTGTCGCTGAGTCCACCAAATCCCATGCCAGCGAAAGCTCCTGCGACCGGTTCACGAGAAAGTCCGCTTCGTATGAAGCGCCGCAGGGCGACTGTCGGCTGACGAATCGCGTGTCGACGGTGGCCGGCAAGGGGGCGCTGACCGACCGACAGCGCCAATACCGCGGCTCATGACGTTCTCCTTCTGATCGCTCCCATCCCGTGCTGCATTCGTGCTCTCGCCGGGTCGTCGCAATCGGACGGCGATGCGGCTGGCCGTCCAGTGCCGTCACTGCAACCGGCCACCTTCAATTCCTGACCATCAAGGCGACAATGTGCTCACCCGATGAGAGGCAAACATCAAATGTGTACGGCGCGATCGGACTCACCATCCCCAAGCATTGGATGTAGTGCTTGGCGTCGCGGCCGGTGGCCCACGCCGAACGATGACCGCTATCGCTTCGCTCAACTACCCACATCTGAGCCTCCTTGAATCCGAAGGTGACGCGCCCCCTCTGCGGGGGTGGACGTGCTCAGATTTAGGGTGCGCGAAAGCCAGCATCTTTGCGCCTACCACCAGGAGGAGTTGCTTCCCCCATCGGGACTGGATAGCCAGCGCCGTCCCGAACGCATCGGTAATGGCGCTCTCCCAGCGGCACTCACGTTCTGTCGTCAGTCGACCCAGCATGAATGGACAGGCGCCGCCAGACACACGTGGCACAGCACGACACTGTCAGCTCAGAGACCGGGCTGTGTTTGCCGATAGCGCAGGGTCCGGTGGACTCTGGACCCTTGCAGCTAGCTATTCGGTTAACGAGATCGGAGGCAGGAAGCGGTCGCCGTAGCGGGCGGCCAGTTCCTTGGCGCGGGCGACGAAGGCTGCCTTGCCGACGCCGAGCTCACCCTGGTAGCCGACGATGAACTGGGCCGAGCCACCGGTGTAGGCGGGGTAGCCGATACCCATGATCGAGCCGATGTTCGCGTCAGCGGTCGAGGTGAGCACGCCCTCGTCGAGGCACTTCTGGGTCTCCAGCGCCTCGGCGAACAGCATGCGGTCGATCATGTCCTGCAGCGGGATCTGCGAGGATCCGGAGTTGAACGTCTCGCGCAGGCCGGGCCACAGCTGGGTCCGCTTGCCGTCGACGTAGGAGTAGAAGCCGGCACCCTTCAGGCGCGAGGGGCGGCCGAGCTCGATCATCTTCTCCACCACGGCCTCACCGGGGTGCGGCGTATAGGTGTTGCCGTCGGCCTCGACCGCCTTGCGGGTCTCGATCGAAACTTTCTGGAGCAGTTCGAGGTTGAGTTCGTCGAGCAGTTGCAGCGGCGGCGCCGGGTAGCCGGCCTGGCCACCCGCTTGCTCGATGCTCGTCGGTGCGACGCCCTCGGCCAGCATGGCCATGGCTTCCCGCACGAAGGTCATGATGACGCGGCTGGTGAAGAAGCCGCGGCTGTCGTTGACCACGATCGGGGTCTTGCGGATGGCCAGGGTGTAGTCGAACACGCGGGCCAGGGCCTCGTCAGAGGTCTTCTCGCCCTTGATGATCTCCACCAGCGGCATCTTGTCGACGGGTGAGAAAAAGTGGATACCGATGAAGTCCTCCTGGCGCTTCACGCCGGTCGCCAGACCGGTGATCGGCAGCGTGGAGGTGTTCGAGCCGAGCAGCGCGTTGGGCTCGACGATGTCCTCGATCTCCTGGAACACCTTGTGCTTGAGTTCGGAGTTCTCGAACACGGCCTCGATCACGAAGTCGACGCCCTTGAGATCCTGCGGATCAGCGGTCGGAATGATCCGACCGAGCAACGCAGCTGCTTGTTCCTCTGTGCTGACGCCGCGGCCGATCGCCTTGGCTTCCAGCTTCCTCGAATAGTCCTTCCCGCGTTCGGCGGCCTCGATGCTGACGTCCTTGAGCACCACGTCGTAGCCGGCCTTGGCCGACACGTAGGCGACACCGGCGCCCATCATGCCCGCACCCAGCACACCGATCTTGCGGATCTCCTGCTTGGCGATGCCCTCGGGACGCGAGGCGCCGCCGTTGATGGCCTGCAGGTCCAGGAAGAACGCCTGAATCATGTTCTTGGCGGTCTGGCTGGTAGCCACCTCGGAAAAGTAGCGGCTCTCGATGCGGCTGGCGGTGTCGAAGTCGACCTGGGCACCCTCGACAGCGGCGGCAAGGATCGCCCGAAGGGCGGGCACCGGGGCACCTTTGAGCTGGCTGCGCAGGTTCGACCCCATCGACGGCAAGACCGCTGCTAGCTCCTCTGCGCCAGGGATCTTGTAGCCCTTGACGTCCCACGGCTGGGTGTCGGCCTCGGGGTTGGCCTTGATCCACGCCTTTGCGGCCGGGATCAGCTCATCGACCGAACCGACCAGCTCGTCGACCAGACCGGTCTCCTTGGCCTTGGCCGGGTTGAAGCGGGTGCCCTGCGAGAGGACCTCCATGAAGGCCTTCTGGATACCGAACATGCGCACGCTGCGGGCCACGCCGCCACCACCGGGCAGCAGGCCCAGGGTCACCTCGGGCAGACCGATCTGGCTGCCCTTGACGTCGGCGGCGATGCGGTGGTTGGTCGCCAGCGCGATCTCCAGGCCACCGCCGAGCGCGGCGCCGTTGATCGCGGCCACGACGGGCTTGGGCAGGGTCTCCAGCTTGCGCAGATCAGCCTTGACACGTTCCACGGTGTCAAACGCCTCAGCGGCGTCGCTCTGATCGAGGCTCATCATCCATTTGAGGTCACCACCCGCGAAGAAGGTCTTCTTCGCACTGGTGATCACCACACCGGTGATCGAATCCTGCTCAGCAACAAGGCGCTGCACTGCGCGATGGATCGAATTCTGAAAATCGTCGTTCATCACGTTGGCCGAACCGGTCGGGTCGTCCAACGTCAGGGTGACGATGCCGTCGGCATCCTTGTCCCACTGAATGGTGTTCTCAGCCATTGTTTTTCAGACCTCTCAGACGCGCTCGATGATGGTGGCCACGCCCATGCCGCCGCCGATACACAGCGTGATCAGGGCACGCCGCGCACCGCGACGCTCGAGCTCGTCGACCATGGTTCCGGTGATCATGGCGCCGGTGGCGCCCAGCGGGTGGCCCATCGCGATGGCGCCACCGTTGACGTTGAGCTTCTCGTCGGGGATGTTGAGGTCCTTCTGGAACTTCAGCACCACCGAGGCGAACGCCTCGTTGAGCTCGAACAGGTCGATGTCATCGACGGTCAGGCCGGCACGATCCAACACTTTGCGGGTGGCTGGCTGCGGGCCGGTCAGCATGATCGTCGCATCAGCGCCGCTGGTAGCCGTCGCCACGATGCGAGCCCGCGGCGTCAGCCCCTGAGAGACACCAGCTTTCTCGGACCCAATCAACACCAGCGCGGCGCCGTCGACGATGCCCGAGCTGTTGCCGCCGGTGTGGACGTGGTTGATCTTCTCGACGTAGTGGTAGCGCTGCAGCGCCACGTCGTCGAAGCCGCCCATGGCGCCCAGGCCCTCGAACGCGGACTTCAGCTTGCCCAGGTCAGCCGCAGTGGTGCCGGGCCGCATGTGCTCGTCGTGGTCCAGCACGACGAGGCCGTTCTGATCCTTGACCGGGACGACCGACTTGGCGAAGTAGCCGCCGGACCAGGCCGCCGCCGCACGCTCCTGCGACCGCGCCGCGTAAGCGTCGACGTCATCGCGGGAGAAGCCCTCGATGGTGGCGATTAGGTCGGCGCCGATGCCCTGCGGGGCGATACGGTGATCGTAGGTAAAAGCGACGTCGTTGAACATGGCGCCACCGTCGGAAAGCATTGTGATGCGGCTCATCGACTCGACACCGCCGGCCAGCACCAGGTCGTCCCAGCCGGAACGAACCTTCTGCGCGGCCATGTTGACTGCCTCAAGACCCGACCCACAAAACCGGTTCAGCTGAACCCCGCCGGTCGTGTCGGGCATGCCTGCCGCAATAGCGACAGTGCGGGCGATGTCGCCGCCTTGCTCGCGGATCGGTGTCACTACACCGAGCAAGATATCGCTGATCAACGTCTCATCCAGGCCGGGGAACCGGGCCCGGAGCTCGTCAATGAGCCCCACCACCAACGCGACTGGTCGGATCTCGGTCAGCGCACCACCGCGCTGTTTCCCCCGCGGGGTACGGATCGCCTCGTAAATGAACGCTTCTTCAGACATATCAACTCCCTGCCATGTGGCGTTGGTACTTGCAGATCGTGAAACGACAGCCTCCCGATCGGCCTCTTACTTGCTCGCCCGGCCCCTGCGGCCCCGCCGCCCCGGGCGGCATCTTGGCGGCAATGAGACCCGCGACCGAACCCGTGGTGATGATCGACGCTCCGGGCTTCAGATAGGGCAGTGCGGCATGCACCGTGTTGACCACGCCGACGAAGTCCACGTCGAAGGCGTCAGCGAAGGCCACAACCGGGAGATTCGCACCCAGCGGACAGATCCCGGCATTGGCGACGACCACGTCGAGCTTGCCGAATTCTGCTACCGCATTGGCGAGTTCGCGGTTTACGGCCGCGCGGTCGCGTACATCAACCTCGGCGGTGTAGGCCTTGCGACCCGTCTTCTCCACCTCCAGGCCGGCTTCTTCGAGATCGCGGGACGTCGCCAGCGCGTACTCGTTGGTCTCGATGTCGTGGCAGATGTCGAAGAGGATGATGTCGGCACCCTCCTCGGCCAGTTTGACCGCGTGGCTACGACCCTGACCGCGGGCGCCACCGGTGACCAGAATGACTTTTCCTTCTACACGACCCATGTCAGCGTGCCTTCCATACGGGTTGACGTTTCTGCGCGAAGGCCAACGGGCCTTCCTGTGCGTCTTCGGATTTCAGTAGCGCGGTGAACTCGCGCTGAGTACGCGCCCACTTGGGCTCCTCATGGGCGATCACGCCGTTGTCGGCGGCGTAGGCGACCCGCTTGCTGGCCTGCACCGACAGCGGCGCGTTCACGGTGATCCGCTCGGCGAGCGCGAGCGCAGCTTCCACCACGTTGCCGTCGGGTACCACTTGGTTGATCAACCCCCACCGCAGCGCCTCATCGGCGGCGATCGGCTCTCCGGTGAACACGAGTTCGAGCGCCACCTTGCGAGGCAGCTGTTCGATGATCCGGAATACCCCGCCCGCACCGGCGATCAAGCCACGCTTGACCTCAGGTAGGCCGAAGCTGGCAGTTTCGCCGGCGACCACCAGATCACTGGCCAGCGCCAGCTCCGAGCCACCGCCCAAAGCGGTGCCATTGACCGCGGCGATGGTGGGCTTGTCGATGAAGTGATTTACGTAACCGGCGAAGCCCCACTCCGGGTTTGTGTCGTGGAAGAGGTCCTCCCCGCGCGAGATCGCCTTCAGATCCGCGCCGGCACAGAAGGATTTGTCTCCGGCCCCGGTGAGCACGACCACCCAGACCTCGGGGTCGTTCTGTGCGGCCTCCAATGCATTGCCGACGGCAATGCTCACCGCGCCGTTGACCGCGTTGCGGGCCTCCGGACGGTTGATCGTGATGAGCGCGACGTTGCCTCTGCGCTCCACAATGGCGGCATCAGTCATGAATTCTCCTTCTGCGGATTGTTGGCGTTCTGTGAGTGGGAGTTGTCGTCGATCTGTCCGGCACCGAGCTCCGCCAGCATGGCCAGCAGACGCCTACGGTCCACCTTCAGTGCCGCACCCCGGGGTAGCGCATCGACCACGAACACCTGGGTGGGCACCTCATACGGCGTGAGCTGGGTACGGCAGTGCTGACGCAATGCCTCACCATCGGTTTCTGCTCCTGACCGCAATTCGACTGCGGCAACCGGGATCTGGCCCAAACGGTGATCCGGGATGGGCGCCACGGCCGCATCGGCTACGGCCGGATGCCCACGCAGGGCCCGCACGACGATCTCCGGTGCCACCTTGAACCCGCCACGGACGATGACGTCGTCGGCGCGACCGTCGATGTAGAGGAAGCCGTCGGCATCCAAGTGCGCAAGATCGCTGGTGGTGACCCACTCGTCCGCGCGCCCGGTCTGCGGAGTCGCCACTTGCAGCCTGCCACTCTCATCCGGACCGAGCACGGCGCCGTCCTCATCTACGATCTGCAGCCGGACGCCGGGGAACGCGCGTCCCACGCTGCCCTTCTTCTCCGCCCGCCGAGCATGGAAGTCCTTCACCGTCCACCCGGCCACGGCGCCGGAGAACTCTGTCGCGCCGTAGACGACGAGGATCGGAATGCCGTAACGCTCGAAGAAGGCCTCGACCAGTTCAGGATCCACCGGGCTGGTACCCGCGTTGATGGTGCGGATACTCGCCAGATCCTCGGCCGGAACATCGGAATCGAGGACCGATCTGATGGCTGCGGGCGGCAAACCCGCGAGGGCGGGCCTGTGCTCCTTGACCACCGAGTGCCAGCCCTGAACCGTGAACCGATCCAACATCGCAATCGGTCGGGCGGCGACCAGGGACTGCAGCAGCGACCAGAGGCCGCCGATATGAACGATGGGCAGTGTCACCAGGCCGACGGTTCCCGACAGCGGCGGTTTGGTGCGGGACCCGGGCCGGTCGTTGTGTTGCAGCGCAGCCGCAAGTGCGACCTCCAACTGGGCCCGGGTCAAGGGAATACGTTTCGGAGGACCTGTCGTACCCGACGTCAGCATCTCGATCGCGACGGCGGAATCGCCGTGGTCGGCCTGCGCGCGTCCCCGAGCCTGCGCGATCACATCATCGCCCTCGAGGCTCCACCCGGTGGCACCGAGATCCCCGACCGTCCGGCCGAACACAGCTTCCGCCCACAACGCCTGCGGCGCCAGGACGTAGGCCACTTCGGCGGCAGCCAGGTCGGCACTCAACCGCTCCGGTGGTTGCAGCGGACTGATGGTCACCAGAGTGCGTCCACCCCGGAAGATCGCGATGAGGGCGGCGACCGACTCCATGCGATTCGGCAGCACGACCGCAACCCGGCCGCCCTCACCGCACCCCGCCTCGGTCAACTCCTTGTCGATCCGCTCGGTCAGCGTGCGGACACGACCCCAGGACTCCCAATGCTCGTCACATTGCAGCATGCGCGCGTGATCGTTGGCGTCCCACAGCCTTCCCAACGCTTCTTCGATGCTCGTCATTGTCACTTTCCAGATAGACCGTTTCCCTAATCAGTATTCTGTTTAACTTAATCGACATGGTTTACTAGGTCAACGTAGTGGAGGGAATTGAACGATGGACTTCGGACTGACCGCCGAGCAGGACCAACTCGCAGAAGCCGAGCGTGCCTGGCTGGTCCGCAACGACCCGCTGGTGCGCGTCCGCGCAACACTGGATTCAGCACCTATCACCATTGACCCGGCAGCAGTGGCGCACGCGACGGAATCCGGTTTGCTGTCGCTGCTCACCCCCGAAATGGGTGGCACCCACGTAGATCTCGCGGTTCTCACCGAGGCCCACGGTTACGCGGCCAGCGCGTTGCCGATCGCTGATCTGACAGTTGCCGCCTGGCTGCTCGACAGAGCAGGGATCAGCACCGGCGAGGGCTCGCTGACCGGATTGGCGTTCGGTTCCGGCCGGCGTGGGCCCAGCACCCCGGTTCCGATGGCCGCCGATATGGCCTCCGTCGCGGTGGTGGGCGAGGCCGGCGAAAAGGAGTACCTGTCGGTCGTTTCTGCTCCCGCGCTGATTGCCATGTCGACCCTCGACCTGACCCGTTCGTGGGCGAGAGTGAACTTCGACGGTACCGACGTCGCCGCCTTGCCCGAGGGAACCGAACTGCCCGCCGGAACGTTGACCGCGGTGCGGGATGCGCTTGCCGTGCACCGTGCGTTCGACGCGCTTGGCGCCGCGACCAGGTTGCTCGACATGACTGTCGAATACGCCGGGCAGCGCGAGCAATTCGGCGTGCCGATCGGCTCGTTCCAGGCCGTCAAACATCACTGCGCCGACATGGTCGTTGCGGTGGAGTCCGCCAGAGCCTCGCTGTGGGCCGCCGCGCTCGCGCTGGATACCTCGGTGGGCGCGGCCCGGTCGCGGGCGGCCTCTGCGGCCGCCGCATACGCCAAGGCCGCGGCCGCCCGCGTCGCCGGCGACGCCCTCCAAGTGCACGGTGGTATCGGCTTCACCTGGGAGCACGACCTGCATCTGCTGCTACGCCGAATCAAGGTCGACGAGGCATTCGACGGCACGGTCGCCGAACACCGCGCCGCACTCGTCACCGCGTAAGGGCCTAGCGCCCACGCGGCAGGCCCAGTCCACGCTCGGCAATCAGGTTCCGCATGATCTCCGAGCTGCCGCCGGCAATGGTGTACGCGCGAGCATACAACCACTCGTCCTGCCACCGACCGGCGTCGAGGACATTCGCGTCGCCTTCTACCAGCACACCGTCCTCGCCGCCGAGTTCTACTGCAAAGCGGGCTATTTCGAGGTTGACCTCACTGAACATCAGCTTGGCCATGGCGGCGTCGTGCATCCGTTCGGTACCACGTGACCATCGCGTCACGTTCGCATAGGTCAGCGCCGCGAGCGCTTCGACCTCGGCGCTGAACTCGCCGATCCGATCCTTCACGAGATCGCTCTCGATGGCGGGGCGACCGCCGCATTGCACCCGCCGGGCCAGGTCGGTGAGAGCCTGAACGGCCAACTTCAGCTTCACCACCGCCGCACCGACACCGGTACGCTCGTGCGCCAGCGTGGCATTCGCGATCGCCCAGCCCTGCCCCGGCGTGCCGATCATCGCCTCGGCAGGCAGCGTGACGTTGTCGAGGAACACCTCGTTGAAATCGGAGGTTCCGGTCAATTCCCGGAGCGGCCGCACCGTGATACCCGCGCTGGACATATCGACGATGAACGCGCTGATGCCCTTGTGCTTCGGAGCGTCTGGGTCGGTACGGGCCAGCAGATACCCGTAGTCGGCCCAGTGCCCGTCGGTGGTCCACACCTTCTGCCCGTTGACGGTGTAGGTATCGCCGTCGGGCACCGCCCGGGTGCGCAGTGACGCCAGATCACTGCCGGCTCCGGGCTCGCTGAACAGCTGGCACCACAGTTGGCGGCCGGCACGAATCTCGGGCAGATGCCTTCGGCGCTGCTCGTCGGTGCCGTAATGGATGAGTGCGTGGGAGGCGAGGATGCTGCCCCCCTGAGCTCCGGGCACCGCCGCCCGGGCCAGCTCCTCACCGACGACGATTTCGTGCTCGGCCGAACGGTCGTGGCGGCCGCCGTACTCGGTAGGCCAGTCCGCGCCGACGTAGCCCGCTTCGAACAACCGCGCGGTCCATTCCTTCAGCGCCTTCAGTTCGGCCTCGTTCTCGGCGCTGCGCACGCCGGCCCGAGGCGGGATTGCGGGCGCGTGTTCGGCGACGAATGTCCGCACCTGCGCGCGGAAGGCCTCCAACTCGGGCCCCATACCGTATTCCACGTTCTGTCTTTCTGTTCGATTCGGCTTGGTCAGCCGGTCAACGGGTCAACGCTTGTTCAAGTCGCTTCTCTTGCAACGGCCGCAGCAACTCCCCCGCGGCGCGGTCGCGCAGCGCATCCGCCCGGCCGACCAACACGGCGTTCGCCTTGGCTCGGCGCAGCATCAGGTGGATCGGATGCTCCCAGGTGAAACCGATGCCGCCGTGGATCTGCAGGGCGCCCTCCGTGGCAGTGACGGCCGCGTCGAGCGCGGCCGCGGCGGCGAGGTCCACGAGGTACTCCGATTCTTCGAAATCGGCCTCTGCGGCCGCCTGCACCTGGCTGCGGGCACCTTCCAGCGCAACCAGGATGTCGGCGCAGCGATGCGATATCGCCTGGAAACTTCCGATGGCCCGGCCGAACTGGTGGCGCTCACCCGCCCACTCGACGGCCATCGCCAGCGCCCGTGCGGCCACTCCGACCGAATCGGCCGCCACCGCCAACAGGGCCTGGCGGCGGGCGATGCGCAGCACCCGACGCACCTCGGCACCGTCAGCCAGCACTTCACCCGACGCACCCGCGAAGGTGACCGCCCCGATGGTTCCGGTCAGATCGAGCGGCTGATGTGCTGTCACCTCAACGCCGTCGGCGGCCGCGTCAACGGCAACAAGCATTTCCCCCTCGGCGGTGCGTGCCAGCGCGATCAACACCTCGGCACTCGGTGCGCCCGGCACGATCGGCACCACTCCGTGCAGGCCGACACCGTCCCATTCGGGCAGCTCCGGTCCACCGGTCACCCAACCGCCGTCGTTCAACGGCACTGCGAAGGCTGCGGGTGTGCCCGCGGTGATCCGCTGCACCAAATCCTTTGCCGCGCACTGCACTGCAACGTCCAGCGCGATCACCGTCGCGACCAACGGGGTAGGCGCCAACGCTTTGCCGGCCTCCTCGATGGCCGCATAGAGCAGCCTCGGTCGCGCGCCGGCGCCGCCCAGCGACTCCGCTACGGCCAGGCCGGGCAGGCCGAACTCGACAAGGGTCGACCACACGGCGGGGTCGGTGGCATCGATCGGGCGTTTCCGGTCGAGCAGCGTCGTCACGTCCACCTTGGCCGAAAGCGCCTTCGCCAGCACGCCGCGTAGTTCGCCTTCGTCCTCTTCGGGCACAGCCAGCGGTGCACCCGGGGTGACGGCCGCGGTCCGCTTCCCCTCGCCGCGGTGTGACGGCAGGCCGAGCACACTTTCGGCGATGGTGTTGCGCTGGATCTCGGCGGTGCCTGCGCCGATCGTGGTGGCACGGCTCATCAGGTAGCCGAATGTCCAGCGACCGTTGTCGACGGCATCGGGCGCGCGGCTGCCCAGTGCGGCATACGGGCCGACCGCGCGCAGTGCCAGTGCGTGCAGGTGCTGCTCGAACTCCGATTTCACCAGCCGATTCACCGAGGCCACCCCACCGGGGTCCTCGCCGCGCAGCACCGCGGCCAGCGCGCGGGCGCTGTTGGCGGCGATGGTGCGTACCCCGGATTCCAGCCGGCCGACATCCTGGCGGACCAGTGGATCGCTGTCGAGGTGACGGGATGCCACCAACTCGAGCACCCGGTCGGCAGTGCGTCGGTACTTGAATTCGTCGGCGAGGAACGCGGTCGCCCGCTCATGACCCAATGAGGTCCGCATGATCGACCAGCCCGCGCCCTCCTCGCCCACCCGGTTCTCGACGGGTACGGCCACATCGTCGAGGAACACCTCGGCGAAGTGCGCGGCACCGCTGATGTCACGCAGTGGCCGCACAGTGATCCCGGCACTGTTCATCGGGATCAGCAGATAGGTGATGCCTTCGCTCGGTTTCAGCCCGGTTCCGGTACGGACCAACGCGAACATCCAGTCCGCCCGATCGGCCATCGTGGTCCACACCTTCTGGCCGGTGACCCGGTATACGTCGCTGTCGCGGACCGCCCGGGTGGACAGCGATGACAGGTCGCTGCCCGCGCCCGGTTCGGAAAACCCTTGGCACCAGAACTCATCCGCCCGCAGCAGCGGCTTCAGGAAGCGGTCCTTCTGTTCTTGGGTGCCGTGCGCGATGAGGGTGGGAGCGAGGATGAACGACAGGGGGCAGGGATGCGGCGGGGCGCCGGCGTCGGTGGTCATCCGGTAGTAGTCCAGCTGATCGTTCAGCGACAACTCCAGGCCGCCGACCGTACGGGGCCATCCCGGCGCGGCCAACCCGTTGTCGACCAGTTCGGCATGCCACGCGCGTGCGGCCTCGATCCGATCCGGTTTGACGCCAGACCGGGCTGTCTGACCCTGGCGATCGTGGAATTCGGCGAGCAACGATTCCAGTCCTGCACGCCAATCAGCTGTCTGCATCACACCTCACTACTACGATCACCTGGTTAACTATGTAAGCATAGTGACGCGGCGACGGCCGATTGGCAACCCTTGGTCACCCCTCTTCGAGCACCAGCGCCAATTCAGGGCATGCGGCGACGCCATCGCGAACGAGCTGCTCGTCCTCGGCCCCGACTTCGGTGGGCTCAAGAATCGAGTAGCCCGAGTCATCGATCGGGAACAGATCAGGATCGACGGCGTAGCACTGCGCGTGACCCACACACTTCGACTGTTCGAGACGAACTTTCATGCGACCTCCTCCACTCGACCGTCCTCGGTAGACGGTTCGGAAACCTGACCCTATAAGACTAAAGGATTAACTATTTATCGTTCACGAGATCGTATAGAGACCGGATTCGGCGCATGTTGCCGGCCCGAAGGCGCCGACCTCGACCCGCCACGAATGCCTTGCCACATCTGACATCTCTGTCATGCTCGTCCTGCACGGTATATATACCGTCTACAGTGCATATTTGCGGAATATTGCACAGCGAACCGCTGCCATAATCCATTTGCTTCTGACAGTAATATCCGCTACTAATGAGGCGTCGCCCGCCTGTAGAGAGGTCTACGAATGACGTCCGAACTCAACAATGAAGAGACCATGCTGGTCGAGACAGTGCGGATGTTCATCGACCGCGACGTGAAGCCCACGGTGCGCGAGGTCGAACACGCCAACGAGTACCCACACGCGTGGATCGAACAGATGAAGCGCATCGGGATCTTCGGCCTTGCGGTGCCCGAGGAGTACGGCGGTTCACCCGTGTCGATGCCCTGCTATGTGCAAGTGACACAGGAACTTGCCCGGGGCTGGATGAGCCTGGCCGGCGCGATGGGCGGGCACACCGTCGTCGCGAAGCTGATCTCGTTGTACGGAACCGAGGATCAGCGGCAAAAGTATCTGCCCGGCATGGCAAGTGGCGAGATTCGAGCGACCATGGCCCTCACCGAACCCGGCGGCGGTTCAGATCTCCAGGCGATGACGACTACGGCACGTGCCGACGGTGACCAGCTGGTCATCAATGGCGCGAAGACTTGGATCAGCAATGCCCGCCGATCCAGTCTCATCGCCTTGTTGTGCAAGACGGACCCGCAAGCGTCGCCACGCCATCGCGGCATCTCAGTGGTCTTGGTCGAACACGGGCCGGGGTTGACGGTGTCACGCGACCTGCCCAAGCTCGGGTACAAGGGCGTGGAGAGCTGCGAGCTCTCGTTTGACGACTGCCGAGTCCCGGCATCCGCGATACTCGGCGGCGAGCCCGGCAAGGGGTTCGCGCAGATGATGAAAGGTCTTGAGACCGGACGTATTCAGGTCGCGTCACGGGCGCTCGGCGTGGCGACCGCAGCGCTCGAGGACGCCCTCAAATACGCGCAGGAACGCGAGAGCTTCGGCCGGCCGATCTGGAAACACCAGTCGGTCGGTAATTATCTGGCCGATATGGCGACCAAACTCACCGCCGCCCGACAGCTCACCCGGTATGCCGCCGAACGCTACGACAGCGGTGAACGCTGCGACATGGAAGCCGGCATGGCCAAGCTGTTCGCCTCCGAGACCGCCATGCAGATCGCGCTGGATGCAGTCCGCATCCACGGAGGTTACGGGTACTCGACCGAATACGACGTCGAGCGCTATTTCCGGGATGCCCCGCTGATGATCGTCGGTGAAGGCACCAACGAGATCCAGCGCAACGTCATCGCCGCGCAACTGGTCTCCCGCGGCACTCTGTAAGCCTCACACAACGAACAAGGGATTGATCGTGGCCTACGTGATCACTCAGAACTGCTGCAAGGACGCCAGCTGCGTTCCGGTCTGCCCGGTGAGCTGTATCCACCCGGTGAGCGGTGCAGGTGAATTCACCGGCACCGAAATGCTTTACATCGATCCCGAAGCCTGCATCGACTGCGGCGCCTGCCTGGAGGAATGCCCGGTCGACGCGATCTACTACGACGAAGACCTGCCGGCCGACCAGGAGCGGTTCCGCGAGATCAACGCCGGCTACTTCGAACGTCACCCACCGCAGACGCACACCCCGGCTCCGCTGGTGGACCGCCACGCCGTCAAATCAGGTGCGCTGCGGGTCGCCGTCGTCGGCGCCGGCCCCGCCGCCTGCTATGCATCCGCTGCCCTGATCGGTGTCGACGGAGTCGAGGTGAATCTTTTCGAACGCCTCCCCACTCCGTTCGGATTGATCAGGGCGGGTGTGGCGCCGGACCACCAGCACACCAAGTCTGTCGTGCGGATCTTCGAACATGTCTTCAGCAACAAGAGGTTTGGGTGTTATCTGAATGTTGAGATCGGCTCGGACCTGACTCACGACGAGTTGCTCGCTCATCACCATGCCGTCATCTACGCGGTCGGGGCCTCTCGCGGCCGAGAACTCGATATACCCGGCAACGAACTGCCTGGAAATCATTCAGCGGTCGACTTCGTGGGTTGGTACAACGGGCATCCGGACCACGCCCACCATACGTTTGACCTGTCCGGTGAGCGGGCCGTGATCGTTGGCAACGGCAATGTCGCGCTGGATGTCGCACGGATGCTGTTGCTCGACGCCGACCATCTGGCGGCCACCGACATCGCCCCGCATGCGTTGGCCGTCTTGTCCGACAGCAAGGTTCGCGAGGTCGTGATTGTCGCGCGACGTGATCCTCGCGACGCGGCGTTCTCCGCCGGCGAGTTCCTCGCTCTCGGTCACCTACCCGGGATCGACGTCATCATCGACAGCATTGACTTGGCAGCCGGTCCGGACGACGACGCCGAGACTGAACTCAAGCTCCGGATCGCCCGCGAGTACGCGGACCGGCCAGAGACTGCCGGAAACAAGCGGATCGTCTTCCGGTTTGCGGCATCCCCGGCGGAGGTCGTCGGGTCCGGCCGGGCCGAAGGCCTACGCGTGACGACCAACGGCTCTCCGGAAGGCGAATTGATCGCAGCGCCATTGATTCTGCGGGCCATCGGATATCAAGGCTCGGCAGTCGAGCCGCTGTCGTTCGACGCAGCACGAGGCGTGGTGCCCAATGCCAGCGGACGGGTCGTCGATGAAGATGGTCAGCCCGTGCGTGGCGTCTATGTGACCGGGTGGATCAAACGCGGGCCGCGTGGTGTCATCGGTACCAACCGAAACTGCGCGGACGAAACAGTTGCCGCCCTGCTGGAGGACTTCGTCGCCGGCAGGTTGGCCACCGATGTGGCTGACCCTGCGGGCATCGCCCGGCTTTTCAGTGAGCGTGGATCGTCACCGATCGGATGGGCGGGCTGGCGGGCGATCGACGCCGCCGAACGCCAACGCGGGGCCGAGGTGTCCCGGCCCCGCGTGAAGTTCATCGACATCACCGAAATGGTGTCCGCGGCGAATGCCTGAACCGGCTCACACGCCGGCCAATTGACGTTCGCCGGTGGACACCCGCGGGAAGTTGAGCATGCGGCGGGCGTTCTGCTCGACGATCAGGGAGCACTCGTCGTCGGGCACGTTGGCGAGCACTTCGGCGGCCCGCTTGCGTGAATTGGGCCAGTTGGAATCACTGTGCGGGAAGTCGATTTCGAGGGTGATCCGGTCGATACCGATCTCGTGGCGGTTCTTCAACCCATGCTCATCATCGATGAAGCAACCCCAGAAATGCTTCTTGAACAGATCAGAGGGCCGAGTGTCGAAATCGATGTTCTGGTAGTAACGGTGCCGCTCCCACACGTAGTCCGAGCGCTCCAAGATGTAAGGAACCCAACCGATACCACCCTCGGCCAGCGAAATCTGCAGGTCCGGGAATTTCTGCAGCTTGCCGGAGAACAACAGGTCGACCGTCGTCCACATCAGGTTGGTGGAGAACAGGGTGATCGCTACGGCGAACGGTGCGTCAGGCATCGCCATCTCGCCGGGCACCGGCTTCATCGAAGAGAACGAGAACCCTGGCACATACGATCCGGAACCGAAGTGCAGGGATACGGGCATCTGCGCGCCGGAACAGACCTGCCACAACGGATCCCAGTGATCGGAATGAAACGACGGCAACCCCAGTGGCACCGGGCTGTCCGGGAACGACACCGTCCGAGCCCCTTTGGCCGCCACTCGCTCAGCCTCTGCGACCGTCGCGTCGATGTCCCACACCGGCAGGATCGCCAGCGGGACATAACGATCCGGTGCGGTGGCGCACCACTCATCGATGTAGAAGTCGTTCCACGCCTTCACGCACAACAGCGCCAGTTCCTTGTCCTGAGCACGGAAGAACGTACCACCGCCGAACCCAGGAAACGACGGGAAACACAGCGCGGCCTGCACTCCATCCACATCCATGTCGGCGATCCGCGCGACCGGGTCATAGCAGCCGGGAATCATGTCCTCATAGCGCACCGGATCCATCCCCCACTCCTCTGGGGGCTTGCCCGCCACTGCATTGAGGCCGATGGTCGGGAAGATCTGGCCGTCATAACTCCACAGGTGCTTACCGTCGACCTCGAGAATCCGCGGCCCGGCTTCGAGGAACCGCTGCGGAAGGCGGTCCTGCCATACCCGCGGATGCTCGACGAGATGGTCGTCGACGGACACTATCTGGTGTTCATCTTGAAGCGGCACAACACGCCCCCTACCTTTTCTGACATTCCGTCTTGTTTTCTGACGGTTCATCTCACAGACTATATGACGTAGGACACGTTCGTCTACCGATTGAGAGCCACGACATGACTGATCCCGATCCAGCCGCCGACGCCCGCGCGAGGGTCGACGAGGACGACCATGACCTGCTGACCTTCGGGGAGGCAGGTGAGCGGTTGCGCATCGAGATCGTGACGGCCGCAGCCAATCTCGACAGACTCAGGCTGTCCGGGTCCCAGGCAGACGTGGAGAAAGCGGGCGCCCGGCTGGCCGCACTGCGCGCTGCCGTGAAGCGGAACAGCGCCCAGCCCATCAACGACGCCAACTTCGAGAAGTTCTTCGGCTACCCCGGAAAGGCCAAGCGCAACCTGCCGGCGCCACCGCCGGCACCATGACAACTGCAGTAGGGCACCGTCGGCCCGGGTTGGCCAACCGGGATACTTCCCTTATGACGCCGACGCCCGACAAGACACGTCGTCCCGGGTATGCGCCGTTGGACAATGTCGGTGTCGGACGACGCGGCCTGCACACACGCCAGCGCATCCTGGCCCGCGCGGCCGATGTCTTCCTTTCCGACGGCTTTCACAGCACTTCCCTGGACACCATCGCCAAGGCTGCAAACTCGTCGCGCGCGACGATCTATCAGTACTTTGCCGGCAAGGAGGACATCTTTCGTGAGCTGAGCGATGCGGCCGGCAAGGCCGTCCTCGACCACGGCGAACGGCTCGGCGATCTCGGCCCAACCGTCGACGGGGTGGAGGCGTTACACCGCTGGCTCACCGAATGGGCCCACATCTATGACACGCACGCCGCGGCATTCGCGGAGTACCCCGGTATCGGGACCGAGCTGTCTGTGATCGATGTCGGCCCAGTCGCCGAGGAGTACCGCAGACGCGTGGCAGCCCGGCTACACGCGGCTCAGCTGCAGGGACTCGGCTCCGACGATGCGGCGGCGGCACTCATGCGCATCCCGCACATGGTCCACCTCTACCGGCACCGCGCGATGTTCCCGTTACCTGCCCGCGAAGTGGTGTCATGGTCATTGACCGTCGCCTTGCAGCTCATGCTGTTCCCCGATACCCCGGCCGAGGCTGTGGCTGCGCCTCACATCTTCGACGAGTCGGCAGGCACACCAACTGACGTCGCCGACGGCACTGCGGCTGAGCCGGTCACGGTGACCACCGAACCGTCGCCGACAGCGCGAGACGTTCTGTCGGCCAGCTCGCGGTTGTTCGCCGAGCATGGCTACTACGCGGTCAGCATGGAGGACATCGCCGCCGCCGCCGACATCAGCCGCGCCACCCTGTATCGATATTTCAGCACCAAGGACAAGATCCTCGCCGAACTCACCCGCGAGGCCGTGGCCGAGATCGAGGAGTCCGCCGCCGCCCTGTCTCAGATCGCCGACACCGACGCGTTCACGAAATGGGTCCACGGCTATGTCGGATTCCACCGCGGTTATCGCGGCGTCATCCGAGCCTGGTTCGACGGCACCGTCGCAGAGCAGCTCTCCAACGCTGCGGTCGGCCACGGCATCTGGGCGGTCCGGCAGGCGGTGGACGCGTTGCTGGAGACGATCGAACTGCCGGACGCCATCGACCGCGGGACAGCCGGTGCGGTATTCCTTGCCGTTCTCGGTCGGATGACCGAGCCGACGGCAGGCGACGAATCCGACGGCGACGACCGCGCTGCCGACCTCATCGTGAACCTGCTGCGGCGCTCCCTGCTTCGCTCGGCCTGGGCTCAGTCCGGCGCGCCGACGTAGCCTGCCGCTGAATTGCGCAACTGCCAGATCTGGGCCGAGCACAGCTCCTGCGCCGATTGCGATATCAGATACGACGCCTGGAATTCGTCGGAGGTGTTGAAATCGGCCTTGATGTCACCGACCAGTTGGCCATAGGTTCGGCCCGACGCGATCTTGTCGCATACCCCGTGCCCGTAGGCGAGCGCCTGGTCGGGGTTGGCGAAGTTGTATCCGGGCCGCACCGTCACGTTGACGAGGTATCCGATGTCGTCCGCCTGTGCGACCGGCGCGCCCACCATGACGACAGAGAACAACGCGGCGAATCCGACGGATGAGAAGAATCGCTTCATAGGTACCGAAATGGTAATTCATATATCGGTTTACCGGTAGTCTCTCCAACCATGTCGCTTTCCCGTGCCGGCCGGTGTTGCACGTTGACGCTGGCGTTGATGTTCACTGTGGCGCCCGCTGTTGTGGCGCCGTCCGCTCAGGCCGACAACAAAAGGCTGAACGAGAGCGTGTTCGTCAACATCTACACCGCGCAGAAACAGAACGACTGCCCCACCGAACCGAAACTGGACGGCCGCCTGGCGGAGGCAGCCCGGCTGCATACCCTCGACGTGCTCAACAACTCGAACCTCGATGGCGACATCGGTTCTGACGGCTCAACCGCGCAGGACCGGGCCAATGGGCAGGGCTTCGCAGGCAAGGTCAGCGAGACCGTCGCGATCAACCCAGCCATCGCCATCAGCGGCATTGAGATCCTCGGCCAGTGGTGGGCCGACCCACCGAGACGAGCGATCATGCAGGACTGTGCGAATACCGCCATCGGCGTGTGGTCGGAGAACAGCCTCGCGCGTTCTGTGGTGGTCGCGGTATACGGGCAACCCGCCCTGTAGCTCAGACCGCAAGTTGGGCGCGGAGTCGCTTCTTGTCCACCTTGCCGCTGGCCAACACCGGCAGTTCGGCGACGAGCACCAGCCGACGCGGAACCTTGTAGCGAGCCAGGCGTCCCCGGACGCCGTCCTGCAGCGACTCCAGGGTTGGCGACGCGCCGGCTCTCGGCACGACAACCGCGCAGACCGTCTCGCCCCATCGGTCATCGGGCAAGCCGACCACAGCACAGGCGGCCACCCCGTCGAGCGCGCCGAGCGCATCCTCGACCTCCGGCGAGTAGACGTTCTCCCCACCGCTGATGATGACGTCCTTCTTGCGGTCGACCAGGTACAGCAGCCCGCGTTGGCCCACGCGGCCCACGTCGCCGGTGTGACACCATCCGTCGCCCAGCGTCGCCGCGGTTGCCGCCAGGTCCTGCCAGTAACCGCGGAACATCGAGGCCGACCGCACGACGATTTCGCCCGCGTGCCCGGCCGGCACGTCCCTTCCGTCCTCGTCGACGATGCGAACCCGCGTGCCAGGAAACGGGAAACCCACTGAGCGCAGACGCTCCTCGACGTCCGGGCCATCGAGGGCATGCAGTTCCCGCGGGAGCCCGGACACGATGACTTCGGTCTGCCCGTACAGGTTGAGGAACCCCGCGCCGGGCAGCGCCGACATCGCCCGTCGCAGAACGGACGCTGTCATCGGTGCAGCCGAATACACCACTGTGCGTACGGATTCCACGTCCGCGCACGCCCCCACGGCGTCGAGTAGCGCGCTGAGCATGACCGGAGCCAGGTGCAACACCGTGATCCGCTCCGCGGCAATCAACCGCACCGCATCGACGACGTCGAACTGCTGCTGCAGCACCACGGTTCCGCCGCGGGCATGCAGGCCGCCGACGATCGCAAGTGCCCCGACGTGGAACATCGGCATGGTGATCAGCCCGCGATCAGCACTGCCACACCACATCTCATTGTTCATGGTGTACGCGACCGCACGCATCTCCCGCTGCCCCAGGATGCAGCACTTCGAGGCACCGGTGGTGCCGCTGGTGAACAACAGGTAGGCGATATCGTCGGGCTCGGCGACGAGCTCGAGCGCGGCACTGGGGGCAGTGGCCAGGAAGGCTTCGTAGCCAACGGCTCCCGGTGGCGGTTCACCGCCGATGGCCACCACAAGCGGCTGCGACGGAAGATCTGTCACCTGGCCGGCGATCACCGGGAGCCACTCATCGGCGACGAATATGATCGACGGTTCCACCCGGCGCAATGCCTCGTGGATTTCCGGCGGGGCAAGCCGGAAGTTGATGGTCGCCATGATGATTCCGCTGAGCTGAATGGCCGCATTCAGCTCACCGAACTCGATGCTGTTGCGGCTGAGCACCGCGATACGATCCTGGCGCCCCACACCGGCCGCAGACATCGCCGACACCAGCCGCACCGCCCGGTCACGCAACTGCGCGTGGCTGACGGTGCGGTTGCGGTGCCGGTAGGCGGTGACGTCGGGAAAGCGCACCGCATTGTCGGTGACAATGTCACCGAGCGTCATATCTTCGGCCTCGGCGGTGCCCATCGGCCTGGAATTACCGGCTGCTCAACAGCATCGACCCGGCGACCGGTCCGCCTCCGACCCCGACAGCCACCACCTCCGGAGCCTTCGGCGCCTGCCGTTCGCCACCTTCGCCCCACATCTGCACACACGCCTCGTGCAGGAAGCCCATGCCGTGCAACCGCCCGCCGGAGAGCTGCCCGCCGCTGGTATTGATCGGCAGCGGGCCGTTCAGAGAGATGGACGAGCCATCACCCAAGAACTCGCCCACCTTGCCGTGATCGCAGAAACCCAACGCTTCCAGCCACATCACGGTGAGAAAGGAGAAGCCGTCATACAGCTGAGCCATGTCCACATCGGCGGGCGTCAGCGTGGTGTGCTCCCACAGCGTGGCGGCCGAATCGTGGGCGGCCATCGTGGTGATATCCATCCGTTGGTCCCAGGTGGCGCGTTCGAACATGCCCGGTCCCACCGACTCCACCGTCAGCGGATGCCGCGGCAGACCAGCCGCAGCGTCGCGGCGCGAAACGATCACGGCTGTGGCGCCGTCGCACGGCACGTCGCAGTCGTAGAGGCACAGCGGTTCGGAGATCATCCGGGCGCCGAGGTAGTCCTCCATCGTCATCGGATCGCGGTACACCGCGTCGGGGTTGAGACCGGCATTGGTGCGGGCGTTGATCGCGATGTGGCCGAGATGCTCACGGGTCAAGCCGAAGTCGTGCATATAACGCTGAGCCGGCATCGCCAGCCAGTTGGCCGCCGACAGTGCACCGAACGGAGCCATCCACTCCAGATGCGGGGGCAACTCGCCGCCACCGAACAGCACCGACGCCCGGCCGCCGCCGGCCTGTTGGGCCGCGGTGGACTCCCATACCGACCGGTACACCACGACATGGTTGGCCAACCCCAGGCTGACCGCCATACAAGCTTCGATCACCGGGCCGATCTGTCCCGCGGTCTCCATCGCCGACATGTACCAACGCGAGCGTAGACCGAGTGCGTTGCGAACCTCTTGGACAGTTGCGCCGGAGAACCCGGCGTCGGGCACGCCCGGTCCCGGATAGCTCGCAATGCCGTCGACGTCATCGACGCTGAGACCAGCATCCTCGATCGCCCTCAATACCGCCTCAAGTGTCAGGTCCAGGCCAGTCCGACCCAACCGGCGGCCGACCTGCGACTTGCCCGCCCCGGTCAGGACTGCTTTCCCGTCAAACGGGCCGCTCATCTGATTGCTCCCTCGGTAGCGATTGTCGTCAACTGTTTAACGCTTTCACCTCGTTACCGTAGCTATCAGAACACGAACCGCGCGATCAGTTCGACCACCGCCGCCGGTTTCTCGACGCCGTCGATCTCGACGGTGTGACGCACTGTCAGGTTCACGGTGTCGTCGCCGAACGGGGTGGCATCGACAAGCTGCGACCGGACCCGGATCCGGCTACCCGCCTTCACCGGGGACAGGAAGCGCACCTTGTTCAGGCCGTAGTTGATGCCCATTCTCGCGTTCTGCACGCGATAGTTGTCCTTGCTCACGCCGGGGATCAGAGAAATCGTCAGGAAGCCGTGCGCAATCGTGGCGCCGTACGGACTTTCGGCCTCGGCCTTCTCAACATCCACGTGGATCCACTGGTGATCCATCGTCACGTCCGCGAACGCGTCGATCCGGCTCTGGTCGATATCCACCCAACGGCTGACTCCGAGCTCGTCACCGATCGCTGCGACCGCCTCGTCGACAGACCCTATTACCTTCACGTCCGCTACCTCCAACCCGCCCCGCCATACCGATATTCATTTAACGGTATAGACTGGCCACGCACTCCGGGCAAGCGGCCCGGACATTCGAGGATCTTGGGAGACACATGGGCTCGAGGACGTCCCGGGCGGCGATCGTTGCCGCTGCCCGCACACCGATCGGAACAGCACGCAGGGGCACGCTGGCCAACGTGCCGGCGATCGAACTGGCCAAGCCGGTGGTCGCTGCGGTCCTGGAACGGTCGGGATTGTCCGCGGCAGACTTCGACGACCTGGTCCTCGCCGAGAGCCTGCAGGGCGGCGGTGACAGCGCGCGTTATGTCGCGGTCGATCTCGGCCTGACCAATGTCCCAGGACTCGCAGTAAACCGCCAGTGCGCTTCCAGCCTGTCGGCGATCGCGGTGGGAGCAGGGCAAATCGCAGCGGGCATGAGCCGGGCCATTCTGGCCGGCGGCATGGAATCCTGCTCCACCACACCGCTGCTGCGTAAGCGCAAGCCGTTCACCACCGGCAAGGCCGCCGAGGACTACGAGGACCCCTGGTTCCCGTTCTCGCACCCGCCCACAGAGGATGCCCCCGCCCTGGACATGTCGATCACCGTGGCGCACAACTGCGCGGTGCAGTACGGCATCACCCGCGAAGCGCAGGACGAGTGGGCGCTGCGCAGTCACCAGCGCGCGGTGAAAGCCATCGACGCCGGCTCCTTCGTTGACGAAATCGTGCCGATCCGGGTGCCACAGGCTGACGGCACCACCATCACTTTCGCCACCGACGAACATCCCCGCCGCGACAGCTCACTCGAGACCCTCGCGGGTCTGAAGGTGCTGCATCCGGAGATCGACAACTTCACCGTGACCGCCGGCAACTCCTCAGGCGTCAACGACGCCGCCGCGGCGGTGGCGCTGACCGCGCCGGATACCTCCGGCGAGGTGCTGGCGCACGTGCTGTCGTGGTCGGCGGTGGGGGTGGCACCGAACCGCACCGGCAGCGGCCCGATCACCGCGATCCCGAAGGCGCTGGACCTGGCCGGCTGCAAGCTCCAGGACGTGGCGCTGTTCGAGATCAATGAGGCGTTCGCCGCCCAAGCCGTCGCATGCTCCCGAGAACTCGGCCTCGATGAGGACATCGTGAACGTGTACGGGTCGGGCATCAGCCTGGGCCACCCGATCGCGGCGACCGGAGCCCGAATGGTCACCTCCGCGATCTACGAATTGCGCAGGCGCGGTGGCGGTCTCGGCGTACTGTCCATGTGCGCCGGCGGCGGCATGGGTGCGGCGATGGTTATCGAGGTGAACTAAGATGACGACATTGATCACCGAGGGACTGTTCCGGGTCGACGGAGACCGCGCCGTGCTGCATGCATCCCGCAGGCGCTCGTCAGGTACGGTGAAGTTCCCCGCCGAGCGACCCGAGCTCTTCGACGGCGCGCCGGAGATCCAGGGCGACATCGAAGCCATCGAGTTGTCCACCGAGGGCACCCTTTACACCTACACCACACAGCAGTTTCCGCCGCCCTTGCCGTACAAGGGCAACCGGGATCCGAGAGTGTTCAAGCCCTATGTGGTGGGTTTCGTCGAACTGCCCGAAGGCGTGCTGGTGGAGACGCTGATCATCGGGGCGGAGACGGCCGACTTACGGATCGGGCAGCGCCTGGTGTCGACCACCACCACGCTGGAGACGGCCGACGGACAATCGCTGGTGACCTTCGCGTTCCGCCCAGCCGGGGAGGGCTAGGTTCGGCGAAAGTGACGGATCTGGGCACCCCGGTGTTCGGGCTTCATCCCCTGCACGGGATACACCAGCCCACGACCGACAATCCGCCGCGCCGGGCGCGGTCCGCGCGTCGCACCACGTCGATCGATATGACGCGTGACGAGGGCGCACTGGAACCGGTGTACCTGAACGGGCGGGCCCGTGATGTCTGGACCGATGACGCGGGCGCGGTCACCGAAATCGGTTCGGCCGGTTTATCGGCCACCATCGAGTTGGTCGCCCGAGTCGTGCGCAACGTCGAGGTGGTGCCACCGGTCGCGGCGGTGACCCGGCTGGCCGGCGCACCGGCGATGAGCGGATTTCGCGCCGCCGCCGACAAGGAAGCCCCAGAATTGCGTCGGACCCGCGACCTGCGCTACGCGCTGCTCGACGACGTTCCCGTCGCAACACTGATCTCTGGCCATGCCTTGTCTGCGTCCGGTCTGCTCGGGGATGTCGGGAAGTCGGGCTATCTGCCCGTCGCCGATCAGTGCGCGGGCTTCGCCACCGGCGGGCTGCTGATGACCTCGTTCGAGGCGGGCGATCCGGTAGTCGTCACCGGTCCGGAGGCTCCCGATCTCGATCACACTGACGATCCCCATGCCTGGCATCAGGTGTCACAGTTGCCGCGCTTTGGGATGCGCCGCCGGCGCCGCATCGACGTCTTCGAAGAAGCATCCGAGCTGATCGGGATCGACGCGATGTTCCGCGACACCTACGTGCGCGGTGACGATGTTGAAACGATCATCCACGAATACACGCTCACGGCGACCGTGGACGCCACCGACGTGATCGTCGACTCGCAGGCCACGCCGCGGGTGCTGCCGTGGCAGGAATGCCCGGGTGCGGTTGCCAGCGCCGCGCGCATCACCGGAATGACCTTGCCCGAACTGCATTTCCGCGTCCGTCAGTTGAATGGAACAAGTACCTGCACCCATCTCAACGATCTGCTGCGCAGTGTCGCCGACGCCGGGGCTCTGATCGAGCAGGTCCGCGGACCTTACTGAACCATCGACATAACGGGATCGATTGCCGTGCCGGTTTCGGGATAGAAGTTGCGAGCCCAACGACGCAACTGCTTGAATCCAGCGGCTTCGGAGGCGGTCAGACCCGGCGGGTCCATGTAGACCTGGCTGTCCCAGATGGCGATATCGTCGGGCAGCGCCGCCTGGGCCGCTGCCAGTCGCTGATCGTAGCTGCCATTGGCTTCGTCGATCCAGTAGGTGGAGAAGATATCTGAAGTTTTGTCATCGACCGGTGTGGCACAGATCGCGATGACCCGGTAGCCCTCGCGGGTGTGCTCGCCGTTGAACGCGATACCAAGTCCGGACCAGTAGATCTCCAGGGTGTTTGTGGTCTCCCCCGGAACGTCGACGCCGGCACTCCAGCGTCGGCCGAAGCCGACCTTCGCCGACCAGGTGACGTCATCGGAGCCCTCACGCAACACGGTCGGGCTTGTCGGGGTCTTGTGGACGAAGCGGAAATGGTGCGGGTCGACGGCGTTCTCGGCTATGACCTGCGGGTGAACGTGGATGTCGGAGAATCTGATTCGAGCCTCCGGGCCAACCGGGTAATACTCCCGATGGCGGATGTGATCGCCTAGCACCGCAAGCGCGTCGGGCACCTCCCACAGCGGGGCACGCCCGGCCACGTCGTGCCAGATGTAGATGGACCCATTGAGTTCGGCTACCGGCCAGGACCGCACCTTGCGGCCGCGATTGGGACGACTCTCGTATGGGATCCGCACATTGCGGCCCTGCCCGTTCCATACCCAGCCGTGGAACGGGCACTGAATACCGTCCTCGACGACGCAGCCGCCCTTGGACAGGTTGGCGCCGAGGTGCTGGCAATGGGCGTTGAGCACGTGTACCGCACCCTCCAGATCGCGGAAGGCAACGAGTTCGACACCGAAATACCGCAATCCGATGACATCGCCCGCGCCGATATCGGCGCTCCAGCCGACTTGGAACCATCCGGTCGGCAGCATGCTGGGTAGGCCCTTCATGGTCAAGCGTTACCTCCCCATCGGGACGATCATCTCGGCGACGACCGCGATCATCTCGTCGCGGTCGACAGCGACGGTCTGCCGGTGCACGGTATGCCAGGCCCGGTCCAGCAGGCCCATCACCGCGACACCGATGGCGTCGGGTGAGTGCGCACCGTCCCCGGCAATGGCCTGGCCCAGCTTCCATGAGGCACGAGACACCATGCGGTTACGGGAGTTTCGGAACGCATCGTCATCAGGTGCTGACTGCGCCGAGGCCAACACGAACGCGCCATGGCGGTCCATGTAATCGAAGTAATGGCCGACCCAGGTCCGAATGTCGTTGGCGTCGAAAGGCTCATCGGCTTGGACCCATTCCTCGATGACGGCGAGGACCGCGTGGTAGGCATTTTCGCCGAGGACGTTGAAGATCTCGCGCTTGTCCTTGAAGTATGTGTAGAACCCGGCCCTCGAAATCCCGCACGCCTCGGTGATCGCGTTGATCGGGGTGCCGGCATAGCCGCGCTCCAGAAATAGTCTGCGACTGGCCTCCAGGATTGCCGACCGGGTGCGTTCACCCCGGCCGCCATCCAGTTGCGCACCGGCCGCAGCATCTGAGGTCACCGTCATGCAGACGACCGTATATGACGCATGTGTCACATTCAATAGCCACTGGTAAACCTTATTTTTGACGGATTGTCCACCACTACTTGACAGTAGTGTCAAGTATGCGTGATGCTCGAGCCAAGTCCCGTTCGACTTCTAGGGAGAGACCGATGACACCGCCCGCCGACCAGTTCACGGATGCGCCGATCTTCGACGCCGACCAGCACATGTACGAGACACCCGACGCGCTGCTGAAGTTCCTGCCGGACAAGTACAAGTCGAAAGTGCAGTTCGTCCAGATCGGACGTCACACCCGGATCGCGATCCTCAACAAGATCACCGACTACATGCCGAACCCGACGTTCGACCGGGTTGCCGCCCCTGGCGCACACGAGAAGTTCTATTCGGGCCAGAACCCCGAGGGTTTGACCATGCGCGAGATGTCCGGGCGCGGCATCGACACCCCGCCGGGTGCCCGCAATCCCGAGGACCGGATCGCCGAACTCAACGGCCAAGGAGTCGAGGCGTGCCTGAACTACCCCACGCTGGCCAACCTGGTCGAGCATTCTTCAGCCGAGGACCCTGAGCTGACCGCGGCGATCGTCCACGCTCTGAATCAATGGATGCTTGAGCACTGGGGTTTCAGCCACGACAACCGCATATTCTCGACGCCGGTGATCAACCTGGGCCTCGTCGACGAGGGACGACGCGAACTCGAGTACATCCTCAACAACGGCGCCAAGGTCGCTCTGATCAAGCCCGCGCCAGTCAAGGGCTACAAGGGCTGGCGCTCGCCCGCGCTGCCCGAGTTCGACCCGTTCTGGCGCGACGTCGAGGATGCCGGACTGCCGATCGTGTTCCACGCCAGCCAACCTCCGCTGCAGGAATACATCGAGAAGTGGGAACCGGCTGACACCAGCAACGCGTTCGAGATGTCGGCATTCAAATGGACCGCATTGGGACACCGCGAGATCGCCGACATGCTGACCAGCATGATCTGCCACGGCACCCTGACCCGATTCCCGAAGCTGCGGATCGCCAGCGTCGAGAACGGAAGTTCCTGGATCAAGCCACTTTTCGACGATCTGGCGTCGACCTACGGCAAAATGCCGCAGAACTTCCCCGAACACCCGCACGAGGTTTTCCGCCGCAACATCTGGGTCAGTCCATTCTGGGAAGGGTCGGTGGCCGACGTCGTCAAAACCGTCGGGTGGGACAAGGTGTTGTTCGGCTCCGACTGGCCGCATCCCGAAGGCCTGGAAACACCGAAGGGCTACTTCAAGTACGCCGAGGGCATGGACAAGCGGCGGACCTACGACTTCATGGGCGACAACGCCCGGCGCTTCATGGGCCTGCCGATCGCCAACCCCGACCCGGAGGCCGTCAAGCCGCCCGTGTTGGCCAACGCCTGATCCCAAAAAGGGCGCCGGGGCCTGTGCCCTGGCGCCCTTTTGAGTTGTCTAGTCGCTCGCGGGCAGCGGCTTTGCTTCCTTGAGCGCCAGTGCGGTCGTGCCGACGGTCAGAGTTCCGGCTCCGGCCTTGGTGACCAGGACCTCAGCGTCGCCCGCGTCGACGTAGCGCTTGCCCATCGCGTTGCCGTCTGCGAAGGCGGGATCAGGCGAGACGCCGGCCGATCGTTCCGAACCCACGGGAACCATTGACTGCCCCCCGCAGCGCAGATCGTCGAGACTGTCCGCCGTCTTGACGACGATGACCTGGGTGTCACACACCTGGCTCTGTAACCGGGTGCCATTCTTGATCATGCTGTGCTCCTTGTTCTTTCGGTATTACTGGTGATCACTCCGCGGAGGCGAGCTTGAGGTCGTCGAGGATCTCCCGGCGCAGCACCTTGCCGGTGGGCGTGGTCGGCAGCTCGTCGCGGAACTCGATACGGTCCGGCGTCCGCGAACCACGCAGTTTCGTGCGGGCGAATTCCCGCAGTTGCTCGGGTTCTGGATCCCGGCCGACCTCACGCACGATGACCGCGACGATGATCTGACCCCATTCGGCGTCCTCTAAACCGACGACGGCGACCTCGCGGACGTCGGGGTGCTCGACCAGCACGTCCTCGATCTCCGAGGGAGCGATGTTCTCGCCACCGCGGATGATGGTGTCGTCGGACCGACCGCCGATGAACAGGTAGCCCTCGTCATCGAGCGTCGCGATGTCCTTGGTGGGGAACCACCCTTCGGCGTCAAGCACCGACCCGATCTCGGCATACCGGCCGGAGACTTGCGGGCCACGCACGAACAGCTCGCCGGTGTGGCCCGGGCCGAGCACGGTGCCGTCCTCCCCGCGGATCTGCACCTCGATATCGGGGACCGGACGACCGACCGAGCTCAACCGCCGGGCCACCGCATGGTCGTCAGCGGCGTGCGCCTGGCGATGGTCGTCCGGGGTCAGCACTGCAATGGTCGAGCTGGTCTCGGTCAGTCCGTAGGCGTTCACGAAACCAACCTGCGGGAACAGGTCGAGTGCCTTGCGGACCAGCGGCAGTGCCACCTTCGATCCGCCGTAGGCCAGGCTGCGCAGCGTCGGCAGCTCGGTGGCCTCCTGCTCGAGCACGGACACGATGCGGTCCAACATCGTCGGCACCACGGTCGCGGTGGTGACGTGCTCGTCGGCTACCAGACGCACCCATTCATGTGGATCGAATCGCCGTAAGTACACGACTGTCCGACCGGCATAGAGGTTCGACAACGCGGCCATGACCCCGGCGATGTGATAGGGCGGCACACATACCAGGGCGACGTCCGCGGGTTCGGCGGAGCCGAACTCCACGGTTCCGGTGATGTAGCTGGTCAGATTGTTGTGCGTCAGCTCAACGGCTTTGGGTCGCGACGTGGTGCCGGAGGTGAACAACACGACCGCGACGTCATCGGGATCGGCAAACTCTGCCGCAGGCTCGGCCGATTGTGCGGAGGCGATGAATTCGGCGGAGCTCACTACGCGCGCCCCGGACACCATGTCGCGGTAGTCGTCATCGACCACGATCAACGGATCAGCCAACCGGTCGATGAGCTGCCCCAGGCCCTCGGCACTCAGCCGGTAATTCAGCGGGGTGAACGCAACGTTGGCGCGTGCCGCGGAGAACATCAGCAACGGCAGCATCGCTCCCCCGGTGCCGACGTAGACGACGTGCGACGCCCCGGAGGCGGACACCACCCCTGCGCCCCCGTCGGCGAGTTGACTGAGCCCCTCGGTGGTCAGCCGAATATCGCCATCCACAAGGACAACCCGGTCCGGATCGCCCGAAACAGCCATCTCAAGAAGCAACGAGATACTCAACGCCCTCAGCTTTCACACACAGCTTGCCAAATCAGTCCGCCGCCATCTGGCGGTGACGCGATTCTAGACCGGCAGCCCAGAATCAGCTATATAGTTATAGAGTTAGCGTACTCGAGTCAAAGCACACCCGCGGGAGCACAATGAGCAGCAGGGCCGACATCGCCATCATCGGCGTCGGACTTCACCCATTCGGACGGTACGAGGATCGGTCTGCACTGGAGATGGGCGCCGTAGCCATCAGCAGGGCGCTGCGTGATGCCGGGGTGCAGTGGCCGGACGTGGGCAGTCTCTACGCAGGCAGCCTCGAAGTGGCCAATCCCGAGGCGGTCACCGGTCTGGCGGGAATGACCGGACTGCCGGCACGAGCAACCCTGAGCGGCTGCGCCACCGGAAACTCCCTGCTGACACTCGCCGCCCGCGACGTCCAACTCGGAGAGGCCGACATCGCCGTCGGCGTCGGCCTGGACAAACATCCCCGCGGCGCGTTCGGCGCCGATCCGTCGGTATCCGGATTACCGCAGTGGTACGGCGATCAGGGCATGTTCCTCACCACCCACTACTTCGGCACCAAGATCATGCGTTACATGCACGATCACGGCATCAGCGAAGAGACCCTGGCCAGGGTCGCGGCCAAGAACTTCGACAACGGCGCGCTTGCACCGCACGCCTGGCGACGCAAGTCGATGAGTATCGAGGCGATCCTGAGCTCCCCTGTCGTGAATGCCCCACTGCGCCAGTACATGTACTGCAACCCCAACGAGGGTGCGGCAGCCGTGGTGGTGTGCCGTGCCGACAAAGCCAAGCAGTACACCGACACTCCCATCTACCTGCGATCAACCGCCTTGCGCAGCCGCCGCGAAGGCGCCTACGAACTGCTGCGGACATCGATCGAACTGCCCATCGTGCCCGGCACGACAGCCGAAGCGGCCACGGCTGCATACGAATTGGCTGGTATCGGTCCCGAGGACGTCGACGTCGCCCAGCTGCAGGACACCGACTCGGGCTCGGAGATCATCCATATGGCCGAGACCGGTCTGTGCAAAGACGGCGAGCAGGAGGCACTGCTCGCCGACGGCGCCACCATGATCGGCGGCCGGCTGCCCATCAACACCGACGGTGGCCTGCTGGCCAACGGCGAACCGGTCGGTGCGTCCGGCCTGCGCCAGATCTACGAACTGGTACAGCAACTGCGCGGCACTGCAGGCGAACGTCAGGTGCCCAATGACCCGCGGGTGGGGCTGGCGCAGCTGTACGGCGCGCCGGGAACAGCCGCGGTCGCGATCCTCTCCAAGTAGCCCAACGACAAAGGAGTCCTGCGGATGACCGACACCCAAACAACACCGCGCCGGCGCGCCGAGGTGGATCTCGATCACCACTCGCCAGAATTCCGCGAGGATCCCCACCAACGATTCCGAGAGATGCGTGAATCCGGTTGTCCGGTTGCACACTCCGATCACTACGAAGGCTTCTGGGCGCTGACGGATTACGCATCGGTGTTCGAAGCCGCCCGCGACGACGCCCTGTTCAACTCCTATCCGTCGGTGGGTGTGCCGGCCAGCGACTTTCCATTGCCGATCCTGCCGATCGAGTCCGATCCGCCGGAAACCCAAGAGCTGCGCGAGGTCACCCTCAAGCGGTTCTCGCCAGGCTCCGCCGAACGGTTTCGCGAAGGCGCGATCGAGATGACCAACGAGGCGATCGACGCCTTCATCGAGCGTGGCGAATGTGATCTCGTCGGCGAGCTGACCACGCCGCTGCCGGCCCGATTGATCCTGCGTCTGCTGAAATTCGACGAATCACGTGCCATGGATTGGGTGCACTGGGTACACACCACGGTGCACGATCGCGCCCACGACCCAGAAAAGGCGGGGGCAGCTGGCATGGAGATGTTCGGCGAGATCGTCAAGCACATGACAGAACGCCGCACGGAGGGTCTCGGCGACGACCTGTTCAGCGACATCCTGCGCGGCACGCTGAACGGTCAACCGCTCGACGACGGCCAGATCACCATGTACACGGTGTTGATGATGCTGGGCGGCATGGACACCACCAGCGGATTTACCGGCAACGTGCTGCTTCGCCTGTGCCGGGACACCGAGCTGCGGGAGAAGTTCATCGCCGATCCCAGCTTGATCAAGAACTCCACCGACGAACTGCTACGGCTGTACTCTCCCACCCTGGGACTGGCCCGCACCGTCTCACACGACGCCGAATTTCACGGCCAACCACTGTGCCAGGGCGACCGGGCGATCCTGATGTGGGCTGCCGCCAACCGCGACCCTGCCATGTTCGAGGACCCCGACTCCCTCGATCTTGACCGGCCGAACGCCAAGAAGCACATGGCATTCGGCATCGGCATGCACCGGTGCCTGGGTTCGCACTACGCCAAGATGATGTTCGATGTGATGCTCACCCAGATCCTGTCACGCCTACCGGACTTCCAATTATCCGGTGAGGCAACACTGTTCGAAGACGCCGGCGAGGTGTACGCGGTGCGCGAGCTGCCGGTCACGTTCACGCCCGGCCGAAGGTTGAGCTGACGTTGGAAGAGACGATGTCCACCGTGCAGGTGGTCGGAGCGGCGATCGAGTACACCGAGACCGGCGCTGGGTCGCCGGTGGTGTTCGTTCACGGCGCGTATGTCACTGGCGCGGTGTGGGACGAAGTTGCCCACTTACTCTCCGATACGCATCGCTGCATCGTCCCCACCTGGCCGCTCGGCGCACAACGCAAGCCCCTTGACGAGCCGGTGGACCTCTCGGTGGCCGCTTCCGGGCGACGCATCCTGGGGCTACTCGACACATTGGACCTGTCCGACGTAACGCTGGTGGCCAACGACACCGGCGGTGGCATCGTCCTGGCAGCGCTGGGTGACCCAGGGCTCGACTGGGGCCGTGTGTCGCGACTGGTGTTCACGAACTGCGATAGCTACGAACACTTTCCGCCCGGCAGCTTTGCCCCGATAGTGCGCTTGTGCCGACTCAACCGCTTCGTCGGCGCCGTGCTGATGCGGTTGCTGACCACACCGCCTGGGCTGAGGGTGTTTATCGGTGCGGTGACCCGGCAGGGGATCGACCCCGAGCGGCGGCCCGCGATTTTCGGCGGCTTCCTGTCATCCGCGGCCGTCCGTGGCCAGGCAGTGCGCTTTACGGCCGATCTGCACCCCCGCCATACCCTGGCCGCCAGCAGAGCGATCGAGGAATGGACCAATCCGGTCCTCCTTGCCTGGGGCGACGCCGACGACATGTTTCCGCTGTCCCACGCCCGGCGCCTCGCCGACGCCTTCCCGAACGCCGCACTTCAGCCGATCGCCGGCGCTTCCACGTATGTGATGCTGGACCGCCCTGAACAGGCTGCCTCGGCGATCCGCCAGTTCCTGGACAGCTGAGCCAATGAATACCCAAGAGCGGCAGCAGGTCATCGCAGGTAGCGTTGCCGGTCTCCTCGACGAGTGCGCGGCCGCCCGGCCGAACCGGCCATTGTTGCGTGACACCGCAGGCGAGACACTGACGGTGTCCCAGGTCGCCTCGATGTCGGCGGCGGCCACGCAGTGGCTGTGGGACGCCGGTGTGGGGCCCGGCATGACGGTTGCCTGGCAACTGCCCTCGCATGTCCCGGCGGTAGTGCTGATGCTGGCCCTGTCCCGCATGCCCGTCACCCAGGCCCCGGTTCTACACCTCTACCGCCAACGCGAGGTGAGCACCGCCCTCGACGTCGCGAACGCCGATATCCTGTTGGTGGACAACACGACAGCTGACAATGCCCCGTGCGATATCCCTACGGTCGTCATGCCTGATGACCTGCTGACACGCCTGTCTGCCATCCAGGAACCATGCCCCGAACTCAACGGACCGCGCTCAGCGGCAGACCCACACTGGGTGTATTTCACGTCGGGTACCACCGGTCGCCCCAAGGGTGTGGCGCACACGGACGCCACGCTGCTCAGCGCGTCGCGCGGATATGTGGCTTATCTCGGGCTCGGTAGTCATCCGCAGGAAGTCGGCACCATCGCCTTCCCCATCGCACACGTGGGCGGAATGGTCTATCTCGCGGCAGCATTGCTCGGCGACTTTCCGGTGCTGTTGGTCCCGAAGGTCACTGCCGATACCCTGCCCGGCTTGCTTGCAGAGCACCGCGTTACCGTGACCGGCGCCAGCACCGCGTTTTACCAGATGCTCGTTGCGTCCCAAATCGCTTCTCCGACAGCCGATCTTCTCATGCCGTCACTGCGCATGCTGATCGGCGGCGGCGCCGCGTGTCCACCGGAAGTGCATCGGCAGGTACGCCGGCATCTGCGCATTCCGGTGGTGCACGCGTACGGCATGACCGAAGCGCCGATGGTATGTGTCAGCGAGTGCACCGACACCGACGAACAACTGGCCAACAGCGCGGGGCGGCCCATCCCCGGAGCGCGGGTCCGGATCGGGCCGACCGGCGAGATCGAGCTGCGCGGCGACAACCTGACACCGGGCTACGTGGAGGACGAACAGTGGAACCGGGCGTTGACGGCTGACCGCTGGTTCCACACCGGGGACCGAGGGTATCTGCGTCCTGACGGTCGCATCGTGGTCACCGGTCGAACCAAAGATCTGATCATCCGCAAGGGCGAGAACATCGCGCCCGACGAGATAGAGAACGAGCTGCTGGCTCATCCGCTCGTCGACGAGATCGCAGTGCTGGGTCAGCCTGACGAGCTGCGCGGTGAGCTGGTGTGCGCGGTGGTGCGGCGCTCGCCCCAGCACCGCGACGTCACCCTCCATGAACTGTGCACGTTCCTCGACGAGCGCGGGCTGATGAAGCAGAAGTGGCCGGAACGGCTCGTCATCGTAGACGAGTTCCCGCTGAACGGGCTGGGAAAGGTCGCCAAATCCGAACTGGCCCAGCAGATCACAGGAGGAGACCGATGACCGCGCTAGCCGATGACGAGCGCCAGGAATTCGCGCAGTCGGTACGTGCTGCTTGTGAGCGGATGGCCTCCGAGGAGCGGGTGCGTGGCGTCGCCTACGGCGAAGTGAGCGACGACGACGGCGGTTCCGGTTTTGACACGGTCCTCTGGGACGCATTGTGCAACCAGGTCGGGGTGGCCGCCATTGCACTACCCGAACACCTGGGAGGTGCGGGATACGGCGCGTCGGCGCTGGGCGTGGTCGCCCACGAATTGGGGCGCACCGTGGCGCCGGTGCCGTTCGTCAGTTCCGCCGTGTTGGCGACCGGCCTGTTGCTCGAGCTGGCCGAGCACGATCCCGACTCCGACAAGCGGCTCGTCGGACTCGCCGAAGGCCGTCGGATCGCGGCGACGACGCTAACCGGTGATGGCGGACTGTGGCACCGAAATGCGGTGACGTTGACCGCTACTCGAAGCACCGAGCAATGGCGGGTCGACGGAACAGCGCGTCATGTGCTGGGCGGCAGCGTCGCCGACGATCTCGTTGTGGTCGCCAACACCGAGAACGGCGAACCCGCGGTGTTCCTCGTCGACTCTGCCGACGAAGGTGTCGCCAAAGAGGCCGAACGCGTGCTCGACGGCACCCGACCGATGGCCACCCTCACCCTCAGCGGGGCTCGCGCAGTGCTGCTGTCCGGCGCTGGACCGATTGACGACCTCATCCAGCGTCATGTCAACGTGACACTTGCAGTGCTCTCGGCCGAACAGGTCGGCGCGTGCGAGCGGGTACTCGAAATCGCCACCGACTATGCGAGAACCCGCGAACAATTCGGCCGCCCCATCGGCAGCTTCCAGGCAGTCAAACACAAGTGTGCGGACATCCTGGTCGATCTGGAGTGGGCACGGTCGGCATCACAGGCGGCCCTGCAGGCTCTCGACGGCACGGACGGCGCGGCTGATGAAGCGGATTGGCGGGCCGGCATGGCCAAGGCGGTGTGCTCGGAGGCTCTGCGTAACGCCGTGCATGCCAACGTCCAGATTCACGGTGGTATCGGCTTCACCTGGGAGGACTCCGCACATCTTTACCTACGGCGAGCGCGGACCGACGAGGTGTTGTTCGGCTCGCCGGCCCAACACTGGGATCGCTTGGCCACGCTGATCAAGTTGGCCTGACCTCGCAGTATCCCCGGCTGGATTCGCTTGCCCGCCTCCGCCAGGGTGACTAGACTCACAGTTAAATAACTAAATGTTTTTCTCTTTTGCAGCCCATTTGACCGCGTCGCCACGAGGAGGCACCTGTGCCGTTGCAGCCCTGGATGGAAATGATCTCCGTCGACGATCACCTGATCGAACACCCGAAGGTGTGGAGTGATCGACTGCCCACCAAATATCTGGAGGCCGGGCCGAAGATCATCGAGTGGGAACGTCCGGACACCGGCCAGATATGCCAGGTCTGGGAGTACGAGGGCCGGATCTACCCCTACATCGGGCTCAACGCGGTCGCGGGCAAGAAGCCCGAGGAGTACGGCATCGAGCCGGTGCGCTACGACGACATGATCCCGGGCTGCTATGACCCGAAGGCGCGGGTGGCCGACATGGACATCGACGGGGTGCAGGCGATGACCTGCTTCCCGTCCTTCCCTCGCTTCGCCGGCGCGGTCTTCGCCGAGGGTGACGACAAAGAACTGGCCAAACTCTGCTCGGCCGCGTGGAACGACTTCCACCTCGACGAGTGGGCAGCCACTGCGCCGGACCGCTTCATCCCTGTTGCGATGCTGCCGTTCTGGGATGTCGAGGCCAGCGTGAAGGAAATCCATCGTGTTGCGGCCAAAGGCGCCAAGTGCGTGACTTTCCCCGACCTGCCCGACAAGTTGGGACTGCCGTCGGTGCACTCCGACCACTGGGATCCGCTGCTGTCAGCGCTGGAAGAAACCGGTCTGGTGCTGGCCCAGCACTTCGGGTCGGGCGGGTTCCCGCCACCGATCGCTCCCGACGCACCGTTCGCCGTGTTCATCACCCTGATGGGCACCATGTCGATGACCGCGTTGACCGACTGGCTGTTCTCCCACACCCTCTACCGACACCCCGACCTCAAGATCGGGCTGTCCGAAGGCGGAATCGGCTGGATTCCCTACATCCTGGAGCGCGCCGACAGCGTGTGGCGCAAGCATCGCTTCTACAACAACATCAACCAGGACCATCCGCCGACATACCTGTGGAAGAAGCACTTCCACGGTTGCTTCATCGAGGATGACTTCGGCGTGGAGATGCGCCATGCAGTGGGCATCGACCAGATCACCTGGGAATGCGATTACCCGCATTCAGACTCCTTCTGGCCACAAAGCCGTGAACGCGCAGCGCAGGCATTACAGAAGGTGCCCGACGACGAGGTTCATCGCATCGTCGAACTGAATGCGCGCCAGTTCTACAACTTCCCGCGAGTGGCATGACCGGAGACGATGTGGAACGGATCGACCAACTTCCTCAGTCGGACTGGACAGATCAGGATCTCCTCACCAAGGACGAAGCGCGCGAGCGCCTCGTCGAGGAGATCGCTCGCACTCGGGCCCGACTCGACGAAATCACCACGGGTACCGGTGATCCAGCCGAGATCGCTCTGCTCGATCGTCGGCTCCACGCGATGGAATCGATCCACAACGAATACAACGACTATCTGGACGGGAAGTGACTGCGACCCGGCCGAGGCCAAGGAGTAGAAGTGTCGGCTTCCGCTGACGTCGTCGAGGATATCGACGCGGTGCGCGCCCACATCCGTCAGTTTCTTGACAACGCGGACAAACCGGCGGGTCTACGGAACTACGGGCCCACCCCCACTGCGGACGACGTCGAGCCGGGCCGGCAGTGGCACCGCTATCTCGCCGACCATGGCTACACGTGCCTGCACTGGCCGCTCGAATTCGGCGGCGCTGCAGCATCTGTGGCGTACCAGGCGGTGTTCGCCGAGGAATGTGCCCGCGCCGGCGTGCCGCGCCAACTGAATATCACCGGCGCCGATCTCGTCGGCCCGGTGCTGATCAAGTTCGGTAGCCAGGACCAGAAAGATCGCTACCTGGACGGCATCCGGTTGGGCAACGACGTCTGGACCCAGCTGTTCTCCGAACCCGGCGCGGGATCGGACCTGGCCGGCGTGCGTACACGGGCTGCGCGGACCGAGACCGGCTGGCAGGTCGACGGGCAGAAGGTGTGGAGTTCGGCGGCAGCATCGGCGGACTATGGTCTGCTGCTCGCCCGCACCGGCGCCGACAAGCACCACGGACTGTCGATGTTCATTGTGCCGATGGATATTCCGGGAGTCACGGTGCGCCCGCTGACCCAGATGGACGGCGAAAGCAAGTTCAATGAGGTCTTCCTCGACAACGTCGAGTTGGGCGACGAGGCGCTGATCGGTGAGGTCGGGCAGGGCTGGGCGGTGGCGATGGTCACGCTGGGACGCGAACGACTGACGCTGGGTACCCAGGCGGTGGGCATGTTCAAGCTGCACGAGCAGATGGTCGACGCGGCCCGTGACCGCGGGCTGCTGGACCCAGTGCTGTCGCGGTCGATGACGCGGCTGTGGGCCCGGATGTGGCTGCTGCGTTTCACCTGGCAGCGCGCTATCGACTCGGGCGACCTGACATCGCCGGCATTCTCGGTGCTCAAGCTGATGACCTCGGAGACCGACCGCGACCTGGGCGACATGGCTACCGAGGTGTTGGGCACCGATGCCTGCACCGATCCGACGAGCTCCGGTGATGCCGCGGACCTGGTGCATCACATGCTCGTCGGGCGAGCGCAGACGATTTTGGGCGGTACCAGCGAAATTCAGCGCAATATCCTGGGTGAGCGTGTGCTGGGGCTCCCCAAAGAGCCACGATGAGCGCTTGCGCGAAGAGCAGACCGATACGGTGACAGAATCTTTGACCGCAGCAGTCCTGACAAGGGCGTTGCGTGATGAGCTACAGCCCGGCATGACAGTGGCCCTCGGCGACGGCGTGGGTCAGCTGCAGCGCCTCGACGATGGGAGCTCGATCGGGGCGGTGCTCAGCACCGCAGCACGTGCTGTGGGATCCGTGCGGCTGGTACTGGGTTGGCTGCCCGAGCCGTTGGACGGCCTGGACGTAGACGCGTTCACCGAAGCGATTGCGCTGATGCCCGGCTGGGGTGTGCGTGATCTGTTGGGCGACCCGAAGGCACGATTCCTGCCGACCCGACTCGCCGCCATCCCCGCGCTTCTCACCGACCTGCTGCAGCCGCAGCTGTTGCTCACCAGTCTGGTTCGTCGCGACGGACAGCTACAGTTCGGCACCGAGGTTTCCTGGCAACGCACGGTGATCGAGGGCGGGACGAGGACTTTGGCAGTCGTCGACACCACCGCACCAGCGGCTTCGGCTGAACCGCCGCTGGACCCGTCAATGGTCGAGGTGCTCGGCACCGTCAGCAACGGACCCCTCCACACGCCGCAGCGTGCCCCCGAGCCTGTTCACGAGGCACTGGCCGACGCGGTACTGGCCTTGACGCCTGATGGCGCCCGCCTGCAGTACGGCCCGGGACAGCTCGGTGTCGCCCTGCTTCGTCGGGCCAAAGTGCCGTTGCAGATCGATACTGGCATGCTCACCGATGGCGTCGTGGATCTCGACCGGCGGGGGCTTCTGGCAGGGACGCCATCAGCGACGTACCTGTTCGGCGGTGAGGAGTTGTACGACTGGGCCGACGGTCGCGCCATCTTGCGCGGACTGGCCTACACCCACGACTTCACCCGATTGTCGCGCGGCGCACCGCTGATCGCAGTGAACACTGCCGTCGAAATCGATCCATATGGGCAGGTCAACGTCGAAGGTGTGGGCGAGAAGGTGTTCGGAGGGATCGGCGGCCACCCTGACTACTGCGCCGCCGCCAGAATGAGTTGCGGCGGACTGTCGATCATCGCCGTCCCCTCCTCGACGAGAGGGCGTTCCCCCTTGGTGGAACAGCTGAGCCGGCCGGCATCCACCCCTGCTCACGATGTGGACATGATTGTGACCGAATCCGCATACGCCGATCTACGCGGTGCGGACTGGTCGCAACGTCGACGTCTGATCACCGAATTATTCTCAGAGAAAAGGAGATAACGAACGATGCCGACAAGTCCGTTGACCGGAAAAGTCGTCCTGGTAACCGGTGGCGGACGAGGCATCGGCCGCGGCCACTGCCTCGAACTCGCCAAGCAAGGCGCTGCGGTCGTCGTCAACGACCCGGGCGTGGGCCGCGACGGTTCTGGCGGCGACGGGGACGGGCCCGCGGCGGACGTCGTCGCCGAGATCGAGGCGGCCGGCGGCAAGGCCGTGGCGCACACCGGTTCTGTGTCGTGCTGGGATGATGTCGCCGACATGATCTCGACGGCCGTCAACGCTTTCGGCACCTTGACCGGGGTCGTCAACAACGCGGGCATCGTGCGCGATGGCATGGTCGCGACCGTGTCGGAGTCGGACTGGGACGCGGTGATCGCGGTACATCTGAAAGGTACGTTCGCGGTTACCCGGCATGCCTGCGAATACTGGCGCGCCCAGTCGAAAGCCGGCAATCCGCTCGATGCGCACATCGTCAACACCGTCTCGGGTGCGGGATTATGGGGCAATGTCGGCCAAAGCGCGTACGGCGCCGCCAAAGCGGCGATCGCCAACCTCACGGTGGTCACCGCCATGGAAGCGCGTCGTTATGGTGTTGCGGTGAACGCAATTTCGCCGCTAGCGGTCACTCGGATCAGCGCAGACTTCTTCGGCAGTGAGCAGGCCGCCGACCCCGCGCTCGACCCGGCCCGCAGTTCGGCGGTCGTGGCGTGGCTGCAGTCGTCCGAATCATCCTGGCTGACCGGCCAGATCCTGCGGGTGAACGGGCACCAGCTCAGCCGGATCGAGGGGTTTACCGAAGCTCCCGGCCACTATGACTCCAAAGATGGTGTCTCGCTAGACTTCTCCGAGATCGGCCAGGCGGCCAGCTGGCTCTACGGTGCCTCTCCGCGAGGCTTGGCGGGCCCGTTGCCCACGCATCGGTGACAGACGACCTCACACCGATATGACGATGCCCTGGGTAGGGGCCACGATGACACCGAGGATCACCAGAAAAGCTACGCAGCCGGCGACGAGCTTCACGGTCTCGTCCCACAATTCGGCGTTGCTCTGCGGCGGGAGGAAGAACTCGGCCGGCATGTCCTTCATGCTCGTACGTTTGCGCTGTTGGGAGTTCATGTCATCCTCTCGAGTCACGGAATGTAGGGGCTGACGGAGCCGGTTGCCCACCGCATGATCACCAACGGCAGAACCAGGAACATGAAGAAGGTCACCTGGAAGCCGACGAACCACGCTCCCAGGCGCATAAGTTCGAACCGCCACCGTGGGATCGTGACCTCGTAGTTCAGGAAGTTGTCGAACTCCTGTTCTTTGGTCAGCCGGGTCGGCACCGTCGCCACTGCGACATCACCCTGAGAGGTGGTGCCGCCGGTCGCCGGCGCACCAGGCACCGATTTGGGTCTGGTGAATCGATCCAATCGGCAGAACCGCTCAAGGTGGTTGAGACCCCGGATCGGGGGCTTACCCGCCCAGTAGGCGATCAGGTTGGGCCACGTGCACATGATGCCAATGGTCCATAGCAGCGTGATCCGGCCACCGTTGCCCCACTCCAGGACTGGGCCGATACCGGGGTCATACGTCCACCATCCCATCGCCGTGGCAGTCCCCTCCACCACGAAATCCCAGACGTAGTTGACCGGAATCGCCAGCACCAGCATGGATTTCAGCATGCTCCAGCCGAACTTCGAGGCCACCCACTGACTCAGCCACAGCACCAACAGCGCGTGTACACCCCAATAGACCGCATACGCGAACGGCATGAACAGCGGGTCATTGGGCGTCTTGAGGGGCAACCACTCGAGAAGGTGATGCTCGGTGAACGCCGGGCTGTAGAACAGCTGCTGCCCCCAGTCCCCGATGGTTTCCATCCAGTACACGGCGATGCTGTTGAAGAGGAACAGAAAACCCCAGGTCAGCCGTCGCCTGCGGGCGACATCGGCGATGGCCAGCACGATGAAGATGCTGCCCACAATGGGTATCACCCAGTTGAAGACCCACACTCCGCTGGGATCCAGCGTGGCCGGCGGTACCAACTCTTCCGAAGCGAAAAACACGGTGCCACTCCCGGTTCGACTATTAGTGAAGGTAGCTTCACCATTTTTGGCTGTAATGTCAACCACGTGAATGGCGAACCGATTCGCGCCCCAGCGCGAACAGACCGCGAGCTCGTGCAATTTCAGACGAGTTCTCTGCAGCGGCACGCCATCGAATTCGGTGAGTGGATGATGCGCGCCAGCCTGGAACGCTCACACTCGCTCGGCCACACCAGCCTGCGGCCCGCGCATGCCCGGTTGATGGTTTTCCTCGGGTGGGAGGGCAGTCGCATCTCCGATATCGCCCGCGCCCAGGATGTCTCGAAGAACGCCATCGGGCAACTCGTCGACGAATTGGTGGCGCTCGGCTATGTCGAGCGAGTCGCGGATCCCGATGATCGACGCGCGAAGATCGTGCGATACACCCAGCAAGGTGTCGACATGATGGCAGATGCCGCGGCGGTCGGCGAGCGGCTCGATACTGAGATCGCTGACATCATCGGGCCACGGCGCCTGGGGCAGTTGCGGTCAACCCTGGCCGACCTCTGCCAGAACCTCAAGCTCGGACCCGCCTAATCGGCCGCTCTCCTTCACCCTGTCGCGGTACGGTCAGCGGCCGCTCGATCACGATAGAACTCCACGGCTTTGCGAATTGAATGGTGGATCGGTTCGGGATGCCATCCCAGCTCCCGTTCAGCTTTACCGTGATCCATCGGCGACATGATGTGCATCAGCCGCACGCTCAACGTCGAGAGCAACATGTCGCGCCGAAGCACGGCGGCGGCCACATCTCCGCCAAACCCCAAGGCGTACATCGCCTTGAGCGGGATCCCGAATCTCGGCCGCTTGGCTCCGGCGGCGTCTGCCGCGGTTTCATACAGTTCCCGAGCGGTGATGAACCGTTCAGAAATGATGTAACGCTCCCCCACGCGGCCTTTGTCGGCGGCGAGAATCAACGCCCGGGCGGCGTCTTCGATACCGACCACTTCCATCGCCATCTCTTTGACGTAGACAGGCATTTTTCCCGCGGCCGCCGCGGCGACCAGCGACCCGTGCGGGGTCGGTTGCCAGTCGCCCGGACCGTAGGTGTTGGACACACACAGTGCGACCGCCGGCAGCCCGCGGTCGCGCACATAGTCGAGCACCAGGTTCTCGGCTTCGACGCGCGAGCGGATATAGGCCCCGCCCCTGTCCAGCCAGTTGAACGGCTCGTCCTCGGTGGCAGCTCCGCCATTCTCGGATAGCGCGATGGTGCCGATTGTGCTGGTGAACACGAACCGACGTAAGTCGGCGGCGGCCGCGACATCGAGTACCCGGCGCAATCCATCAATGTTGGTGTGGAACAGTGGGGTTGGGTCGCGAAGCCAGGCCCTGGCGTCCACGACGCAGTAATAGACGTCGTCGCAGCCGTCCATCGCCTCGCGCACCGCAGTGTCGTCGAAGATGTCGCCGTACGTGCGGTCCACCTCGAGATCGTCGATTGCCCTGGTGGAACTGGTGCGGCGAAGTAGAACCCGTACGGATTCTCCGTTCTCGACCAATTGGCGTACGACGTGCGAGCCCAGGAACCCACTGGCCCCGATGACCAGCTTGATGCGACCCGCCACCGCTACACTCCTTTGTCAGTTCGCTGTCATAGTTGGTTTAAACGTCTGCGTCATCTCAAAAATGGGGACAGCAGGCCGTTCGATCACGCGGCGGTGTCAGGAGGTCCCCCTCGGCAGGCGAGAAAGGCCCGGCGATGGCGGTGCAGGGGTTCGGCAACACGCGGTGCGTTCACCGCTCTACAGGGCGGTGAAGCCGGCGTCCACCGCAAGAGTGGCTCCCGTGATGTACCGAGCCTTGTCGCTGGCCAGCCACACCACGACGTTGGTGACATCCTGGGCCTCGATGAACGGAACCGGCAGCAGGTTGGTCGCGAGCTTTGGCACCGACGGATTCTCCTGGAACACCTGGCCCATGTGTTCGTTGAGCACCATGGGAGTAGCCACCCCGGTGGGATGGATTGTGTTGACCCGAATGTTGTGCTCGGCGTATGCATGTGCGGCCGACCGCATCAGACCCACGACACCATGTTTGGATGAGGCGTAGCCGAACGCGGCCGCCGACCCGTCGCCCCCGCGACCGACCAAGCCTTGCGTCGAACTCGTCAAGATGATCGAACCACCTTGGCCCTTACGGATGATCGAAGGCACAGTCGCGACGATGGTATTCCAGGCGCCAAAGAGGTTGGTTTCGACGATATCCCGATAGACCTGCTCGTCGAACGGGTCGGTTCGTCCGGTCGCGACCACACCGGCATTGGCCACCACGATGTCGATGTCGCCAAGCTCGGCAATCCCCGACTGCACGCTGTTCTGTAGATCGGCGAGGTGGCGAACATCGCAGACGTAGGTTGCGACGCGTCGGCCCGCATTCTGAACGAGCCGGACGGTCTCGTCGAGATCCTCTTTGGTTCCGAGCGGGTACGGAATCGAGTCGACGTCTGCCGCGATATCGACCGCGATGATGTCGGCGCCTTCTTCGGCCAGCGCCACGGCGTGGCTGCGTCCTTGGCCCCCGTGCCGCGCCGGTAACCAACGCAACCTTACCTGCCAGTTGTTCCATATCGATCCCGTCCTCACACCGCTTTCAACGGCGTGGCTAGCGGCTGAAGTAGGCGAGCGGGCGCTCGACGAACTCGAAGACCACACCGTCTGGTGAGCGCAGGAACGCGATGTGCAATCCCTCGATCTTCGTTCCGGGCAGCGGACACCACACCGGATCACCCATGCGCTCAACCGAATCGGGCACGGCGGCCAGCGCGTCATGGACGTTCTCCACCCGCAACGCGCAGCGGTACAGCCCCTGACGATTGCCGCCCCACGGTACCGGTGCCGGACTGGTCGCCGGATGCTGGACCACAACGAGGGCGAACTGATGCCCGTCCTCGGCGAGCGTGTAACGGGCGACCACACAGTCTGTTTCACCGGTTCCCCCCGGAGTCAGTTGAGCACCGGTCACCGGTATTGTCTTTGGCGCGTCGACTTCGTCAAACCCGATGGCGGTGAGGAACTCGCCGGTGGCCGCCGCGTCGATCGCCGCGATCCTGACGCCGTTGAACAACCCACCGGTCGACGCATCGGCGCCGGCAGGTAGTTCGGTCAACTCGATCACCACTCCGTCCAGATCGATCGCGAGCACCGTTTTGCCGCCACCGAGCAGACGGTCGACCCGCTCGCCCACCGATAACCCGGCATCACGAAGCTGCGAGGCCACATTGTCGACGTTCGCCACGCCTAACTGTGCGGCTCGAATCCCAGGCCGGAACGGATCGGTGCCTGTATCCCGACCCAACGCCGGCGAGAAGTACTCGATGGCCTCCAATGCGCATCCCCCACGGCCGCCGCGGGCATCATAGAGGAACGAAGTGGCACAAACGGTTTCACCGTCCAGACCGAGGATCGTCCCGTCCGTGGGTACCGCCGGATCGGTCCGCATCCGCGCCTTCAGGCCGAGGACCTCGGAATAGATCCGCTCGGTCGCGTCCAACGAAGCACAGTTCAGGTTGACGTGCAGAAAACGCCGGGCCAGAACATCGGCTGCCACTAAAGGACCACCGAGTTGATCTTGAAGTCGATGATCTCGTCCTCGCTGAAACCGAGCTCGGAGAGCAGAGCGTCGGTGTGCTCGCCATGCCCTGGCGCACAGGTCAGGTTCAATGCCGCCTCGTCGAACTGCACCGGGCTGGCCGCCAACGCGAACTCGTTGCCGTTCACGTCCGTTGCGCGGGGTAGGTAGCCGTTCGCGATCACCTGCGGGTCCTCGTGCACCTCGCGAGCGGTACGCATCACATCCCACACACCATCGAATCCCGCAAAAGCCTTCTCCCAATGCGGCAGATCCTCGGATTCGAAGCTTCGCCGCAACTCGGCGATGCATTCGACGCGGTTGCCGAATCTCACTGCAGCACTGGAGAACCGGTCATCGTCGATCAGGTCAGGCCGACCGAGCCGGGCGCAGAAGTCCGACCAGAATCGATCCGCCTGCAGCAGTACGAACGCGATGAACCGATTGTCACGGGTCTTGTAGATGCTGGCGATCGGGTTGGGCATCTCGTCCAGGTTGAACTTCGGAATGTCCTGGCCGGTGACACCTGAACCGACGATGTCCGGACCGAGCTGCCAGATCGCGGCATTCAGCAGCGACACATCAACGACCGAAGGTTCACCGGTGCGCTCCCGCTTGACCAATGCCGCGGCGATACCACCGGCAATCGCCAGGCCGCCGTATGAGTCGCCAAAGGCCGGCCGTTGTATCGGCGGATAGGAACCGGCGCCGTCGGAGTACGCGTCGCCGATGCCGCCGCGTGCCCAGTAGGCCGCGAGATCAAACCCGCCCTGTGAAGCCTGGTCCCCCTTGGTTCCGTAGCCATGGCCCCGGGCGTAGATGATCTTGGGGTTCCGGGCCCGGACCTGGTCTACGTCAATTCCCATGCGCTGCCGCGAATCCGGCAGCAGGTTCGTGACAAACACGTCAGCAGTCTCGATCAGCTTCATCAGCAGTTCCAGGCCCTCAGGTGTGGACGTATCCAATCCGATGCTGCGCTTCCCGCGGTTGGGCTGCTCGATGAAGTGATTCACTCCCCCTGCGCCGGTGACGATTCCAGAGCTGATCAGCCCCCGCTGCGGATCTCCGGTCTCGGGGTGTTCGATCTTGATGACATCGGCTCCCCAGTCGGCGAGGACGGCGCCTGCGGCCGGTACGAACGTCCAAGCCGCCAGCTCGACAACTCGGATCCCATTGAGAATGTCGGTCATTGATTCCTCGCTTCAGATCAGGGGCGGGTGGTCAGTGGGAACGGATGCCGAATTGGATGTCACGGATACTCCGGAACGGCACGAAATCGGGCTTGCCGTACCACGACGGGCGGGCCTGGTGGCCGGGCTGAGGACGCGCCCAGTCGACCCAGGGCCCCCAGTCGGCCCGACTCAGTTTGTCCTCGAGGGTCTGCGGGAAGTCGCGCTCCGCGTCGGTGTAGCGGCGGGCGAAATCCTTCATCTCGCCCACAATCCAGATGTCCTCTTCGCGACTCCACTTCCCGTCACCGGCGTAGTCGACGATCTGATAAGACGGGAAATCGATCGGCGGAGCTCCCGGCTCGGGGTTATCGGCTCGGTTGAGGCACTCGTACACCACCCTGTCACCGTCGATGACGTACCACTTCAGGACTGTGTACACCATGGGGGACGCCCCCATGGTCCCTTCGAGGTACGGCGCAATCTCCTTGGGGCCGACGAACGTTCCGTAGAAGTGATCGAAGTACGGTGCGTCGTCGGTGAACAGGTTCGCCCAACCTACCCAGTCCTCCATTACGGGACCGGTCAGGTAGTAATGCCGGAATTCGTGTTCGACCTCTGCACGGTCTGTCATGGCTACGGCGCCCCTCCATCGGCATAGATGGTCTGGCCTGTCACGAATCCGCACCGATCCGACAGCAGGACCGCGATGAGTGCCCCGATCTCATCAGGCTGGCCGGGCCGGGCCAGTGCCGCGTCGAATCCGAAGTCCTCGACAAGGGCCCGCTCCAACGCCTCTTCGTAGGGATACCCCTTGTTCTCCGCGATGTAGCCGCGAATAGCGTGCAGCGCATCGGTTTCCACCGCACCGGGCGCAATGGAGTTGGCCCGGATCCCGTCCTTGCCGTACGTGCGGGCAATACCGCGGGTGAATGTCGCCACTGCGGCCTTCAGGCTGGCATACGGCAGGCGGGGTTCATGCGGTGCTCTCGACGAGTAGGCGGACGTGGTGACGACCGCCCCCTTCGTCTTGACCAGATGTGGGATTGCGGCCTGGACACTTCGTGTCGTCGCGAGCAGCACGTCACGGAACGCCGCGTCCCACGCGTCGTCGCCGGAGTCGATCGGCATCATTCCGGCGGTACCCATGGTGATGGCGATGCCATCTAGACGTCCCAGCAGTTTCACCGCGTCGGTAACCGCATCGACGGCCGCACCCGGCTTGCTCACGTCGGCGGTGACGGCGTACGCCGCCGACGCGCCCGCTTCGATGAGAACGTCGACGGCCGCTTTGGCCCTCGTCTCGTCGCGGCCGATCACTGCCACGGCGGCCCCGTCTGCGGCCAACACCTTGGCACCGGCCAAGCCCATCCCGGCCGTACCTCCGACGAGGGCATATGCCTTGTCGCGGACATTCAGATCCACCGGCGATCGCCTTTCAATTAGTGAACATAACTGTCAGAAGCGTAGCTCAGTCGATGCCGGAAGAGAAGAGTAGTCACCAGATAAAGCGTTGATTTTGCCTCATGTGTACATGACACAAATGCCAGACATCACGAGCCGCGACCGCCTACGCAGGCGTGTACGCGATGACCTTCGTCTGCAGATGCTGTTCGAACCCCTCGACGCCGTTCTGCCGTCCGACGCCGCTCATCTTGTAGCCGCCGAACGGCGCATCGGCGCCGTAGAAGATGGCACCGTTGACGTTCACCGATCCGCTGCGGATCCGGCGGGCCACGGCCATTGCGCGCTCGTTGGAGCCCAGCACGGCCCCGGCCAGTCCATACATCGAGTTGTTGGCCATCTCGACCGCACCATCATCGCCACCGTCGTACGGCGTGATGGTGATGACCGGGCCGAAGATCTCCTCCTGGAACACCCGGTGCTCCGGGCTGACATCGGCGAGAATCGTTGGTGCGATGAAGTATCCGCGGTCCAAGCCTTGGGGCTTGCCGCCACCGACGGTCACCCGAGCGCCCTGGTCTTGGGCCACCTGGATGTAGCCCAGCACCCGGTCGCGCTGCTTGGCCGATACCAGCGGGCCGCAGAAGTTGGCCGGGTCGCTGGGGTCGCCGACGGTTACCGAGGCGAACGTCGCGGTAGCCATCTCCACAGCGGCCTCGTAGTGCTTGCGCGGCACCAACATCCGGGTGGTCAGGGCGCAACCTTGGCCTGAGTGCATGAGCGCCCCGATGCAGCCGGGCACGGTCGAGGCCAGATCTGCGTCATCGAGCAGCAGGTACGCCGACTTGCCGCCGAGCTCCATCAAGTTGCGTTTCATGGTCGCGGCACTCAGCCGCGCAATCAGCTCCCCGACCGCAGTCGAACCGGTAAACGAGACCATGTCCACCCGAGGGTCGGTCAACAGGGGGCGGGCAACGTCGTTATCGGAGGTAGGCACGATGTTGACGACTCCGGCTGGAATATCGGTCTTCTCGGCGATGATGCGGCCCCAGCGCAGGGCGTTCCAGGGGGTTTCGATCGCCGGTTTGAGCACCATGGTGTTGCCGGTGGCCAGGATCTGGCCGATTTTGTTGCTGATGATCTCGAACGGGAAGTTCCAGGGCGTGATGGCGGCGACTACGCCCATCGCCTCCTTGACCACAACGCGGTTGTACGGCGCGCCCATCAGGGCTGCCTCGTCGAGCTGGCGTTCCCAGGCAAAGTCCGAGATGTGCTGCGCCGGCCACCGGATCGCGTCGGCCAGCGGCCACTCCAGCTGCGCAATGTGGGTCATTCCCAGCGGCGCGCCTGCCTCGGCGACCAACTCGGCGCGCATGTCCTCTTTATCCTCCTGCAGCGCGTCGTGCAACTGCATCAGACAACGTTGGCGGAACTCATGGTTGGTCGACCAGTCGGTGGTGTCGAACGCCCGCCGGGCCGCCGCGATCGCCTGCTCCATGTCGACGGAACCCGCGTCGGGGGTGCGACCGAGTACCTCCTCGGTCGCGGGGTTGATGTTCTCGGCGGTACGACCGGCAGTCGCGTCGCACAATTGGCCGTCGATGAACAGCCGGGTCTCGGGGTTGAAGTTGACGGTGGCGGCGGCGATCGGTGAAGCCGTCATTGGCAGTCCCTCTCCAGGAAGTGTTGGCGTGCGCTAGTGTAGCCCTTTATAGATAATTGTTTAGCGGATTCAACTTCAAGGTTGGATCTCCAAGCCCATGAAGGGGGTACCGGTTGACCGCCCCTGCCGACAGCGCCTTTACCGGCAGCCGTCACGACGAGTATGTCGCCCAAGTCGCGGTGTACCGCCAGGAATTCCGGCGTTACCTGCGTGAGCTGGACGTGGCCGATCAATGGCGCTCGGCCGCGTTCACCAGCGCCGAGGACAGTCTGGCCCACGATGCCACAGTGATGGGCCGGTTGTACGCCGACGGCTGGAACCGGTACGGATGGCCGGAAACCGCAGGAGGGCTTGGTGGCAACGAAATCCACCGGGCCGTGTACTACGAGGAACTCGGCTACGCGATGCTGCCGATCCCGGCCCAGCACTGGACGCTGGAGACTCTCGGCCCGGCCCTGCTGAAGTTCGCGCCGCACCTGGGCGCGCAATACCTGCCCGGTTACCTCAGTGGTGCCGAATGGTGGGGCCAGAGTTTCTCGGAGCCGGAATCCGGTAGCGACCTCGCCACCCTGCGTACCCGTGCGGTCGACGACGGCGCGGGCGGGTTCGTCATCAGCGGCCAGAAGATCTGGACCAGTCAGGGGCCGACGGCAACCCGGTTGTTGGTGCTTGTCCGCACCGGCGCACCCGAGAGCCGCCACCGCGGACTGACCATGATCATGGTCGACGCTGACGCTCCGGGAGTCACGATTCGTCCGATCGCGCTCGCCAGCGGCCGTCGCGAACTGGCTGAGGTGTTCTTCGACGACGTCCGTGTCGACCGTGACCGGGTGGTGGGCGAAGTCAACGGCGGCTGGGCCGTGGCGATGCACCTCATGCAGTACGAACGCGGTATGTACGGCTACGCCGTGCTGAACAAGGTGCTCACCGAACTGAGCCGGCTGCGGGAGGACATGGTCACCGCAGGCGCGACCACCGCGCAACGTCAGCGCTTCGCCCGGGTTTACGTCGACGTGGCGGCCGCCCAAGCCCGCACCGCCACCACCGTGCGTCGACTCGCCGCGGGTGAGGCGGTCGGCGCAGACAGCAGTATCGACAAGTTGTTGTTCGGCCGCGCAGAAAAAGAGGTCAACGATCTCATCCTCGAGATGACCAGGGATCACCTGATAGGCGGGTTCGGGGGCGGCGGCGGGGCCCCGCTGAACACCGCGCGTGCCGAGTGGTGGTATTCGCGGGCCGCCACGGTGATGGGCGGGACCGCCGAGGTGCAGCGCGGCATCATCGCCGATCACTTGTTGGGTCTCCCGAAAGAGAGAGGCAAATGACCGACGAATCCTGGCCCATGATCGAGGAGGCGGTATTCCGGCTCTTCGACGAGCTGGCGGGCAAGCGCACCCCCGAGCACGTGGCGATCGGCCCGCGGCTCGCCGACCTGGGCTGGTCGGATATCGAGGCCGAGTATCCGGTGGAGGCCTGCGAGCTACTGTTCCGCGCCCAGGGCCGCTCGCTGGCCCTCACCGACTGTCTTGACCGCGTCATGGTGGCCGAACTGGTGGGACTGCTCGATGGACCTGTCGACCACGTCCTGCTGCCCGGTCTGACGCCCGGATATCTCCCCGGCTCCGACGAGAGTCATGTCTCGGGCATCGTGCTGGGCCCGTTGCAGGGCCGGCTGGTGGTCCCTGTCCCGGGGCCGACGGGTTCGGTGTCGATCGGTGTGCTCGATGCCGCCAAGCTACGCGGTGAGCGGCTGGACACCTTTGATGCGTCGACGTTCTGGACGCGGGTCAGCGGCCCGATCGCCACCACGCTGGTCGAGGCCACCGCGCAATGGAACCAGGCGCTCGCGGCAGCACAGCGGGCGCTGGCCACCGAGCTGGTGGCCCTTGCCGAGCAGGCGCTGAGCATCGCGGTCGATCACGTCAGCGTGCGCGTACAGTTCGGCGGTCCCATCGGATCGTTCCAGTCTCCCCGGCACGCATTGGCCGACGCCTCGGCGGTGCTCGCCGGAGCTCGGGCACTGCTCGGTGAGTCGTGGCGCTACGGCGGCCAACTCTCGGCAGTGACCGCTAAGGCCGCCGCCGGGCGAGCACATCGCACGGTCAGCGATGTGGCCCTACAGGTATGCGGCGCGATCGGGCTGACCGCTGAGCACGATTTGCACCGCTACGTCGCACGCGGATTCCAGGCGGACGCGTTGTGCGGTTCGCACGATCAGCTTGAGTCACTCCTCGGTGACCGGCTGTTCGAGACCTATGCCCCCGGTCGCGCGCTACCCGCGGTCGTCACCTGGGCCAACTGATCGGCCGAGCAGAGAGAAATTACATGCGCCGCAACATATTCGAAGAGGTTCACGATGACTTCCGGGCAACCGCGCGGGAGTTCTTCGAGCGCGAATGCGTACCGAATGTCGAGAAATGGGAACGCGACGGCAAGGTCAGCCGGGAAGCCTGGTTGGCCGCGGGCGAGCACGGTTTGATCGGCTGGGAGTTCGACGAGTGCTATGGGGGCCTTGGAGTCAAGGACTTCCGGTTCAACCAGATCATCTCCGAAGAGATGTTCGGTACCGGTTCGGTCGGGATCGGCCTGGGCGTGCAGAACGACATTCTGATGCCGTACCTGCAGAAACTCACCACCGAAGAACAAAAAGAACGGTGGTTGCCCAAGTTCATCGCCGGCGAATACATCGGTTCCATCGCGATGTCCGAACCCGCAGCCGGATCGGATCTTGCCGGCATCAAAACCACGGCCCGCGACGAGGGTGACCACTGGGTGGTCAACGGCCAGAAGACGTTCATCAGCAACGGCCTGCTGTCCAAGCTCGTGCTGACCGCCGTCAAGACCGACCCCTCAGCGGGGCACAAGGGCATCAGCCTGCTGATGATCGAAGACGGCATGGACGGGTTCTCCCGCGGCCGCAAACTCGACAAGATTGGCCAGTACTCCGCCGATACCGCCGAACTCTTCTTCGAGGACGTCAAGGTGCCCAAGGAGAATCTGGTCGGCGAACTGAACCGCGGTTTCTACCATCTGGTCTCCAACCTGCCCAGCGAACGGGTCGGCGTGGCCTGTTATGCGCTGCCCGCCGCTCGTCGTGCCCTCGACCTGACCAAGGCCTACGCCCTGGAGCGCACCGCGTTCGGTCAGCCGATCGGCAAGTTTCAGGTCAACCGGCATTTCCTGGCCGAGATGCAGACCAAGCTGGACGCCGCTCAGACCTACCTAGATCAGTGCGTGCTCTCGGTCAACGACGGCACCCTGAGCGACCAGGACGCCGCGGGTCTGAAGTGGTGGACCTCCGAGGTCCAGTGGGAGATCATCGACCGCTGCCTCCAGCTGTACGGCGGATATGGCTACATCAACGAGTACGAGGTGGCCAGGCTGTGGCGTGATTCCCGGGTCCAGCGTCTCTACGCGGGCACCACCGAGATTATGAAGGATCTGATGGGCAGGGCCATGGGATATTGACGATAGCGGTGATGATCTTGGTCACTGGCCGGCCGCGTATCCCCAGATCGGTTCGAGGATTCGGTTAACCTGCCAAATAGTTAACGGATTGAAGCTTTGCACGAGCGGTGGAGGTTGCAATGGAGGTCACCAGTCTTCGGGAGCCGAAGATGGCCGATCGGGTGGCCACGGTGCTGCGCCGGATGTTCATCCGCGGCGAGATCACCGAGGGCACCATGCTGCCTCCGGAATCCGAACTGATGGAGCGCTTCGGGGTGTCGCGTCCCACCCTGCGGGAAGCGTTCCGGGTGCTCGAATCCGAATCGCTCATCCAGGTCCAGCGCGGGGTACGGGGCGGTGCCAGGGTAACCCGGCCGCGGCGGGAGACGTTGGCCCGTTACGCGGGCCTGATCCTCGAATACGAGGGCGTCACCGTCAAAGATGTCTACGATGCGCGGGTCACCCTCGAAGTGCCGATGGTCGAGCAGTTGGCCAAGGACCGCAACCCCAAGGTGATCGCGGAGCTCGAGCAGATCGTCGAACGCGAATCGCAGTTGGAACCGGGCAGCGACGCCGTCGATCAGCTCACCGACTTCCATGCCGCGGTTTCGCGCTTGTCAGGCAACGCCACGCTGCAGATCGTCAGCGACATGCTGCACCACATCATCGAGAAGGCCAACCGCTCGTTGCAGCCCACCAAGGGCGCCCGCGCCGAACAAGCGGTCCGTCGGTCAGCCAAGACACACCGGATGGTGCTCGACATGATCAAGGCCGGCGATGCGGAGAAGGCCGGCGAGTTGTGGCGCAAGCACCTGCAGAAGGCAGAGGAGTTCGTCCTATCCGGATCCGAATTGTCCACTGTCGTCGATCTTCTCGAATGACAGGCGTAGACGATCGGATCACCGGGTACGACCTTGAGACGCCGGACTCGATCCAGGTCCGGTTCGGCATCGAGTATCTGGCGAGCAACGAGAACGAAGCCACGGTCGTGTTCTCGATGCCGATGGACCGATTCCGCAACCCTGTCACCGGCGAGCCGACAATCGGCCCCTTGGCCGTCCTGATCGACGCTGCGGGCGGGATGGTCAACCACTACCGACGCCACAATGGTCAGTGGACCGTCTCCTCGGAGTTGTCGGTGGAGGTCAACCCCGATGACACCAGAGATCTCGACGGACCGGTCATTGCCAGTGCCCGCACTCTGGGCCCGACGGGAGCGACCTCTCTGTCGATCTGCACCCTCACCTATCGCGGAACCGTCATCGGCGGCGGCACGGTGCGGTCGTTTTTCATTCCGGCAGAGGGTGTCCTCATCAAGCGGCCACCGGAAACGTTGCAGCGGTCGGCCGCGACCACCCTGTCCGACCTGATGGCGCTGGAGGTCCGCCCGGACGCGGACGGCCAGGCACTACTGGGCCAACTTGAGGATCCCAACCTGAACAATGACATCGGAATCGTGCACGGCGGCGTGGCGGCAGCCGGCCTCGAACTCGTCGCCTCCGCAGCGATCAACAACACCGACGGCGGGTTGCGGACCGGTTCGCTGCGGGTGAACTTCCTGCGGCCGTTCTTCGCAGGTGCCAATTCCCGCTATGTGGGCACCCCCCTGCGGGTGGGCCGCAACACCGGCGTCGGCGACGCACAGGCCATCGGTGACGACGCCAAGGTGGCGATCACCGCGCGGGTGACCGCCTACCGTTGACCTGAGGCTTTACTTCTTGGAGCGCGACCTGAAGGCCACGACCCGTTCTTTGAACTCCGGTGTCGAGAATGATGTCAGCTCCTCGGCGAGCGCATACTCCAGCACACCGTGCGCGGCGCGGGACAGGTGCATGTTCAGCGCCACCTTCGACGAGCGAAGGGCCTGCGGCGGCAGGGCGGCCAGGCGTTCACCGAGTGCCAGCGCCTCGTCGAGCACCGAGTCGTCACTGACCACCTTGGTAACCAGGTTGAGCTTCTCGGCGATCGGCGCGGTGATCCGATCTCCCAGCAGCACATACTCTTTGGCCTTCATCATGCCGATCAGCAGGGGCAGCATCGCCGCACCACCGTCACCGGCAGTCAGCCCGACCGCGACGTGCGGGTCGGCCAGGTAGCTGTTCTCCCCCATCACCAGCAGATCAGAGAGCAGGGCGATGGAGCACCCGAGCCCCACCGCGGGGCCGTTGACCGCGGACACCAGCGGCTTGGGGAAGTTGATCACCTCGAGGAAAACCGTTCGGGCTTCGTGGATCTGGTACGAGCGCGCCACCTCATCCTCGATCAGGCGACCGAACATCACCATGTCGCCGCCGGCCGAGAAGGCCTTACCCACCCCGGTGGTGACGACCGCGTTGACATCGTCATCGGCGTCGAGCACCTTCCAGATGGTGGCGAACGCGTGGTGTACCTCCTCGGTGACGGCGTTGAACGCCTCGGGGCGGTTGATGCTCACCACGTGCACGTTGCCGTGCTTCTCCACCAGTAACCACGGTGCGAACTGCTCGTAGCCGGCCAAAGTCGAGACCTGGGAAGTCGTCATGTGATGTCCTGTCAGTTCTTCTCGTCGGAAAGGATGGTGACCGCGGAGACCGCGGTAGGGCCGCCGATGTTATGGGCCAGCGCGACGCGCGCGCCGTCGACTTGATTCTCTGCCTCGCCACGCAATTGGTTGAACAGTTCGTAGCATTGCGCGACACCGGTCGCGCCCGGCGGATGCCCCTTGGCCTTCAATCCCCCGCTCGGGTTGATCGGGATCGAACCGCCCACGTAATGTTCGCGGCCCTCGACCAGTTTGTAGGCTTCGAACCGCTCGGCGAACCCGAGATCCTCGTAGCTGATCAGCTCGACGCCGGTGAAGCAGTCGTGGACCTCTGCGACGTCGATGTCGCGCGGCGTCACACCGGCCATGGACATCGCAGCCTTCGCCGCCTTGACCGTCGGCGGGAATGTCGTCATATCGCCCTTGTGCTGGTGCATCACCCGGTCCATGCCCAGCCCTACGCCGCGTACCCAGACCGGTCGATCGGTGTAGCGGTCGACGACCTCCTCTGCGGCCAGGATGACGGCTGCCGCACCGTCGCTCTGCGGCGTGCAGTCATACAGTCCGAAGGGCTCTACCACCATGGGAGCAGCCAATGCCTGCTCAACGGTGATCTCGTACCGCAGTTGGGCTTTCGGGTTCTTCAGGGCGTGGAAGTGGTTCTTCACCGCAACCATCGCCATGTGTTCCTTGGTCGCAGGCGACTCGTGCAGGTAGCGGACGACGTGTAGCGCGAAGTTCGCCGGCGCGACCAGTCCCAACGGATAGTCCCAGGCGTTGTCGCGGGTCATGGCCGCCCAGTCCCAGAACGTCGTCGTGGACGAAGTTTCCCGGACTTTGTCCGCACCGACCACAAGCACCACATCGTAGAGACCCGATGCGATGGCCAAGGTACCGTTGCGGATCGCGTCATTGCCGGTAGCGCAAGCATTTTCGACACGGGTGACCGGGATGTCGGTCAGATCGAGGGTGTCGGCCAGGATGCCGGACGGGAACCCGTCGGTGGTGGACAGTTCGCCGAACCAGGCGGCCTCGATCTCCGATTTTTTGATGCCCTTGTCGACGTTGGCCACCGCCTCGGAGTAGGCCATCGGGACCAGGTCTTTGATGCCGAGATCGAAATGCTCGGCGAACGGCGTCATCCCGGCGCCGACGATTGCGACGTTCCTCATGCGTGGGTTCCTTCCGCAGTCGAGGGCCAGAACGCGTAGCCGTAGTCGGGCACGCCGGCACGGTCGGCGAGCTTGCGCAGGACCACCGAGCCCGACTGACCGATGGCAGCGTCGCCCGCGGGCACGCCGGTGATCTTCATCAGCACCCGCACGGTACTGCCTTCGAGCTGGACCACGGCGATCGAATACGGGCCGGGCAAATCCGGTACGGGAATCCGGATAGTGGTCTGGGTGTAGATGGTTCCGGTGCGCGGCAACGGTTCCAGCCGGTAGTCGGTGACCAAGCCACCGTCGTCGTCGACGCGCGCACGAGGCGGGAACTGCGGAGTGGTGCCGATGCCGGGTCGCTCCTCGAACACTGCCGCCTCCCAGCGCAGCTTGGGTTCGAACGCGCGGGCGTAGGCGGGCAACGAGATCGGGATGCCGTTGCCGTCTGCCGTGCGGAGCGTGGGCATCGCCCGAGCCGGGGCCTCGTCTCGGGCGATGGTCGGGGCTTTGGCTGACGTGCTGACTTCGGCCGCCGTCACGCTGGCCTGCTCGATCGCCACCAGCAGACCGCTCGTCTGCCCCTTCTCGATGAGATCGGCCAGTGCGCGGATAGCTCCGGACGCCGACGAGATCGGGTATTCGATCGCCCCCGTGACGCCGACCGTGACGCCGAGCTCTCTGGCCTTTACTCCGACAACGGCCGCAACCGTCCGGGAGTTGTCGAGCCCCAATCGCGCGACGGTCGACCTGACCCCGACCTCACGCTGCAACCGGGGGTCGCCGTACTGGTGACGCGTGCCGTCCTCACCCCGCGTGGTGGTCGGCAGACTGCGGATCTGCCGCGCGACCGGTGCGAGCGTGGCGCCTTCGGCGCCGGTCAGGACTGCCGCCGCCCCGGCGACCGATGCGTCGTCTGCGGCGATGACCAGGGTACCCTCGGCCGCTCCGAGGATCTGATCGAGCACTGCTGGTGCACCACCGAGCACTTCGCTGACCGCCACATCGGCGGCCAGCGACAGCCCTGCCAGCAGGACACCGCCGTTCCCCCCTTCCAGCAGCGGAAAATCGCGGGACACCAGCACCACGCGACGGGCGATGGCATTCGGGTCGGCGGCACGACCGGCGGCGACCGCCATGGTCAGCGCGTCCTCGTCGGGCCCTTTAACCCTGCGTTCGCGGACGGTCCATGGCGGCAGGTAGGTGCCGATCGCGGCGACCTGAGTCATAACGCCTCACTTTGGTCGGTGGCCGCGCCAAGCAGCCAACTAATGCGCTATATAGTTATAGCATTCAAGTCTACGGTCAACTGACAGCGGAAGGACAACTGGACTGTGAGCATTCCCGCTCCTGGCACTCTGAAGAACCGTGTCGTCGTGGTGACCGGCGCCAGCCGCGGCATCGGCGCTGCCATTGCGGCGCGCGCGGCCCAGGACGGTGCGGCGGTGGCACTGCTGGCCAAGACCCAGACGCCCAACCCGAAGATCGCGGGCACACTGGCCGAGACCGCAGAGTCCGTGCAACGTGCCGGCGGACAGGCACTTCCGGTGGCGTGTGATGTCCGTGATGCCGCCGCGGTGGCATCGGCCGTCGCCGCGGTCGCCGACGCGTTCGGCGGGATCGATGTCGTGATAAACAATGCGGGCGCGCTGGATCTGCGACCCACCCAGACCCTGCCCCTGAAGAACTTGCGTAGGCTGCTGGAGATCAACGTCGAGGGCCCCTTCGCGGTGGTGCAGGCAGCCCTACCCCACCTGCGCCGATCGGATAATGCGCACATCGTCAACGTTTCTCCGCCGCTGAATCTGGAACCAGGGTGGGTGGGCGCCCATGTAGGGCACACCGTCGGCAAGTATGCCGAAAGCCTGCTCACCCTCGGCTGGGCCAACGAGTTCGCCTCGGTGCCGATCGCCGTGAACTCGGTGTGGCCGGCCACCACGATCGCCAGCACCGGAATGATGGTCGCGATGGGCCAGGCGGAGGCGCGCGCCCAGGCACGGAGCCCGCAGATCATGGCTGATGCGGTGCACGCGTTGGTTATCCGCCCCGCTGCAACCTGCAGCGGGCGCTTCTACACCGACGAGGACATCTTGCGCGAAGAAGGTCACGACGACCTGTCGGATTATCGACTGGCCACGCATGAGCAGGACCTGACCCCCAACTTCTATCTGGCGGCCACCCGGTGAACGCGGTCGACGACCCCGAACTGGCCAAGTTGCGTTTCGCCGTACGCGACTTCCTACGAGCCGACCGCGCCGAATTCGGCTGGCAGCCCGCCGTCGACGCCTGGCTGGCCGGCTGGGACGAGGCATTCTCGGCACGATTGGGTGCCGCGGGGTTCGTCGGCCTGACCATCCCGCGCCGCTACGGCGGCCACGAACTCGGCCACCTTCACCGATACGTCGTGACTGAGGAACTCGTCGCCGCGGGCGCACCGGTCGCGGCGCACTGGAGCGCCGATCGGCAGGTCGCACCGAGCCTGTTGACCTACGGCACCGAGCAACAGCGCGAGCGGCTTCTACCGAAGATAGTTGCAGGAAAGCTGTATTCGTCGATCGGCATGAGCGAACATGGCGCCGGGTCGGACCTTGCCGCGGTGACGACCAAGGCGACCCGTACTGACGGGGGCTGGATATTGTCCGGCACCAAGGTGTGGACCAGCGGAGCCCACCATGCGCATCAGGTCGTGGTGCTGGCCCGCACCAGCCCCTCAGACTCCAAGCACCGCCACGCCGGATTCAGCCAGTTCCTGGTGCAGTGCGCAACCGCGGGCGTCCGTATCGAACCGATCATCCTGATGTCGGGCGCACACCACTTCAACGAGGTCATCCTCGACGATGTCTTCGTCCCGGATGCCGACGTCCTCGGCGAGATCGGAAATGGTTGGCACCAGGTCACTTCGGAGTTGTCGTTCGAACGCAGCGGACCCGAGCGCATCTTGTCCACCGGGCCGTTGCTGTTGGCCGCGATCCGCGCACTTGGGTCCGGACCGGCACCCGATGACCGCACTGCCGCCGCTGTCGGTGACCTGCTGGCCCAGTTGATCTCGTTGCGGCAGCTGTCGTTGACGGTTGCCCGCACGCTCAGCGCGGGCGACGATGCGGCGAACCAGGCCGCACTGGTGAAAGATCTCGGCACCCGCTTCGAGGCCGAATCTGTCGAACTCATCGACGACCTGATCGAGACGTTACCCGCGAATCCGGAGCTGAAGACCATGCTGAGCACGGCCTGGCTGCACAAGCCCATGTTCACGTTGCGCGGCGGTACCAACGAGGTGTTGCGTGGCGTGATCGCACGTGGAATGGGGTTGCGATGAGCCAGACGAGCGCACTCTCGGGCGGAGTGTTCGCCGCCGAGAACCGCCAGGACGACGATGCTGAATTGCGCCGGCTCGTCGATGAACTGGGACGGCGATCCTACGATGCCGGTCTCGGTAGGCGCGGCGTCCCCGAGCTGCTCGATGCCGAGCTTTGGCGCAACCTCGAAGACACCGGGCTGGCGCGGCTGACCTGCACCCCTGACGCCGGAGCGGGACCTCACGAACTGGCGATCGCTCTCTACGGCCTGGCACGCCACGCCGGCGCGGTCCCATTGGCCGAAACCGACGCGTTGGCAGGCTGGCTCGGCCGACAGGCCGGCGTCGAATTGCCGGATGGTCCACTGACAGTGGCCATCGCCGATGCCGACACAGGCGGTGACCGGATCACCGGCACGGCACACTCGGTGCCATGGGCCGCGGCATCTGCGGCGACGCTCTTGGCGGTGCGTGTGGACGATGGTCTCCGGGTCGGCCTGGTTGACACCGGCAACTTGCACGGGGATCACAACCTGGCGGGTGAACCCCGTGATTCGCTCCTATTCGATGTGCCCGCCGATCAGTTGCGAGCAGTAGACCCGGCGCTAGGCGTCGAACTTGCACGACGCGGCGCTTGGTCGCGCTGTGTACAGATTGTCGGAGCGCTGGATGCCGCTGCCGATCTGTCGGTGAGATACACCCGTGAGCGCGTCCAGTTCGGCCGCCCGCTGAGCGCCTTCCAGTCCGTACAGCAGTCTCTGGCTGGGATGGCGGGTGAGATCGAAAGGGCACGCGTCGCTGCCGAACTCGCTGTGACAACAGCATCCGGGAATGGCTTCGACTGTCCCGAAACCGACTATGCCGTCACCGTGGCCAAGGTGACAGTCGGGCGGGCCGTCGGCCCGGTAACCACCGTCGCGCACCAGTTGCACGGCGCGATCGGCGTCACCCGTGAACACCCGCTGTGGTTGTTTACCTTGCGCGCTCAGAGCTGGGCGCAGGACTACGGCACCACCGCACACTTCGCGCGGCGCCTGGGTCGGATGGCACTGGCCGCCGAAGATCCGTGGGACCTCGTCACGGCGACATGACGCCAACCGTGACTTGTGGAGTTTGAGCCGCGGTCGCCGCGGCTCAAACTCCACAAATCGCTAAATCAACAGTAGAAAAGGAGAACTCATGACGGTAAAGAAGTTCGAAGGTGCATCCGCGATTGTCAGCGGTGGCGCAGGTGGGCTGGGAGAAGCCACGGTACGCCGGCTCCATGCCGACGGCCTCGGGGTGGTGATAGCTGATCTCGCCGCCGACAAGGGCAAGGCACTGGCCGATGAGTTGGGCAGCCGAGCACTGTTCGTCAGCACCGACGTGACGAGCGACGACAGCATCCTCGGCGCCATCGAACAGGCCAACCAGCTGGGGCAGCTCCGCTACGCGGTGGTCGCGCACGGCGGATTCGGTGTCGCTCAACGCATCGTGCAGCGCGACGGCAGCCCGGCCGATCTGGGTGGCTTCACCAAAACCCTGGACCTCTACCTGACGGGCACCTACAACCTGACCCGCCTGGTGGCGGCATCAGCTGCCACCGCAGAACCGCGGGACGACGGCGAACGGGGCGCCATCGTGATGACCGCCTCGGTAGCAGGGTATGAGGGTCAGATCGGCCAGACCGCTTATGCTGCAGCAAAAGCGGGTGTCATCGGGTTGACCATCGCGGCCGCCCGCGATCTGAGTTCGGTTGGCATTCGGGTCAACACCATCGCACCGGGAACCATGAAGACACCGATCATGGAGTCGGTCGGCGAGGAGGCCATCGCCAAGTTCGCCGCCAACATTCCATTCCCGAAGCGGCTGGGCACACCGGACGAGTACGCCGACGCTGCGGCATTCCTGCTGAGCAACGGCTACGTCAACGGCGAAGTGATGCGGCTCGACGGAGCGCAGCGCTTCACCCCGAAGTAGCGCAGAGCGCAGTGGTGCACGGTCTGGCCCACCAGCCAGACCGTGCACCGTGCATTACAACCGTCCGTCCACCTGAAGCTGCGGGTGCACCCAGGTCGGCGAGTTCTTCTGCTTGAATGCGCGGAAACCTTCCCGTGCCTCAGGGCCGAACAGACTTGTCTGCATGCCGATCCGGTCGAAGAGGCCCAGGTAGCTGTCCAGGCTGGACTTGATCACACCCCGCGCGCCGGGTGCGGTCCGGCAGCATTGCCCGAGAAGCTCTTTCGCGGTATCGAGCAGTTCATCGTGGGGCACCACCCTGGCCACCATGCCCCACTCGACCGCCTCCTCGGCGGTCAGCGTGCGGCCAGTGAACATCAGATCCTTGGTCCGGACCGGGCCGATCAGACGGGCCAGCACCTGGCTGTAATACGTATCGGCGATCCCGCGGAACAATTCGGGCACCCGGAAGGTGGCCCGATCACTGACCACGGCCAGGTCACTGCACATCGCGATCTGCAGACCCCCGCCCTGGCAGAGCCCATTGACCGCCGAGACCACCGGTTTGGGTGACTGGCGCAGAATGTCGAATGGTGTCACGTCCATTCCCATGGTGGACGCGAAGTCCATCCAATTGTCCTCGGCAGCCTGCCCAAGATCACCGCCCGGCGCGAAGACGTCTCCGGTGCCGGTGATCAGCAGGCCCGCAAGATCAGGATCGGCGTTGACCCGACTGATCGCGTATCTGATCCCGAAGTACATCGCGGGTGTCATCGCATTACGCGCCTGCGGCCGGTCCAGCGTGCAGATCGCGAAGGCGCCGTCACGCTTGAAGGTGAGGAATGGCGTCCCCAGCCAATCACCGTCGGGTGGACGCGGACCGCCGTTGGCAGTGTCGGACATGTGAGATCCCTTCTAGAGCATCGATGACCAGTATCCATCAAATTAGACAAATAGTTGTATGATTCCAAACTCTCCGCGTAGCATTCACGACGTGGCGCACTTCACATGTGTCACGTCAGGACGCCGCCCACCCGAGCGCGGCCCTCGATCTAACACCGGAGGAAATGAGAATGGGTTCACTGGACGGACGGGTCGTCTTCATCACCGGCGCCGCTCGCGGACAGGGGCGTTCGCACGCAGTGATGTGTGCCGAGCAAGGTGCCGACATCGTCGGTGTGGATATCTGCGAGAACCTCGACATCGTCCCCTATCCGCTCGGGACCGCCGAGGAGTTGGAGGAGACCGCACGCCTGGTCGAAAAGACCGGCCGCCAGATGCTGACTCGCAAGGCCGATGTCCGCGACAAAGCCGCACTGCAGGCTGCATTCGACGCCGGCGTGGAGCAGTTCGGTCACATCGACACCGTGCTCGCCAATGCAGGCGCCGTCCTCACCAATGCCGATGAGCGCGATGCCTCCGAAGCCCTCCGGTTGGGCCTCGACATCATGCTCGTCGGTGTGTGGAACGCCTTTCAGGTCGCCATCCCCCACATCAAGGAACGCGGTGAGGGCGGCCACCTGATCGCGACCAGCTCCATGATTGCGCTACTGGATCTCACCGACGGCCGCGGCGGCAGCGACGCCTATCTGATGTCCAAGGTCGCCATCGTCGGCCTGGTTCGGGCCTACGCGGCCATGCTCGCCCCCGACCGCATCCGCGTCAACGCGGTGGCGCCGACCAACTGCGCCACGCCGATGATCACCGAGAACCCGGCGCTGTTCAAGGTGATCGAAGCGAACCCGAGCATGGTCAACGCCGTACAGACCGCGCTGCCGGACCTGCCGTTGATCGAACCCCGCGATGTCTCCAACGCCATCCTGTTCCTGCTCAGTGACGCGGGCCGGTCGTTCACCGGCAGCCTGCTCAAGGTTGATGCGGGAATGGACGTTCGGCGAGGCTAGCGGAGACCCCGGCAATGCACTTCGGAATCGAGGGACGATCGGCGCTGATCGTCGGCGGCAGCAAGGGAATTGGGTTCGAAGTAACCAGAATGCTTGCCGCGGAAGGTGCCCGGGTGGCCATACTGGCCCGGACCAAGGCCGATGTCGACGATGCGGTGGAGGCGATCCGCTCCGAGGGTGGCACTGCCCTCGGCGCCCCCGCCGACGTGAGTAGCCCACAACAGCTGGCAGCAGCCGTCCGTGCGGTGACCTCCGAACACGGGCCACCGCTCATCGTGATCGGGCAGGCGAAGTACCAGCGACCGGGGGACTTCGTCGACATCAGTGACATCAACGTCTACCGCGAGTCGTTCGAAGCGCACACCATGAGCCAGATCCTGCTGCTGCAGGCGGTGTTGCCCGCGATGCAGGAGGCCGGCTGGGGCCGGTTCGTGCATATCGGGTCGGCGACTGCCAAGGAGCCGGCAGGCAACATCCACCATGCGGTGGCCAACACCAGTCGCCCCTCCACGATCGGCTTGCTCAAGACGGTGTCCGACGAGTACGCGCAGCACGGCATAACGGTCAACACCGTCGCACCCGGCTGGATCGAGACCGAGAACTCAATCGCCTACCTTGACCAGCATTTCGGTGCCAGCTCCGAAGAGGAGCGCCGCGACTTCATGCTCTCCCAGGCTCGCGTACCGGCCGGGCGAATGGGAAAGTCGCGCGAAATCGCCTCACTTATCACGTATCTGTGCTCAGAAGCTGCCGGATACCTCACCGGCAGTTGGATCGAAGTCGACGGCGGCTTGCACCGCTCAGCGTTCTAAACCCAGGAGAACACGTGAATACCCTTGATGCACCCGAACTTTCCTTCGCGAGCCTGCCCATGGCCGTCGATCGTGGGGTTGGGTGGAAGGCTGTGCGGGACGCCGGACGGGTAGTGTACATCGACGGCTGGTACTACCTGTCACACCGCGAGGATGTGCTCGCCGCACTGCGCAATCCGGAACTCTTCTCGTCGAAGAAGGCATTCGACGTGCTGGGCTCCCCGCTGCCACTGGTGCCGATCTCCTTCGATCCGCCGGAACACACCCGGTTCCGCAAGATCCTGCAGCCCTTCTTCAGCCCGAAGACCCTGAACGAGATGTTGCCGTCGCTGCAGAAGCAAGCGCTCGACATCATCGATGACGTGGTCACGAAGGGCGAGTGCGAGGTGGTGTCCGATATCGCGATCCCCTACCCCTCACAGGTGTTCCTGACGCTGTTCGGGCTGCCGTTGGAGGATCGGGACCGTCTCATCGCCTGGAAGGATTCGGTGATCGCACTGGCGGATTCGCCGACACTCGAAGGTGTCGACCTGACCCCGGCAATGGAACTGCTCGCCTACCTCACCGAGGCGGTCAACGAACGGAGGGCCAACCCCGGACCGGATATCCTGTCCCAGGTGCTCACCGGCGACGACGCACTCGACGACGGCGAAGTGATGGGACTGGCCTTTCTGTTCGTGCTTGCCGGGCTGGACACCGTCACCGCAGCGATGAGCACGGCGCTTCTGGAACTCGCCCGCAATCCCGAGTTGCGCGTCAAGTTGCGCGAGGAGCCCGATCAGATGAGCGTTTTCGTCGAGGAGATCGTCCGATTGGAGCCACCTGCACCAATGCTTCCCCGGGTCACCACCCAGGAAGTGACCATCGGGGACTTCACGCTGCCTGCCGACACGCGGGTACGGCTGTGCATCGCCGCGATCAACCGTGACGACAGCGACGAGATCTCATCCAATGACGTCGTAATGGACGGCAAGGTGCACCGGCACTGGGGCTTTGGTGGCGGTCCGCATCGCTGCCTTGGGTCACACCTGGCCCGCATGGAGCTCACGCTCATCCTCGAGGAGTGGCTGAAACGTATCCCCGAATTCTCGGTGGAAGCCGGCTACGAACCGCAGATCGTGTTCCCCGCGAACACCTTTGCCCTGGAGCGCGTGCCGCTGACCCTGGGCTGACCCTACGCCGAGCACTTGACGACGAGCCGCTGATTGCAGCGTCTGTGCGCGATCCGGGTCAGCTCCGGGCGTCACCGGAGGTTTGAATTATCTTGGTGTGAAATATTTTTACCGTCTAAGGATAAGAATTGGCTTCAAAAGCTTGGAACCCTGACAGCACAGCCGTTGTATGTGTGGAGTGCCAGAACGGTGTGCTCGGTCCAGATTCGGTGTTACCTGCACTGGCCACTGACGCCGCGGACCTGGTGGGAAACATACGTCGATTGCTCGGCAGTGCACGTGAATTCGGCGCGAAAGTGGTGCACGCAACCTACGAGGGCAGCCTGGGCGGTCGACCAACCGGCACCGCACGGTTGTGGCGGGTGCTGGGACCTGCCACTGCAGACTGGGCACCGGGAACCCCCGCTGCGGCTGTGGTTCCCGAACTGCTGGCCTCCACAGACCTGGTATTGCCACGCCACCATGGGCTGTTCCCAACCTTGGACTCCGAGTTGTTGCCGGTGCTCAAGGGGCTGGGCGTGACGACCATCGTCCTCACTGGGGTGTCGCTGAACCTGGCGATCACCCACACCGCTGGACACGCCACTCAGGCCGGATTCGACCTCGCCGTCCCACGCGACGCGGTCGGAGGCACGCCGTCAAGTTACGCAGAGCAGGTGCTGGACAACACCATCGCCGTCCTCGGCCAGCTGACCAGCGTCGACGAACTGATCCACGAATGGTCCGGATCAGACCGGATCAAAGCCTGAGACCAGCCAGCGATCGCCGACCTTGTCGAGAGTAACCCGCACACTCGAGGCCGAGTCGGTCGGCCTGTCCTGCCCGACGGTGGTGGTCTGATTGACGAAAACGAGCACGACCGCATGATTCGGGCTCGCCGATACCGAAGCCGCCGCAGGAATCGTTGCGACAGCGGTGATCTGCTTCTGCTTGGAGCCAGGGATCACCACGTCTTCGGTCAACTGAGTGTATGAGTCGCGGAAGTCACCGGTCAGCAGGTCTCGTGCACTGGCGAGGTCGTGTTCCACGCTGTCCGGCTTGTACGACAGCAGTGCCACAGTGGAATCCTTTGCCGCCTGCACAGATTCAACACTTGCGGCCGTTGCGGCGCGCACCGTCGAATCTCGCCACTTCAGCATTCCCGCGGTGAGCCCGAGCAGCAGCACACCAGGCAGCACACCGTAGACCAGCACACGCGTCCAGTTGATTCGTTTTGCCGCGACGACTGACTCCGCTCCCACCGCGTCATCGTCAGCGTTCGCGCCGTCACCGTCGTCTTCTGCCTCGGACTGCGCGTCGCGCTGCTCTGCACCTATGTCAGCAGCGCGATCGGTGATCGCTTCGGTCGCATCGACTTCAGTGGCATCGGCTTCAGTGGCCACCGCGTCGGCCGGCTTGACCTCGTCGGCTGCCGACTCACCGGTTGCGCCCGCATCGAAATGCCGTCTCAGCTTGATCACGGTACAAACCCCACATTCGAAACCTTCACGTCCTCACCGATCTTCAGCACCGTGAGGCGCATTCGCCACGATCGGGGTTGTTGCTCGGGTGCCCCGACGTTGGACGTGTTGACTGTCACCGCAACGATCGCCTGGGCCTCATCACCTGCGACGGATTCCAGACCCGCTTCGGTCACCGTACCCACAGACTTCGATTGCGCCTTTTTCACGACCTCGAGGAACGGCTCGGCACGCTGAGAGAACTCGTCGTGGAACTGGCCGGTTGCGGAGTCGAGGATGCGTTGAATGTCGGAGTCGGCATGCTGAAAATCGATGGTGGTCAGGTTCAGAGCGCCTTGTCTGGCGACCTGCAGATACAGCTCGCGCTCCTTCTCGTCCTGGTGAGACTGGTAGGCGCGGAAACCGAGCCAGCCTGACAGGCCACCCAGCGCCACGACACCGACGAGCCCGACCACGAGCGCCAGTCGTGGGGGCGAAATCGAGCGTTTGGCGTCGGTAGCGGCGTCGGCCGCCACTTCATCCTCAACGGCACCATTTGACGCACTCACTGCGTCGGCGGCATCAGCATCGTCTGCCATGTTTGATCCTTTGCATCGTGGGCCAGATTGGCTTGGGTGTAGACCTTGCCGTCAGGCCCGATGTACGTCCCTGTTGCCGGGTCATAATTCGCCACCGCGATAGGGGGTGGCGGTGCCGCGGCCGGTGCCGGCAGCGCGGTCGAGCCCGGCGTTCCCGGTGGTGGTTGAGGAACCGTCTGACCAGACAATGTTGCGTTGGGGTCGCCCTTCCAGTTGAACCCGTCGTTCAGCGGGACATAGTTCTCGTCGCTCTCGCACATCGCCACCGTCGGCGCCCGCTTTCCCGGACGCGTCTCACATGGCGTGTTACGCGCACCGCGCACGTTCAGCGTCGAGTCCTGCGGCACCCGGCAGTACAGGTCACCCGGCGGGGCGTCGGGGTAGTCCTCGAAACTTGCGGCCCGCTGCTGCTGTGTCGGCAGAAAGCCGGTGGTGCACGGTGGCGGCAGGTTGACGTTGACGTTGAAGCTCAGATAGCCGCCCTTGTAGTCCTGCTTGGTATTTCGGTTAGCCATGATGGCACCTTGGATGGCTTCCGTACCGGTAGGCAGCAGCACCAGCAGCTGTTCCAGGTCGGGCTGATAGGTGACGGCCACCTCGCCGACGGCCACCAGGTTGGTCAGGATCACCGGCAGTGTCGGCTGCAACCTGTCGAACAGGGCACGGACCTCGCCGACTGCCGGCGCGGCGTTCTGCAAAACGCCCCGCACCGCCTGATCCTTGTCCTTCAGTTGCCCGGTGACCGTGGCCAGATGGTTCTCGAGCAGGCGCTGTTCACCCGTCGCAGGACCGACTTCCGTTTCACTACAACGGATTTTGTGCATCATTGCGATGAGGGAAGTCAGTACACATCCCTGACCTCCGCTTATGGTCCTACCCGAGGTCTCCATCCAGACCACGACGGTTCAGACACTGGGTCATCTCATCGAAGCAGAACACCACTGCCCGCGCAGGTGGATTCTGTATAGGCCAACGTCATCGACCAACTCCTTCTCAAATTGCTGACCTTGAATATCTCGGCCTTTCGCGGCTTTAGGCGATGATCAGCCCTGATCGTGGCGACGGCGCCCTTGGGGATCCGGTTGCCGGCGATGCCTTACCCAGTGAATCGAGAACGCCGGGGGCACACCGTATCGCGTCGACGCGCTGTAGAGCACCGACCACTACGACGAATCGGTGCTGTAATGCGCGCTCCGATCGCTAACCGCGCCGTTGCCGCGATACTCGCCGTCCCCAGTGCGCTACGAGAGCCTGACCAATTACCTTTCAGAGATCCCTTCCTGCGCGGGCGATCTCGTTCATAATAGGAGCATGTGGAAAACGAGTCGTCCCTGGCGCACCTTGATGACGGCCGTAGGTATAGCCGTTTTGACACTGAGCAGCCCGGTGACGGCTCACGCCGAGCCACCGGCCGCAGCGCCTGACCCTTATCCAGACATCCGGTACTACGATCGGCTCGACGCCGGCACCTTCGCGGTTCCTGGCGGAGTGTGGTTCCTCTCCCCGACGGGACAGAATTGCGGCATTTGGGGCAGAGGCGATTTCGGTTGCGCTGGCGCTATTCCCGGAGCCCCGGCAGGAGTCAGTCATATTGGCTGGATCGACGGAGACCGGGCAATGCACTATGACTGGTCGGTGGCTGCACGGTTCCCTGCCACACAGGCGGAACGGCCGCTGCCTCCGCGCAGTTTCATCAAGCACGAAGGGACGACCTGTGCGGTGACACCGGACAGTAAAACCTACTGTGAACGCGGTCCGCTCCGTTTCGTGATCGAGCCCACCCAGACCTGGCTGTCAGCTCCTTGGATGGATCTGAGTTGGGTGACCCTGGGGCCGGCATCGTGTAGCCCCCCGGATACCGGGGGCCCATGCTACCGATAATTCAGGGGTCGGTGATGGAAAGCCTGGGAGGGCTTCGTCGCCCTAGTCCGCATTCACTTACGCTGGCAGCGCGACGTAACGAACGTGCAACACCGGAAGTGGCGTGAGCCTCCGCGGTGTGCCAGCAGCACACTTACGGTGCATTTCACGCCTGAGTAAGGGTTTTTGGTTTAGCAGGCCCGCGTTTATCCCGAGGTCGGCAAGGATTGGCTGATGTGCCGGTAGCAGGGCGCATGTAGCATGCCCTAACCTGTCTACGAATACAGACGAATACATCGCGGCAGCGTTCCAGCGCCGCGGCCTGCTCTCTGTCCAACGTCCAGACGGTGGGAAAATAAGCGCGAGGCCGCGAAGTCACTCACGCCCGGGAAAATGCGGTGTGATGCCGTAGCAAGTGGCATCTCCGACGTCGAGAGTGCTTTCACAAATGACTTTGCCCTCATAGGAGATGCGCACCGTCACCCACTTCGACGGTCCGGCAACCGGACGCCAGTCCGCGCGGACCTGGCTACCGTCCGGCGGTGCATCACGTGCCGCATGCACCGTAGCGTCAGCTCGCCATGGAAGCACTATGTTCTGCGCGAATATGCGCCCGGTCGAATCCTGGTATTCGATATTCGCCATCCCAATCTGGTCAGAGATCACTTCATACGTGACCAGATCATCGGCCCGCGCAACGGGCGGGTTTACAACTACTGAGGCGTATCCGGTAATCCCGGCGACCATAAATCCTGCGACACGCAGCATGTAACCTCCCTGCAACCTGCGATGGTCGAATTGGCCACAACCGCGAAGCCACGCCATGCGGTCAATTTGTCCCGTAATGTCACGGCCCTGTCAGGATGGCCACGGCGATGCTGTCACCTGTATCCACATTGTGCCGGAGGCTTACGCCGAAGTCGGTATAAGAGCAATCGGGGATCGCCTTGTACCCCTCCAATAACACGCCCTTGATAGCATCACCGTCATTGTAATTGTGGCCGGCACCCTGTAGCCGGACCGCCTTACCCGCGCCGCTACCAAGATCTTTCAGGATCGGCATAGCGTCATCGATCGGGACATTCCGGGCCGTGTGGCTCATGTATTCGTCCGTTGCGCGGTTCACGATATCGGCTGCGTGTTCCGCAACCGGATCGTATGTCAACGGCCCGCATGCAGTACCACGCGCCGAAGCCACGGCATCCTGCAAATTCTGATCAGGGTCAGCGGCCGCCGGCGGCGCGAGCAGCATACAAATGCCGACCGTCGTCACGGTCACCGTAGCCGCATTGGCTACCATTCGCGTGCGAAGTCGAACTGCCCCACCGATATCGGGATCACCTCTCACTATCTGTCCTCCTAGTCGAAGCGGGTGCTGCTGATCGCTTATCGGCGGCGTTGACGCAGTGAGTTGCGGTGCTCAGCGACAGACATGGGATCGATCGATCTTGCTGCCCCAATGCTTCACCCGCTGAAACGATGGACCTGTGAACCAGTTCGGCTGGCGAACCCTAAGGCCGTTACCGACGTTAGACAGCTGCTGCCAGAGTCCATAGAAGCTCTCGCCCTGGTAGAGCGGGAAATACACGTCCCCTGCGAAGTCTTGACTCTGGGTCAGGACCTGGGCTCGTGGAGTAAGGAACTCGACTGACTGGTCAATATTCGCTATGACCGCGTCGACTTGCTGGGGAATGCCCTCGGCATTGAAATTTCCGTTACTACGGACGACACTGTTGTTGACTTTCTCAATCTGCAGTCTCAAATCACCGTATTGAGCATTGAACCACTGACACATTTCCCGTTCCGCATCGATATCCGCAGGTGTAATGCTGTTCCGCATTTCGTCATATGGGAATGGGAATTGCGGCTCCCAATTACTCGGGGTGGGCGTGAATACCGGCAGCGGAGGGGCCGGCACATCGTCTGCACGCGGATCGGCTGCCGCACGGCCACTGGCAAGTCCAGGGAGCAAAAACAAGACACACGCTACCCCGATAGCACCTCGGTAAAGACAGCATCTGCTGAAAACACCTCTACTTGGCATATGCATCCCATTCCGTTCGACGCATCTCGCTATTTTGAACCCACGACGGCATCGATCCCGCCCACATCGCTGATTTGCCAATCGTTATTGCTGTCGATGGTGACGCTGTACGTTGCAGTGGACTGCAGACCGTCAGGCGCTTGCATAGTCTTGGTGAGCACTGTGACGAACGAGTCGACGACATAGGCTCCCCCAACGTCCGAGCGCACCTTCGCCACCAGTGGCCGCGCCTCGGAATTCCATTGAAGTGGCACAAGAATCTGCTCCATGGAGTTGGCTGCTTTGGTCAACTTCTCCTTCAATTCTGGCGAAGTACCTTTCACTAGCTTCACTTTCCAGCCGTTAAGGTCTTTGTAGTCCATCTCCGCGGCATTCACCGCATAGTCGAGAGCCATCTCCTCGGCGCGGTCATAGTTGGCGGCCTGACGAGCTTTTGCGTCAAGCTCGGCACGAGCGCCGATCAATAACCATGACAGCACGCCAACTGCGATCGCCAGTATGCCAATTGCGACGGCGAGGACCAACGATCGCACGGACATTGATATCCGCGCACGCGCTTTCTCGGGCCTCGGTTGATCCTCAGCCGTCCCCGTTGTCTCAATTATCGCTGAGTCCGTCGCCTCCGCTTCGGTCTCGTCGTCGGACACTCCAGATGCAGATGTCGCGCTCTCGGCTTGGTCGTTGGTGATGATCATTTGCTTTCCTCCTTACTTATTACCCCGGCGGCGCCCGAATTAACCCTCCGGAATGGTTACGTGCAGGGTTATTGCGCCATCTTCAGGATAGGCCGACAACATATTTGTTAGAATCTGTGCGCTATCAAAATTCATCAACGCGCCCCCGATGCCCTCAAACTTTGGCAACAACGCTTCCGACAGAACCTTGATGTCAGGGCCTCTGGTGTCCAAAAAGGCTTGAAATCGGTCGAGCAGATATCCGGTCTGCTTGATGGTTTCCGGGTTATCCCAAATGGCGGCTCTTGCCAACATGTTGTATGAATCACGTAGACCCACACTCAGGTTACGGAGCGGCTGCTGCACATCCGCCAGCGCCGGCCCCACCCAGCCCGCGTTCTGCAGCAGGAGCTGGAAGTTCCCCAGTACCTCTTGCCCCCGACCCTGCATACCCATTGCGGTGTTGTTGAGCAGCATGCTTGCCCGAGCCAAGTTAGGCTCCACCGCCACAGGATCCGGCAGAGCCGCGTCGGCCTCATTGAGGATCCGCTTGAGCTGGTCGGGGTCGAGCTGGTTGAGCACCCGGACCACGCTGGTTGCCAGCTGCGAGATCGAAGGAGGCAACGTTACCGACTCGGTGGCGATGCGCTGACCGTCCTTCAACATCGGTCCCTCGTTCGTCCGTGGACTCAGCCCTATATACGTCTCGCCCAGCGCGGACAGGTTCTCTATGTGAACGTCACTGTCGACCGGGATGTCGTAGGCGGCGTCGACATAGAAATCGACGGTAGCGCTCTCGACGCCCGACTCGATCCTGGTCACCTTGCCGACCGGTACACCGCGCAGCAGCACATTGGCGCCCACGTTGAGATCATTGGTATCGGAGATCGCCATGGACAAGTTGGTACCGGCGGGTGCTCCGACCCTCAAGCCAAATGACCCGAGGTAGCCGATCGCGAAAACGATAATTAATCCGAACGCCGCGAACGACAGCACATTTTTTATGGTCATGGTGTCGCCCCCAGGATTCGAAGCACATCCTGAACATTGCCAGATAGTTCGCGCCCGTCGGGCCCGACTATCGACGTAATGTTTATTGCCGGGTACTTGTCCACCGGAAGGAAGTTATTCGTGAACAGCTTATGCCATGCTTCATATTCTTCGCCTTCGAATGCCCATTTGGTCTGCTGTACAGCACCCATCGCTTTGGCGGTCGAATTCAGCATCGGCACCAACCAGAATCCACTACTGTAGACGCTCCCGATGGACGGAAGCAGGGTTCCTACGTAAACGCCGACCTGTGTAGCACGGTCCCAACCCCGCATACCGGTGGGTGAGAACCAAAAGCTAAATGAAGAGAGATTCCTGTTCATGACATCGGCTGTCCCCGCTGCACCTTCAAGCCATTTGTCTACGACATCGATATTGTTGGCTACATCCGAGAGATCGGTGGCAACACGCGTCACCATCTGGCGGAGCTCACCACGGTCCGGCGGAGTAACCCGGTTGAGGCCGATAATCGTGTTCTGAACGCGCTGGATAGACCCGCTGCCAACAAAATTCGCCAAGTTCGCGATCGTGTCCTCAAGCTGAGGAGGAGACGTCGTCTGCGCCATGGGAATCCTTCCCTCCGGGCCGACAGCGGTAGCTACCCCGTCACCCGATTGCGGGCGTTCGAGCTCGACATAAATATCGCCGAGGACGGTCGCTTGCCGCATTGTCGCCTGAACGTTCGACGGCACCACCACTGCTGAATCGATCCGCGAAGTAAGGTCGACGTGATCCCCGGTGAGATTGACTCCGGTAACGACCCCGATGGTGGTGCCGTCCATCATTACTTTTGCCCGGTCGGGCAGGTTGAGTGCGTTGGCGAACTCCATGACGATGTTGTAGCCGTCGCGGTAGCTGCCACCTGGTTGGGGCAGCGAATTAACGGTGATCGACGCACACGATGACAGCAACATAACCCCAACCGCGGCACCCACCGACCGCATCCAACGGCTCATCGGTTCGCCTGCGTGAGCACGTACTGAAGCAACGCGACATCCACCGCATAGGGTTGACCATGGACGTCGGCGCAACTTCCGGGGGTCGAGGCGTTCATGAAACCGCAGAGGGCAAGCCCGTCGTGTGTCGGAATCCGAAACATCGGTGGCCGATAGGCGATGTTGAAAGTATGGAATTGACGCTGGTTAAAATGATTAGCTGCGGTGTTGATCCACCACGGCACCGGATTGAGCAGATCCGCAAACCGGTTGGCGTGGGGACTCAGCTTTCTTACGGTGGCGCTCACCGTGTCCAGCGTCAGCTGCGTCTCGTCACCCAACTCCTTCTCCACGTCAGCAGTCATCACGAGGAACTCCGCGAGTGGCAAAGCGAGTCGGTGGGTACCCTCCAGCGCCGTCGCCATGTCGGGGGTGGTCTTGACTGCATCGAGTAGAGCCTCTTTCATTGGGCCCCTGATGTCTTTCAGCGTCGTCGTCAGTTGCGCAAGATTGCTCACGATCGAACCGACATCGCTGACCGCCTTGTCGGGACTATCGAGCAGTGCTGACGTGCTGGTGAGCAACTGATTCGCGGCCGCGCCATTATTGTGTGCCAACTGATCGATCCCACGAACAGTGTCACCGATATTCGACGAGTCGTCGGGACTGATCGCGTTCAGAAATGTGGTCGCCGATCCGATCACCTGAGACAAACTTTTGGGTGTCGCGGCGCGGTCGAGGCTTATACAGCTGCCGGCAACGAGCCGCGGACCCCCGTTGTAGTTGCCGACCAGTTCCAGCGCGCGGTCGGCAAGGAGCGACGGCGATCGGGTAACCGCCTTGACATCACCGGGAAGAGGCCGGCTCTGGTCCACGGAAAATTCGACGCGAACATTCATTCGTTGGGGAGCGATCGATGTGACTCTGCCAACCGGGTAGCCCATCTGGGTGACCGGGTTTCCTACGTACAAACCGACACTGTCCGGCATGATCGCGCAATATCCGGTCTCCGCGGAACCCCTCGATACGGCGCAGGACGATGCCCCGGCGACAGTTACAACAGCGGTGAGCAGAGCAAAAGCAATGCGCAACTTGGGTCGAACCACTACTTCGGCCATCAGCACGGACTTCCTGGCATCGGGATGCACAAATCGGTGGCGAGCAACTCCGGTGGAGCGTTCTGCGCATCCAGAACACGCTCGATCTTGTCTCTGACGCGACGCAGCCTGGGGATGATCCTGCTGTTGTTGTCGGCCCATCTCCTAACGGTGTCCTGCCAATCGCGGACCCGCTGGAGAAACTCTTCCCGATTTCCGAGATAAAGCTCTTCAACCGGACGGAGGAGCGCATCACCCACGTCGCCCAGGCCGCTCAGCGAAGCGCCAAAACCCTTGCTGTACAAAACAAGCGTTTGTTCAAGGACGGCTATCTTCGAAACCATCTCCTGGAGTACTCCGCGGAAATCCTTCAGCGACTCGATATATTCGTCTGACAGGTCGAGAATCGCAGTTATCTGTCCCCGTTGCTTGCCTATCGTGGCAGTCAGAGTATTTCCGGCATCGATCACCGCCCTGAGCGATTCCACGTTCGTTCCGGTAAGTCCCTGCTGGATCTCATCCAGCGATTCGCGGATAGGCTTAGTGTCAACGTTGTCGGTGATCTTTGTGGCGTCGGTCAGCGTAGTCACCAGGTTGTAGGGCATCGTCACACGTTCCATCGGAATGGAACCGTTACCCAGCGACTTTTCGCCCAGTGGTACAAGATTCACATAGTAACCACCGACCACCGTAAGCATGCGCACCTGAACCTGAGACCGATCACCAACAAATGCGTCTTTATCCACACTTGCCGTTACCTTGACCCGATCCGGTTCGATCGACAGCTTCTTCACCTTCCCAACCGTTATTCCGGCAATCCTCACGGCGTCACCAGAATGGAGGGATGCCGCGTCGTCGGTGTAGAAGACAACCGCCTTGTATCCCGGAGGGTCGATATAGAGCACCGCTGCTGTTGTCGCCACCACCGCAGTCATGACCAGCGCAGCGACGCCCCAGAACGTCGAGTTTCTGAAAATTTTCAGTGATTGCATAAGATCACCTTTTGCCCATTCAGCAGCACGTCCATGAACTCCGGCAACTGGGCCGGCCCATGCGAACACGGCAGCGCCACACCCGGCGGCGCAGGGGGCTGGATGTTATCCCACATGACCGGAACTCGCTTGACAGCATCGGTCCAGTCATCGAACACTGTGACGGCGCGATCGAGCCCTGCGTCGAGATCAGCACCGGGTTTGAATCCCAGGTTGTGCAACAGTTCTACAGCCGAAGACGTGAACCCCGGCCCATACAGTTCCGACTTACGGAATTCGTCCAATACTGTCAGTGAGCCGTCGATCGGCCGGTTTATCCAGTCCAGAATTTGGACGAACTCTTTGGAGTGCCCGCCGAGTTCGCCCGCCACTGCATCAAGATTTCGCATCAGAGTCGCAATCACCTGCTGCCGGTCCGATACGAAGCTGGTCAGCGTCCGGATACTCTCCAACATCGGTCCGAGGCCACTGCCGTCGCCCGCAAGATAGGCCGCGGCGTTCGCCGTGAATTTGTCGATATCGGGCGGACTCAATGTCGCGAGAACCGGTTGGAGCCCATTGAACAGAGTCGTGACGTCGAACGATGGCTGTGTCATGTTCGTCGGCACTCTGATCAAAGGGCTTGCGTTCGCATCCTCGGACGGATTAACGACATCGACGTAACGCGCCCCTGTAAGCACCTGGTATTTGATGGCAAGCCGTGTCTCAGGCACTACTGTGTAACGCTTATCAAGACTGAATTCGACCGCAGCAAGGCTCTGCCCTGCTTTGCGCTCAAGCGAGACGGATTGAACCTTCCCCACACGCACCCCGCGGACGCGGACGTCTGAGTCGAGATACAAACCCGCCACATCAGTGAATTCGGCTGTGTAAGAACGCGTGGTGGCCGCAACTGGCTGCCTGAGAAGGTTCACGATCACGATAAACACCAGAAGGGCGAAGGCGCCGCTCAGCGCAAATCTCCATAACGCACCACTAGGCTTCATCACGGACCCCCCATCGCGCTGATCGGAGCCGCGACGCCGGGGAGATTGTCGAGCACGATGTGCACCTGCAGTGCACGCTGGTCAGGTGATCCGGCATACAGCTTTTCCAATCGAGTTCGCAATTCCACCAGGCTCGAGCCCACATTTTCGGGTGTCACCAGACCCGGTATCACATCGGTCAGCGTCTGGACCAGACCGACCGCCGGAAGGAGGTCTTCAGTATGTGACGACTCCAGTTTTCCGATCGCGGCGAAAAACGATGCCGAGACGTAATCAAGCGTCGGGATCGCTCTGGTACGCCAAAATTCCTCAGGAATATCTGAACCGGGAGTGAATTCTGGGGGTACGTTCGGAACGCCCTTGAGGCATTTTTCGGTAAACGTACTCATGCACGAACGACGGGTGAAGTTGTCGCCCACGTCGGCCAGCGTCGCGACAAACGACGGCATCACCACGGTCACGCCCGTCGTGGTCCTCAAAAGTTGCTCGGTACTTACCGTCTGTACCTTGGTGAGCGCATTGGCTGTGATCACCATTGTCTCGATCAGCGGATTGAGCACGTCTGTGTACCGGGTCGCTCTTTCGATGACGTGGATCAGCTGAGGCGTCACCACTCCGTCGGTAATCTCACCCAGACGAGAAAGCATCGTAGGCAGCGTGAAGTTTCCGCGTGGCACCGTATCGATTTTTGCGCCATCTCGTAGAGCTTGCCCGCCCGGTCCTGGAACGAGATTGACACCAGTGACGCCGAAATAATTCGCCGGCCGAAAATCAAGACTCAGTGTGTCGGTCAAACCCGCAGCAGGTCCGGACTGCAGGTACGCCCTGAGCTCAACGCCGCCGGTAGGCAAGCTCGAAACACTGGTGACCTCTCCTACATTGACACCGTGCATCATCATCGCAGTTCCCGGAGTGACGCCCTGGCCCACATACGGCATAGCCATCACGATCGAGATCCGGTCGGCCATGCGGTCGCCGAATGGGTTGATGACAATAAGCACACATGCCACCGCCAGGCACGACATCACTGCCACGCCAATAATCGTGAGCCTGCGCGTTTCGGCTTCCGCCGACATCCGGAATAGCAATCTGATCCACCTACCCCTTGAACACGAAGACCGGTTTAACACCCCACATGATTACGGTCAGGGCGAAATCCAGGACCATGATCACAACGAGGCTAGATCGAATTGCCCGACCCGAAGCTTCACCGACACCGACGGGTCCACCCGAAGCAAAAAATCCGTAGTAGCAATGAACCAACGTCACGGCTGTGCAAAATACAATACCTTTTATGAGGGAATACACGACGTCTGTCGTGGAAAGGAACATCGTGAAATAGTGATCGTAGGTACCGCCCGGCTGATTATAAAACAACCGGATCACAGCATTGGAAGCAAAGAAGCTGACCACCAGTGCAAACATAAAGCCCGGCACCACCGACAACATACCGCCCACAAGTCGGGTACCCACCACGAACGGAATTGACTGCAGCCCCATTGCTTCGGTGGCGTCGATCTCATCGCCGATTCGCATTGAACCGATCTCGGCGGTCATCCGGCAACCGGCCTGAGTCGCGTAGGCGATCCCGGCCACCAATGGCGCCATCTCCCGGACGTTGGCAAATCCGCCGATGATTCCGGACAACGCGCCAAATCCCACCAGATTCAGGATCGCAAAGGCTTCGATCGCCACCATGGCGCCGAGCATGAAACCGAGGATGAGCAGTACGCTGATCACCCCGCCATCGACGATTATCGATCCCCGACCCCACGCTAAACTATTCATCACTTTCAGCGTTTCCCGCCGATATCGGCGGACGGTTATGGGCAGCGTCCAGAAAGTCTGTGAAATAAACACCACCCATTGCCCTACGGTTCTGAATGTGCGGCTCAGATATCCTATCGGCATACGAGCCAGTCTCAGATGGGCTGATGGCGCCCCCCGAACGCCCTGCGACGGCAACGCCATTACGCCACCTCTGTGGGGAAGAACATTGTCTGCACCTGGGTGATGGCGAGATTCACGATGACGATACCGACAACGTTGAGCACTACCGATGAATTCACCGCATCTGCAACACCGCGCGGGCCACCCTTGGCTTCCATACCACGGAGCGAGGAAATCACGCCAACAATCGCAGCAAATATAACTGTCTTACCCATCGCGAACCACACATCAACCATCTTCGCGAATGATCCGAATGACATCCAGAAACTTCCGGGCGTGACATCCATGACCGTCACTCCCATGATGTATGAGGCTGCGACCGCAGATGCGATGACGATTATGCATAGAATCGGCGAAATCAGAATGAGCGCGAGAAAACGCGGTACAACCAGTCGTCGTGCTGGATCGATCCCAAGCGTTCGTAATGCATCGAGCTCTTCGCGTATGGCCCTGGCCCCGAAGTCCGAGGCGATCGCAGACGCTGCGGCACCACCCATTAACAAGCCCGCAGTCATCGGAGCGCCCTGTCGAATGATGCCAATCCCGGTGGCAGCACCGATAAGCGAACTGGCCCCCATCTGGTTGACGAGGCCCGCTGTCTGAACGGCCACCAGCGCACCGATGGGTATAGCCATCAGCACTGCCGGCGTCGCCGTCACTTTGAGCAAGCTCCAAGCCTGGAGAATAAGCTCACCTACAGGGAGCCGCAGCGAGAGTGTGTCAGTCACGGTGTATCGCAGAACTGAAGCCGCGAGGAGTACACCGCGCCCTGTCGTTGCAGCGCTCTGCGCGGGAATAGCACCGACGCGCGCTATCGCCTTGGCGACGCGGAGGCGCAGCCGGGTTGACCGATCGCGCCGGACACTGGTGACGACGGTGTCTTCATCAGGGCGTGGCGAATACACCCCCTCGTCCTGCTGACGGGCCTCTTCGCGCCTAGTCTGCAGTGGCATCTGGCACTCAACCCTCCGGTACGTTGTTAACCACTGTTGCCCTGGCGCCCAGGGCAGCAGGTCTGTTCGTATGTGTCCACGCACTCTGCGACGAAGTCCGCGCGCAGGCCGGCATGTCGACATCGTGGGCGCTCAGCATTGCCGACCGACTCCCTTCGCTCGTCGCTTTCGACATCGATGTTCGAGCCCGCTTTGTGCGGGGTTTCAGCGGATGGCTGCCTCGACGTCGTTGCCGCAACGACGAGTAGTTCGGGCACGCGCGCTGTTGTGGGCCAGAGATGGGGTGGTCGATGAGTAGATCGCGCGACGGCGCGGAGTCGACTCGGAGATGTTGTGGTGCCGGCGTTGTCGGCTCGCAAAGCAAGTAGTCGCGGGGGTTGGGATCGGCAAGGGCGCCGCCGCCGAGATCCGGGCCGATCACTATCTCAAGCCGCGGGGGGTGGAGATTTTCGAGGTTGACAACGATCCCGACTTCGAAGGCAAGTTCTTCGATGTTGTTGGGCTGCATATGAATATGAAGGCGGGCCGCGCGGGAGCCGTGACCTATGGCGACAAGCGCAACGGCACAATCAACGTGTTCGCCGCGAGAAACGTTGTCAGCGACGAGGTTCTGCCCGATTTGCCCAAAGGCCACAACGTTTCGGCGCATTCCACCCCTGCGATCGCGAAATCGTTGGCGCACAGGGGTCGTCGCCGCCGGCGCCCCACCCCGGCGTCGAGTTCGTGGGTCGCCGAACTCTCCGAAGTCATCACCGCCGGTGCCCGACGCGGCAGAGCCGCTCTCCACCAGCTCTAAACGCAGACGGACCACCAGTCCCGCGCCGAACTCGTCGCGGATGGTCCGCGCACCGCGGGCAGCGAACGTGATCGTCGCGCCGGCACCGGCGATCACCACCACCGTCACGATCTGCCCCGTCTGGATGACCGTGCCCATCGCCGCTCCGGTGCCGGAAAAGTCGGCAGCGGCAATCTCGACGAGCAGGACGTCGATGGTGAGCACGGTGACGGCCCTGACAACAGGATGGTCGGCATCAGCGCCACCCGCGCCACGCGCCAGGTCTGCAGGACGAACTCGCGCCAGGCCCACGGATGCCTGACCATCTGGACCAACGTGTCCAGTGTTATCGCGAAGAACTCTCCGATGCCGCGAACCAGCTTGGTGACAGATTGCGCACCAACCACCAGCACCACCTCCCGTCTTCGCCCAGATTGGCAAGATCGCTGAATCCTTCGCGCCTAAAGTTCGGAAACTACCGGGCGCTTGTGATCGGAGACACAAGCGCGTTGCGGGTGAACCGTACACCACAATTTTCCATACGAGCAACTGTTGCCGACTAGCGTGGGCGCCGACCACCAAGACCACCTAGTTTGATAGGTCAAATTTGCTGCGGAGTCATGTGCCGATTGGGCCGAACCGTCTCAGACTTGCAGCGGGTGCATGTGACAGCACAGTTTCGCCCGAAGTTCACGACAGCCCTACAACCTGCAGTTACGCCAGTTTAGCTCCTGCGTTGACTCGATATCGGGCGCACTGGGTAACTGCTGTGACCTGTTGGACAGTACCCGGCTTGCCGTCTCACCTGTCGATTATCAGGAGCACAACGGTCTGCATGAATAGTTGCTGCGCTCTTCCGATACGAGCTGTAATGCGCCCTACGGTACGAGTCGACAGCAAGGACATTTCCTTTTACTCGACCGTTGCTGTGAATGCATTTAACATCGACTAGATGCCCATTGATGCATTTCTTTGTTCAGACTGTGCTGCGCGCATTCTTCGCCAAAGTAGATGTCCACTTTCTGCCACCGTTCTTAGAACAACCACGCGATATACGTGTCAATGCGATTGGCCGGTTCAAATCGGAATTCGCCAGGCTCAGAACCCCCGCCCTACCCCGCATCGCGCGGTCGAGGTACCGCCGCTCGGGTGCCCAACGCCGGATTTCGATGCCGCCGCGACTGCAACCGAGCAGCTGCGCACCGCCCAGCTCGTTGAGCCCGGCCGGCCGCACCGCAGTCGGCCCGATCTGGCACCGCCGCGATTGTCCGGTGGAGAAATGACTGCGGTTCCCCGCGTGGCGTGCACACCCACGAGCCTAGTAAATCATCTATCCATTTACAGGATTAAATATGTTCCTATTTCGTAGTCGCGACAGCTCCGCAGCCGACCCCCTGCCATTCCCTGGCCTGCCCCACGTCGGATATCTATGGGTTGCTCGCCCCAGGTATAACGACATCTACCCGACCCATTCACGCGGCATGTTCTTGCGGATTGGCGGTTTCGCCGGAGGGCCTTCGTGAGCTTGCACAGTCTCGGATCCCACGGTGTCCATCGTGTACACACGGCTGCGATTCACAACTGAGACTGCGGATCCGGTTGTACCATCCGCTCATGAGTCGGTGTCTCGCTGTCATTATCAGCTGCTTCGCGACCACGCTCGCCGGCCTCAGCTTCGCGGTCACGGCGAGCGCCAACCCTGCCGGCGATGGCCGGGCCGAACCGTCCTGCAGCTACACCCTTTCCAAGCCGGAGGTGGTCCAGGTATCGGAGACCACCATGGTCCGGGCGACACTGACCCCGTATCCGTGCACCGGAGCGATCAGCCCCAACTCCCTGACGGTCTGCCTGTCCCCGCAAGAGTCGTCGGCTCCGCCGGTATGCGGTTTCAGTGCCGTGCCGAGCAACGCGCAGGTCCTTGCACCGTACAAACCCGGGACGACATACACCACCACGGGCAGGGGCTGCGGCTCGGCGTACACGACTCAGGGCTCAATCTGCACAACACTAGGGCCAGTAGAGACCACGCTGTAGCCGTTGGGGGCGCGAACGCGCCGGCCCGCCGAAACCACAGTCATCGGGCAAGCCTTACTCGGAGCGAATCACGAAGCGGCCGCTGCGGTCCAGATGCGCAATGCCACAAGGGAACCCAGGATTCGGAGCCCCCTGGTGACATTCGCGAGATCGGTGACGTCACGGATCGTCACATGCGAACCGCCATCGACCATGGGCCACCGCCAGCTTCCACGCCGCCGCCTGACCACGTATGGTCATATCTCACTAGGTGATCTATGTTGTGTACAACCGCATTGTGAGGTCGATGATGAAGTGGGGACTCCCCTGGCCCGGGCGAGAGCTGGCAGCAAGTGCCGAAGCGGCCGGCGCCGGCGGCTTCTGTACCGGTGAATTCGCTGACCTGAGTGCCTATGTCAACGCCGCTGACATGGCCCGCGACACCGCGACCGCGATGGTGGGTCCCGGCATCGCGTACGCCTTCGCGCGCTCACCCTTCATTCACGCCGCGGCCGTCCGCCACCTCTCCAGGCAGGCGCCCGGCAGGGTGTTTCTCGGCCTGGGATCGGGAACCCCTCGGATGAATCGCGACTGGTTCGGCGTCGACGCCGACCATCCCGCGCCGCGCATGGCCGAACTCATCGAAGCCATCCAGGCATTTCTCCATGCCGAGAACGGCGAGCCGATCCGGTACCAGGGCCGGTTCTACTCGATCGACGCCGACATCCGCGCACCAGTTTTCGGCCGGCTCGATGTACCGATCCTGGTCGGAGCGTTCAACAAGATCATGGTGCGCACCGCGGGCCGCGTCGCGGACGGCATCCTCGGCCACGGAGTGTTCACCGATCGCTGGTGGACTGAGCTGGTCGAGCCCGAGCTCGCCGGAGGGGCGGAGGCAAGCGGCCGCGATGTCGCCTCCTTGCGGCGCTGGGGTTGGCTGATCACCGCGATCGACGACGAAGACCCGCAGCGCGCGATCCGGGAGGCGCGGTTGCAGATCGCGTTCTACCTGACCGTCCGAACTTACGATTCCCTCATCGAGTTGCACGGCTGGCAGGACGAAGTTGCGGCCATCCGTACGGCTTTTCGCAGTGGCCGGCCTGACACGATCGCAGATCACGTCAGCGATGAGATGCTGTGGTCGATCGCGATATGCGGGGACACCAAACAGGCGTCGGAGATGCTCGCGAATCGAAAGCGGCTGCCAGACCTGGCATTTGTATCGCCACCGAGCTTCCTGGTAGGACGTCGTCGCCGCGCCGCCTACGATGCAGCAGCCATCAGACTCATGCAGCAAGTCAAAGCATAGGGACTCGCCTACCCACGGCACACCACGCTGACATGGTTTACTGGGTGCGCTTCGTGAAACCGTCAGGAGGGTTGGATGCCTCGACAGGAACCCATCGCGCCGATGATCCCACCGGAATCCTCCACCGCGGTTCGCTCGCCGAAAACAGCAGAGCTGGTCGCGAACACGCTGCGGCGGATGATCGTCGACGGGCAACTCAAGGACGGCGACTTCTTGCCGTACGAGGCCGATCTGATGGCACACTTCAAGGTCAGTCGACCTTCGATACGAGAAGCCGTGCGGGTGCTGGAATCTGACCGCTTGGTGGAGGTCCGTCGCGGCTCACGTACCGGCGCCCGGGTCTGCGTACCAGGGCCCGAAGTCGTCGCGAGGCCCGCCGGACTGCTACTCGCGCTTTCGGGAACGACTCTTACCGACGTCATGACAGCACGGATCGGCATCGAGCCGTATGCAGCCGGACTGCTCGCCAAAGACGGGACCGCGAAGACGCATCGAGATCTCAAACGGCTGATCGACGGGATCCCCACGGCGTGGGAAACGAGACAGCTGGCGACGGCCACGACCGAGCTACACCGAGGCTTGGTGGAACTGTCGGGTAACGCCACCCTGGCGATGATCGCCGGCATGCTCCATGAGATCTTCGAAAGGCACATGACAGCCGCTCTCAAGAGCGCGCAGAACGTTGTACCGAAAGCGCAGTACACCAAACTCATGCGCTCCTATGCTCGGCTCTACGATCTGGTCTCCGCGCGCAAAGTTGTTGAGACCGAGACACACTGGCGCAAACACATGGAGAACTCCGGCGCCGCCCTGCTCAAGGGCTACGAGAAAACTCAAGTCCGCGACATCATCTACTGAATCCTCGCCCTCGGTGCCGGCCGCCCCAGCCATGCGCCCGCCTGCCGCGGGTCATCTGACCCGTGTGCTCGCGCTCATACGGCCCCCTAATTGTGTCCCAGGTCTCGCACTGGGACCCCTTCACTGATACTATCTACCTAATTTCGTCGCATCGGTGAGACGATTCTCTGTATGCATCGCAGGTAGGAGGCAGAGTGACAACGAGTGAGCGGGCCGAGACCGTGCCGACCGCTACCTTCGACTACACGACAACCGAACCCGAGGGCACCTGGTTTCGTCGGTATGACGAGCTGCGTGCTCAGTTCCCTTGGTACCGAAATGAATTCGGCCCTGGGTTCTGGACTGTGTGCAACTACCAGGGAATCCTGGAGATCATGCAGAACCCGGAGGTCTTCTCGAACAGCGTGGTGACCGCACTGGATCCGGAACCTGCAATCAAGTGGATCCCGGAGATGCTGGACGGCGACGAGCACAAGCAGTGGCGCCGCCAGTTGGGCCCACTGTTCGCCCCGGGCGCGGTGGCACGAATGGAATCGACAGTGCGGCAGCGCGCGATCGAGCTCATCGACGGCATCGCCGAGCGCGGATCGTGCGACTTCATGGCCGACTTCGCAACCCGCTTTCCGACCACCATCTTTCTCGATCTCATGGGCCTGCCCGTCGACGAACTCGACCAATACCTGGAGTGGGAGCACGACATCCTCCACGCCGGCGGCAGTGACGAGGAGAAATTACAGAAGCAGATGACCGCGATGTTCGCGGTGATGGGCCGGTTCTCGACCGTCATCGCCGAGCGTCGCGAACAGCCACGCGACGACATCGTAAGTAAGGCACTGAACTACGAGATTGACGGAAAGCCGGTCACCGACCAGGATCTCCTGTCTTTCTGCCTGCTGATGTTCATGGCGGGCCTCGACACCGTCTCGGTCACGCTCGGCTGGGCGTTCCTTCACCTCGCCCGGAACGACGACGACCGGGAGCGGATTGTTACAGAACCCGCCACCATCCCGACCGCAGTCGAGGAGTTCGTCCGCGCCTACGCGATCGTCATTCCGGCCCGAAAGGTGATGGCTGATATCGAGATTCAAGGATGCCCGATGAAGGCCGGCGACATGGTGAACATTCCGCTGGCTGCCGCGACCCGCGACGACGCCGCCTTCCCCGATGCGACGTCGGTGGACATCACTCGTAAACCGAACAATCACATCGGTTTCGGTGCCGGTCCGCACCGGTGTCTCGGTTCGCACCTGGCCCGTCAAGAACTCCGGATCGCGCTTGAGGAATGGCACAAGCGGATACCGAACTATCGGGTGGCCCCAGACGCGCAAATGCTCGAGAGCGGCTCGCAGTTGGGGTTGGAGAGCCTGCCTCTGGTTTGGGACCTCTGATGCGCAAGCCGCTCAACGGAGTTCGTGTTCTCGAAGTGGCACAGTTCACCTATGTGCCGTCAGCCGGTGCGGTGCTCGCCGACTGGGGCGCAGAGGTGATCAAGATCGAACATCCGGTCACCGGTGACGCCCAGCGCGGGCTGGTGAAGGTGCTCGGCGCCGCGGCCTCGAAACCGGGATCGTCGTTCGCGCCGATCATGGAGGCGCCCAATCGCGGAAAACGCAGCGTGGGACTTGCTCTCGACAATGCCGAAGGCCGGCCCGTTTTCGAAGATCTCGTCCGACGCAGCGATGTCTTTCTCACCAACTATCTACCATCGGCACGTGCGAAGTTGAACATCGATGTCGATGACGTTCGCCGCGTCAACCCCGACATCATCTACGTGGCGGGGAGCGGATTCGGCATGCACGGACCCGACAGTGATTCCGGCGCCTACGATGCGACCGCATTCTGGGCCCGCGGCGGCAGCGCCGACGGACTCAACCCACCCGATGCCGACCACTCGGCCTTCATGCCCGCCGGCGCTTACGGCGACAACATCGGCGGCATGACCATCGCGGGTGGCGTGGCAGCCGCACTTTATGGACGGCATGTGACAGGCGAGCCGTCGGTGCTCGACGTGTCCCTACTCGCGGTGGGTGCCTGGACCACCCAGTTCAATGTCAACATGGCGATGCTGTGGGGCGGTCCGCTGCCGAAGATCGAACGCCGCACCCAAGCCCCGGGTAACCCGCTCACAGGCGCGTACCGCACCTCCGACGGGCGATTCGTGCAACTGTCGATGCTTCAGCCGACCCGGTATTGGCCGGAGTTCTGCCATCTGATGGGCCTCGACGAATACGCTGCCGATCCACGCTTCGCATCGCTACAGGCCATGGCGGAAAACGCGGACCTTGCCTATGGCATCGTTCACGACACGATCGCCAAGCTCAGCTTTGCCGAATGCAAAGAAATACTCGGTCGCGGCACCGGCCAGTGGGCGCCCGTACAAGACGCCTGGGAGATGGCCAATGACGAAGCACTCACCGCCAACGGCCGCATCGCCAGCATCGTTGACGCCGAAGGCAATCCGCAGCGCCTGGTGGCGAACCCGGTGAAATTCGACGACGACCCTGGCAACCTCGAACGCGCTCCGCAGTTCGCCGAACACACCGACGACGTACTACGCGAACTAGGAGTCGACGATGACCACCTCATCGAGCTCAAAGTCGCCGGTGCGATCACGTAGTCTGACCTCCGTGAACGCCGTCGACTTCCACTCACGTGACGACGGCACGGTTAAGGACCGGTTGATTCGCGCAGCCGATGAGGAGATCACGGCCCGCGGGATCAACGCAGTGCAGATGGAAGTGGTGGCCAAGATCGCCGGCGTCTCCCGCGCCACCGCTTTCCGCCAGCTCGGCAGTGTCTCGGAGATGCTCGTGCAGGTTGCCTTGTTACGCGCCCGCAGGCACGTATTGCAGGTGGAAGCGATCATGGCGGCCAAGACCGGCGTGTTCGCCAAGATCGAGGCCGCGCTGGTGTACACCGCGCAAGAGCTGCCGTCCGATCCATCCATCTCGGCTCTCATCGCCCAGCACTCCGCAACCGTCCACGATCCCCGCGTTCATCAGGTAGCCGTGGATGCGATGGGGCCGGTCCTGGTCGAAGGCCAGCACAGCGGCGAGGTGCGTACTGATATCGAGATCGACGAGATGGTCGACTTCCTCGTCGAGCAGACCTACCTCGCCGCCGAGGAAATCGATCGGTCCGAAGACGAGGTCGTACGACGCTTCCGCCACTTCATCATCCCCGGACTTGCGGCCTCAAATGGCTTCAGCGGCGAACGCATCTCGCGCACCATGGAAGTCCAGGTTGCGGTCGGAGCCGCCCTCGACGCGCTGAACAATCTCGCGGATCAGCTACGCCACAACGATCCGTAGCCCAATTTCCTGACCAGCTCGCTAGCTGTCTCCCGCGAGGATCTGTTGCATGTGGTTGATCTCCGCCTGCTGCTTCTCGACTATCCGGTTGGCCAGCGCGACGGCATCGACGTTATGGCCGTGCTCGACCTCAGCACTGGCTATCTGAACGGCTCCCTGGCCGTGCTCGATCATCGACTGAAGCCACAGCACATCGAAGTCCTGGCCGTTCAATGCTTGCATTCGGGCCACGGTCCCGTCGTCGACCGTACCCACTGCAGTGGTCTCAGGGGCACCAGGGCCGTCAGGGGCAGGCAGTGCGGGGGAATCCGCGTTCCACTGGGCGAGTAGCGCCTTCATCAGCTCGATTTCCAGTCCACGTGATGACGAGATGTCGGCAGCCAATTGAGTGACGTTCGGGTCGGCCGAGCGATTGGAGACCAATCCGGAAAGCTGAACAGCCTGCTTATGACTCGCAACCATGTTGATCACAAACGATGCGTCGTCGGCATTCGATCCGGCCGGCTCACCAGTGATGACGGGAGTTTCCGATGTCGGCTTCGGCTTCTCATCCGATGTCGCGGCGCTGCAGGACGCCAGAAGCAGAATCGCGGCCATGGCGCTCAGCACGGCGAGCAATCGGAAGGAAATGCACCTCATCTCAGCAGCTTATCGATCATGCAAACCCTGGACCGTGCGCTCCGCCTGTGCCCACGCGACCATGTCACGAATGTTGGAAGGGGTCTGCTGCACGATCAGGTGACATCTGAGTTGGCTTGCCCATGCCGGCAGGCTGGAAGGATGTCCTTGTGCCAAAGCCCTACCCCCGTGAGTTTCGTGACGACGTCGTGCGGGTCGCTCGTAACCGCGATGACGGTGTGACGATCGAGCAGGTTGCCAAAGATTTCGGTGTCCATCCGATGACGCTGCACAAGTGGATGCGCCAGGCCGACATCGACGAGGGCGCCAAGTCGGGCAAGAACACCAACGAATCCGGTGAGCTGCGTGAAGCGCGGCGAAGGATCAAGCTGCTCGAGCAGGAAAACGAGGTGCTGCGTCGGGCGGCAGCGTATTTGTCGCAGGCCAATCTGCCGGGAAAAGGCTCTACCCGCTCGTGAAAGAGCTCGCCGCCGATGGGGTCCCCGTCGCGGTGACGTGCCGGGTACTCAAGCTCGCCCGCCAGCCCTACTATCGCTGGCTGGCCAACCCCGTTGCCGACGCCGAACTCGTCGAGGCCTACCGCGCCAACGCCTTGTTCGACGCCCACCACGAGGACCCCGAGTTCGGCTACCGCTACCTGGTCGAGGAGGCCCGTGACGCCGGTGAGCCTATGGCCGAGCGCACCGCCTGGCGGATCTGCGCCGACAACAAGTGGTGGAGCGCGTTCGGCAAGAAACGCGGCAAGAACGGCAAGGTCGGGCCGCCGGTTCATGATGATCTCGTTGAGCGTGACTTCACCGCTGATGCTCCAAATCAGTTGTGGCTCACCGATATTACCGAACATCGCACCGGTGAGGGCAAGCTCTACCTGTGCGCGATCAAGGACGTGTTTTCCAACCGGATCGTCGGGTACTCGATCGACTCGCGGATGAAGTCCCGGCTGGCGACCACGGCCTTGCACAGTGCGGTGGCGCGACGCGGCGAGGTGGCCGGCTGCATTCTGCACAGCGACCGCGGCAGTCAGTTTCGTAGCCGAAAATTTGTCCACGCCTTGGGCGTCCACGGCTTGGTCGGATCGATGGGCCGCGTCGGGGCGGCCGGCGATAACGCGGCCATGGAGAGCTTCTTCAGTCTGCTGCAGAAGAACGTCCTGGACCGCCGCCGGTGGGACACCCGGGAAGAACTGCGGATCGCGATCGTCACCTGGATCGAACGGACCTACCACCGCCGACGACGCCAGACCGGCCTCGGCCGGTTGACCCCGATCGAATTCGAAGCCATCATGACCACACCGGCCAGTCAGGCCGCGTGACCGAAACTGTCACCTGATCGTGCAGCAGTCGCGCCCCCAACTCTCGTCGAGCGCAGCACGCTGACGGACCAAGCTGGCCGCGGCGTGCGCGTCGCGTAGCCCCTGCTGCACTTCCCAGAGCAAGCACTCGAGCTCATCGAAGTTCAGATCCGCTTCCCACGCCAGGACCTCCTCCAGAACTAGTCGGAGTTCGAGCACCCTCATGTAGAACTCGTCGAGCACATCCAGAGCGATCCCGGACACGTACTCGGAAGGCTCAAAGCCAGGCGGGGTCGAAGCCACGGCCGCAATGTACTACTAGTAGTGCATTGCACACCAGCGCAATGCGTCTGTATGACAGTCCCAGAACCTCCGCAGTTCAAACCTCGACGTATCGACGAATCATTCGCTTTCTCAAAGTGATTGATCCACGAACGCTCGACCATCCAGCCCCGCGGATTCCCAGACGCGGCCGCAGTGTTCCTTCTTGCCGACGCCCCAACTGAGCCGCCCGCCGCACTCGCCAGGGCCCGGACCAGCCAGTTCGCGCATCCGGGATTCCATTTGATTCCGGCAATTGCCAATTTTTGCCAGTTTCCTAATGGAATTGCCAGCGGAGAATTGGAAACGGCAGGAGGAGGTATCGGTACAGTACCGACTCACGCCTATGCATAAGTACAGCTAATGTATATGAAGAATCATTAGCTGTACTTGAACAGCGCACGTCCCTAGCCTCAGACGCATGGCTTCACCCGTACTCATCGGATTCCTGACCACCATGGCGTTGATCGCCGCGATCGGCGCGCAGAACGCCTTCGTGTTGCGTCAAGGCATCCGTGGGGAGCACATCGTCGCCGTCATCGCGTTGTGCACGGTCTCCGACCTGATCCTGATCGCCGCCGGCATCGCCGGGGTCGGTGCCCTGATCACCGCACACCCCGACGCCATGGCGGTGGCCAAGTACGGCGGCGCGGCCTTCCTGATCGGCTATGGCGTGCTCGCCGCGCGTCGCGCCTTCCGGCCGTCGACCCTCAATCCGTCCGAACGCACACCGGCTCGCCTGGCCGAGGTGCTGGTCACCTGCCTGGCGTTGACCTGGCTGAACCCGCACGTGTACCTCGACACCGTGGTGTTGCTCGGCTCGCTGGCCAACGAACATCGTGAGCAGCGGTGGCTGTTCGGCGCCGGCGCGGTGGCCGCGAGTGCGGTGTGGTTCACCGGCCTGGGCCTGGGCGCCCGCCGACTCGCGGGCCTGTTCGCCACCCCGATGACCTGGCGCATCCTCGACGGACTGATCGCAGTGATGATGATCGGGCTCGGCATGAGCCTCGCGGCGTCTTGAGCACCCACCGCATCGTTCCGTTCTGCAGAAAGGGCGGCTTCGCATTGCCAGCGGTTCGGTCAGACCGACAGTGCAAGTGCCGAAACAAGCGTAAGGACAAGCACCGAGACGCCAGTCAGAAGCATTTCACGGCGCGGCGTAATCCGTTGCGGTAGTGGGCGACTGCGAAGCGCTCGTTGGCGCCGGACGCCGATCAGGGCCGTGGACAACGCTATCGTGACGGCAAGACCGACCACGAGGAACCACCGCGGCCCGTCGTAACCATCAACGTCCCGCACCATCAGTAGCGCGCCGTTGGCCAACACGGCAAGCGAGGTGCGCGTCCACGCAAGTGCGGTCCGTTCCACCTGTAGGCCGCGGTCCCGTGGGTTGTTCGGCGCGAGGTCAGTCAACCGGTGACCGCCTTGCCGATCACCAAACCCACAGTGAGAAGGCCGATTACGATGAGGCCCGTTGCGAGGTACCCCGGCATGGGATGCCGGGGTAACGGCATGGCCTTGCGGATAGCCCGATCAACCTGCCCCCACCGGCACAAACCCACGCCGGCGGTAAGCGTGGCCAGCATCGCAAGCAGGACTCCCAGCGCGTGGCGCCCGCCGGGAATCGGTAGTTCAGGCAGGAATTGGACCACCGCAACGGCTGCGGCCAGCAGACCGAGCGCAGTACGCTGCCAGGCGAGAAACGTCCGCTCGTTGGCGAGGGTGAACCGGTAGTCGGGCTCGATGTCCGAAACGCCGTCAGGGCGTTGCCCGCTGGTCATGTTGGCGCTGCGATCGGGCACGGGCCGCGTCGAGGGCCGCACATCGTTTGACGCCGACTGCTGAACCGGGCGGCGAGGTTCCACGACGGTCAGTTCCACGTGGGCCCAGGCATTGTTTTGGTACCCGCGCGGATTCCACAGCGATGCAGGCGATTCCGGCTGAGTGACACCGGTGTCATCCCAGGCGCGCGCGGTCAGGCTCATTGGCCCCGGGCTGGCCTGCACCGTCAAAGACCACAGCCGCCAAGCCCACTGGCTCGACGCGGGTTCCAGGTCAGCTTGGCACCACGTGCGACCGTCGTCGAGGGAAACGTCGACGCGACGAATGTCCCGGCCGTCGGCAGGCAAGGCATACCCGCGGATGGTCAGCGGACCGGCAGGAATCTCCTCCCCATCGCCGGGTATCAGGATGTCGCAGTTCAGCGGCAGCGACGATAACGCGATGCCCTCACCCGGCGCCGCGGTGTCGGGATCGACCTCGGGCGGAAGGATGCGATAGTCGTGGGCCTGAAAATAGTTGTCCGAAGGCTTTGGCTGCACGGTGATGGCAGTAACCCACTTCACGCTGCGGGCTCCGATGTAGCCCGGCACCACGACCCGCACCGGGCCGCCGTGGATGCGGGGAAGCGCTTGGCCGTTCATCTCCCAGGCCAACAGCACTTCCCCTGACAGGGCCTTGGTCAACGGGATGGAGCTGCCGTAGGACTGCGGGGGCACGGCCTCCTCTGCCACGTCGGGGGCGAGGAACTCGACGTGCAGGCCATCGACGTGGTGCACTCCGGCCGCATCGAGGACATCGGCCAACCTGGTGCCGCGCCATGCTGCGGTCGAAATCGCGCCGTGGGTCCACGGGTCCTTGCCGGGTATCGGGCGCACCTTGAGTAGTTCAGCGCGCCGGTTGCCGGCGCAGGCCAGGGTCGCCGCCACCGAGTGGGAGGCGAACCGGGTGGTCAGTTCCTCATAGGTGACCGTGAGCGGCTGGTCTACCGAGCCCCCCACCGTCAGAGTCCATTGCTGAGGCGCGATGTCGGGAACCGGACCGTGATTGCGGCTGTAGAAGGCATCCTCCGGGGTCATCGCAGCACCGGCCAACACCGAGGCCGGTGGCTCAGCGTTGAACGGCACCTGTCCACGCACGATCATGTCGTGTCGCTTGCCCCATAACTCGTCCGAGTGATTGTCCATCGTGATGCCCTTTGGATCGGTGGCGATGACCTGATGATTCGCCGTCCTGAGGGCCACCGGTAGCCGCGTCCTTCTTGTGGGGTCACAAGGACACCTTGTGCTCACGCCCGCCTGCAACGTGCGACGTCCCGATCACCGGGGCCGGGTCTCGATCGAACTCGCGGGATGAGACAGAATTACCAGGTGAGTCCCATGTTCCGGCGTGAACCGTCCCCGGCCCCGCACCCCTTTGCGAACGCGCCGGCGTGGTTCACCTCTGCGCTGGAACAGACACCCGAACACTCGACAATCGACGTCGACGGATGCGCCATCCATGTGCGGACCTGGGGCGACCCGGACAATCCGCCACTGGTGTTCGTCCATGGCGGCGGCGCCCACTCCGGCTGGTGGGATCACATCGCTCCGTTCTTCGCCCGCACCCATCGCGTCGTCGCACCCGACCTGAGCGGGCACGGCGACAGCGGCACCCGCACCGAATACGCCCTGTCGATCTGGGCCCGGGAAGTCCTCGCAGCATCGGAAGCCTCCGGTTCCTCGGCGCGGCCCACCATCGTCGGCCACAGCATGGGCGGCTGGGTGGGCGCCTCGGCCGCCACCCGCTACGGCGCGCAGATCGACAGCATCCTGGTCATCGACTCCCCGCTGCGCGATCGCGCCCCGGAGGAGGTCCGGTTGCGCAACCGCCGTCGCGACACCGCCGGATACCCGACCGAGGACGAGATCCTGGCCCGATTCCGTGCGGTACCGAAGCAGGACGTGACGCTGCCCTACATCGGTCACCACATCGCCGTGCAATCCGTGCGCAAGACCGACGACGGATGGGTGTGGAAATTCGACCCGGACATCTTCGGCGGCCATCTCCTGGATGAGACGTCCACCGACGAAGAGCTGCTGGAGAACACGTTTGCCGGAATCCCTTGCCGGGTCGGGTATTTGCGGTGCGAGGACGGGGTGGTCCCGCCGCCGATGGCCGCCCAGATCCGGTCGATGCTGCAACTACGCGGCCCGTTCGTCGAACTCGCCGAGGCCGGCCACCACCCGATGTTGGATCAACCCCTACCGCTGGTGGCGACCATCCGGACCCTGCTCGAATTCTGGTCGATCACTTAGCGCCAAGGGGCCCGGCGAACGACTTCTTCAGTGCGCTCGGGGCGACGGCCGGCAACAGGGCGGCCAGCAGTTTCCGTCTGAGCCCGGTGGGAGTGCGGACGAGTTCGATGTCGACGCGCGTACCGGTTGCCTGCGGTGTCAGCTGAAAGGTCCAGCCACCACCCGGGCCGAAGACCTTCGAGTCATGGGTGGTCACGGTGACGCGCCGGCGCTTGGTATCCCAGTCGTAGCGGGCACGTTCCCACGCCGCAGCTGTTCCCTCGGTCACTTCAGCCCAGGTGTCCCCCAGCGCGTGCACCTGAAAATGCTCCTCGTCGATCGTCGGCCACCGACTTGGACGGGACGGCCCGAAGTCGGTCAACACGTCCATGAGGGCGACGGGGTCGAGCGCTGATGACATCTGGAAACGGACGACGGGCATGCCTTGCTCCTTCGGGATTCAACTGGGACATACCGACATTCACCTGGCATCCGCACGAGCCGGCGGGCCGAGGTGAACACCACACGCTTCATCTGACCCGAACGTTCCGATCAAGTCCAACGATCGTTATTGATCAAAGTCATCTCAATTTGAGATGACTTTTGTCAGCGCGCGGATCGGCCCGGCACAATCCCCGAGGCGTCGGGTCTTGATTCGGCGCCCATTCTTTCGGCCGTGGCTGTCAGGGGCTGTCTGCCTCCCAGGGGAGAATGCTTACGCCGCCCGCCAACAGCGAGCGGTTGGAACCGATCGCTCCGGCATCGGCCCTGGTGGGAAAGGACCAGCAGTGAGTTACAACGCCGCAGACATCACCGAGCTCGACGATGTCCAGCACACCCGCCTGCGGCCGGCGGTGAACCTGGGCCTCGACGTGCTCAACACGGCGTTACGCGAGCTGGTGGACAACGCGATCGAAGAGGTCGCCGATCCCAGCCACGGTGGGTCCACCGTCACCATCACCCTGCATGCCGACGGCTCGGTCAGCGTCGCCGACGACGGCCGCGGACTGCCCGTCGACTCCGACCCCACCGGTAAGAACGGCATCGTCAAGACCCTGGGCACCGCGCGGGCCGGCGGCAAGTTCTCCGCCCACGCCGACGCCACCAGCACCGGCGCCGGCCTCAACGGCATCGGCGCAGCGGCCGCCGTCTTCATCTCCGCGCGCACCGACGTGACCGTGCGCCGGGCCGGGAAGACCTACCTGCAAAGCTTCGGCGGCGGCTACCCGGGGACCTTCGACGGCAAAGACTTTGACCCGGATGCGGAGTTCACCCGCGCCGACACGCAGAAGCTGCGCGGCATCGGCAACCGCAAGCCCGATGCACACGGCACCACGGTGCGCATCCTCTTCGACCCGGCCGTGGTCCCGGACTCGACCGTGGACATCGGCGAGGTACTGCTGCGCGCCCACGCCGCGGCGCGGATGTCGCCCGGGGTGCACCTGATCGTCGTCGACGAGGGCTGGCCCGGTGAGGAAGTGCCGCCCGCCCTGATCGAGCCGTTCAACGGCCCGTGGGGTTCCGACACCCTGCTCGATCTGATGTGCACCACCGCAGGCAATCCCGTACCCGGCGTGCGCGCCACCGTGGAGGGCCGCGGTGAGTACACCACCGGTCGCGGCGCGACCCCGTTCCGCTGGGCGCTGACCGCGGGCCCATCCGAACCGGCCACCGTGGCCGCGTTCTGCAACACCGTGCGCACCCCCAACGGCGGCTCGCACCTCACCGCCGCGATGAAGGGACTTTCCGAGGCCCTGGCCGACCGTGCGTCCCGCATCCGCGACCTGGGCCTGGCCAAAGGTGAGGACGGTCCGGAACCGCAGGATTTCGCCGCGGTCACCGCGCTGGCCGTGGACACCCGCGCACCGGATGTGGCGTGGGATTCGCAGGCCAAGACCGCGGTGTCCTCGCGGTCGCTGAACGTGGCGATGGCCCCGGATGTGGCGCGCAGCGTCACCATCTGGGCGGCCAACCCCGCCAACAACGACGCGGTGTCGCTGTGGACCAAACTGGCGCTGGAATCCGCCCGCGCGCGACGCAGCGCCGAAGGCGCGAAGGCCCGGTCCCGCGCGGCCTCGAAAGCCAAGGGCCTGGGCACGAACCTTTCGCTGCCACCGAAGCTGCTGCCCAGCCGGGAGACCGGCCGCGGCTCGGGCGCCGAATTGTTCCTGTGCGAGGGCGATTCCGCGCTGGGCACGATCAAAGCGGCGCGCGACGCCACCTTCCAGGCCGCCTTCCCGCTGAAAGGCAAGCCGCCCAACGTCTATGGGTTCGCCCTGAGCAAGGCGCGGGCCAAAGACGAATTCGACTCGATCGAACGCATCCTGGGCTGCGGCGTGCGCGATCACTGCGATCCGGAACTGTGCCGCTACGACCGGATCCTGTTCGCCTCCGACGCCGACCCCGACGGCGGCAACATCAACTCCAGCCTGATCTCGATGTTCCTGGACTTCTACCGGCCACTCGTCGAGGCCGGCATGGTCTACGTCACGCTGCCGCCACTGTTCGTGGTCAAGGACAACCAGGAGCGGATCTACTGCCAGGATGAGTCCGAACGCGACGCCGCCGTGGCGCGTTTGAAGGCCACCTCCAAACGCAAGGTGGAAGTACAGCGCAACAAGGGTCTCGGCGAGATGGATGCCGACGATTTCTGGAACACCGTGCTGGATCCGCAGCGGCGCACCGTGATTCGGGTGAATCTCGACGACGGCGAAACCAAGCTGCATCACACCCTGTTCGGCGGGCCCCCGGAGGGCCGGCGCACCTGGATGGCCGAAGTTGCCGCCCGCGTCGACACCTCAGCGCTCGACTTGACCTAGGACGTAGGAAAACACTGTGACTGCCACCCTGGACCTCCCTGAGCAGAATCCCGATCTGGTGCTCGACCAGAGCGCCGACGACTACTGGAATCACTACCAGCTGACGTTTGCGCTCTACAGCGTCAGCGACCGCGCCATCCCCTCTGCGTTCGACGGGCTCAAGCCGGGCCAGCGCCGCCTGCTCTACCAGATGCACGACTCGAAACTGCTGCCCGGCAACAAACCGCAGAAGTCCTCGAAGATCTGCTCGGCTGTCACCGGCAACCTGCACCCGCACGGCGGGGCGTCGATGTACGGGGCTGCGGCGCTGATGGCGGCCGAGTTCCAGCGCGTGAAAGTCATTGACGGACAAGGTGCGTTCCCGCGCATCCAGGGTGACATTCCCGCCGCAGACCGCTACACCGAGATGCGGCTGTCGGCTCCCGGTGCCGCGCTGACCGCGGAACTCGACGATCACGCGGTACCCATGGTGCAGACGTTCGACGGCGAGTGGACCGAGCCGACGATGCTGCCGGCCCAGTGGCCGGTGCTGCTCTGCAACGGTGCCATGGGCATCGCCGAAGGGTGGGCCACCAAGGTGCCCGCGCACAATCCGCGTGAGGTGATGGCCGCCTGCCGGGCTCTGCTGGCCAGGCCGAACACGACCGACGACACCTTGATGAAGCTCATTCCCGGCCCCGACTGGGGCTGCGGGGCCACCGTTGTCGGCGCGAACGGTCTACGGGAGTACATCACCACCGGCCGCGGCCAATTCACGGTGCGCGGCACGGTGTCGGTCGAAGGCAAGAACTGCATCATCACCGAGCTACCACCCGGTGTCGCCAGTAACACTGTGCAGGACAGGATCCGGGCGATGGTCGAGTCCGGTGAGATGTCCGGCGTGGCCGATATGTCGGACCTGACCGACCGCCGCAACGGGCTACGCATCGTCGTCACCGCCAAGCGCGGGCACAGCGCCGAGACCATCCGCGAGCAACTGCTGTCGCTGACCCCGCTGGAATCGACGTTCGCCGCCAGCCTGGTCGCCCTCGATGAGGACCGCGTGCCGCGCTGGTGGTCGGTGCGGGAACTGATCTCCGCATTCCTGCATCTGCGCGACTCGGTGGTGTTGCACCGCAGCCAGTACCGACTGGAGAAGGTCACCGCGCGCCGCCACCTGGTGGCGGGCCTGATGAAGATCCATTTGGACATCGACGCCGCCGTCGCCGTCATTCGCGGTTCCGACACCGTCGACGACGCTCGACAGGGCCTGCAGAAGCGGTTCGAGATCGACGAAGAGCAGGCCAATTATGTTCTGGCGCTGCAGCTTCGACGGCTGACCAAGCTCGATGTGATCGAGCTGCAGGCCGAAGCCGACAAACTGGACGCCGAGTTCGCCGAACTGACCGAACTGGTCTCCAACCCTGATGCGCGCCGCAAGGTGATCGACAAGGAGCTGGTGGAGACCGCGAAACTGTTCAAAGGTCCCGAGTTCGACCGCCGCACCGTGCTGGACCTCGAGGCCACCCCGACGACGTCGGGTGGTGACGAGGACGGGCCGCGCGAGCGAAAGGTCAACGCCTCCTGGCGCCTTGACGACCGTGGCGTGTTCTCCGACAGCCATGGTGACCTGCTCACCTCGGGCCTGGGTTGGGCGGTGTGGACCGACGGCCGGGTCAAGTTCACCAACGGAAACGGCTTGCCGTTCAAGATCCGCGACATCCCGGTGGCCCCGGACATCACCGGGCTGCTGCGCTCCGGGGTGATGACGCCCGGCTACCACCTGGCTCTGGTGACCCGACGCGGCAAGATCCTGCGCATCGACCCCGAGGCGGTGAATCCCCAGGGCGCGGCGGGCAACGGTGTGGCCGGGGTGAAGCTGGTGGGTGACGGTGACGAGGTCATCGCCGCGCTCCCGATCAGCTGTGAGAACGGCGAGGCCATCCTGTCGACCTCCGAAAAGGGTTGGAAGGTCACCGAAGTCGCCGACATCCCGGTGAAGGGCCGCGGTGGTGCCGGTGTCGGCTTCCACCCGTTCGTCCACGGCGAGGACGCGCTGCTCTCGGTCTCGATTTCCGTGACCGGGTTCGTGCGTGGCGGGAGAGCCGTGCGGGCGGAGAAGCGCGCGAAGGCTTCGGTCAAGAGCGCGGGCAGCGGGATCACGCCGGCACCGTAGACGTCACTGCTCAACCCACCGGACATCGCGCGCCGTGCTCAGGTACGACGCGCCGGGCTCAGCAGCCAACGTGCGGCGGCGTCGAGCACGAACCCCAGCAGGCCGATGACGACGATGACCGCCACTACCTGGTCGTAGGCCAACTGGTCACGGGCGTTGAGGATCTGATAGCCGAGTCCTGAGCGCACTCCGAGCATCTCGGCGGGCACGAGAACGACCCACGCGACGCCGAGCGCCAGCCGTATCCCGGTCTGCACGTGAGTGCGGATCGCCGGCAGGATCACCGTGCTCAGCAGTTCCCAGCGGGTGGCGTGGAATGAACGCGCCACGTTGAGCAGTCCCGGGTCGACGGCGCGCACACCGGCGGCCGTGTTCAGTAGCACGGGCCAGACCGCGGCGACGGCGATGAGGAAGATCACCGGCTGATTTCCGATGCCGAACAGCGCCAGCGCGATCGGTGTCCAGGACAGTGGCGAGATCATCCGAAGAAAGGCGATGATCGGTCCTCCGGCACGTTCGGCGACACCGGAGATCCCGATCAACAGGCCCAGCGGTATCCCGATCACGGCGGCGACGGCCAGCCCGATCACCAATCGCCACAGGCTGACACCGACATCGCTCACCAGCACACCGCGTTCGATGAGTCCGACCAGTGCCGGTACCGCCCGCTGCGGTGCGGTCTGGCGAAGCAGAGAGTCGGGCCCGCTGAGTACGGATGTCGCGAGCCACCACAGCGCGACGGTGACCAGAACCGCGACGGCCGGCGGCGCGAACCTTCCCCGCCAGCGCGAAACATCCTCGGATGCGGGAACCTTGTCGGCACTGATGATGGTCATAGCGGTTGCACCTGTTCGGTTCGGGTGAGGTCGGCGGTCAGACCGAAGGCATTGGGCCCACCATGAGTGATCAGGGATCGGCGGACGAACCGGTCCTCCACCAGTTCCGCGTGCACCGCGTCCGGGTCGAGCCGGTCCAGAAACCGGCGGTCGCCGTCGACGACGGTGCCGTGCATGGCCTCGGCGAGGCGACGGGTGAAGCTTGGGTACGGGAAGGGCTGGAATCCCAGACGTTGCGGTTGCCAGTCCGGATGTACCAGCGGATAGGGCGGTTTCGGGTAGGTCAGCGCCAGCGCGATCGCCGGTGTCGGCTGTGGCAGATACTTGCCACCCGTCAGCGCGGCCGCCGCAGCGGCACGGTCGGCATCGATGCGCAATTGCGCTCCCACCACCGCATCGGCCACGGCCTGCACGGCCTGCGGCCGGCTCGCGATGACGTCTTCACGCGTGACCAGCGCACAGCAGGCGTGATCGCGCCAGACGTCGCCGAGGAAGGTGTGGATGTGGCCGATCTTCTTGATCTGCGCGACAGCGTTGAACGGGTCGGCCACCACATACCCGCCCAGCGTGCCGTTGGCCAGGGCAGGCACCATGTCCGACGGGCTCATCACGATCAGTTCGACTGTACGGTCGGATCGGGAAGCGCTGCGCCGCAACACTGGTCGCAGGCCGTGCGCCCTAAGAAGCTGCTGGAGCACGATGTTGTGGATCGACCACCAGAACGGGATGGCCACCTGCGCGCCGGCCAGATCGCTCAGATCCCGGATGTGCGGCGCCACCGTCAGCGCCGAACCGTTGGTGTGGTTCCAGCCCAGCACGCGGACCCCGGCGCCCAGCGTGTAGCGCAGCTGGACGGCCATCGGCATCAACAGGTGCACGACGTCGACCTGGCGCGTGATGAATGCCTCGGCCAGCGCCGCCCAGCTGCGGAACAGCACAGGCCTCGCCGAGCTGACCATCCCAGCCGGGTACAGGCCGGCACTGTGGGCGACCAGGAGCGGTGCGGCATCGGTGATGGGCAGATAGCCCACCCGCAGGGCACCGTCGGCACCCGGCGGGCTGCTGACCGCACTGTGCGCCAGCCCGCCGATACCGAAGAGGCCACCGGCAGCAGTCAATCCGGCCGCTCCGGCCAGGAGCGAGCGCCGCGTCAGCAGCGTCACGGCACCTCCACCGCGGCATCGGTGCGGTACTGGTCGAGAATCTCACTGCGCGTGGGGGTTCCGTCCTCGCCGACCGTCCAGTCCGCGCGTATCCGTCCTCCGTCGAGGAGCACGACGCGCTGCGCCAACGAGAGTGCCTCGTCGACGTCATGGGTGACGAGCACAACGGTGATGTCGAGTTCCCGCGCCAGCTCTCCCAGCCACCCGACCAGATCGCCACGCGTCGCAGGGTCCAGCGCGCTGAACGGTTCATCGAGAAGCAGCAGCTGCGGCCGGGTGGCGACGGCGCGCAGGATCGCTACGCGCTGGGCCTGTCCGCCGGATAGCTCGTCGGGGTAGCGCGCGGCCAGGGGATCCAGTCCGAATCTGGTGATGAGCTTCGCGGCGTGGTCGGCGTCGAACCCATTCCGCTGCGCGGTGAACCGGCGAGCGAAGGCCACATTGCCGGCGACGTTCAACCACGGCATGAGTAGCGGCTGCTGGAAAACCATCCCGGTGCGCGGTCGGGTGCCGTCCCCCGACCAGGTCAGCGTGCCGGCACTCAAGGTGTCCAGCCCGGCGCAGATACGCAACAGGGTGGACTTGCCGCTGCCGCTGGAACCCAGTACCGCGAGGAATTCGCCGGCGCGGATCTGCAGATCGATGTCGGTCAGCGCCGCTGTCGCGCCGAAATGTCTGGTGCCGTTGGCTATTCGTAGCGCGTGAGTTCCCACCGCAGTTGTCCTTCCGATGGTGATTGCACGGGCAGGAAGGCGGCTTCCCGGAACCGCCGGTTGGCGGCACTGCCCAGGGTGTAGCCGGCGCCGCCGGTCAGCGAGAGCTCCAGACGGGTGACATCTACGGCCAGGCCGGCCGCATCCAGTCGCAGCCGGATCAGCTGGGCGACCGTCGCCGCATCCGGGTCGGCGGCCCAGCGGTACAGCCGCGATCTGACATCGGTGGCGCGGGTGACCGCGTCGTCGAGTTCGGCGCCGAACCGGGCCAGCGGGCCGGTGTGTGCCTCGGTGGCCGCGGTCAGGGCCGCACGCGTGACGCCGACGCAGAACGCGGTCTGCAACAACAGGAATGCGGGCCGGATCTCGCCGACGAACGCGCCCAGGTCGGTGGTGAGCACCTGGTGTGGAGCGACCCGAATCCGGTCCAAGCGCAGCGAGGTGGACGCCGTGGCCCCGAGTGCCGTCAACGGTGGCGCGGGGTCAACCGTGACGCCGTCGGCAATGGCGTCCACTGTGACGACCAAGGTGCGTTCACCGATGCGGACCGGCAGTACGAGCAGCGCACCGGGAAACACGTTGGAGGCCCAGCGAATCGGGCCGCTGATCACCAGATCTGAGCCATCAGCCGCACCGGAGATCGGCACCTGGCCCAGACCGGCGACCTGTTTGAGACCGGCCGCCATCGCGGTGACACCGATCCGCTGTGCGGCAGCGAGAGCGCTGATCTGCTCGCCGAACTCACCTCTCGGAGCCGCGTGCAGGTACCGAATGGCCATGTGGTGGGCCCAGGTAGAGAAGCCGACGGCCAGGCTGTGCGCTGACACCTCGTCGACGACGCGCACCATGTCGGACAGCTCGAGATCGAGCAACCCGGCCCGTCCGAGTTCGGCCAGATCAGTGCGGACATCGGTGCGCTGCTCGTCGAGATCGGCGGCGCGGGCAGCGACTGTCTGCGCCACCTGAGCCAGGGCGGACTCCGCGAGCGTGGCAGTCACGGGAGCGGTCCGTCCAATCCGTACAGACGGTCGATCGGGGTGCTGACCGCGTCGCGGGCCCGGCGCACAGCAGCCTCGTCGGGAGCGTCATAGAAACACAGGCATTTGTCCATGTCCTCGCGGACATAGGTGCGCAGGAACTGCACCTCCGGCACATCGGCGTACTTGGGGGCATTAGCCTTCTTGCGGGCCAGATAGGCCTCCATGTCCAGTTCGGCGGGCAGATCCCACTCGACCAGATAGCCGGCGTGTGGGCGGGCCGCTTTGAGCGCTGACAGGTCGGCACCGACCAGCCGGACCTGATGCGGGCCCGTGACGGTGGCCGCGGCCAGCTTCTCGGCGTCCAGAACGGCCGAATCTCCTGCGAATTCGGCGATGGCGAAGATCCGTCGGCGCTGCGCGGTGACCTGGGCTTCGATCAGTTCGCCACCGCTGCTGGCGATCTCGGCGTCGACAGTTTTCAGCAGCTGTCCCACCGCGGCGGCATCCGTGGCGTCGGGGGTGATTTCGTAGAGGTACAGAGTCACGTTGGTAATCCTCGGCGTCGCAGGGGTTGGAACGGCACGAGATTCGCATAGACAGACTGGTCTGTCTATGCGATCCTCCGCGTTAGGCTGACGTCATGAGCACGCCCCGGACCGTCACCGCGTCGCCTGTTGCGCCGACGACCGGCGCCGTCCCGCCGGCGCAGCGATTGCTCAACACCGCAGCCGAACTGTTCGCCAACCAGGGCATTCGCGCCGTCGGCATCGACCAGATCCTGCGCGAGGCCGGAGTCGCCAAGGCGAGTCTCTACAGCAGCTACGGCTCCAAAGACGCTTTGGTGATGGCCTACCTCACTGATTTGGATCACGCTGATCGCAACCGCTGGGAACAGGCGGTCGCCGGCATCGACGACCCCGTGCGGCGAATCCTGATGTTCTTCGATCTCGCATCAGGCTCGGCGACCCGGCGCAACTACCGCGGGTGCCTGTACGCGAACGCCGCCACCGAATACCCCAGTGCGGAGCTCGAACCCGTACAGGCCCACCGAAAGTGGCTGCGGTCCACGCTGTCCGCGCTACTGGAGCAGGCCGGCGTCCCAGCCCCCGAGACGCTGGCCCGGCACATCCAGTTGCTCTACGACGGCGCGCTGCTGGGCTCCAAGCTGGAGCGCTCGATCGAACCGATCACCGCCGCGCGCGCACTGGCCCAGGAACTGATCGAGCGGCCACGGTGACGCGCCCGCGCTAGCCTGCCGGGTAGGCGTCGTTGCTCAGATCGGCGGGAGGCGACCGGCCCAGGGCAGCGCTTGCTCCAGTTGGGCCGCCAGCTTGAGCAGCAGCGATTCGCCGGCAAGCGGTGCGACGAACTGGACGCCGAGCGGCAGACCTTCTGCCGTCCAGTGCACAGGCAGCGAGATCGCCGGGCGGCCAGTGATGTTCGCCAACTGCGTGTAGGGCACCCAGCCAAGGTTCTTGTCCACCATGTCGTCGACGATCTTGGTGTAGCGCAACAGGCTTGCGGTGCGGGTCTTGATCAGTGCATCGGCGGCATGCTGCAGAACGACCGGTAGATCGAACTCGCCGATCCGTGGCGGCAGGGTCGCCAGGCTGGGCGTCAGCAGCAGGTCATACGACTCGAAGAACGTGCTCAGCCGCCGCGTGTGCTCGTGGCGCCGCTGCACCGCATCCAGATAGTCGACACTGCTCGTGGCGCGACCGATCGCCGCCATGATGAGCGTGTCACGTTCAAAAGCGTCGTCACCCGCGCCAGTCAGCCGCTTGGCCTCGGCGAGCTCCCACGCGCTGTAGACGAACCAGGTCAGCAGGAAATCGCGGGCAAGCGCAGCGTCGTCGAAGGGCGCCTGGGGCAGTTCCTCGACATGGTGGCCCAGCCCCGTCAGCGCGGCAGCAGTGGCTTCGACGGCGGCGAACGCCTCGCGGTGCGGTGCCGGGTTGATCGCCGTCGGCACCCGCAGCCCGATCCGCAGCTTCCCGGGATCCGCGCCCACACATGAGGCGAACGACTCAGCGGGCAGACCCGGCACGTACGGCCCCCACGGTTCACCACCGCCAAGGACATCGAGCATCGCCGCCGTGTCGCGCACCGTCCGCGAGACGACGCCTTGAACGGCCGCGCCGTGCATGGATTCCCCGACCGCCGGGCCCGACGGCGTCAGCCCGCGGCCCGGTTTCAGCCCGACGAGTCCACAACTCGCCGCCGGAATGCGAATCGATCCGCCACCGTCATTGGCGCCGGCGCAGGGCACGATGCCCGCTGCGACGGCCGCCGCAGATCCTCCCGAGCTGCCACCCGGCGACCTTTCCAGATCCCAGGGATTGCGGGCCGGCCCCCACGCCTCCGGCTCGGTGATTCCCTTCGCGCCGAACTCGGGTGTGTTGGTTTTCCCGAAGATGACCAGGCCTGCGTCGATCCAGCGTTGTACGACCGTGGCGTGCTCGGGGGCGTTCAGTGACATCAGTGCACGTGAACCGGCCGAGGTCGGCAATCCCGCGTAGTCCTGGGCCAGGTCCTTGATCAGAAACGGAACCCCGGCGAACGGTCCGGTGAGTTCATCCGACGGCGAAGCCGGGACCTCGCGCACGATGGCGTTGATCTTCGGGTTCACCGCCGCCGCCCGCTGCCGGGCAGCGGCGAGCAGCTCAGCCGCCGAAACCTGCTTGTCAGCAACCAGTTTCGCCAAGGACGTGGCGTCGTGCGCCCGGTACTCGTCAAAGTCCACCCCACGAAGGTAGACCCAGGTGACGTTGCGCGGTGGCCTACCGCCCAGGAGGAACAAAATGGGGGTCGTTGCTGCCACGGAATTCTCCTTGGGCAAGCTGAGTATCAACCGACCCGAGAAGGAGCATCCGTGGACTTCACGACGATCCGGCACGAGCTCGACGACGGGATCCTCACCGTCGTCCTCGATCGCCCGGACAACCTCAATGCCTTCACGGTCGAGATGGCCGATGAGTTGGAGCGGACCTTCGTCGCGGTCAACGACGACGACGCGGTGCGTGCCGTCATCGTGACCGGCGAGGGCCGGGCGTTCTGCGCCGGCATGGACCTGTCGAGCGAAGGCAATGTGTTCGGCCTCGACGAGTCGAAGTCGCCGAGCCTGGCAGACATGGCCGACCTCGACGACCCCGAACTTCGCCGGGTCAGGGATACCGGCGGCCGGGTGACCCTGGCGATCTACGCCTGCCGCAAGCCGGTGATCGCCGCCATCAACGGGGCCGCGGTCGGCATCGGCGCGACGATGACCCTGGCGATGGACGCCCGACTCATGTCGACGAAGGCCCGCTTCGGGCTGGTCTTCGGCAAGCTCGGCATCACCCCGGAAGCGTGTTCGACGTGGTTCCTTCCCCGAATTGTTGGTATGCCAGCGGCTTTGGACCTGGTGTACCGCTCCGACATCCTCACCGCAGACGCGGCCCGCGAGATCGGGCTGGCGCAGGCCGTCCACGAGCCGGACGCACTGATCGCCGAGGCACAGGAGCTGGCCGACGCGTGGACGCGCGACCGCTCACCGGTATCGGTCGCGCTCATGCGCCAGATGCTCTACCGGAATTCCGCTGAGCCACACCCGGTCGACGCACATCGGGTCGACTCATTGGCGATGTTCTACAGCAGCACCGGGGACGGCCACGACGGCGTACGGGCCTTCCTCGACAAGCGTGCCCCGGAGTTCACTGGGCGGGCTTCCGAGATGCCGCCGTTCTATGAGGAGTGGATCGCCGGCGGCGAAGTACCTCACTGATCGGAAGCCGTTCGGGGCGAGTTTTGCCGTCAACCGCCCCCGTCACGGTTACACCTCGACAGTGAAAGGGGTGGGAATACATGCGTTGAGGACGATCACGCCGAACTCGCTGGTGTCCATTTCCTCCGTGGCCCGGCTGACCTGGCTTTCGTCAATCCCTGTCGGTTGGTAGTCGGTTCCATAGTCGAAGACCACTGGTACCGAAGGTGAAAACCAGACAGTGCGATGACCGGCAGGCCGCCTGTCGAGATCGTTGTCATAGCCGACAAAAGTCGCAGGAAAGCCGAGTCCCAGGCGGAACCGCCGAATGGCGGCGACATGCAGCGTCGCGATCTGCTCAACGTTGGACGTCCATGTTCGCAGAACCACATGCGCGCCGACCCTGACCTCGATCAACGACTGACTCCGTCTGATGTCAACGGCTCAATCAGTCCTCGCCGTAGTTCACGGCGCAGCAGCTTGCCGGTGTCGGAGTAGGGCAGCTCGTCGACGAAGTGGACATCGCGTGGAGTGCGTGATGACCGTAGCCGACTCTTCACCCAATCGCGCACGTCGTCGGCGTGCACGGTGGAGCGGTTCGAGATCACGAAGGCGACGACTTTCTCGCCCCACTCGGCATCAGGCGCGCCGATCACCGCTGCGTCCGTGATCGCATCGTGCTGCAAGAGCACATCTTCGATCTCACCCGGCGACATGTTCTCACCGCCGCGCACGATCACATCGTCGAGGCGGCCCTCGAGAAACACATAGCCGGCCGAATCCAGATATCCCCCATCGTTGGTGGGAAACCAGCCATCGTGGTCAACACGCGGACCAGCCCCGGAGTACTCCCCTGCCACCTGCTCGCCACGCACCCACACCTCGCCGCTCACCTCCGGTCCGACACTCTTACCGTCGGAGTCGCGGATCTCGATCTCGATACCACCTATCGGACGTCCCACCGACCCGAGCCGACGCCGGATATGACCGTCGGCTGCAGCGAATGCTTCGCGATGGTCATCGGGTCCGAGCAGGGCGACCGTTGATCTGGTTTCGGTCAACCCGTAGGCATTGACGAACGAGACATCAGGAAGCAGTCGCATTGCCTGCTCGATCACCGGCAAGGGCATCCGGCCACCGCCATAGGACAGATGGCGCAGGCTGGGCAAACCCACATTCTGGCGCGTAAGCAGGTCCACAATCCGGGTCAGCATCGTCGGCACCACCATCGCATGGGTGATGTGTTCGCTCACAACTGCCGAAATCCAGTTCTCCGCTGTGAAATTCGGCAGCTGCACCACACGGCGGCCCGCATATACAGCAGACAACACCGAGGCGACACCGGCGACGTGATACGGCGGCGGTGGGGAACCCGACTTTCGGTACAACGCCGTGCGGATCGAAGAATTCGCCCGCGCTGGTGCCCTGACACCCGGCCAAGGCCTCGGTATGCACGCTGATGTCGCAATACCGTACTTCTTGAAATTCACCACCGACGAACAGAAGCGACGGTGGTTGCCAGGCCTGTGCAGCGGCGAGCTCATCGCCGCGGTTGCGATGACCGAACCGGGTGCCGGCTCAGATCTCGCGGGGCTGTCGACCCGCGCAGTGCGTGACGGTGATGATTACATCCTCAACGGAACCAAGACGTTCATCTCGAATGGCATTCTCTGCACGAGAACGCGGTCGTGATCGGTGGCGTCTGCTCGGGCCGGCTCGGTCCCGCACTGCCGCTCCTCGGCGGCATCGCCCTCGGCGCGGCGGCGACCTTCGCGATGCTGGCAGGCGTATCGGTGCTGCCGTTGGCGATCGCCTGCGGAGCCATGCTCGGTATGGCAGCGGGGGCGATCGGCGCGTCCGGGTACAACCTGGCGACCGATCTCGTGCCGCCCGAGCGGCAGGGGACCATCGCCGGCCTGGTATCCGTCGTGCTCGCGCTCGGATCGGTCGTCGTCAACGTCGCAGGCGGCGAAGTACTCAAGGCCAACCAGGCGCCCGGCACCGGCGTCGACGGCGCCCTGGTGAGCACGGCCACCGGCGTTCACCTCTACGTCCTCATGGCCGGGGTGCTCTTCACGCTCGCCGCGGTGCCCACAATCATGCTGACGCGAGACCGTGCCAACGCACCGCGGTCAACGGACGAACCGGCCCCAGGCCGCATTGCGAGCACGTAAAGCGTCGGCGCTGTTGCTGGTGCTCATGGACATTGCCGAGTGAGCCTCAGAAGCGGGATCTCTCGGACGGCTCGCGGTCGAGCATGGGTGCACCCAGAGTTCGCAGCAGCGCCAGCGCCCGCTCCGAGGGTGACCCCGCGACGGTGGTCACCACGATCAGACTCTGACCAGGCGAGCGCGCGATGGCCAGCGTCTGTTGGGTGACAGTCAGGGCGCCTACCACGACGCAGATTGCCCACCACTGCCTTGGCCTTGCGTCGCCAGTCTGTGTAGACCTCGCGCTTGTGCCTGTCCAGGAACACCATTCGGCTCATGTTGGGCCGGTTCACCACATCGTCTACGGCGGCCCGATCCACATGTCCTGCCAGCAGCGCGTGCCCCAGGTGATTCCACGCCAGGACATCGGTGCGCCGGCCCAGAACCAGCGCCGGAGCCCCGTCGAGGGCACGCATCAGGTCCCGGGTCTCGTCGCTCACCTTTTCTGGCCGCGGGCGCCTGGGCCGAGGTGCCCGCCGGGCTGCCCCGGCCAACCGGTCGAGGTGTTCACGTTCGTGCGTATCTAGCTGCAGCGCAACGGCAATCGCTTCCAGGACCTCGGGTGACGCGCCGCGAGAGATCCCCTGCTCCAGCCGCGTGTAGTAGGACACGCTGACCCCCGCCAGGTGCGCCACCTCGTCGCGACGCAGACCCTGCACCCGTCGGCGCGCTACGGCGCTATCTGGGCAGGCGGATCGCCGCCGGCTGAACTCGACTGGGTTGAGTCAATCCTTGAGGCGACCAACACACTGAAGGTGGCAACGGGCATCGTGAACATCTGGTCGGCGGCCGCCGGTCCGGTCGCCGAGTCGTTCCACCGTATCGAGGCGGCCCACCCCGGACGATTCCTGCTCGGTATCGGGGCCGGACATCCCGAGCTGATCGCCGAGTACAAGAAACCCTACGACGCGCTCACCGAGCACCTCGCCAAGCTCGATGAATATGGCGTGCCCAAGGACCAGCGCGTCGTCGCCGCGCTCGGCCCCCAGGTCCTCAAGCTGGCCGCACGCCGCAGCGCGGGAGCCCATCCCTACCTGAGCACCCCGCAACACACCGCCCAGGCGCGCGCCTTGGTCGGACCCGATGCTTTCATCGCTCCGGAGCACAAGGTGGTGCTGAACACGGACGCCGCCGAGGCAAGGGCCATCGGACGCGAAGCTCTCGCCATCTACCTCGAAGGGACGAACTATGTGAACAACTGGAAGCGATTGGGGTTCAACGACTCCGACGTCGCTGCCCCCGGCGGCGACGCCCTGATCGACGCCCTCGTCGCGTATGGCAGCACCGATGCCGTCGCCGCCAGACTGAAGGAGCATCTCACTGCCGGCGCGACCCACGTACCCGTACAAGTCCTGACCGGACCTGACAAGCTGATCCCCTCACTCACCGAATTGGCCGGACCGCTCGGCCTCAACTGATCCCACAGCGCGCGGATCAGCCCTCAGCTCAAGGCTACGTCGGCGATCAGCGGAACGCATCGAGCCGCTCGCCGGCCCACTGCCGGAACGTGCGCCCGGGCCGTCCGGTGATGCGCTCGACGGGTCGCCTCGCCTCGTCGTGGTGGCGCGGCAGCTGCGACCAATAGTCGAGGATGGCGTCGACCAGAGGTAGCGGAGCGTGCCGCGAAAGATGTTGCACGGCTTGTTCTCTGCTGGGCTCACGCCAGTCCAGTTCTCGCGTGAGCAGGCTTGCCAGAGTGTCGCGTTGCTGATGGAAGCTGAGCACCTCCGGGCCGCCAATCGGCAGGACGAGCCCTTCCAGATCGTCGTCGATCAGCGCGCACTCGGCCACGTCGGCGATGTCCTCGGGATGAATAACGTCGAGACAGGCTCCCCAGAAGGGCTGCTCGACCGGGACTCCGGCGCGGATGAAGGATGCCCAGTCGAGCGTCATCGTGGCGAATGTTCCCGGCCGCAGCACCGTAGTGCTGAAAGACGCAGCAGCAAGGGCCGTTTCGACGTCGGCGTGATGTCGCGCCAGCGAGTTGTGTTCCGCGTTGCCCATTTCGGCGGAGTCCGAGGAGAGCAGGACGACCCGCCGGACACCTGCGCGCTCTGCACAGTCGACGAAGTCCTCGATGGCGGCGGGTTCCGCGTAGAGGAAGATGCGGTCGACGTCCGCCAATGCCTCTTCGAAGGTTTCCGGCGCGGCGAGATCCAGTTCGACGACCTCGGCGCCCAGTCCTGCCGCTTTGCGGGGACTGCGACTGCCTGCCCTCACGGCATGGTCGGCCGACACCAATCGTCCAACCAGACTCGCTCCGATTCCACCCGTCGCGCCGGTGATGAGTGTGGTCACCTCTGAAACCCTACGAGTGAATCCGTGACGAAACAAGACTTGAGTCCGGTTTCACGACATCACGCCTGGTAGAGCGCTACTCGAGTTCGTCCGGCTGAGCCCCCGACAGCACGAGGTCCAGCAACGCGCGCAGCTCGGCTCCGAGATCTGACGCTGGGGGCTCCTCCTGGATCCACTGCGACATCGCGGAGACGTAGCCCGACGCGAGCAGCCGTCCGACCCGTTCCGGTCGCACGGACGGTCGAAGGACCGCCTCGGTTTCCACGATTAGGGCGGCGAAGTCCACCCCGACTGGATGGTCGACCAGCATCGTCGTGTGCAGGAGGGCGGGCGGGACTAACGCGCACATCTCGGCACGGGCAGCGGAGTTCGAGGTGGCCAGGGCGTCCAGGTAGGCGCCGAGCACCTCCCGAAGTGGCCGACCCGCCACCCCGTCAGTTCGCGCCGACCTCCGGGCCTCGTTCCGTCGTCGCCGCATCCACTCCTCCAGAAAGAGCGTCTTGCGGGGGAAGTGCGTGAAGACGGTGCTGCGCGACAGCCCCGACCGGTCGGCGATCTCGTCCATCGAGGACGCCTCGAATCCGCGTTCGACGAACAGCGCGATGGCGGCTTCGTAGACCCGGTCGTGCCGCTCCGCTCGCTTCACCGTCCGCCGGGTCGGCCCCTGCCGAGCACCCCGCCCGCGCGTTCGCCCCGTGACTGTCTCGGAGCGCTCTGGATCCATCTCCCCAGTGAAACACGGCGGTTTCGCCGGTTCTGCGAGCCGAGGCGCGGGTGCGGCCTCGCACGTTACGCCCACATCTTTATCTCACGTCTTCTCTTCGTCATTCCGTCACCACGAACTCGGCGCCAGCGGTCAGAGCCACCTCAGGACCGAAGAGCCGGGCCGGGGTGAACGCGCCGGGGCGGCCCTCGCCCTTGGCCAGGCGCTGGGCCACCTCGGTTGCCGCACTGGCCGTGAATGTCATCCCCTCGCCGGTGCGCAGCCAGCCCTCACGTACGCACCCGGATGACCATTCGACGCGGGCGCGGCCCCAGGACGAGCGGCGCGGGCGATCCTTGGCCGTAGTTGTCGTGGCGCGGGCGAGCGTCCGAGTAGCGAACCCGACCAGGCCGGGCACACGCAGTACGCCACCGATTACCGGCAGCGCTGCCCGGAGGGCCGGGTTGGCCGGGACGAGAGCCGAGGCGCCGATCACCGTCGGGGCGCCGCTGGCCTGCCAGGCTGCGAAGAGGTCGCCGCCGCCCAGGGAGGCGGTGGTGACCACGTCACCGTCGGGGGTGGTCAATCGCACGGCCGCACCGCCGGCCCTGGTGTGTACCAGCCGACCCTTCCGCACCTCGCGGCCGCCGTCGAGCAATCCCTTTACGATGGTGGCCGCCAGGGCTTCGCCCAGCGCACCGGGGTCGGTTGCGACCGACGCGACGGCGTCGACGCGCACCCGCGACGGCTTCTCTTCGCCCGCCAGCAGATGCAGCAGGATGGCCTCGGTCCCGAGCACGCCAAAGCCCGCGCCTGATACCAGCGTGCTACCCGTTGCCGCCGCCTCCTCGTCCATGCCGTGGAGCTGCTCGAACGCGCCCAGTTCGTTGGCGATGTCGAGGTAGTGAGTGCCTGGCGGGCACGCCCGCGCGACCTGCTGAGCCGTGACCGCGAACGGGCCCACCGTGTTGATCACGACGGCCGGCGCCGCGGTGGACAGCCTCGCGCACACCTGCGCGAGCGAGCCGGTCACCGCCCGGACGTCCGGGTACAGGTGGATCAGCCGCTCCCGATTGCGGCTGGCCACCACCACCTCGGCGCCCGCCTGTTGCAGACGCTTAACCACCTCCCGGCCGACCCGTCCGGTCGCGCCGAGCACCCAGGTCTCACCCGGCATAGTCGCCTCCACATCGATGGCACGTCATGTCATCACTATGACATATCCTGACACGATGTGTCATCACTAGAATCTGCCGGCATGGGGCGATGGCAGCCGGGCACGCGAGAACGGCTCGAAGAGGCAGCGCTTGACCTCTTCCTCGAGCAGGGCTTCAGCGAGACCACCGTGCCGCAGATCACGGCGCGGGCCGGGCTCACGACCCGAACATTCTTCCGGTACTTCGCCGACAAGCGGGAGGTGCTATTCGCCCAAGAGGAGCTGGTGCCCGAGCAGGTAGCCCGCCTCATGGACGAGGCCCCGCCGTCGGTCGGCCCGATGGAATTCATCACCGAGAACCTGGCCCACGCCGCGGCCCAGATCTTCGAGAGCCGCAGCCTCGACTACCTGCTGCGCCGACGGGCGGCGGTCGACGCCGAACCGGCTCTACACGAGCGCGAGCTGCGCAAGTTCTCGCTGCTGGCACAAACCCTGGAGCGAGGCTTCCTTGACCGCGGCATCGAGGACCTGACCGCTCGGCTGGCGGCCGAGATCGCTGTGACCACGCTCCGGGTAGCAGTGACCCGCTGGCTCGACCAGCACGGCGACCCTGACCTTCCGCACACTATCGACCAAACCCTGGCGGCGATAAGACATTTGGCGAATCCTCCGTCAGCTCAAGGACAGACACCCAACTAGGGCGTGTCACCCGAATGGGTGGTACCCCCGCGGGCGTGAACGGCGGCTCAGGCCAGTAGCAGTAAGTCAGAGCGTATTTGTCGTACGGGTTGCGATAAGCGAGAACCGACCCTTGTCACATAACGCTACGGGCAGTAGCGTAACGCCGCGTGACCCGGAGCTTCCATGTCGGCCAGCCGTTCACCACGCCCGATGCCGACATCGCGGCGGCGTTGGAGCAGGTCAGCATCCCGACGCTGCTGCTCTCGCTGGTGCACGTCACCGGCGACCCGCGCTACATCCGCGAGTTCAAGCAGGCCGGGCTGTTCCTCAACGAGGTGCAGGGCTTCATGAGCGAGGAGGACAAGGCGCGGGTCCGTGAGGTCGCACTGCCGGTGATCGTCGACTACCGCGACCGCGGCTGTCCGGTCCCCGACCCGCTGCCCGCCGAGCTGATCCGGGAGATGCTGGACTGGGCCGCCTGCGAGCCGGTCGACGAGGACAACCTGCCACTGATGCTGGAGGAACTCGACCTCGAGGGTGTCGACCCGCGCCGGCCCACAGCACTGGAGGACACTGGCGATTTCAGCGTGATCGTCATCGGCTGCGGAGAGTCCGGCGTGCTGGCCGGGGTACGCCTCAAGCAGGCGGGTATCGATTTCACCATCGTCGAGAAGAACGCCGGCCCGGGTGGAACCTGGTGGGAGAACAGCTATCCCGGCGCCCGCGTCGATGTGGCCAACCATTTCTACTGTTACAGCTTCGAACCCAGCAACCACTGGGACCACTTCTTCGCCGAACAGCACGAGCTGCGCCAGTACTTCCGCGACGTGGTGGACCGCCACGACTTCGAACCGAACATCCGATGGAACACCGAGGTCGTCTCCGCGGCATGGGACGGCGAGATGTGGAACGTCACGGTACGTTCGGCGGCCGGCACCGAGACACTGCGAGCCAACGCCGTCATCACCGCCGTCGGCCAACTCAACCGGCCCCAGATCCCCGACTTCCCCGGCGCGGAAACCTTTGCGGGACCGGCTTTTCACTCCGCGGCGTGGGACCACGACGTCGACGTCACCGGCAAGCGGGTCGCCCTGATCGGCGCAGGCGCCAGTGGCTTCCAGATCGCCCCGGCCATCGCCGACAAGGTCGCGCACCTCACGGTCTTCCAGCGCACCGCGCAGTGGATGTTCCCCAACCCGATGTATCACGAGTCCGTCGCCGACGGGGTGCGATGGGCGATGGAACACCTGCCGTACTACGGCCGCTGGTACCGATTCCTACTGCTGTGGCCCGGAGCCGACAAGGGCCTGGACGCCGCCCGGGTGGACCCCGACTACGACGATCAAGGCAACGCGGTCAGCGAGATCAACGCGATCGCCCGCATCATGTTCACCGATTGGATCACCACCCAGGTCGGCGACGACGCCGAACTGCTGGCCAAGGCGCTGCCCGACTATCCGGCCACCGGCAAGCGCACCTTGCAGGACAACGGCAGCTGGCTGGGCACCCTCAAACGCGACAACGTGGACCTGATCCGCACCCCGATCGAACGGATCACCCCGACCGGGATCGTCACGACCGACGGCGAGACGTACGACGCCGATATCATCGTGTACGCCACCGGTTTTCGTGCCACCGACGTGCTGTTCCCGATGAAGATCACCGGGCGCGACGGCATCGACCTGCACGACGCCTGGGGCCAGCGTCCGTACGCCTACCGGGGTATCACGGTGCCGGGATTCCCGAACTTCTTCATGACCTACGGGCCCGGGACCCACCTGGCCCACGGCGGCAGCCTGATCCTCAACTCCGAGCTGCAGATGCGCTACATCAACCAGTGCCTCGAACATCTCCTCACCGAGGGCCTGCGCACGATGGAGCCACTGCCCGAACCGACGAAGGAATGGCACCGCCGCTCGCAGGAGGCGATCCGCCAAACCGTGTGGGCACAGCCCTCGATCAAGCACTCGTATTTCAAGAACGCTGACGGTGAGATCCACACCGTCAGCCCGTGGCGGTTGAGCGAATACCGTTCCGCCATCAACGAACCCGTCTGGTCAGACTTTACAGTGCAGGAGGCGTGAGCATGCGCGCGGTCGTCGTCGACAGTTCCGGAAAGGTCAGCGTCGAAACCCGGCCGGACCCGGTCCTGCCCGGTCCCGACGGAGCCGTCGTCAAGATCGAGGCCGCCTCGATCTGCGGATCGGACCTGCACTTCCTGGAGGGCCACTACCCGATCGTCGATCCGGTGTCGATCGGTCACGAGGCCGTCGGCACAATCGTCGAAATCGGCCCGAAGGTAACCGGATGCGCCGTCGGCGACCGGGTGCTGGTGTCCTCGGTGGCCGGCTGCGGGCATTGCAGTGGCTGCGCGACCCACGACCCGATCCGCTGCGTGCAGGGCCCCCAGATCTTCGGCACCGGATTGCTCGGCGGCGCCCAGGCCGAACTCCTCGCGGTCCCGGCTGCGAACTTCCAGCTCCTGAAGGTGCCGGAAGGCATCAGCACCGAGCAAGCCCTACTGCTCACCGACAACCTGGCCACGGGCTGGGCGGCGGCCAAACGCGCCGACATTCCGGTCGGCGGTTCCGTCGCGGTGATCGGCCTGGGCGCGGTCGGCATGTGCGCCCTGCGCAGTGCCATCACCCTCGGTGCGGCAAAGGTTTTCGGCGTCGACCCGGTGGAGGCCCGGCGCGACCGGGCGGAAGCCTCGGGAGCCATCACCTTCGCCCCGCCGTCGGCACAGGCGATCCGGGAAGCCACCGGCGGCCTCGGCGTCGACTCCGTCATCGACGCGGTCGGCATGGACGCCTCGATCAACGACGCCATCGACGCCGCCCGCGCCGGCGGCACGGTGTCCATCGTCGGCGTGCACGATCTCCAGCCCTACCCGATGCCCGCCCTGGGCTGCCTGCTGCGCAGCCTGACCATCCGCTTCACCACCGCGCCGGTACAGCAAACTTGGCCGGAACTGATCCCGCTGTTGCAGGCCGGCCGTCTCGATGTCGACGGGATCTTCACCACCACGATGTCGCTGGACGAGGCAGCCGATGGTTACGCCAAGGCGTTCTCCCGCTCGGGCGATCACCTCAAGATCCGGCTGGACCTGTAATGCCCGTCACAAAATATTTGCATAGGGAATAGAACTAAGGCGAGTGCCGGTTCCACGCACACGTGCGCCAATCGAACTCGTTAGTTGACTGTCCGAACGCGGCGCCGCAGCGCCAGGCACTGCCAACAGCCCTCGCCGGGCGGCGCTGATGCGCCAGGGTCCCCTCGCCGGCCGATATCCCGCCGTGGCCACCATGGTCACGTTGGCGCTGATCCCCTACCTGGCGTTATCGGCAGCCGTCGACCCGCTGCTCCCGATCATCTCCGAGCAACTGCACATCTCGACCCAGACGATGAGCCTGGGCTTCGGCCTGGGTAACGCGGCGTATGCCGTGGGTACGGTCCTGGCCGTCCAGTTCGCCCAACACCTGCCGCAGCGCAGGATGCTGCTCGGTTACGCGGTGGTGCTGGTGGTCGGCTCGGTGCTCGCGGCATCAGCCTTGAACGGGACGATGTTCATCGCCGGCCACATTCTGCAGGGGCTGGCCACCAGCATGCTGCTGATCGCCGCGGCTCCACCGCTGACCATCGGCTTCCCCAGGGACAAGCTGCGCTACACCGCAGTGATCATGAACATGGCCGTGTTCGGAGCCGTCGCTCTCGGCCCGTTCATCGGCGGTGCACAGGCCGAAGCCCTCGCGTGGCGCCCACTGTTCTGGATCGTCGCGGCGATCGCCGTCGGAGCCCTGATCATGGCCGCCCTGACGTTCGAAGACGCCCCGCCGGCCGATCTCGACGCACCGCGTGACCTGAAGGCCATCGGCCTGGCATCGGTCGGCTGTGCAGCCGCTTTCGTCGGCGCCGCGCAACTCACCAGCCACGATTTCACCGACCCGGCCGTGAGCGTGCCGATGCTCGGTGGGCTGGCGCTGATCGTGGTGCTCATCGTCTACCAGTTCAGGGCCCGCCGCCCGTTGCTGACCGTCCGCACGATGCTGACCAGTTCGATCCCCGTCGCCGGGGTCGGCGTCGCCCTGTTCGCGGCAGCCGCGTCGGTGGCGGCGACGGCTCTGACGGCAGAGGTTTTCATGCAGACCTACAGCCCGGTGCGGGTCGGTCTGCTGTTCCTGCCCGAACTCGGCGGCGCCGTCATCATGGCCCTGGTGTTCGGGGCCGTCATCACCAGGCGGTCGATGCATTACCTCCCGTTGGTCGGCATGGCGCTGCTGGCCGCGGGAATCGTGGTGTTCCGGCTCGCCATTCCCGCCAACCAGCCGCTGGCGCTGCTGGCGTCGTCACTGACCGGGCTGGCATTGGGTGCCACGGTGGCGCCGGCACTGTTCGTCGCAGGTTTCTCGCTGCAATCCAACAGCCTCCAACGGGTTTTCGCCATCATCGAGTTGTTGCGGGCCGTTGCCGCCTTCATGGTCGCGCCGATCTTCGCCCATTTCGCCGCCACTGCCGCCGGCGGCCTGACCGCAGGCACGGGCGACGCCTTGTGGATCGGATTCGGACTATCGGTCGGCGGTGCGATCTTCGGGGTGGCCGTCTACGCACTCAGCGGGGCCCGACCTCAGCGGCCCGACCTCGACCGGTTCCTCGACGGCGAATCCCCGGCCTGGTACTCACCACCGCTGCTCGCGCGGCTGCGTCCGGGCCTGACCGCACCGGCCGCGCCACCCGACCGGACCCCGACTGCGGTGCCATCCGAGCACGGCATGCCCGGTGCCTCCGCCGGGCCGGTGCTGTTCGCCTACGACGGAACACCACGTGCCGCGTCCGCCATCGAACAGGCCGCGGCGGAACTGTCCGTCGACCGCGCTGCCTTGGTGGTGTGCGTGTGGCAGCCCGTCGATGTCGGGTTCACGCCCGTGGAGGCAACGCATTTCGACGCCGACCGGGCCACCGAGGTACGCCGGGCCGCCGAGCAGACGGCTGCCCACGGAGCATCGCTGGCGACCCGGGCCGGCTTCTCGGCCCGCAGCGTGGCCGTGGAGGCAGCACCCATCTGGAAGGGCATCGTCGACGCCGCTCACGACCACAACGCAAGCCTCATCGTGGTCGGCCCGCACCGGCGCAACGGTCTGTTGGGGCACCTCGAAGGCAGCGTGGCCGGCGCCGTCGTCGCGCACGCCACGACACCGGTGCTGGTCATCCCTGAGGACTGTCGACGTTCATCCTGCGCTGAGGACGCCGCCCACTCGAACTTTCACGCCGTGGGCGCAGGATCAACGGGGGATCGCGCGTAGTTTCGCAGGTTGTCCCGCAGCGTGGACACGCCGCGCTGCAAGGTCTTGAGTTCGTCCAATGACAGACCGGTCGCCGCCAGCAGGTCCATCTCCAGGGTCTGCGCGCGGAGTGCACGACCGGCGTCGGTAAGGCTGACGACCACCTGACGCTCGTCGCTGGGATCACGGTGCCGCGTCACGTATCCCAGCGCTTCGAGCTTCTTCAGGATCGGAGTCAGCGTGTTGGACTCCAGGAACAGCTTCTCCCCGAGCCTGCCGACCGTCTGGTGATCCTGCTCCGAGAGCGCGACGAGCGCGATGTACTGCGTGTACGTGATGCCCTCTTTGTCCAGGATCGGCTTGTAGGCCTTGCCGTACGCGAGGTTGGCCGAGTAGATGGCAAAGCACAGGAAATCGGAGAGTTGCGGAGTCGCCGGCGCCATGGTTCAAATTATATCGGATCCGATTTAATCGGATGGGATGAAATGCCCGGTCCCCCACGTTCATCTCTAACGCATCCAATTGGAGCCGCCCATCCCCTCGAAGGAGAACGCCGTGACCACCAGCCAGACCGACAACGTGCTCTACACCGCCAAAACCCACACCACCGGCGGGCGTCAGGGTGAGGCCTACAGCTCCGACGGCAACCTCGACATCCAGCTCACCCCGCCGGGTGGAAACGGCGCAGGCACCAACCCCGAGCAGTTGTTCGCGGCCGGCTGGTCGGCGTGCTTCCTGAGCGCCATGGGCCTGACCGCGGGCAAGCACAACGTCAAGCTGCCCGCCGAGACCGCCGTGGACGCCGAGGTGGACCTGCTCAACACCGACGGGGCGTTCTCCCTCCGTGCGCGGTTGAACGTGACCATCCCGGGCGTCGACCGGAAGACGGCCCAGGCCATCGCCGATGACGCACACCAGGTCTGCCCGTACTCGAAGGCGACCCGCGGCAACATCGACGTCACCATCAGCGTGGCCTGACAGGCAGGACCGGCCCGGCGGCTACCCGCAGCGGTTGCGGAAATCAGTCGCCGGTTGCCGGACCCCCTGAAGTTCGGCGCGGATCTGCGGCTTGTCCTGAAGGTAAACCCGCACCGATTCGGCCATCTCGTCGTTCGTCTGCCCCTTGAGACTGGTGAAGAACGCGTTGACGTCGGGATGGGTGAACAGATACGCCGACGTGGCCGCACGGACCCCGGCCATCACCCCGGCCAGATCGGCAGCCGTGCAGTTCGGCTCGTCGGCCGCAGCGACGGGTGCGCCAACTGCCAAGAGCGACAGGCTGATTGCGCCGGTGGCGATCAGACGGGTGAACATCGTGGCTCCTAAGTCGACTCGGATGAATGAGCTGAGGCTATGGACGCCCGGGGCGCCAACCACCGCCGCCGTTGTCGGGCCGGCCCGGGTCGAGGTTGATCTCCAGACCCCAGTCACCGCAGTACCAGTCGTTGGCACACGGATACGGGTAGTAGGGACCGGCCTTCGGCGCGGTCGGTCCCCCGCCGCGGACATTGCCCTGCGCGCACACCGTGGAACCGCCGGCATCGACGCAGTCGGCCAAGGCGGGCGGCGCTACGACGATGGCGATCGGGATGGTCAAACCGGTCAGTCCGAGTATCACTGGACGCCACATGCTCCGCATGACCACTCCTCAGTAGGTCCCGTTGGGCCGAGAATAGAACCCCGGGGACGCCCAGTACGCGGGAACGCCAATAGCCGGTCACCGGGCCTGATGCAGGGCACGCCTGCGCCATTCGTAACCGGTTGTATTCGTAAAGATCTCAAGGGTCCCCGCACGCCAGACTGCCTCCTACCCTGACGCGCGTGAACGAAGACTGGCTGGCCGTGATCGTCGGCCTCACCCTCTTGACCCTCGTGCTCGTCGGCGCCATCCCCGGCAGCGTGATCCCATGACCAGCACCGAGGAACGCTCCGAACAGCGTTCGTCGAAGATCGGCTACGCCGTCGCCGGTGTGCTCGTGGTCATCGCATTGGGCGCGGCGACCCGATTCCTGGAAACCCAGGTGCCCCACTGGGCCGCCGGAACACCGCTGGCAAAGGTCGCCAAATCAGTCGAATTCCCAGTCTACGCAATCGCTCTCGGGTTGATCGGCAATGCGATCCTGGCCAGGTTCGCGCTCCGCGACGTCCTGTCCCAAGGTTTTCGCACCGAGTTCTTCATCAAGACCGGCCTGGTCCTGCTGGGAGCATCGATCAATCTCAAGGTGCTCGCCACTGCCGCCGGACCGGCGATCATCCAAGCGCTCCTTCTGATTTCGATCGTCTTCGGGTTCACCTGGTGGCTAGGCGGACGGCTCGGCCTCGACGACAAACTGCGGGCCCTGCTGGCATCGGCGGTCTCCATCTGCGGGGTGAGCGCCGCCATCGCTGCCGCCGGGGCGGTTCAGGCCCGAAAAGAGCAACTGGCCTACGCCGCATCGCTCGTCATCGTGTTCGCACTGCCCTCGATTTTCCTGCTGCCCTGGCTCGCCGATGTATTCGGCCTGTCCGACGCGGTCGCCGGAGCCTGGATCGGCGGCAACATCGACACCACCGCGGCCGTGGCCGCCGCAGGCACGATCGCCGGTGAACAGGCGTTGCAGATCGCCACGATCGTCAAGACCACGCAGAACGCACTGATCGGCATCGTCGCCATCGCCCTCACCGCGTACTTCGCCCTCAAAGTCGAGCGCAAATCTGAGAGCCCTGACCCGGCGGTGGCACGCCCGTCCCTGCGCGAATTCTGGGACCGCTTCCCGAAATTCGTGCTCGGCTTCCTCGCCGCCTCGGTGATCGGCACGCTGTACCTGCAATTCGCAGCCGACGGCAAGACGGCCATCGCCACCGTGAACGACCTGCGGACCTGGTTCCTGATCTTTGCTTTCGTGGCCATCGGGCTGGAATTCTCGCTACGCGGTCTGAAGGAAGCCGGCTGGCGGCCCATCGTGTTGTTCGCCGCGGCGACCGTGGTGAACATCGTGGTGGCGCTGGGTTTGGCCTCGGTCCTGTTCGGCGGATTGTTCGGGACCTTCGCCACCGGGTAGCTAAACGGTTACCCTGGCTAAGTGCCGACAACCTGGTCGCGGCGAGGCTTCTTCACGGTCACCGCTGGGATGGCCCTGGTCGCTGCGTGTAGCACTCAAAAGCCCGGCGTAGTGGCGAAAGACGGTTCGGTGACCGTTCGCCACCTGTTCGGTGACACCAACATCCCGGGGCCACCGCACCGGGTGGTCAGCGCGGGATTCACCGAACAGGACGACCTGTTGGCCCTCGGCGTCGTGCCGGTCGCGACGACCGAGTGGTTCGGCGGTGAGCCGTTCGCGGTGTGGCCGTGGGCGCAACCGAAACTCGGACAGGCCCAGCCCACCGTGCTCGGCCTGTCCGACGGGATCCAGGTCGACGCGATCGCGGCGCTCAAACCGGACCTGATCGTGGCCACCAATGCCGGACTCGATGCCGACACCTTCGCCAAACTCTCCGAGATCGCCCCGACGATCGCGCAGAGCGGCCCCGACGCGTTCTTCGAACCATGGCGTGACCAGGCCACCCTCATCGGCCAGGCCCTGTTCCAGAACGACGCGATGACGAGCCTGGTCGCCGGCGTCGACGACAGGTTCAAGGCGGTGGCCACCAACAACCCGCGATTCGCCGGCAAGAAGGCCATGCTGCTGGGCGGCACCCTGTTCCGGGACGGTGTACAGACCCAGACGGGATGGCGTACCGAATTTCTCACCCAGATGGGTTTCGTGGTGCCCCCAACACCCGAGTTGATCCCGCGCTCGGACTTCGCCCCCGTGCTCGACGCCGCCGATGTGCTGATCTGGACCACCGAGAGCGATGAGGAGCGCGACGCCCTGCTGGCCGATCCGGGGATCGCCGAGCTCAAAGCCACCGTTCGCAAGCGGCACGTTTTCACCCCCAAGGACCTGGCCGGCGCCATTGCGTTCGCCTCACCGCTGTCCTACCCCCTGGTGGCCGACCAACTGCCGTCGCTGCTCAACCGCGCGCTGACCTGACAAGATGACCGGGTGACAAGCACCCAGGAACACTCCGAGCACCGCGGCACCGCCATCGTCGGCTCGGCCTACTATCCGGTGCTCGTCGCGGTCTTCACCGCCCTGGTGATCATCTCCAACGTGACCGCCACCAAGGGCGTCGCCTTCGGACCAGTGATCGGTAACTGGTCGATCATCACCGATGGCGGATTCATTGTCTTCCCGCTCACCTACGTCATCGGCGACGTGCTCTCCGAGGTCTACGGATTCAAGGCCGCCCGCCGCGCCATCTTCCTCGGGTTCTCCATGAATGCCCTTGCTGCCCTGGCGTTCTGGGTCACGATCTATCTGCCCGCAGCGGACTTCTACACCAACCAGGAACACTTCGAGAACATCGTCCACGCCTATACCCAGCTGATCGTGGCCGGCCTGGCCGGGTTCATCGTCGGACAGACCATCAACGCCTGGGTCGTCGTCGCCATCAAGGAACGCACCAAGGAGAAGCACCTGTGGGCCCGCCTGGTCGGATCCACCTTCGCCGGCCAGCTCGGTGACACCCTGGTCTTCTGCGGTATCGCGGCCAGCGCGATCGGCATCAGCACCTTCGGTGACTTCGTCACCTACACCGCCCTGGGCTGGATCTACAAGACCGCGGTCGAGGTGATCATGCTGCCGATCACCTACCGGGTGATCGGCGCCATCAAGCGCCGCGAGCCCACTTATCAGGCCGCCGTGTGAGGCTTCGATAAGGCACCTCTGGCAAGGTTCATAGAGCCGGCGCTTTCTTAGCTACTCGCGGGTAGCTTCAGGTCATGAGTGTGACATCAGAGGTGATGGACGCGACGGGACCAAGCCTGAACCCAGGCACCGCTCGCGACTATGGCGATCAGGCTCTGCTGCTCGAGTTCGACAGCACTGCCGATGTTTTGGCGTGGACCGCCAGTCTCACAGCGGCCCAACTACTCGGTGTGGTCGATATCGTGCCGGCGTCACGCACGATCTTGATCAAGCTGGCCGATCCCCGCTACCAGGCGCCCACCCGGCAACGGCTGGGCAAGTTGCAGCTACAACCCGGGTCAACCGCGGTCCGCCCGGTCGGCCAGGCCGACGTGACCATCGACGTGATCTACGACGGCGCCGACCTGCACGACGTGGCGGCACTGACCGGGCTGACCCCGGAACAGGTGATCGCGGCACACACCGGCAGCCAGTGGCAGGTCGGATTCATGGGCTTCGCACCCGGATTCGCCTACCTTGTGGGCGGAGACGAACGCCTACAGGTCCCGCGCCGGGCCGAGCCCCGCACCAGCGTCCCGCCCGGGGCGGTGGCACTCGCCGGCGAGTTCAGCGGCATCTACCCGCGACAGTCACCCGGCGGCTGGCAGTTGATCGGGCGCACCGACGCGGTGTTGTTCGACGTACATCGGGACCAACCCGCACTGCTCACCCCGGGTACCTGGGTGCAGTTCCGGGCCATCGGCTAGTCGGCGAGGAGGACATCATGACGACATTGGAAGTGCTGCGGACCGGACCTCTCGCCCTGGTCGAGGATCTCGGCCGCCCCGGCATGGCCCACCTCGGCGTCACCCGCTCGGGCGCCGCCGATCGTCGGTCCCACACATTGGCCAACCGACTGGTCGCCAACCCCGGTGAACACGCCACCATCGAGGTGATGTTCGGCGGGTTCTCCGCCCGAGTGCGCGGCGGGGACGTTTCCATCGCCGTCACCGGCGCGGACACCGATCCGGCTGTCAATGGGACTCCGTTCGGCACCAACAGCATCCACCACGCACACGACGGCGAGGTGATCTCGCTGGGCGCCCCGCATTCGGGACTGCGCAGCTATCTGGCGGTCCGCGGCGGCATCGCCGTCGAACCGGTCCTGGGTTCCCGGAGCTACGACGTGATGTCGGCGATCGGGCCGGCGCCGCTGCAAGCCGGCGACGTCCTGCCGGTCGGTGAGCACACCACCGATCTACCCGAAACGGATCAGGCCCCGGTCGCCGCGATCAGCGACGACGTGCTGGAGCTGAACGTGGTGCCCGGCCCTCGCGACGACTGGTTCGTCGACCCCGATGTCCTGATACGGACCAACTGGCAGGTGACCACCCGCAGCGACCGGGTCGGGATGCGCCTGGTCGGCATGCCGCTGGACTACCGCTGGCCGGACCGCCAACTTCCCAGCGAAGGTGCGACCCGGGGCGCAATCCAGATACCGCCCAACGGTTTTCCGGTGATCCTCGGGCCCGACCACCCCGTCACCGGCGGCTACCCGGTGATCGGTGTGGTGACCGACGAGGACATCGACAAACTGGGCCAGGTCCGCCCCGGACAGACCGTGCGGCTGCACTGGGCGCACCCGCGGCGACCGCTCGAGGGTTAGACGTCTCGAACATTCCCGTCGTCATTTTCTACGTCAGGGTTGCGATCCCAGCGATCAACACCCAGGTGTGGAAAACGGCGCCCGGGGAGCTCGGCCTTCACGCGGGACGGCCCGCAGGTAGAGACACCGGCGCCTGGCGCTGGTAGAACATGGGTGTGCCTTTCCAGGATGTGAGCGCGCCGTCCGTCCGAGGCGGGATCCTGCACACCGCGCGTCTGGTTCACACCTCCGATCTCGACCACGAGACCCGCGAGGGCGCCCGACGCATGGTCATCGAGGCGTTCGAAAGCGATTTCACGGATGCGGACTGGGAGCACTCACTCGGCGGCATGCACGCGTTCGTCTGCCACCACGGCGCCCTGATCGCGCATGCCGCAGTGGTCCAGCGGCGCCTGATCTACCGCGACACCGCGTTGCGCTGCGGTTACGTGGAAGCCGTGGCGGTACGCGAGGATTGGCGCGGCCAGGGCCTGGCCACCGCCGTCCTGGACGCCGTCGAACAGGTCCTGCGCGGCGCCTACCAACTCGGCGCACTGAGTACGTCCGAGGCTGCCAGGGACATGTACCTCGGCCGCGGGTGGGTGCCCTGGCAGGGCACGACGTCGGTGCTGCGGCCTGCCGGTGTGACGCGCACACCCGAGGACGACCGGTCGCTTTTCGTGCTGCCGATCGATCTGCCGGCAGGCTTGGAACTCGACACCACCGCCGAGATCACCTGCGATTGGCGCGACGGGGACGTCTGGTAACCACCAGGAAGCACAGGCTCACACCGTTGCCGCAGAGCAGGTGAGCGGAATTTCACGGCCGGGTCACCGCAGGGCGCATTCGGGCAATAAACGCTTCCTAGCGTGTGCGCCATGCCCACTCTGCTGAAGTCGAATCGCGTCACCAATTGGGATCCCGAGGACACGCTGGCCTGGGAAGCCGGAAACAAGTACATCGCGCGTCGCAATCTGATCTGGTCAGTGTTCGCCGAGCATGTCGGCTTCTCCATCTGGTCCATCTGGTCGGTCATGGTCCTGTTCATGCCCGAGGCGGTGTACGGGTTCTCGGCCGGGGACAAGTTCCTGCTGGGTGCCACCGCCACCCTCGTGGGCGGCTGCCTGCGCATCCCCTACACGCTGGCCACCGCGACGTTCGGCGGCCGCAACTGGACGGTGTTTTCGGCCTTTGTGCTGTTGATTCCCACGGTGGGGACGATGGTGCTGCTGGCCAATCCGGGTCTGCCCCTGTGGCCCTACCTGCTGTGCGCCGCCCTAGCCGGCTTCGGCGGCGGCAACTTCGCCTCGTCGATGACCAACATCAACGCGTTCTTCCCGCAACGACTCAAGGGCTGGGCACTTGGGCTCAACGCCGGCGGCGGCAACATCGGCGTACCGGTCATCCAGCTCGTCGGCCTGTTGGTGATCGCCACCGCAGGCAACCACTCCCCCTACTGGGTGTGCGCCATCTACCTCGTGGCCCTGACCGTGGCCGGCATCGGCGCGGCGCTTTACATGGACAACCTCGAGCAGCACAAGATCGATCTAGGTGCGATGAAAGCCATTCTGGTAGAACGTGATACCTGGGTGATCTCGCTGCTCTACATCGGCACCTTCGGATCCTTCATCGGTTTCGCGTTCGCCTTCGGTCAGGTCCTGCAGATCAACTTCGCCGCGGGTGGCCAGAGTGCGGCACAGGCATCGCTGCATGCAGCGCAGATCGCCTTCATCGGCCCGCTGCTCGGCTCGCTGTCTCGGGTTTACGGCGGCAAGCTGGCCGACCGGGTCGGCGGCGGCCGGGTGACCCTGGTGGTGTTCGGGGGCATGATCTTGGCGGCCGGACTCCTGGTCGCGATCAGCATGTTCGACGATCACACCGCCGCGGCGGCCAACGGCCTGATGATGATCGGCTACGTCATCGGATTCGTCGCCCTGTTCCTGCTCAGCGGCCTGGGCAACGGCTCGGTCTACAAGATGATCCCGTCCATCTTCGAGGCGCGCAGCCACTCCCTGCAGATCAGCGAAGAGGAGCGGCAGCGATGGTCCCTGTCGATGTCGGGCGCACTGATCGGATTCGCCGGCGCGATCGGCGCCCTGGGCGGTGTGGGGATCAACCTGGCCCTGCGTCAGTCGTACCTCTCCAGCGGATCAGCCACCGCCGCGTTCTGGATCTTCCTGGCCTTCTACGTGCTGGCCTCGGCATGCACCTGGTTCCGCTACGTCCGCCGGCCTGCTGCGACGGGTGTCACAACAGCCCCGGAAGACCGACACGCCTCGGCAATGGCCGGTTAATCACTTGGAAACACAAGGTGCCTTCACTGGATCCATGAACGAGCCCGACTGGGCACCGCTCACCGGTTTCCGTGTGGCGGTGACCTCCGCCCGACGTGCCGATGAGCTGAGCGCGCTCCTGACCAGGCGTGGCGCGACGGTGACCAGTGCGGCCGCCATCACGATGGTTCCGCTGCCCGACGACGACGAGCTACGCGCCCACACCGAGTCGCTCATCGAGATGCCACCCGACTTCGTGGTGGCCACCACGGGGATCGGCTTCCGCGGCTGGTTCGCCGCAGCGGATGGGTGGGGCCTGGCCTCCGACCTCAGCACCGCCCTGGGCACGGCCCGCATCGTCTCCCGTGGCCCGAAAGCCACCGGGGCGTTGCGGGCGGCGGGCCTGCCCGAGGAATGGTCGCCCGAATCGGAATCCTCCCGGGAGGTGCTGCAGTGCCTCATCGAGCAGGGCATCTCGGGGCAACGGATCGCCATACAGCTGCACGGTGCCACCGACGACTGGGACCCGTTCCCCGAATTTCTCGACGAGCTCCGGGCCGCCGGCGCCGAAGTGGTGCCGATCCGGGTTTATCGCTGGCATCCCGCGCCACGGGACGGCGAGTTCGACCAGATGGTCACCGGGATTGCCGAACGACGTTTCGACGCAGTGAGTTTCACCTCGGCCATGGCGGTTGCCTCGGTCTTGATGCGGGCCACCGAGATGGATATCGCCGACCGGGTGCTGTCAGCGCTGCGCACCGACGTCCACGCCATGTGCGTCGGCCCGGTCACCGCACGGCCGCTGGTCCGGCTCGGGGTGCCGACCTCGGCACCGGAACGGATGCGGTTGGGCGCCTTGGCCCGTCACATCACCGACGAGCTGCCACTGCTGCAGGCTCGAACCGTCCGGGTCGCCGGACACTCGCTGGAGATCCGGGGCACCTGCGTCCTGGTCGACGGCACGGTCAGGCCGCTGTCGCCGGCCTCGATGGCGACCATCCGGGCACTGTCGCACCGGCCGGGGGCGGTGGTGTCGCGGTTCGATCTGCTCAGCGCACTGCCGGGCACCGGAACCGATACCCACGCCGTGGAGACCGCAGTGCTGCGACTTCGTACTGCATTGGGAGACAAGAACATCGTGTCGACAGTCGTCAAGCGCGGTTACCGGCTGGCCGTCGACGAAGCCGAGATGGCCCGGACACGATGAGCCTGGTCCTGGTGGCGCACGGAACCCGCAAGCCGGATGGCGTGGCGATGATCGGCGATCTCGCCGCCCGGGTGTCCGACCTGCTGGGCCGGCCGGTGCACGTCTCGTTCGTCGACGTCGTCGGGCCGGCGCCCAGTGAGGTTCTGAGGTCCCTGCCCACGGACTGCCCGGCGGTGGTGGTGCCCGCCTTCCTGGCCGCCGGTTATCACGTCCGCGTCGACGTGCCCGCCCACGTGGCCGCCAGCGAGCACCCGGCCGTCACCGTCACCAAGCCGCTGGGCCCATGTCCGGGCACGGTACGGGTTCTCGCCGATCGGCTCATCGAATCGGGATGGCGGCCAGGCGATTCAGTGATCCTGGCGGCCGCAGGCACCTCGGACAGAAATGCCCAATCCGACCTTCGGCGCACCGCCGCGCTGCTGTCAGCGATGACCGGCGATCGCGTAGAACTGGCCTTCGCCGCCACCGGCGCGCCGAGTGTTGCCGAAGCCGTCTCCGCGCAGCGCGGCCGCGGCCATCGCCGCATAGCTGTGGCGTCCTACCTGCTCGCCGACGGGCTTTTCCAGGACCGGCTGCGTGAATCCGGCGCCGACCTCGTCAGTGAACCACTGGGCACCCACCCCGGCATGGTCCGGTTGATTGCGAACCGCTTCCGCCGCGCCGGGGTACTGAGCCTGCCCGCTGCGGCGTAGCCGGATCGACCGCACAAGGAGCGGCCCGGCCCATCCCGCGATCAAGAGCGCTCCGCCGGCCCCTGCAACGGAGAACGTCGCAGACCGTCGCGCACCGACCATCGCCGAACATTGCTCGACGTAATCACTGGCCATGTATGCCGGCCCAGCGAGCGTGTGTTGGTCCAGGTTCAGGCGGTCCTGCTGGGCGGCAACGTGGTAATCCGGACGTGCTCCGTTACCGCACGGAATGGGTTCACCGGCGCGATCCACGGCATTCAAACCCAGAGGCAGCATCGTTGCCCCGAGTGCGCCCAGCATCGCTGCCGCCCCCACCAGACTCAAAACCGAACGCGCAAACATCCCTTGTCAGCCCCTCTGACGACGCTTCCTTTAGAGGGAGTCTAAACACACCCAGCGAACTATTCTAGTTAGCCAGCAGCAGGCGCACCACACCTTTGGTGACATCCGCCGATGGTGCAATTCTGGCAAATTCCCCACCGAAACCGCCCGTGTACAGGTGGTTGACGGGGGAACAAATTTCTCGATCGTTTGCCGGGGACTCGCCGTGTCAGATCCGGGCCGAATACTCAGCTATCGTTATCGCGATCAGCGGGCGATTCGGCGGGAGTGTAGGTAAAAGTGCAGGTGACAACACCGGTGGGCGCTGCCCGCCGCGGCGGCGTACTCAGCCGTGCGACCCGGTAACCGGGTCCCGGCCGAACGTCTGCGTGAACACCTGCTGAACACCCTGGAACGCACGTCTCGGCCGATGACGACCGCACAGCTACGCGACGACATGCACCAGCATTTCCGCGCACCCGTCGTGATCGAGTCGGTGTACCGCAATCTGACGGTGCTCGAACGACGCGGCGCCGTGGAGCGCTGCAAACTCCAGGGGCGTGACGCCCACTGGAGCCGGGCGGCCGATCAGGCCGCGAGCTGAACAAACCCGCCCGGCGTGACCCGCGTCCGGTAGACCGGTATCGCCACGGCGGCGTCATCGAGGCAACGACCGTCATCGAGCGCAAAGGCCTGTTTCTTGATCGGCGACTGCACAGTCGCGCACCCGCCTCGATCGCCCACGATTCCGCGCGAGAGCACCGCCGCACCGGAGAACGGGTCGATGTTTCCCACCGCGTGCAACGAGCCGTCATCGAGACGGAACAGTGCCGCCTGCGAACCGTCGGGCAGCAGCACCGCGACGCCACGACACGGCATCAGAAAGTCATAGCGGCAGGCCGTCGTCCACCCCGAGAACCCAGGGGTGTACATGTCTTTGCCGTCGTCGAGCAGGGTCATTTCGCCTCCTGGATGATTGACGGCATACCCAAACTTGTTTTGCTCCTCGCGTGCGCGAAATCGGTGGCGCCCGGCACCCTCCGGCCCGCGCGCTCGGTGAACGTGATGGTGGGATCGTCGACGTCGGGTGCGTTGACGAACGACACGAAGCGAGACAGCTTCTCCGGGTCCTCCAGGACGCCCTTCCACTCGCAGGCGTAGCCGTCGACGTGGCGCTCCATGGCCGCCTCGAATTCGGCTGCCAGGCCGAGGGAGTCGCCGCACACGACATCGCGCAGGTGGTCGAGTCCCGATTTACCTCCCGGGGAATCCATCGCCTCCAGCCACGGCGCGGTGCGCTGCAGGCGGTCGGCGGTTCGGATGTAGAACATCAGGAAACGGTCGATGTAGCGGATCAGCGTCTCGTCATCGAGATCGCCGGCGAGCAACTGGGCGTGCCGTGGCGACATGCCTCCGTTGCCGCACACGTAGAGGTTCCAGCCCTGTTCGGTGGCGATGATGCCGACGTCCTTGCTCTGCGCTTCGGCGCATTCCCGTGCGCACCCCGACACCGCCATCTTGATCTTGTGCGGCGAGCGCAGGCCCCGATACCGCTTCTCGATCTCGACGGCCATGTTCACCGAATCCTGTTGCCCGTAACGGCACCAGGTGCTGCCCACGCAGCTCTTGACGGTGCGAAGCGACTTCCCGTACGCCTGACCGGATTCCATGCCACCCTCGACCAGCCGTCGCCAGATCTCGGGTAGCTGTTCGACGCGCGCACCGAACATGTCGATACGCTGGCCGCCGGTGATCTTGGTGTAAAGATCGAAATCCCTTGCGATTTCACCGATCAGGATCAGCTGCTCAGGGGTGATCTCACCGCCGGGCGACCGCGGCACCACCGAGTAGCTGCCGTTCTTCTGGATGTTGGCCAAGAAGTGGTCGTTGGAGTCCTGCAGTGAGGCCTGCTCACCGGAGAGCACGTGATCGGAGCTGGTGGACGCCAGAATCGATGCGACGGTGGGTTTACATATGTCGCAACCCTTTCCGGTACCGAACTGCTCGATCAAACCGGAGAAGGTACGAATCTCGGTGGCACTGATGATCTCGAAGAGTTCGGCCCGCGACTGGCTGAAGTGCTCACACAACGACTTGGACTGCTCAACTCCCTCGGCCTCCAGCAATTGCTTGAGCAGTGGGACGCAGGATCCACACGATGTGCCGGCCAGCGTGCACTTCTTCAGGTCGGGGACATCGGCGCAGCCACCGCAGATGGCTTCCTTGAGATCACCTTTGGTCACGTTGTTGCACGAGCAGATCTGGGCGATATCGGGCAGGGCGCCAACACCCAGGCCCGACGGGCTCCCGTCGGAAGCCGGCGCGATCAACGACAGCGGATCGCCGGGCAGCTCGCTGGCCACCATCGGACGCAGCACCCCGTAGGCCGACGCGTCACCGACCAGGACGCCGCCGAGCAGCGTCTTGGCGTCATCGGAGAGAACCAGCTTGGCGTAGGTCTTCTTCACCGGATCATTGACGACGACGTCCAGGCAATTGGGTGTGCGGCCCTGGGCATCGCCGAAGCTGGCCACGTCCACGCCGAGCAGCTTCAGCTTGGTGGACATATCGGCCTCGGGGAACTCGGCGGCGCCGCCGAGCAACCGGTCGGCGACTACCTCGGCGCTGGTGTAGCCGGGGCCGACCAAACCGTAGCAACGCCCCTCGATCGCAGCCACCTCGCCTATCGCGTAGATGCTGGGATCGCTTGTGACACACGATAAGTCGGTCATCACGCCGCCGCGCTGCGCGATGTCGAGCCCTGCTTGACGGGCCAGCTCGTCGCGGGGACGCACACCGGCCGCGAACACGATCACGCTCGCGTCGACGCTGCTGCCGTCGTTGAGCGACACCCGCACCGAGTCGTCGGTCTGGGATTTCTTCAGCGGCTTGTGCCGCTGCACCGGTTGGATGCTCTCGGTGCCGACTCCGGTGTGCACCTCGATGCCGAGGCCCCGGATCATCCGGTTCAGCAGTGCGCCGCCGGCCGGATCCAGCTGAGCCGACATCAGGTGCGGCGACATCTCCAACACGTGGGTCGCCAGCCCGAACCCGCGCAACGCATTCGCGGCTTCCAGGCCGAGCAGGCCACCACCGATCACCACACCGACCGGCGTTTTCGAGTCGCGCGCTGCCCGCGCGCCGGCCCGGATGGCATCCAGGTCGTCAAGCGTGCGGTAGACGTGGCAGTGCGGCAGGTCGTGACCGGGCACCGGTGGCACGAAGGCATACGAGCCGGTGGCCAGTACCAGGGTGTCGTAATCGATGCTCTGACCGTCGACGGTCCGCACGGTTTTGGCGTCCCGGTCGATCTCGGCCACCGCACAGCCCAGCCGCAGGTCGACCAGGCCGTCACCGGCATAGTCGTTGCCCGGCAGGGCCAGCTGGCCCCGGTCCCAGTGCTCGGTGTAGCCGGTCAGGCCGACCCGGTCATAGGCGGCGTCAGCTTCCTCGGACAACACGGTGATCCGCCAGGTGCCCGCGGCGTCACGGGACCGCAACGCCTCGACGAAGCGGTGTCCCACCATGCCGTGTCCGATGACCACGACGTTCTGTGTTGACGACATACGGCGAGGTTAGAAACCGGAAGTTGCCGAAATGTCGCCCTGTGTGAATCGCCCGTCACGGTGTGCTCACGGCCCGCGCGCCGCACATGTGAGATTGCGGCGCCGTGCCCCGGTCAGCCCAATTGATTAGCCAGCGCCCCGCCGAGGACCCGGGCAGCCTCGTCAAAGCGCTGCGGATCGGGCCCGGAAAAGTTGAGTCGCAGGTACGGCCCGGACGGCTCGGCCGGAAACCACTCATCGCCCGGCGCGACCAGCACCGACTCGGCTTCACATTCACGCACCAACCGCTGCAGGTTGATCGCATCGGGCAGGCGCAGCCACAGGTGCAGCCCGCCGCGGGGCACCTGCTCCAACTGCACGCCGGACGCATGCTCGGTCAGCGCGGCAATCAACAGGTCCCGCCGGGCCCGCAACTGCTGACGCACGTCGCGCAAATGGGTCCGCCAGGCCGGCTGGCTCACCACATCCAGCGCGGCCGCCTGCAACAACCCACTGACGTACATCGTCTCCGCACCGCGATCGGCCAGAATCCGGTCGCGCGCAGGACCTCTGGCCACCATCGCCGCCACCCGGATCGACGGCGAAACACTCTTGGTCAGCGATCTCAGATAGATGACGTGGCCCGCGTCGTCGGAAGCCGCCACCGGCCTGGAGGTGCTGTCGATGCCGAAGTCATGCGCCCAGTCATCCTCGACCAGGAAGGCGCCATGGCTGCGCACCACCTCCAGAACCTGGCCGGCCAGCTCTGGCTCCCATTGGCCACCAGTCGGATTGGCGAAATTCGGCTGGGCGTAGAACACCCGGGCACCACTCTCGGCGAATGCCCGCGAAAGTTCCTCGGGCTCAGGCCCTCTCGGCCCGCTCGGCACGGGCACCAAACGTACGCCGCACTGGGCCGCCGCCAAAATGGCTCCCCAGTAACTGGGCGACTCGATCAACATCGGCTGCCCGAACCCGACCAGGGCACGAAAGATCGAGCTCAGACCGCTCTGACTCCCGGGTAGCACGATCACCTCACGTGCCGTCGGCGCGGTCACGCCGGCGCCGAACGCCTCGGCCAGCTCTTGGGCGAACCAGGCCTGCAGGTCGGGCCGGCCGGGTGCGGGTGCCGGGCTCAGCGCAGCGTCCCCCCGGGCGGCGCGCGTGAATGCGGTGCGGACCAGTCGCTGAGGAAGCAGTTCGCTGACGGGATAGCCGGAGTGCAACGCGATGAGGTCAGGTGCGACGCTACGCAGCGGAGTCGACAGTGCCGGGATCCGCGCCTGCGGCGACCGCAGGGCGGCCGTCTGCCAGCCGTAGTCGGGCAGGCGCGCGCTACGCACCGCGCGCACGAACGTCCCGACCCCCGGCCGGCTCTCCACCAGGCCCAGGCTGCGCAGTGTGCGCATGGCCTTGGCCACCGTCACCGGACTGGCCGCATATTCCGCCACCAGAGAGCGGTTGGACGGCAGCTGGGCGCCCGGCGGCGCGGTGGTGATCCACTTTCGCAGGCCGGACACGATGCGCTCAGTGCTATCGTTATCCATGTTGATAGAGAGTAGCGCTACTCGGGATAGTTCGTCGGCGCTATCCCACCCTGGCTTGTGGTGGGGATTGCTGGGCGTCACGGCCTTCTCGTTCACCATCGTGTTCACCAAGTTCGCCACCAGCGGACTGTCCGCGCTGTTCATCGGTGCCGGACGCGCCGTCGTCGCCGCCACCATCGCGGTGGCGGCACTGGCCCTCACCCGGCAGGCACTACCCAGGGGCCGGCAGTGGGCACGATTGGCCGTGGTGGCAGCCGGCGTCGTTGCGGGGTTTCCGCTACTGACCTCCTATGCGCTCACAGTGGTTCCGGCCAGCCACGGTGCCATCGTGGTCGCACTGCTTCCGGCAGCCACAGCGGTGTGCGCGGTACTCCGCGGACACGAGCGTCCGCCGACCGCGTTCTGGACATTGGCCGCCGCGGGGGCCCTGGCGGCAGTGGTGTTCGCCATGGTCCACGGCGCCGGCCTCGGGCACCTGAGCTGGCCGGATCTGCTGCTGTTCGGGGCGGTGCTCGCCGCCGCCGTCGGGTACGCCGAAGGCGGGCTACTGGCCAGGGAACTGGGCGCCTGGCAGACCGTGTCCTGGGCTTTGGTGGTCGCGGCGCCCGTGATGCTGGTCCTGACCGCGCTGGCCGTCGTGCAGCAACCGCCGCATGCGACGCCGGCACAGTGGGCGGCGTTCGGCTACCTCGCGGCCGTCAGCATGTATCTCGGCTTCTTCGCCTGGTACCGCGGTCTGGCCATCGGGCCCATGACCCAGGTGAGCCAGGTGCAATTGATCCAGCCCGTGATGACGATCGGCTGGGCTGCCCTGTTACTGCACGAACGACTGACCTGGTCCACGGTGCTCGGCGGCGCCGTGGTCATCGGATGCGCGGCGCTGGCCGTCCGCGTCCGACTCCGGTGATTCACCGACCTGACACCGAAAGCCGGTGGAACCCCTTGGATTCCACCGGCTTTCGCCTGAGTCAGAGTTTTACCGGGAAGTCCGAGCTGTACACGTCGCTACGTATGCGTCCGGGCGCCGGGGGGCCTTCGACCGACACCCAGGCCTCGGTGGCACCGTCCATCGCCGGTCCGGAGACAGTGATGGTGGCCGTCCCACTGGCATCGGTATGCAGTACTCCGCCCGCCACGCCGGGATCTCCGACGTTGCACGTCGCCACCGACGACCGTGGCAGCTGGATGAGCCTGACCCGGTAGTCGGTATCCGCCGTGGCCGACTGCAGCGTCACCTGGGCGCTTACCTGAGCGCCGTCAGATCCGACGTGGGCGAACCCGCCCCCGCTGCCCGACCCCATACCGTCGAGGAAAAGCCCCTTCTGGAAATCGCACCCCCGGATGTGGTTCGACAACGGCACCATCGTCGTCGCCCCAGCCGGTGCCGCGCCGATCCCACCGAGCACCAACCCACCGGCCGCAGCCAGTGCCACCACACTTCTCATGCGCCAACCCATCGCTGCATCCCGCCTGCTCGACGTATCAGTGCGTCATTATTGGCACAGATCGCGCGTCGAGAAGCGGAAGTTCGCGCAAAATACCTGATCGGCCCGGCCGATCGGCACTCAACCGGAGCCGGCTACCGCCAGCGTCCGAGCACCTCCTTGGCCCGTGCGCTCAGCACGGCCTGCAGGAAGGGCCCGAAGGTAATCCGCCCCACGCCGATGGCCGCCAATGCGGCGAGGTCCGCGGAATCGGCCGGAACAGTCACGCTGACCGGCAGCGGCACGGCAGAAACGAAGCGCCCCAATCCTTCCGGGTCGGCCAGGCCGGCCGGGAACAGCGAATCGGCGCCGGCCGCGGCCGCCTCGGACAGGCGAGCGATCGCCCGATCCACCCGATCGGCGGCATCCCCGTCTTTACGCAGGAACAGATCGGTGCGCGCATTGATCACCACGTGTACCCCGGCGGCGTCGGCGGCCGCGCGCAACTGCCCGACCAACTCGGCATGCTCGGCCGGACTGCGCAGCCGCTTGTCCTCCTTGTGCACGGTGTCCTCAAGGTTGAACCCGACCGCGCCGACGTCGAGCAAACCTTCGATCAGCCGCTCCGGCCGCTCGCCATAGCCGGATTCGATGTCCACCGACACCGGCACATCGACCGCGTCGGTGATCTGACGTACCCGGGTCAGCAGGTCGTCGAATGACATCACCTCACCGTCGGCCTTGCCGATGGACTCGGCCACGGGGTGGCTACCCACGGTGATCGCGGAGAATCCCTCGCCGACCGCCAGCCGGGCCGACCAGGCGTCCCAGACCGTGGGCAGCACAACGGGGTTGCCGGGTTGGTGCAGCGCCAGCAGCGCAGCGGCCCGCTCCTGCAACGTGGTCTCACTCATAGGTCCTCCAGGTGCTCAGATGTCCTGCTCAATGTCCTTCGACCGGCCGCGAAGCCGGCGAAACCAACACTACGACCCCGGTTCCCGGCGCTCATCTCATTGACAGCCCGTCGAGCAACCTGACGTGATGCGCATCACGTCCCGATCGTGATGTGGCTAGCATTGGTTGTCGTACTGTGAGCCCCGACACCTTCAGCCCGAGGAGGTCACTTGTCCACCACCACTGAGTTCTCCGAACTGCACAACCTGATCGGCGACATGCGTCGTTGCGTCACCACGTTGGCGTCGAAGTACGGGGATTCCCCCGCCATGCGCCGCGTCGTGAACGACGCCGAGCGGATCCTCAACGACATCGAGCGGTTGGACATCGACGCCGAGGAGTTGGAGATGCGTCACGGCGTGACTCGCCAAAAACCAGGCCGCGAAAAGATCGGCATCCCCGACACCCAGTACGGCAGCGAGTTCTGGCAGGACGTCGCTGACGAGGGTCTCGGCGGATATCGCTGAGCTCACGGGCGCCTGCCGCCCGAAGAACAACTGAAACTGAAGAAAGGGAACCGTGAGCGCACCCACTGCTGACCGTCGCGCGACCGGGGTCTTCTCGTCCACACGAGCGCAGATCCCCGAGCGCACTCTCCGAACCGATCGGTGGTGGCAGTCGCCCCTGGTCGTCGATCTCGGCTTCGCCGCGTTCGTCATCTATGCGACTGTGCGCGCTTTCCTGCAGAGCAATTACTACGTACCGCAGTACCACTATCTGACGCCGTTCTACTCACCGTGCGTCAGCCAGGGCTGCACCCCCGAGGCCAGCCACTTCTGGCCACAGGTCCTTCCCGACGTGTGGTGGCTGCCCTACGCGGCCTTCTCACTGCCGTTCCTGCTGCTGTTCCGGCTGACCTGCTACTACTACCGCGGCGCGTACTACCGCTCCGTCTGGCAGTCGCCCACCGCATGCGCGGTCGCCGAACCGCACGCGAAATACACCGGCGAGACGCGGCTGCCGCTGATCATCCAGAACACCCACCGGTACTTCTTCTACATCGCGGGCATCATCTCGCTCATCAACACCTATGACGCGATCATCGCGTTCCATTCGGACAAGACCGCCAGCGGCTTCGGTTTCGGGCTCGGCAATCTCATCCTGCTGGGCAACGTCATCATGTTGTGGGTCTACACGCTGTCCTGCCATTCGTGCCGTCACGTCGCGGGCGGACGCCTCAAGCACTTCTCCAAACACCCTGTGCGGTACTGGATGTGGACGCAGATCAGTAGACTCAACGTCCGCCACAAGTTGTACGCATGGATCACGCTGGGCACCCTGATGCTGACGGACTTCTACATCATGCTGGTTGCCAGCGGCACCATCTCTGACCTGAGATTCATTGGCTGACAACCTAATTCCTAGTGATAACAGTAGTGGGGTTATAGATGGCTGAACTGGAACGGCACTCCTACGACGTAGTCGTGATCGGTGCCGGTGGGGCTGGACTACGCGCCGTGATCGAGGCACGCGAACGGGGCCTGCGGGTCGCGGTGGTGACCAAGTCGTTGTTCGGGAAGGCCCACACCGTGATGGCCGAGGGCGGCTGCGCCGCGGCGATGCGCAACGTCAACACCAAGGACTCCTGGCAGGTGCACTTCGGTGACACCATGCGCGGCGGCAAGTTCCTCAACAACTGGCGGATGGCCGAACTGCACGCGCAGGAAGCTCCGGACCGGGTGTGGGAGCTGGAGACCTACGGCGCGCTGTTCGACCGGACCAAGGACGGCCGGATCAGCCAGCGCAACTTCGGCGGGCACACCTATCCGCGCCTGGCCCACGTCGGCGACCGCACCGGCCTCGAGATCATCCGCACGCTGCAGCAGAAGATCGTCTCGCTGCAGCAGGAGGACAAGAAGGAACTCGGCGATTACGAGGCCCGGATCAAGGTCTTCCACGAGTGCTCGATCACCGACCTGATCAAAGACGGCGACCGGATCGCCGGGGCCTTCGGCTACTACCGCGAGACCGGCAACTTCGTGCTGTTCGAGGCCCCCGCGATCGTGCTGGCCACCGGCGGTATCGGCAAGTCGTTCAAGGTGTCGTCGAACTCCTGGGAGTACACCGGCGACGGCCACGCCCTGGCCCTGCGCGCCGGGTCCGGCCTGATCAACATGGAGTTCATCCAGTTCCACCCGACCGGCATGGTCTGGCCGTTGTCGGTGAAGGGCATCCTGGTCACCGAAGGTGTCCGCGGCGACGGCGGAGTTCTCAAGAACTCCGAGGGCAAGCGGTTCATGTTCGACTACATTCCCGCGGTGTTCAAGGGCCAGTACGCCGAGACCGAGGAAGAGGCCGACCAGTGGCTCAAGGACAACGACTCGGCCCGCCGCACCCCTGACCTGCTCCCCCGCGACGAGGTGGCCCGCGCCATCAACTCCGAGGTCAAGGCAGGCCGCGGCTCGCCACACGGCGGGGTCTACCTCGACATCGCCACGCGCATGCCCACCGAGGAGATCAAGCGCCGGCTGCCGTCGATGTATCACCAGTTCATGGAGCTGGCCGAGGTCGACATCACCAAGGACGAGATGGAAGTGGGTCCGACCTGTCACTACGTGATGGGCGGTATCGAGGTGGATCCCGACACCGGAAGTGCCGCGACCCTCGGACTGTTCGCAGCAGGTGAGTGCTCAGGCGGCATGCACGGCTCGAATCGCCTTGGTGGAAACTCACTCTCGGATCTGCTGGTGTTCGGACGACGCGCCGGACTCGGGGCAGCCGACTACGTGCAGGCACTGTCGGAGCGGCCCAAGGTGTCGGAGGCCGCGCTCATCGAGGCCACCGAACTGGCATTGGCGCCGTTCGAATCTCACGCGAACCCGGAGAATCCGTACACGCTGCACGCCGAACTGCAGCAGTGCATGAACGACCTGGTCGGCATCATCCGCAAGGCCGAAGAGATCGAGGAAGCGCTGGCCAAGCTCGCCGAGCTGCGGACCCGCGTGCACAACGTCAGCGTCGAGGGTGGTCGCGTCTTCAACCCGGGCTGGCACCTGGCCATCGACATGCGCAACATGCTGCTGGTCAGCGAGTGCGTCGCCAAGGCCGCACTGGCCCGCACCGAAAGCCGCGGCGGGCACACCCGCGACGACCACCCGGACATGGACGCCAACTGGCGCAACACCCTGCTGGTCTGTCGCACGTCCGGCGACGATCAGGTGGTGCCGGACGTGACCGTGACACCCGAGTCGCAGCTGCCCATGCGGGAGGACCTGATGGCGACGTTCGAACTGTCCGAACTCGAAAAGTATTACACCGGGCAGGAACTGGCCGAGCACCCCGATCGGAAGGGCTGAGCATGAGTGCGTATAACGCGAACCTGCGGGTCTGGCGCGGCGACGACACCGGAGGTGGACTACAGGACTACACCGTCGAGGTGAACGATGGCGAGGTGGTGCTCGACATCATCCACCGGTTGCAGGCCACCCAGGCCGGGGATCTCGCGGTGCGGTGGAACTGCAAAGCCGGCAAGTGTGGCTCGTGTTCGGCGGAGATCAACGGCCGTCCGCGGCTGTTGTGTATGACGCGGATGTCGACGTTCGATCCGTCCGAGACGGTGACCATCACGCCGCTGCGCACCTTCCCGGTGATGCGCGACCTGGTGACCGACGTGTCGTTCAACTACGAAAAGGCCCGCCAGATCCCGTCATTCACCCCGCCGAAGGACCTGCAGCCCGGCGAGTACCGGATGCAGCAAGAGGATGTCGAGCGCAGCCAGGAATTCCGCAAGTGCATCGAGTGCTTCCTGTGCCAGAACGTCTGCCACGTGATCCGTGACCACGAGGAGAACAAAGAGGCGTTCGCCGGCCCGCGGTTCTTCATCCGTCTCGCAGAGTTGGACATGCACCCAATCGACGTCCTGGACCGGAAGGATCTGGCAAAGGACGAAGCGGGTCTGGGCTACTGCAACATCACCAAGTGCTGCACCGAGGTGTGCCCGGAGAACATCAAGATCACCGACAACGCGATCATCCCGATGAAGGAGCGCGTGGCCGACCGCAAGTACGACCCGATTGTGTGGTTGGGCAACAAGCTGTTCAGACGCTGAGCGCCGGAGTTCACCACGCTTTGCCCACCGATCCCCCGGGGTCGGTGGGCAAAAAAATTGGTGTCGCGAGCCCCAGCCAACCGTTGCTAGGCTCAACTGACATCAAGCTCGCTGCGACGGGGGATACGCATGCAGTTGTCCGGACCTCAGCTGTCCCATGAGGACCTCCAACGGGTCGGCGGGACGGTCCAATATCTGCAGAACGCGCTGTCAGCCAAGATCGTCGGTCAGAAAACCCTGCAGCAGTCCCTGCTGATCGGACTCATGGCCTCCGGCCACGTGCTGCTGGAAAGTGTTCCCGGCCTGGCCAAGACCACCGCGGCGAAGACCCTCGCAGAGAGTCTGGCCGCGCGTTTCCAGCGCATCCAGTGCACCCCGGACCTGCTGCCCAGCGACATCACCGGCGGTCAGATCTGGGACCAGAAGAACGGTGAGTTCAAGGTCTCGTTCGGTCCCGTGCACGCCAACATCGTGCTGCTCGACGAGATCAACCGGTCCTCGGCGAAAACCCAGAGCGCGATGCTGGAAGCCATGGAGGAGCGTCAGACCACGATCGGCGGAACCGTGTATCCGCTGCCGAATCCGTTCCTGGTGCTTGCGACGCAGAACCCGATCGACCAGGAGGGTACGTATCAGCTGTCAGAAGCGCAGATGGACCGCTTCATGCTGAAAGACATCCTGACCTACCCCACGGCCGAGGAGGAAGAGGAAGTCGTTGCCCGCATCGCGGGCGGAGTGTTCGACGCGCATCCGGAAGCCGGCAACGGGCAGCTCGACACTCAGCGGGTGCTCTGGCTGCAAGCCATGTTCAAGCGGGTGTTCATCGACCGCTCGATCGTCAGGTACGCGAGCTACATCGTGAACGCGACCAGGCACCCCAAGAATTACCTGGAGCCCCAACTGGCCGATCTCATCCAGTTCGGCGCCAGCCCGCGCGCCACCATCGCCCTGTGCCGGGCCGCCTGTGCACACGCCCTTCTGGAAGGCCGACCGTACGCCGTGCCCGATGACGTCAAAGCCGTCGCCAAACGTGTTCTCCGGCACCGGATAATCCTGAAGTTCCAGGCCTCGGCCCAAGGCATCACCCCGGAGTATCTCGTCGACGGCATCCTGCACCGCGTGCCGACGCCGTAGCGAGCCACGATGGGGGACATTCTCAACCGGGTCCGCGCCCAACTCAATTTCGACCCTAGGGCCGTTGGAATGCGGCTGCGGTCGCACCGAGTGCTGGAGGGCGGCCACACGTCGCTGCAGTTCGGCCGCAGCGACGATTTCGTGGACCTGCGCGAGTACGCCTTCGGCGACGACGTCCGCGATATCGACTGGAAGGCATCGGCGCGCAACACCCACCTCGTCGTCCGCCGGTACGTCGCGGAAAAGGCCCAGGAGTTCCTGCTGATCGCCGACACCGGGGCCAATCTGCTCGCCCACGCCCCCAGCGGGGAGAGCAAACGTGACCTGGCGATCCTCTCCCTCGGCGCGGTCGGTCTGGTCGCCTCGGCACAGGCCGACAAGATCAGCCTGGTCTACGGCGATGACCGCGGATCGTCCATCGAACCGGGCAAGACCGGCGAGGACCATCTCGAGCAGATGCTGACCCTACTCAGCCACATCAACATCGAGGTCGGCAACCCGTCCAACATCGTCAGGCAACTCGAGTTCGTCGCAGGCAATCTGGACAAGCGCTACGCCGTCTACATCGTCTGCGACCAGCCCGCTGTCACACCGGAACTCATCGCGGCCGCGATGACGGTGCGGGGGCGCAACGCTATCCACTGGATCCTCATCGAAGACCTCGACATCCTCGGCCAACCGCACACCGCGGACGAGGTACTCGACGTAGCCACCGGCAGAGCCCTTCTGACGCCGTCGGTGTTGGGCGCCAAGGTGCTCGACGCGTACCGCCGTGCAGAGGCGGCACGGATGGCCGAATGGCAATCGTTCATCGCGCAACTCGACAGTCCGTGTGTGCGGATCGGATCGCGCGCCGACATCGCCCCGGCCCTTTCCGTGCTGAGCGAGGGGCGGCGCTGATGCACAGTTCACTCGAGTTCCTGTTCCCCCCGATGACTTATTCGGTGTGGTGGGTCGTCGGCGCTGCGCTGCTCGTGCTGCTCGCCATAGGCTGGATCGTCGGGGTGATCGTGTGGACGCTGCCGATCGAGGTCCTACGGCGCATGCCCGTTCTCCGCGGCATCAGCTACCGGGTGCTGCGGTTCAAGTTCTCCCGGTCCCTGAGCAAGGTTGAGCAGCAGCATCACGACGGCCAACTGTCCACCCGCGACGCATTCCACGAGATCAGCCGAATCTTCCGAAATTTCATCGACTTTCGTACCGGCTATCAGGCGCGACGGATGACCGCCACCGATGTCGCCCAGAGCCCGTTGGCCGGTCCGGCCCTGAATGTCCTGGCCATGACCTACCCGGGACAGTTCGACGAGGCCGACCCACGCACCGTACCCAGTGTGATCGACGCGGCGCGGACGGCGGTGCTGACTTGGACCTGAAATGGCCCCTGCTGCTGCTACCGATCGTCGCCGGTATCGGTGTCGCGGTGTGGTACGCGATGCGACGCACACGGTACGGCTGGCAGGGCGAATTGCCTTACCTGGCAAGGTCGTACCGGCTCACCACGCTTCCCGAGTATCAGCGGGCACTACGCCTGCACGAACGCCTTTCCGTCGCGGCCCTTGTGATGGCGATCATCGCCGTCTTCATGCTCATCGGCGCGACCGTTCGACCGACCAAGACCTACGAGCCCCAGCTCGCCGGCTCGGACACCCCGCACGTCGACATCATGCTGTGCTTCGGGCCGTATTACAGCATCACGATGTCCGACGGGCTCGCCATCGATCAGTTGATGACGATCTTCCGCGACAAGGTGGACGGGTTCGGCAACCAACGCATCGGGATGACCAAGGAGTTCTACCGCAACTTCCCGGTCACCTCGGATCTGCCGTGGGTGTCACAGCGCCTCGGTGAAATCGCCAAGATTGCCGAAGCTGCGTCGTCCAAAGACAATTCCACTGCCCGGTACTCGACAGATACCGAACTTTTCGACCGCTTTTCCGCCCGTGGCACGATCAACGACACCCTCGCCATGTGCGCCATGGGTCTGCCCGCAGTGGGATCCGACAACGGTCGCGGCCGCGCAATCGTCTATGTCGGCGACACCAAGAGCTACAGCGACACTGTCCCGACGTATTCCGATGCCATGCTGGCCGGGATCGTCAAGGACGCCAAGATCCAGGTGAACACCATCGTGCCCGGCACTCTCACGGGCGAGGCGGTCGACAAGCTGGTCAAGGATTCCGGCGGCCGGCAGTACCTCTACACCGAGGTGGGCGGGTTCAACGATGAACCTACGCCGAAGAAGATCGACAATCAGCAGGAAGAGCTGTCGAGTGCGGTCGACAAGATCCTGTCGAACCCACCGCAGTCCACCCTGGACGACGAGCGCAAGGAAGAGCAGCATCCGTTCCAGTGGGATGTTCCGGACCTTCTGCTGCAGATTGCATTGATCGCGGCGGTCGCGCTCGCCGCGGCACGATTGGGGATGCGGCTGTGAAACTCAGTGTCGCCCCGGCGTTTCCGATCTGGTTGATCGTCGTGCTCGCACTCCTGGCCATTGGCCTGAGGGTTGGGGCAACCATCACCGCGTCCCGTCGACAGGGCCAGATGCCGGACGGCAGGGCATGGCTGCGGCTCGGTATGGCCGTGCTGGCGATCGTCTGCCTCGGGCTGGCCGCCACCCGTCTCGGTGACGAATCCCGCGCCGAACGCCCGCCCCGACTCACCAGCACCGCCGAGGAATCGAACATCAACGTGTTCCTGGTGATCGACCGCTCGGCGGGCATGACCGCCGACGGTTTCGGCAGCTCGGGATCGACTGATTACCGAGACTTGGAATCACGCATGAAAGGCGCCATCAACGACGCCCAGGTGGTACTCACGAAGTACCCGGATGCCCGGTTCAGCGTGATCTCCTATGCCGACACCGCCCGCGTCGACTGGCCGATTTCCCGCGACGAGTGGAGCCTGGCCCCGTTCCTGCAGAACTTCAAGCCCTACGGTGAGCGAGCCAAGGACGCGGTGGTGAAAACCAATGTCGCGGCAGCGAATTCGCTGCTGAAGGAACAACTCACCGCCGCATCACACACGTATCCCGGATCTGCGAATCTGGTCTTCATCTTCGGCGCGGGCAGCGACTCGGACGATTCGGCGTTCGACATCCCCCAGGGCCAGGTGTCCGGCGGAGCCGTGTTCGGCTACAGCACCAACGACGTCAAACCGCGGATCTACGCCGGCGCCAACTACGACACGGTCGACGTTCCGCTCAACGAAGAGGCGCTGAACACCGCGGCCGACAGCCTTGGGATTCCGTTCCACAAACGGGAGCGCGGATTGTTCAGCGCCGACGAACTCCCCTCGGCCGTGCCCCAGGCTGTCCCCGCCGATCCGGTGATTCCCAAAGTGCCGCACCCGGACCGGACCGAGTTCTACTGGTTATTCGCTGCGATCGCCGCAGGGTTGCTCGGTGTCGAGCTGTATGGGCTGGTGGGGCACTGGCTCAGGCGCAAGCGGGGGACGGTATCGAAATGACGCAAACGCTCCCACCTGCCGAAGCCGGCCAGGCGCAAGAGCCCGAGCCGACGAAACCCGCCGTCACCCGGCCCAGTCGCCTGCGGTTGCGGCGCACGCTTCTGCTGTGGTCCATCCCCGTGCTTGTCCTGCTGCTTGTGCTCGCGGTCAAGGTCGCCAGCGTCGGCATCCTCGGTAACAAGCTCCCGCGCCAGTTCGCGGCCCGCGATGACGGGGCCATGCAGAACACCCTGGAGTGGATCGATGTCGGCAACATCGGACGCGGTTTCCGCGAGAAGCTCGCCGCGGGAGATCTGCTCATGCTCCGTGGCGACATCCCCGCGGCCTTCGAAGAATTCAAGGCGGCACACGAGAAGGAGCCGAGCGCGTGTCCGCCGCGCGGCAACTTCACCCTCGTAGCGGAAACCCTGAGCGACAACGAGCTCAAACAGGGGCACTTCACCAAGGCCCGCGAAATCCTTACGCCCGCAGTGGATGCGGCCAAAGGTGACACCGGATGCTTCACGACGTTCCCCTCCGCGAGCGCCGACGTCCGCGCGTTCGTCGGCGAGACACCCGAGCGGTTGTCCAACAAGCTCGCAGCCCTCAAGGGCGGTGCCCTCACCAAGACTCCCGACGGCTACGACTACAAGCGGGCGCCCGGCGGAGGCATCGACTTCACGGAGTCCAAAACCGGGCCCTGCCCCTACGAAGACGACGAAGCCCGGATGAAGGAATGCATCACGTTGCGCGACCAGGAGGTGGCGCAGAAGACCGAGGCCGCGAAGCAGGCCAAAGAGCAGGAAGACAAGGCCAAACAGCAGCAACAGCAGCCACCTGCTGATCCCAACCAGCCGGCACCGCCGCCCCCGCCGCCCCCGCTGCCTCCTCCGGCACCGGGCTCCCCGGCACCGGGGACAGGCCCAGGCGCCGAAGCCGACGGGGCACCGCGGTATCCCGATCACGTGGAGCTTCGCAAGGCCGGCCAGCCCGGCTACTGCGATCCTGACGGGACCCCGCTCGGCCAACTGACCGCAGCGCTGTGCGACACGGCAGGGCCGCAGCCGTGACCGGGCCCGACGGCGCGCCGAGCCCGTGGTCATATTCGGCGGTTCCCAGCGCCGCGAACCCCCGCAAGCTTTCCCGGCGGACGATCATCGCCGGAAGCGTCGGGATCGCGGTCGTGGTGTTGCTCGTCGTGGTATTGGTGGCCTGGTTGGCCTGGCCACGGTCTGCCCCCGTCGAGCAGGCGAACAGTCCCCATGACCGCAAGCCCCTGCTCAGCGACAAGCCACCGACGATGATCCTCAACGCGATCGACTTCAACTCGCTGTATCCGCCGGGCTACACCGACTACGACTCGTCGAAGTCGGTGCGGCAGTCGGACGGCACCTACGACCCTGACCGCGAATACACGGTGACCTCGTCACCGCCGGGGTGTACCTGGAAAGACGATCCCATCGAAACCGGCAAATACGATTTCACCTTCAACGAGAAGAAGGACCCGGAGCGCTACGAGCACGCCCGCATCTCACGGTTGATGTTCCCGGTGGACGATCCAGGCGGCAACAAGGCGCAGGATGGGGACGCCAGGACATCCTTCGTGCTCACGGTTTTCCCCGCCAAGGATCCGAACAGCCTCGACTACGCCCGCCAGTGGTATGAACGCTGCCAGAACGCGAAGACGACCACGACTGTCACGAAGTTCGGACAGGTGGTCGAGACCACCACAGGCACGGTCGACAACATGGTGACCAATGCGCCGGAGTCGGCGGCCGACGACTCCTTCGCGGTGACCACCAGCAAGAAAGACGTGTGCGACTACTACGGTCTGGTCCGGGGAATGATCGTCAACGTGGCCTGCCCGCCCACCCAGAAAGAGGCCGGCGCACAGTTGTTCCGCAAGGTCATCATCGGTATGCAGGAGATCTGAACCGCTCGCCAAGGTTCGGCGCGTAGGCTCGGAAGAGCAGCCAATCAGCAGCGAAAGGCGGCTTCATGAGCATGGGACGGACTCACAGCGTCACCGAGATCCGGACCGCGATCCGGGAACTGTCGGTGCGGGCCGACCTCGCCCGGAAAGAGGGCCGCCCGGACGATGCCGGCGAGATCGAACAGCGCATCGCCAAATACCGCGACGAACTGGGCGCGCGGCCCTAGTCGGTGATCTGAAGCCCGAAGGCGCCAGAGGTCAGGCGCCGAGCTTGCGGAATGCGCTGCGATGGAACACGATTGGCGCGACATCGGCATTGACCGTGATGTCACTGACCCGCAGCACCACGATGGTGTGATCGCCGGCCTCCACCAACTGCTCGATGGCGCTCTCCAGCCACACGCTGGTTCCGTGGATGAACACCGCGCCGGATTCGCGCGACTCGGTCTCCAGCCCGGCGAACCGGTCCCCGGTCTTGGCGGCCAGGGTGCGGGCCGCGTCGTCATGGGATTCGCCCAGCACACTGATCCCCAGCGACGGGAGATCCTTGAGCTTGGGCCAGGTGGTCGAAGAGTTCTGCACGCAGAACGACACCAGCGGCGGATCGAGCGACACCGGCACGAAGGTGCTGGCAGCCAAGCCGACCAGAGTGCCCTCTACCTTGGCAGCAATCGCGATGACACCGGACGGAAAGTGGCCGAACGCCTCACGCAGCGAGGTCGGGCTCAGTTCTGTTGCACTCATAACACCTCCATCTTCACACAGCACCTTGTCGCAGTGTGGTCGGCGATGCCGTTCGGCCTTTCGGAGGCCGACTACCGCTCGGGAGCAGACCGTATCGCGCGACACACAGCGTCTAGCGCCATGAGACGGACGGTGTCGACATCGGCTTCGATTTCGCCTGTTGCCACGGCCACGAACCCGTCGCCGTCATATCTGGTGTGCGGGGGCGTGAGAGCACGTGAGAGCCCGTCGTGGGCGCCTTGAGCAACCACGAAGCATGCTGTCTTGTCCAGTCGCGCATTAGATACGACAACGCCGATGGTCGTGTGGACACGATCCGACGTGTAAGTGAACGGCGGCTTCAGATCCGCGACGCTGCCAAAGCTCACGGGTGCGTTCCCGCGATCGATGTCGCCATATGCGTTCACCGCGCACAGCGCACCCACCACCAAATCTCCCAAAACGGTTTCCGCGTAATGGATCCCACCCGGCTTGCGGTGGCCCGCGCCGCGCCAGTGCGAGGTGAAGGCACCGACTCCCGCCCCGATCTGCCCCACCGCGAAGCTGGGACCAGTCGCCGACGACGCGGCCCGGTATCCGTTCTCGGCCGTCGGACGGACCGATGAGTTGCCGACTGCCAGGTCAAACAGAGCCATCGTCGGAACGATGGGAACGAGTCCACCCGGAGTGGGTACGCCGCGTCGTTGCTCCTCGAGGAACCTCATTACCCCGTCGGCCGAAGCCAATCCAAAAGCCGACCCTCCGGTGAGAAGAACGGCATCGATCGACGTAACCGCCTTGTCCGGAGCCAATGCGTCCAAATCGCGCGTCGCCGGCGCGCCACCACGGACCTCCCGTGACGCCACCGCGCCGGGGGGAAGCAGAACGGCCGTACATCCGGTTAGTGACGACTCATCGGTCCAATGACCAACGGACACCCCAACTAACCGCGTGACTTGCGAGTCGAGTACTGACACCGCCCCAACGGTACTGACACTTCCACTCGAAGCGACGCACTCCCCACTGGGCAGACCCCAGGACCGACCGCCCGGATAGACGTGTCCGCGCTCAGGCGTCCAACCGGGCGAATTCGTCCTGCCGATACTGTTCCGCGCAGGCAGCGCGGCGGATCTTGCCGCTCGTCGTGGTGGGTATCGACCCCGGAGGAACCAGAACGAGATCCCCGACATTCAAGCCGTGCGCATTGGATATCGCCGAGGTGACATCGCTCTTGACCGCGGTGAGCCAGTGCCCCGCCTCGACTGGGGACTCGCCTGGCTTCTTGACCTCGATGACGGTGACCAGCTTCTCGGTGCTGTTCACCGGGACCGAGATCGCCGCGACCCGGCCACCGGTGATCTGCTGGACCGTCGCCTCGATGTCCTCGGGGTAGTGATTGCGTCCGCGGATGATCAGCAGATCCTTGATCCGACCGACGATGAAAAGCTCACCGCCAGAGACGAAGCCCAGGTCACCGGTTTTCAGCCACGGTCCGTGGACCGTGCCAGGCGACGGATCGACGAGTGTGGCGCCGAAGCACTGCTGCTCCTCCGCCGGCCTGCTCCAATAGCCGGCCGCGACGTTGTCGCCATGCACCCAGATCTCGCCGACCGCGTCAGGCGCGCATTCCCGGTTGGTGTCGACGTCGACGACCCGCACCACGGGCGACTGCGGGAGCTGGTACTGCACGAGCGCGGTGCCGGCCCTGGCGGCGCAGCGCCGAGCGCGGCCCGCCGCCAATTCGTCGACATCGAAATGCACGTCGTCCACCGACTCGGACCACGTGCCGGTGGCCACGAAGACGGTGGCCTCCGCCATCCCGTACGACGGACGCAGCATGTGGTCCCGGAAGTTGAAGTGAGCGAACCTGTCGGCGAAGCGCTCCAAACTGGCGGGCTCGACGCGCTCGGCGCCGTTGATGATGCCCACCACCCCGCCCAGGTCGAGCCCGGCGAGGTCTGCGTCTTTGGTTTTACGCGCGGCGAGGTCGAAGGCGAAGTTGGGCGCAGCCGAGAATGCATTGGGATTCTCGGCCAGCGCCCGGATCCATCGGTCCGGCTTCTCCAAAAACGCCACCGGGCTCGTCAAGGCCGCGGGGTAGCCGCCCAGGATGGGTGCGCACACACCCAGTACCAGCCCCATGTCGTGGTAGAAGGGCAACCACGAAACGATGGTCATATCGGTCGAGGTCTTGACGTTGGCATCGGCGAACAAACCGCGCATCAACTGCTCGAAATTCGCCTGCAGGTTGCGGTGCGAGACCATCACCCCGGTCGGCAACCGGGTGGAACCCGAGCTGTACTGCAAATACGCAGTATTGGGGAACTCGGCAGTGTCGAAGCTCAGGCCCGGTTCGTCCTGCGCATCCACGTCCAGGGAGTCGATCGCAACGATCTTCGGTGCGGTGTCCAGACGTGACTGATCCACGTAATCCCCGACATCCTCGGCGACCGCCGATGTCGTCAGGACAACCGACGGCGCGGTATCGACGAAGACCGCACTCACCCGGTCGTGGTTCGAGCCGCGATGAGGCAACGGAAGGGGAACCGCGATCAACCCGGCCTGCATGGAACCGAGGAAAGCCAGGATGTATTCCAGGCCCTGCGGCGCCAGAATCACCGCCCGGTCGCCGACAGATCCGTTCAGGCGGATCTGCCGTGCGACATTCATCGTCCGGCGGGACAGCTGCGACCACGTCACGGTCTCGGTGACCCCGCCCGGGTCGTCGGTGTATTCGGTGAACGCAAAGGCCACGTCGTCCGGACGCAGGCTGGCACGTCCGTGCAGCATCGAGAGAATGGTTGATTGGGGCGAAGTCGTCGTCAGCGTCATGTCACGTCCGTACTAACTCGTCGAATCGTTCGGCTCGGGCGCCGCTGTCAGTGTCCGCCGGACAACAAGGACAACGCACCGTTGGCGATCTCCGACATGGGGTCGGTGCCATCGCCGAACGTCGCGTCGTTGGCCGGTGCGGTGACCTCCGCGGGGTCGAACCCGTGCACGGGATCCACGGTGATCGGGGCGGTCGCCGGGTCGTCGTTGCGCGAGTAACCCGCGTCAACCCGGGGCTTCAGTATCGCGTCCAGCTGATTCAGCGTGCCCTGGTCATATCCGAGGTACTTGAAGGGCAACACCAGGGGTAGGTGCTCTTCGGGGACCATGTACGTCGTCGTCGTCGCCCCCTTGGAGTTGACCGTCGTCCGGATGTTCTGTGCCGGAACATTGCTGGGATTGGTGAATGCGATCGCCGTGTGGCCGGTCGCCAGGCCGGCGACCGCGTTGATGACGCTCATCCAGTTGTCGGGCCGGTCCGGCCAGTCGGCGATACTGTCGTACGCCGAGACGAACTGGTCGGTGTGGTACTGACTCTCCACCGGGGCCGGGACGCGGTAGTCCATGAACGGCACCACGCTGCCGACCGGAAAGTTCTGGGTCAGGAAACTCTCACCGAAGGGACTCTTGGCGATCGGGTCGCCGAACGTCGCGAAGCTCAGTTGGTCCGGCGGCGGGGCAGTCGGATCGTTGGCCAGTCGCGCCTTCACTGCATTGAGCACGAGCGCTCCCTCGGACAGCCCCATCGCCCTTCCTTTACCACCTTTGCGGATGGCGGCGTCGAGGTTTCCTTCTCCCTCGTCGACAGACTCGCCGATGCTGGGACCGTCGAGACCCAGACCGGGATAGATCTGCTCTCCGATCGGACCGATACCGGGGAAGAGACGTTCAAGCGTATGGCCCTGAACCTGCCCTGCCGGGTAGTCGACCTTCACCCGTTTCATGCCGGGGAACCACTGCTCACCCGTCATGCGGATGTACTCGTCATAGGGGATACCGAGGACGTGAGCGCCACCCAGCGCGTAGGCGGTCCCGGGGTCTGCCGGCGCCGGGGGCGGCGTACTGCCGCTCGATGCTCCGGGGGCCTGTGTGTCATCGGCGGCTGCCGATCCAACGCCGAAACATCCTGTGACACCGGCAGTTACCAGGACCGTCAGTCCTGCGAGTAGCTTCTTCATCTCTGCACCTGCCCGATTTGCTTCGTTTCGAGTTTTCCATACATCACGTGTGCGCGCTTCCTGCGGTGGTCACGCGCTGGTTGCCGGTGTGCGTAGCGATTTCTGATCACCCATTCGCGACGGCCACCAGTTGGCCTTGCCGATCAGCGCAGCGATGGCCGGCACGGTGATGGTGCGCACCACGAAGGTGTCCAGCAAGATGCCGACTCCGATCACGAAGCCGCCCTGCACCACCATGCCGATGCTGGAGAACATGAGACCGGCAACCGAGGCGGCGAAGATGAGGCCCGCTGCGGTGATCACCCCGCCGGTCGAACTCAGTGTGCGAATGATGCCGTACCGAATGCTGTGCGGAGACTCGTCCCGCATTCGCGACACCAGCAGCATGTTGTAGTCGGCTCCGACCGCGACCAGCACCACGAAGGCCAATGGCGGCACGCTCCAATGCAATTGCTCGCCGAGTAGCGATTGGAACACCAGGACGCTGATGCCCAGTGCAGCCAGGTAGGAGACCACCACCGACGCGACAAGGTAGATCGGCGCGACGATCGAACGCAGCAGCAACATCAGGATCAGCATGACGACGACGAGGGTCCCGATGATGATGAACCGGATGTCCTGCTGGTAGTAGTCACGGGTATCCCGCAGCCCGGCGGGGAAACCGCCCATCGATATCGAGGCGTCGGCGAGCGTGGTGTTCGGCTGCGCACCCCGGGCGATGTTCTGGATCTCGTTGACCTGATCCATGGCCTCGGGACTGAACGGGTTGAGCTTCGTCTGCACCAGATACCGCACCGACCTGCCGTCTGGCGAGACGTACGCCGCGGAGGCCTTCTTGAACTCCTCCATGTTCAGCACCTCGGGCGGGATGTTGAACCCGGCCTGCGCCGGATCTGCCGCGTCGTTGCGCATCGTCAGCAGAAATCCCGAGGCCTGGTCCAACCCGGCTGAGATCACCTTGATCTGCTTGACGAGTTCGTCCACACCACCGGCCACTTCACGACTTCCACCGGCCAGGCGGTTGGCACCGCTCTGCAAGTCCTTCAAGCCCGATTGGGGACCGCCGGCCTTGTTCATCCCCATGGCATTGGCCGCCTTGGTGACGCCGGCGAGTGCCGCATTCAGCTTCTTCACCGTGGCGTTGAGAGTCTGCCCGCTGCCTCCCTGGAGCTGGTGCGCCAGATCGTTGATGTGGTCGAGGCTGCCGTCCTGGTTCTCGTCCATGAGCCGTTGCATCTGGATGCGGCTGTCACTGCACGAGGGGTTGGCATCGCAGACCGCATTGCCGTTCAACGCCATCAGCACCGGCCCGATCCAGGCGAACATGTTCTTGACGGCAGCGAAGTTGACGCCCATGGAGTTGGACAACGCGTTGATGCTGTCGACCAGCTTGGCCGCGGTGTCGACGTCCCGCACCAGCTTGTCGCCACCGTATTCAGTGCGTGCGGAGGAGAACGCATCGACCGCACTCTGGAGACTGGGCGCAATCTGGTTGATCTGGGTGCGCACGTCAGCGAGGCTGTCGGCCAGCGTGTCGGCCCCGGTCGCCAGTCGGTTGAGGTCGCTCGAACGCTGGTCGATCTGGGTGGAACCGTCGGCCAGCCGGTCGCCGACGATGCCGGCCTGGAAGGTCGCCCGGAATTCCGGCGGTACGTCCCCCAGGGGCCGGGTGATGCCGCTGACCAGACCCACATCGGGTAACTGGGCGACACGCGAAGCCAGCTGCTCCAGGTCTGCGAGACCCCTCGGGGAGCGCAGGTCGTGCGGTGACTGGATGAGGATGTATTCGGGAATGGACTGGGCGATGGGGAAATGGCGCTCCACCGCGGCGTACCCGATCGAACTCGGCGCCGACGCCGCCACCACCTTGCGATCGTCGTAGTTGTAGCGGGCAAAGATCGCGGCGCCGGCCAGCAGGGCCAACACCAGAAGGCTGGCGACGAGATGCGGAACCGGCCGGCGCACGATGCGGATTCCCGACCGCCGCCAGAACCGGGCGGTCAGCTCGCGCCGGGGCTTGACCCAGCCGCGGGGACCGACCAGGGCCAGGATGGCCGGCAACAGGGTCATTCCGGCCAGATACGCCACGCCGATACCGATCGCAGCCGACACCCCGACCGTTTTGAACACACCCATCTTCGTGAAGCTCAACAGCAGGAAGGTGAGGCCAACCGTCGCGGCAGATGCGGAGATCACCTTCCCGATCGACATCATCGCGGCCCGGACGGCCTCGTCGAAATCGTGGTCCGATCGCAGATAATCGTGATATCGGCTGATCAGAAAGACCGCGTAATCCGTGCCGGCACCGGCCATGATCGCACTCAGAAATACGACGGACTGGTTCGAGACACCCGCGCCGGTCAGTTGCGAAAAGCCCGCCACCAGCGACTGCGCGATGAGCAGGGAGGACCCGATCGTGATCAACGGCAGCAGCATCGTGACAGCGCTGCGGTAGACCAACAGCAACACGGCCAGGACCAGGATGGCGATCGCGATCTCGATCGGGAGCCGATCGTGCTCCCCCGCCACGGTGAGATCAGCAGCGGTTGCCGCAGGACCGGTGAGGTGCACGGCCATCGGACTGCCGGCCGTACTGAGTTTGACGACGTCGGAAACCCGATTGAACGAGTCCATGGCCCGCGGCGTGCCCAACTCACCCACCAGACCCACCGGAAGCACCCAGGTGGTCTTGTCCTTGCTGGTCAGGAACTGTCGCAGTTGCGGGGTGGCGATGAAATCCTGAACGCTCTCGACGTCTGTCACGTCGTCGCGCAGCGCGTCCACCAGCTTGCGGTAGGTCGCCTCGTCCGAGGAGCCCAGCCCGTTCTCGTTGATCAGGGCCACCAACAGCAGGTTGTTGTTGCCCGATTCGTGGAACGCCTCGGTCATCTTCTGGGCGGTGACACTCGACGGCGCATCCGCCGGGAGGATTGCGAGCGGGTGCTTCTCGGCCATCGCGCCGAGGGAGGGGAACGTCAGCGGTAGCGCGATCAGCAGTGCGGCCCAGGCTCCGATCACTGCCCAGGGCCACCGCACCACAAAATCGGCTAACCGTCGCATGTTGCTCTCACCGTCACCTCGAAGGCGGAGCAAAGCGGAAAATCCATGACCATATGTTTGCTCTCCGCTACGCGACCCGGCCCCAGTGACCGCTGTCAGCTACTCGTGACGACACCGACTTCATCGCCTCCAGATAGCGGGTGACCGACTTCTCGGCGACTGGATTGTCGGGATGCATGATCGCCATGACCGTGCCCTCCCCGTACCGGAAGATATAGATCGTCAATTGGTAGGAGAACCGGTTGTCCGGATACATTCCGATGTTGTTCGCCAGCCCCATGTCGCCCGCCGCGAGGATGGCGTTGAGCGGCGCCGCTCCACCGTGCAGAAAGTTCGATACCGGGAAGTTCGGCTGCGGCCAGTTCAACCACGGCGCCAACTCCAGCACGCGGTAATACGGAACTCTCGCCATGTCCAGGCCCGAATCGAAAGACTGCTGCGCTGCCCAGGCGGCGTCGTTGAAAGAGGCCGCCGCCACCGGGACGGTGATCGGTATCAGACCGGTGAACCAACCCTGTGTCATGAAATTGTCGCCGGCTGTGCGGGAATCCCTCGGCGTGAGGCCGTAATACGTGAGAGCACCGGTGAACTCGTGCTCCACCAGGCCCAGACAGGCAAACAACCCACCGACAAAGCGGGCGCCGGCTGCCGCGCATGCACTCTCGAAACGCTCCGTCTGCGCCGGATCCAACAGGACCTCAGTGGACCAGGCGCTGCTGGTCGACTCATTCGGATTCCCCAGCGGCAGTGGGAATTCCGGAAATCCGTCCTGGTTGTTCTCGGCGAAGTCGAGCCAGGCACGCACGCCCGGCGAGTCCAGGGTCAACGCCGATGTGTACTCACGCTCGCGGATACAGAAATCGTCGAAGCTACCGGCATCGGGAAGCGTGAGGGCCTGACCGCTGCCGCTCATCGCGGAATACATTCCGTTGGCTTCCATCATTGTGGTACCGATCAACGTCGCGTCTCCGTGGACGTGATCCATGGCAGCAAAGAAAGTGAAGTGCTCCTCGTTCTGGATGATTCCGAACGTAAAGCAGCCCCATTCCAGGGGATTCGGTATGGCCACCACGTGACCGTGTATTTCGTCGACGGTCAAGTTGCCATGGTTGACCGGCACAAACTCGATATCGGACGGGTTTTCGATTGCATGCCTGACGAATTGGCCGTCATCGCCTTCTTTGAACCAACTCCGGAATGTATCGTGCCTGCGCAGGTAGGTGTTCACCGCGTGATCCATGGCCGAGATATCACATTGCCCAGCAACCTCACAGCTAGCGATGATCTGTCGCGAGAAGTTCAATCCCGCCGCTTTACGCTGGCTGTAATTACGCAGATGTTGGCCCTGCATGTAGCTAACCGGCACCGGGCTGACCGGTGCGTTTCTTGCTGTTTCCTGAGCCGCGGCCGTCGGATGCCAGGAGGTCACCGAGCCAGGACTCAGCGACCATTCATCAAGTGCGCCAACAGTTATCTTACCGATCCGCAAAACTCAGGCCCTCCCAATAGTGCTCTGCGCACGGCCACTCTCGGGCCGGCGGGACCCCCCGGGGGATCAACATACCCGTCGTTCCCCCCAGACCGCTCAGAGAGCTTGACGAGGGAAGTTTGACCGGGCAAGGGGAGTCGCGCGCGCCACAGGTTCGCATGCAATAGTGGTCCGGGTTGATCTTCAAGCGCTTTCGGGGGGATGCGCGGAGGTGTATTTCTGCACGCCGATGCGAGAGGACAACGGTATGAACTCCGTTGAACATCCGAACGAACACACCGCACGCTTTGCCATCGTTGGCTATGCTGCGCGTTTTCCAGGGGCCCCAGACGCCGACGGTTTCTGGGACCTGTTGCGGACGGGACGCGAAGGGATCTCGGACGTACCCGAAGATCGCTGGGACGTCGAAGAATTCTTCGATCCGGAGCCCGGCGTACCAGGCAAGGTGGTTACCCGCCGGGCGGGTTTCGTTGATGACGTAACCGGATTCGACGCGCCGTTCTTCGGCATGTCGACGCGCGAGGTCAGGTTGATGGACCCGCAGCATCGGCTCCTGCTGGAAACCGCCTGGCGCGCGGTGGAACACTCGGGTACCGCGCCAACAGCATTGGCTGACACCAACACTGGTGTGTTCGTGGGTCTGGCCACCCACGACTACCTCGGAATGGCTTCTGACGAGCTGACTTACCCCGAGATCGAGGCCTACATGGCCATCGGGACGTCGAATGCCGCGGCCGCAGGCCGAATCAGCTATCGATTAGGTCTGCAGGGCCCCTCGGTCGCCGTCGATACCGCGTGCAGCTCGTCGCTGGTGGCGATCCATCAAGCGTGCCAAGCACTTCGCTTAAATGAATGCGACCTCGCCCTGGCCGGCGGTGCGAACGTCCTGCTCACGCCCGCCACCATGATCACCTTCTCCAGTGCGCATATGCTGGCACCGGACGGCCGCTGCAAGACGTTCGACGCGGCCGCCGACGGCTATGTGCGCGGCGAAGGCTGCGGTGTCATCGTCATCAAACGCCTCGAGGACGCCATCCGCGACGGTGACCACATCCGGGCAGTGATCCGTGGCAGTGCGATCAACCAAGATGGCGCGTCGGGTGGATTGACGGTGCCCAACGGCGTCGCTCAGCAGCGCGTCATCGCTGAGGCACTCAAGCGCTCCGGCCTCGAACCCAAAGAGGTCGGCTACCTGGAAGCGCACGGCACCGGGACATCGCTGGGAGACCCGATCGAGGCCCAGGCCGCAGGTGCGGCATTCGGCGCCGGACGCGAACCCGGGCAGCCATTGTTGATGGGCTCGGCGAAGACGAACATCGGGCATCTGGAGGCCGCCGCCGGCATCGCGGGCGTCATCAAGGTCGTCCTGTCGCTCGAGAACGAGTTGCTACCCCAGCACCTGCACTTCCAGAACCCGTCGCCGCACATCCCGTGGGACCGGCTCGCGGTGGAGGTCGTCAAAGAGGCCACCCCCTGGGAGCGCAACGGCACGCCACGCGTCGCGGGTGTCAGTTCGTTCGGGTTCGCCGGGACGAACGCCCACGTCATCCTGGAGGAAGCACCCGAACCGGCGGCAGCGGACCCCGTAGAGCAGCCCAGACCGGATCGATTCGGCATCCTTCCCCTCTCGGCACACACACCCGCCGCATTGGTGCAGGTCGCTGAGCAGTACCGCGATTGGATGAGCGCTCACCCCGAGGCCACGCTGACTGACGTGTGCCACACCGCGGGGGTCAGCCGGGCACATCTTGAGCACCGGGCAGCGATGGTGGTCGATACGAGGGAATCCGCCATCGAACTACTCGGCGCGCTCGCCGACGATCGCCCGGCGCCGGGCCTGATTCGCGGCGAATCCCACGACAAACCCAAAACGGCCTGGCTGTTCACCGGCCAGGGCAGCCAGTACGCCGGTATGGCCCGGGAGCTGTTCGATTCCGAGCCGGTATTCGCCGAGACGCTGAAGCGCTGCGCGGCGGCAATCGCCGACAAGCTCGACAAGCCCCTGCTGGACGTGATCTTCGATCTGGACGCCGAGGACACGCTGCGCGACACCTCCTACGCACAGCCCGCCCTGTTCGCGGTGGAGATGGGTCTGGCCCGGCTCTGGCAATCATGGGGATTCGAACCCGACGTGGTGCTGGGTCACAGCGTCGGCCAGTACGCGGCCGCATGCGTCGCGGGCGTGTTCGGTCTGGAGGACGGCGCCCTGTTGATGGCCGAACGAGGACGCCTCTTCGGCAGCTTGCCCGCAGGGGGCCGCATGGTCGCGGTGTTCACCACCGCCGAGCGGGTGGAGAGCCTCACCGACGATTACCCCACGCTGTCGGTTGCCGCCTACAACGGTGCCAACACGGTGCTGTCGGGGCCCGCGGCGGAACTGGAGAGGGCGGTCGCCAGACTTACCGCTGACGGCGTGCGATGCGACTGGCTCGAAACCAGCCACGCATTCCACTCCGCGCTGCTGGATCCGATCCTCGACGAATTCGAATCGTATGCAAACCGTTTCACTTTCAACGCACCACAACGGATTCTGATCGACAACCGCACCGGCGCGGCGTTGGGCAGGAGCGTGAAGCTCGATGGCGCCTATTGGCGCAGGCACGCCCGCCAGCCGGTGGAGTTCGCCAAGACCGTGCGCACCCTTGCCGACATGAACTGCAAGCTGCTGGTCGAGATCGGGCCGCGGCCCGTGCTCACCGCCACAGCCCTGGGGGCATGGCCCGACCAGGCCACCGCACCGCGGGTGATCGCGTCACTACGCCGCAACACCTCCGACCAGCGGCAGATCACCGAGGCCGTCGCCGATGCGTATGTCCTGGGCCACCTGCCCGAATTCGACGCGTTCCGGCACGCGAACGCACGGAAGCTCGATCTGCCCACCTACCCGTTCGAGCATCGCCAGTACTGGTATCGGGACAATCGGGAAGAGCCCAACCAACGACAGCACGTTGCCGGTCCGCGCACCCAGGCCGTTCGCCTTCTCGAAGACGGCCGCCTCGAGGAACTCGCGACCCTGCTCGACGGTGCGGGCGGCGACGGTCAGACCCTGGACGTGTTGACCAAGCTTGCCGCGCAACACAACCGCCAACGATCGACCGAGTCCATCGCCGACGACCGCTACGAGTTCCGCTGGGAGAAGGCGGTTACTCCGCTGTCAGCCGCGGACTCCGCAGAGTCGTCCACCTGGCTGCTCATCGGTGAGCAATCCCCTGCGGTCCAGCCACTGGTCGACGCGCTGACCTCACGCGGGCAGCAGCATCGGTTCCTCGCGCTGCCGACGTCCGACGCAGACACCGATCAACTGGCAGATGCGTTGCGCGCTGCGGCTGCAGACGGTTCGACACTTCGCATCCTTCACGTGGCAGCCCTGGAGGGGGAGCCGGGATCCAAGACCGTGCCCTCGATGCGGTCACTGCTGCGGATGCAACACCAAATCCTGGGCGGAACGCGACGTCTCTTCCGCGCCGCAGGCGAGGCCGACCTCAGGGCTCCGATCTGGCTGGTGACCCGCGGCGCACAGCACGTCGCCGATGCGGACACCGTGGCGCCCGAACAGAGTGCCCTGTGGGGATTCGGCCGCGCCGCGGCACTGGAGCTCCCGCAACTGTGGGGCGGACTTGCCGACCTGTCGGAAGGCAGTGCCGGCGAGTGGACCGCTCTGCTCAACCGGATCACGACGTCGACCGACGCGGCCCGGCGGGAAGACCAGATCGCATTGCGCGATCAAGCGGTCTATGTCCCCCGGCTGGTCCGCCGGGAGGACCTGCCGAGCGGAACACCCCTGGAAGTGCGTGGTGACGCAACGTATCTGGTGACCGGCGGACTGGGGTCGATTGGCCTGGAGATCGCCGGATACCTGGCCGCGCACGGCGCCAAGCACCTGGTGCTGACCAGCCGTCGCGCACCCAGCGAGGCCGCCGCGCAACGCATCACCGCAGTCGGAGACCAGCACAACTGCGACATCCGGGCGGTGACTGCCGACGTCGCCGATGCGCACGACGTCGCACGCCTGTTGAAGACCGTCGCTGCCGAGCTGCCGCCGCTCGCGGGTATCGTGCACGCCGCGGGCGAGCTCGGCACCACCCCACTGGGCAACCTGGACGACGACGAGGTGGATCGCGTCTTTGCCGGGAAGGTCTGGGGCGCCTGGCATTTGAGTGAAGCAGCGGCAGAGGCGAAGCTCGACTTCTTCATCAGCACCTCGTCGATCGCCTCGGTCTGGGGCGGATACGGTCAGACCGCCTACGGTGCGGCGAACGCCTTCCTCGACGGCCTGGCCTGGCGACTGCGCGAGCTGAACATCCCGGGGACCAGTGTCAACTTCGGTCCATGGGCCGCCGGCATGGCCGACGCGGAGTCTCGTGCGCGGCTGGATCAGCGTGGTGTCCGGACACTGCCACCCGCCGATGCACTGGCCGGGCTGGCCGACGTCGTAGCGGCATCCTCGGCGCAGGGTCCGGCACAAGGAATCGTGGCCCGGATCGACTGGAGCCGTTTCCTGCCGCTGTACCAGCAGGCGGGCCGGCGTGGATTCCTGGCAGAGCTGGAGCGTGAGGTACCGGCACAACTTTCGGACGCCGCGCCCACCACTGCATCCGGAAAGACGCAGCTGGTCGAGCGCCTGACCAATGCTCCTGTGCAGCAGCGCAAAAAGCTCCTGACCGACCACCTGCGCGACGCGGTGGCAGAGGTGACGCGGGTGGACTCATCGGAGATCCGTGAGGACGCCGGGTTCTTCGACCTCGGCATGGATTCACTGATGGCCGTCGAACTGCGCCGCCGCATTGAACAGGGAGTAGGCGCGGAGATCCCCATCACGCTGGTGATGGATCACCCCCGGATCTCCGACGTGGCCGAATACCTGCTCGGCGACGTGCTCGGTCTCAACGAGCAGGCCAAACCGGCGCCGCAACCGGCAGCCGCGACAGCGCGCACCGACGAGCCCATCGCGATCGTCGCCGTGTCGTGCCGCTTCCCCGGCGCTCCCAACCCGGAAGCCTTCTGGGACTTGCTGTCCGGCGGCGTCGACGCCATCCGGGAAGTTCCCGAAGACCGATTCGACATCGACGAGTTCTACGACCCGGATCCCGACACAGCGGGTAAGACCTACACGCGGTTCGGCGGATTCCTCGACGGCATCGACGGATTCGACCCCGAGTTCTTCGGCATCTCCCCGCGTGAGGCGGTCTGGATCGAGCCGCAGCAGCGCCTGATGCTCGAAACGGTCTGGGAGGGCCTGGAGCGGGCCGGGTACTCGCCGGCCGCGTTGCGCGGCAGCCGGACCGGCGTGTTCGCCGGGGTGGCCGCCAACGAGTACGCGCACCTGCTGTCGTCGGAGTCGATCGACAAGATCGAGCCGTACTTCATCACCGGCAATGCCCTCAATGCCATCTCCGGCCGGGTTGCCTTCGCACTCGGATTCGAAGGCCCGGCAATGGCAGTCGACACCGCGTGCAGCTCGGCGTTGGTGGCGATCCATCAGGCCTGCCAGGCGTTGCACTCCGGCGATTGCGACCTGGCGTTGGCCGGCGGCGTGAACGTCCTCCTTTCTCCGGTGACGGTCGTCGCCGCATCCCGCGCACGCATGCTCTCCCCAGTCGGGCGGTGCAAGACCTTCGACGCGTCCGCGGACGGCTACGTACGCAGTGAGGGCTGCGGTGTTCTCGTGCTCAAGCGGCTGAGTGACGCGGAGCGCGACGGCGACCGGATCGCCGCGGTCATCCCCAGCAGCGCCGTGAACCAGGATGGTGCGTCCAGCGGCTTGACCGTGCCCAATGGTGGTGCACAGCAACGGCTCATCGGAATGGCGCTGGCCCGCGCCGGCTGGACCGGCGGGGACGTCGACTACCTCGAAGCGCACGGGACGGGAACCCCGCTCGGCGATCCGATCGAGGTCCAGGCGGCTGCCGCCGCCTACGGCACGTCGCGCGATGCCGACCGGCCGTTGCTGATGGGGTCGGTGAAGACCAACATCGGTCACACCGAATCAGCCTCGGGGGCAGCGGGTCTGATCAAGGTCGTGTTGTCGTTGCAGCATGAAGTGCTGCCGCAGAGCCTGCACTTCGAAAACCCGTCGCCGCACATCCCGTGGGATTCACTGCCGGTGCAGGTCGTGGACAAGGCGACCCCCTGGCAGACCAACGGCCGGCCGCGCCGCGCCGGTGTGAGCTCGTTCGGGTTCACCGGCACGAACGCCCATGTGTTGATCGAGGAGGCGCCCGCGCGACCGGTCGTCGCCGAGGAGCACCCGGCCGACGAGGTCGTGACGGAGTCGTCGGCTGCGGCCGAGCAGGTGGCTGTGCTGGCGCTGTCCGCGCGGTCACCGGAAGCCCTCGTGGCGCTGGCACAGCGTTACGAAGGGTGGCTGAGTGCCCATCCGGACGCCGACCTCGCCGACGTATGCCTGACCGCCGGAACCGGGCGGTCGCACTTCGAGCATCGAGCTGCGCTGGTCGTGGATTCGATCGAGGAGGCGCGCCAGGGTCTGGCCGACCTGGCCGACAACCGGACGCGACCGGGTGTGGTGCGTGGCGAGCACACGAACCAGCCGACAACGGCATGGTTGTTCACCGGGCAGGGCAGCCAGTACCCGGGGATGGCACGTGAGTTGTTCGACACGGAGCCGGTTTTCGCCGAGACTGTGACGCGGTGCGCCGACGCGATCCAGAGCATGCTGCCGCGTCCGTTGCTTGAGGTGATGTTCGCCACCGGCAGCGGCGCCGCAGAAAGCCTGCGGGACACGTCCTATGCGCAGCCGGCGCTCTTCGCCGTCGAGATGGGTCTGGCGCGGCTGTGGCAGTCATGGGGCATCGAACCCGATGTCGTATTGGGCCACAGCGTCGGCCAGTACGCAGCGGCATGCGTCGCCGGGGTCTTCAGCTTGGAGGACGGTGCCCGGCTGATGGCCGAGCGCGGCCGACTGTTCGGCAGCCTGCCCGAAGGCGGGCGGATGGTGGCGGTATTCGCCGACCCCAAGCACGTCGAGGAGATCGCCAACAAATTCCCCCGGGTGTCGGTCGGCGCCTACAACGGGCCCAACACCGTGCTCTCGGGCCCGGGTGATGACCTCGAAGAGATCGTCACCCGGTTCGGTGACGAGGGGATCCGCTGCACCTGGCTGCAGACCAGCCACGCATTCCACTCGGAACTCCTGGATCCGGTGCTCGATGAATTCGAGGCGTACGCGGCGCAGGTGCAGTACGCGGCACCGACGCTCCCCCTGGTCTGCAACCGCACCGGAGCCATCCTGACGGCCCAGACTCCGCTCGACGCTCAGTACTGGCGCCGGCATTCGCGTCAGCCCGTGCAGTTCTCGGAAAGCGTGCGTACGGCCGCGGCGCTGGGCTGCTCGATACTGATGGAGATCGGTCCGCAACCGGTGCTGACCAGCGCGGCGGTGCAGGTATGGCCCGAGCATCTGGCCGCACCGCGCGCGATCGTCTCCCTGCGCAAGGGCGTCGGGGATCGGCGCCAGGTCGCCGACGCGCTGGCTGCGGCCTACGTCGGCGGACACCGACCCGACTTCGCCGCGGTGCAGCGTCAGCCTGGCCACAAGGTCGAGTTGCCGACATATCCGTTCCAGCACCGCCGCTTCTGGCCCAAGTCGGCCGGAATCGCCATGGACGGCGGGGTAGGGTCGGCCGCTTCCTCCGGAATCCTGGGCAGTGCAAAGGATCTCGCGTCCGGCGATTCGGTCTACACCAGCAGGTTGTCCGTCAAATCCCAGCCGTGGCTGTCCGATCACGTCATCTACGGCACCGTCGTCGTCCCCGGCGCGACGTACGCCGCGATGGCGCTGGCCGCGGTCGGCACCCCGGCTCGGGCCAGAGACGTCTTCTTCTACGAGCCGATCATTCTGCCCGAGAAGAGTTCTCGCGAAGTGCAGCTGACGCTGCACCCGCTGGACGACGGCGGTGGGTGGAAGTTCCAGGTGCACAGCCGTCCCTACGGGGAACGCGACGTCGATTGGTCGCTGAATGCCGAAGGCACCGTGGTCGCCGGCGTCGAGGAGACGGACGAGACGGCTCCGGAGAGCGATCCGGTCGACGAAGCAATCGAGCGCATGAACCGCATGCGCCCGCAGGAGCTGTTCGAGACCTTCTCCGACCTGGAACTGTCGTGGGGCCCGAACTGGTCCGGTTCTCTGAAGTCGCTGTGGCTCGGTGAGGGCGAGGCGATCGGCGACATCCTGGTCGGCGAGGAACTCGCCGAACAACTCGGAACCGAGCCGATGCACCCGGTCCTGATGGACCTGTGCACGGGCGTCGCCTTCCCGGCGTTCCCGGCGCTGCTCGCGGCCGAGCAGGGCATCAACGATCTGTTCCTGCCGCTGCGGTACGGGCAGGTGACGTTGAAGGAGAAGATGCCTCGGCGGTTCTACTGCCGGGCCAGGTGGCACGAGGCCGAGCTCAATAACGAAACCCAGGTCTTCGATCTCGACTACATCGATCGAGATGGCCGTCACCTGGGTGGTGTTCGCGAGTTCACGGTCAAGCGCGCACCCCGCGAAGCGTTGCTGCGTGGCCTCGGCGGCGACGCCACCCGGCTTCTCTACACCCTGGGCTGGCATGAGGTACCGGTGCCGCCCTCCGAGCCTGGTGCCGAGAATGCAAGTGGCACCTGGCTGGTCGCCGGATTCGACGAACTCGCCGCCAAGGTGCCGGGCTGCATCCCGCTCAACCGGAACGCCGATCCGGAACTCCTGGGACAGGTACTGGCACAGGCTGCCGAGCGTGGCCTGCCCTTCTCCGGTGTCGTCTGGCGCGCCACCGCGCCGAGCGCACAGGAAACAGGCGCCGACGCAACCGCACGCCTCGAGACCGAGATCGAGAATCTGCTGAGCGCTGTGCACACGGTGCAGGGCGGTTCACAAAGCGGCAGCGTGAAACTTCCACATGGGTTGTGGATCGTCACCGAACGCGCCGTGGCCACCGAATCGGGTGAGCCGGTGGATCCGGTACAGGCGGCGCTGTGGGGATTCGGGCGCACCACGATCAACGAAGAACCGGCGTTGCGCGCCAAGCTCATCGATACCGACGGCTCACCGGAGGCCGTACAGGCGCTGGCGAGTTTGATCGCCAGCCCGGTCGAGGAGCCGGAGATCGCTGTGCGGCAGGGCAAGCTGCTGGCCTCTCGGCTGCTGCCGTGGGCCCGCAGCGGGCATCTCACGGTGCCGCGCGGGAGCGATTACGTCCTCGCACCCACCGAACGCGGTGCGATCGACAACCTGCGGATCACCGAGAAGGACGTGCCGGCGCCGGACGAGGGTTACGTGCAGGTGCGGGTCGAGGCCGCGGGCCTCAACTTCCGTGACGTCCTCAACGTCCTGGGCCTCTACCCGGGCGATCCCGGACCGATCGGTGGTGACTTCGCCGGTGTCGTCACGCAATTGGGCGAGGGTGTCACCGGGGTCGAGGTGGGCCAGCGCGTGTACGGCTCCATGCAGGGCGCATTCTCCAGCCGGTTCAACGTGCCTGCCCAGTTCCTGGCGCCGATCCCGGACGGGGTGAGCGCGGTGGAAGCCGCGACCATTCCGGCCGCTGCGCTGACAGTCAGACTGTCGTTCGACTGGGCGCAACTGAAGCCCGGTGACAAGGTGCTCATCCACGCCGCCAGCGGTGGTGTCGGATTGGCGGCGGTCCAGATGGCCCAGCAGTTCGGGGCCGAGGTGTTCGCCACGGCCAGCACCTTCAAGCGCGCAACCCTGCGCAAGCTGGGCGTGAAGTATGTCTACGATTCCCGCACAACGGATTTCGCCGATCAGATCCTGGCGGACACCGACGGCGCGGGCGTGGACGTGGTGCTCAACAGCTTGACAAGCGAGGGCTTCATCGAGGCGACGCTGAAGGCCACCGCCAAGGATGGCCGCTTCGCCGAGATCGCCAAGCGCGACATCTGGCCAGCGGAGAAGATGGCCGAGGCCAGGCCCGACATCGCCTACGAGATCGTCGCGTTGGACACGGTGATGTTCACCGAGCCCGATCGCATTCGCGACTTGCTCACCGAGGTGTCGCAGGGATTGGCCAACGGCGAGTGGACGCCGCTGCCGGCGGAGATCTACCCGCTCACCGAGGCGAGGGCCGCGTTCCGCCGCATGCAGCAGGCGCGGCACATCGGCAAGATCGTGGTGCAAATTCCGAATCCGCTGCAGCCGCAGCCTGATCGGAGCTATCTGATCACCGGCGGTCTCGGCGCGATCGGTCTACACACGGCGTCCTACCTCGCCCAACTCGGTGCCGGCGACATTGTGTTGACCAGCCGGCGCGCGCCCGATACGGACGCGCAGAAGTTGATCGAGGAGATCACCGAGCGATACAAGACCCGTATCCACGTCTTCACCGCGGATGTCGGCGAGGAATCCGAGGTGGCGAAGCTGCTGGAGCGGATCCGGGCGGAGATCTCTCCACTGGCCGGTGTGGTACATCTGGCGGGCGTGCTCGACGATGCGCTGCTGGGTCAGCAGAGTGTGGAGCGGTTCCAGACGACATTGGCGCCCAAGGCCTTCGGTGCCACGCACCTGGACCGGTTGACCAAGGACGACGAGCTGGACTTCTTCATCGTGTCCTCCTCGGTGTCCAGCTTGTTCGGTTCACCCGGGCAGTCCAACTACGCGACGGCCAATGCGTTGCTCGACGGTCTGATCGCGCAACGCAGGGCGCAGGGCCTGCCGGCCACCGGTATCAACTTCGGTCCCTGGGGTCAGGGCGGCATGGCTTCCTCGGAGGCGGCGACCGCCAATATCAGTGCCCAGGGCCTGATTCCGTTGGATCCCTCAGCGGCACTTGCGGCTCTGGCCGAGGTCGTCGCCAATGGGACCGGCCAGGCGGCCGTCATCAAGGCCAACTGGCAGCGTGCCGCGAAGGTGCTGGGCAGTCAGCGGCCACCGATCCTCGACCTGGTGTTGCCGAGTGCCGTCGGTGAAGTCATCGGCGACAGCGAGGTTCTCAAGCAGCTGCTCGAGATCCCGGTGCCGCAGCGTGCCGGGTTCGTGACCGAGTTCCTGCAGAAGGAGGTGCAGAACTTCCTGCGGCTCGCCTCACCGCCGGCCGCGACCAGCCGCTTCCTGGATCTCGGCACGGACTCGCTGATGGCGATCGAACTCCGCAACCGGCTGCACACTCAGTTCGGCGGCAAGTTCACACTCAACGCGACGGCAGTCTTCGACTACCCGACCATCGGAGGGCTGGCCGAGTATCTGGTCGGTCAGCTGCCCGATGCGGAGTCGCCGGCGGAATCATCAACCGAGTCAGCGGAGGCACCGTCCGAGGAGCCGCAGGGCGAGGCTGAGGCTGAGGCGCCGGCCGATCCGGGATCACCGCGGGCGGAGACGGAACCCGCCTCCGCCACGGAAAGCTGAATTCACGCGACCAGACGCGGCGGTACCCGAGAATGCCTATTTTCGGGTACCGCCGCGTCTTCTCATCTGACCCCTAGTGAATTCGTCACGGGAAAGCCAATAGCGCCAGCAGTTCCTCCCCTGCATGAGCGCCAACGCCAGTGAGTGCGTCTGCCTGGCAGAAGAGGCTCAGTCGGAAGGCCCCAGGTGCAGCCGAGGTCGGCCGTCGCAGTCTGACGGCGAGCGGCCGCATCGGCTGACTGGGAGTCTCGTCGGTAGTGTCAGCTCGGATGTTGGTGACAGCGCATGTCGTGAAGTCGGCGGTAGCTAAGGTGCGGAGGTGGGAACTGGGCAGATCACCCAGCACTAGTGCATTCAGTGCCGGCCGGGTATAGCGAATTGGGCGTCGGATGTTCTCGATAAGCAGTTCACCGGCGTGGCGGAAGACACCGTGATGGGACCGTCGGGATCTCATTGTGGTCGCAATGCCGCTCACCAGCGTAGGAAGGATAGGTAGTGTGCTGACACGGCGGTGCCTTGGATTGGCGGCGGTCACAATTATCGTGTCCATGCTGACGCTGGCACCTACGTTTGCCGCGCGGGTTGCTGCCGAGCCTGCGCCCCCCACCAACCCGGGCTCAGCAGCAGAGACGGTAAAAGTTGTGGTCCATCCGTTGGAGCCGTTTGTAATGCGAACCAGCAGTGGCGAACTCACCGGGTTCAGTATCGATCTGTGGGATGAAATTGCCAAACGCGTGGGATGGACCACCGAGTACCTCATCACCGATGATGTTCGCGGGCAGTTGGCGTCGGTGGCTACCGGACGCGCCGGCGTCGCCGTCGGTGGAGTTTCACTCACCGCGCAGCGCGAACGGTCGTTCGATTTCACCCAACCGACTCTGGACGCAGGCTTGCAGATCATCGTCCCAGTGCAGGACACCAGGCCGTCGGTGCCGGGGTTGGGCGGTTACCTCGATCTGCTGCTGTCGCGCACAATGCTGGTGTGGCTTACTGCGGCGGTGGTGGTCAGTGTGATTCCGGCCCATGCTTTCTGGCTGGTGGAGCGGCGACGCGACGAGAAGCCTGTGGTGTCTCGATCGTACTTCCCGGGCATTTTCCAGGCGTTCGGCTGGGGAATAGGTTCGCTGGTAGGACGCCAGAGCACATCGGCAACACAAACGGTTACCAAAGCACTGGCCATCCTATGGGGTTTTGCCGCAATCGTATTCGTGTCGTTTTACTCGGCCAACCTCAGCGCCACCCTGACCGTGGCGAAGCTCGATGCCAAAATTACCGGCCCGGCTGATCTTTATGAGAAGTCTGTAGCTACGGTGAGAGGGACGACGGCAGCGGATTTCCTTCACTCGATGGGCATCGAGGCCACCGAGACGTCCACTATCGAGGACTCGTACCACTTATTGCGTGAAGAAGGCTACGACGCAGTCGTTTTCGATGCGCCCGTGCTGCGTTACTACGTCGCTCACCGTGGCGAAGGCGTTGCTGTGACGGCCGGCCCAGTGTTCCAAGACGAGAACCAAGGCTTTGTCGTCAGCACCAACAGCCCGCTACGCAGACCGATCAACCAAGCCCTATTCCGCATGCGCGAGGACGGAACCTACAACTTGATCAAAGAGAAGTGGTTCGGCGACGACGTCGCGACTGCCGCCGGCGCCAGCTGAACAGGTCCGTCAGATCCAGCGGGTGGCCTCGACCTCGGCAGGCAGCGGCGGGTGCAACGGCACGTCGAGGCCGTCGTAAATGCCGGGCTTCTGGGTGGCCAGCCAGTCGATCGCGCCGAGCAGGCGGTTGGCCGCAGTGGTGTTGCCGCCGTCCGCGCGAGTCCCGCCCGGCACGTCGGCGCGCACCACCATGGTCAGCTGCGGATCGCCGTCGATGATGACGCGATGGTCGCCGACGCCCTCGTCGGGCTCCGGCCAGTCCGGGGCACAGGCCGGGTCGATGCGGGTGATGTGCTCGATGACGACCCGCTCGACGCCGTTGGCCCATCCGATGACCTGGAGTCGGAACGCGCCCTGAGTGCCGGCCTCGAACCGGCCCATGACGTTGTCGACGGCCTCGGTGAGCGGCAACCGTTCGACCGTCTCGGTGATGTCGTCGATCTCCAGGCCCAGCCCGCGGCCGATCAGCCGCACATTGCCGCCCCACACCATGGTGGGGATCGACGGCAGCAACATCATCGGCGTCTCGTCCATCGACCCTCCAAAACCACACCGCAGCCGCACGGCCTCGGGCTGGTTATAGGTGGAGTAGTCGAAGATTTCCTGGCACCGGATGGTGCGGATCCGGGTACACAGCCCGGCCGCGATCACCGCCAGGGCGTCGTTGCCCCAGCCCGGGTCCACGCCGCTGACCAGAAGTGCCGAGTTACCGGCCACCGCGGCGTCGGTGAGCCGCTCGACCCACTCCGCGGGAGCCGAGGCCGGGTCGTAGAGCGAATACAGAGACGGCGTCACCACTTGTTTGCCCGCACGCAGGCATTGCTCGATCTCGGCGATGGCCTCCTCCGGACGGATATCGCCAGAGGACATATAGGCAACCGCATCGCACTGGGCGAGCGCGGCGTCGACATCGGTGGTCGCGGTGACGCCGGTCGGGGCGTCGAGCTCGGCGAACGTCGCGGCGTCACGACCAGCCTTGTCCTCAGATGACGTGATGACTGCAGCCAGTTCCAGTCCAGGGAATCCCGTGGCCGACCTGATGGCCGTCGCACCCATGTTCCCGGTACCCCACACCGCAATTCGACGCATCGGGCCACCCTAGTGGACAGTTGGTGACTATCCTCACAGTATCCGAAAATGGCAGGTCAAAGCCGTTCGCGGCGAGAGGTACAAGGCTCGATCAACCACTGGGTTGGTTAGCTTCCAGAAATTGCTCAGAGTTTCTTTGCGTTGAAGTTACTGAACGGTATAGTTGGCCGCAGTTACTGGTGGGTAACTTATCCAAAGTACCCAACCTCAGGTGGCATTCCACAAGGAGGAAAAGTGAGCCACTACAAGAGCAATGTCCGTGACCAGGTCTTTAACCTGTTCGACGTCTTCGGCATCGACAAGGTGCTCGGCACCGGCGCGTTTGCGGATCTCGACCAGGATTCGGCTCGTGAGATGCTCGCGGAGATCGCCCGACTGGCCGAAGGCCCCATCGCCGAGTCATTCGCCGACGGTGATCGCAATCCCCCGGTGTTCGACCCCAAGACTCACAGCGTCGCGCTGCCCGAGTCCTTCAAGAAGTCGATGCGTGCGCTCCTCGACGGCGGCTGGGACAAGGTCGGCCTTTCCGAAGAGCTCGGCGGCATGCCGGTGCCTCGCGCCCTTCAGTGGGCGCTGATCGAGCACATCCTCGGCGCCAACCCCGCGGCCTACATGTACGCGATGGGCGCGGGCATGTGCGAGATCTTCTACAACAACGCCACTGAAGAGCAGAAGAAGTGGGCGGTACTGGGCGCCGAGCGCGGCTGGGGCGCCACCATGGTGCTGACCGAGCCCGACGCGGGCTCCGATGTCGGCGCCGGCCGCACCAAGGCCGTCAAGCAGGAGGACGGCACCTGGCACATCGACGGTGTGAAGCGCTTCATCACCTCTGCCGACTCCGATGATCTGTTCGAGAACATCATGCACCTGGTGCTGGCCCGCCCCGAGGGTGCCGGCCCGGGCACCAAGGGCCTGTCGCTGTTCTTCGTACCGAAGTTCCACTTCGACCATGAGACCGGCGAACTGGGCGAGCGCAATGGTGCCTTCGTCACCAATGTCGAGCACAAGATGGGCCTGAAGGTCTCCACCACCTGTGAGCTGACCTTCGGTCAGCACGGCACCCCCGCCGTCGGCTGGCTCGTGGGCGAGGTCCACAACGGCATCGCGCAGATGTTCGACGTGATCGAGCAGGCCCGAATGATGGTGGGCACCAAGGCCATCGCCACCCTGTCGACCGGCTACCTCAACGCTCTGGAGTACGCCAAGGAGCGCATCCAGGGCGCCGATCTGACCCAGATGATGGACAAGACCGCTCCGCGTGTCTCCATCACCCATCACCCCGACGTCCGTCGCAGCCTGATGACCCAGAAGGCCTACGCCGAGGGGCTGCGCGCGCTGTACATCTACACGGCAACGTTCCAAGATGTCGAGGTCGCCCAGGCCGTGCACGGCATCGAGGGCGAGCTGGCCCACAAGGTCAACGACCTGCTGCTGCCGATCGTCAAGGGTGTCGGCTCCGAGCGCGCCTACGAGAAGCTGACCGAGAGCCTGCAGACCTTCGGTGGTTCCGGCTTCCTGCAGGACTACCCGGTCGAGCAGTACATCCGCGACGCCAAGATCGACTCGCTGTACGAGGGCACGACCGCCATCCAGGCGCAGGACTTCTTCTTCCGCAAGATCGTCCGCGACAAAGGCCAGGCGCTGGCGTTCGTGGCCGGTGAGATCGAGCAGTTCATCAAGAACGAGACCGGCAACGGCCGCCTCAAGACCGAGCGTGAGCTGCTGGGCACCGCACTGACCGACGTGCAGGGCATGGCCGCCACCCTCACCGGGTACCTGATGGCCGCCCAGGAAGACGCCGCCAGCATCTACAAGGTGGGCCTCGGCTCGGTGCGCTTCCTGCTGTCGGTCGGCGACCTGCTGCTCGGCTGGCTGCTGGCCCGCCAGGCCGCGGTGGCCATCGAGAAGCTCGACGCCGGCGCCAGTGGCGACGACCGCACCTACCTCGAGGGCAAGATCGCTGCCGCATCGTTCTTCGCCAAGAACATGCTGCCGCTGCTGACCAGCACCCGTCAGGTCATCGAGACCCTCGACAACGAGGTGATGGAGCTCGACGAGGCTGCGTTCTAAGAAGCTCGTACGAAATCGCCCCCGGGTCACCCCGGGGGCGATTTTGCTTCTGTGCCCAACGTTGGCTGGTGTAACAACATCGGCCAAAATATCGAACACAAGCCAACATTCGACGGGCAACCGGCACCAGGCAAACTGGTCCCATGACCGAAGCCCGCGGCATCCTGCTCGTCGTATCGCTGATGGCGACGACCGCGCTCACCCTGGCCCTTGGGATCACCGACCCGGCCGCACCGATGTCCTACCCGACCAAGTTCCTGGTATGGAACCTGGTGCTGGCGTGGATGCCGATGGTCTTCGCGATCGCGTTCGATCTGGTCGAGCGCCGGCTGTGGCTGCTGCCGCTGGGACTGGGCTGGTTGGCGTTCCTGCCGAACGCCCCGTATCTGGTGACCGATCTGGTTCACCTCGGCGAGGGGTATGAGCTGTGGCGCCACGTACTGCAGTACGGGTTCGCCGCGTGGACCGGGATCCTGCTGGGCGTGGCGTCGCTGCTGCTCGTGCATCAGCGCCTGGACGACGAATTCGGCTCGTTCTGGGGTTGGCTGACCGTCGTGCTGTCCGTTGCGGCGTGCGCCGTCGGCGTGGTCATCGGCCGCTTCCAGCGATGGAACTCCTGGGACCTGGTGACCCGGCCCGATGCGGTGGTCGCGGCGACGTTCGACTGGATGCGCTCACCGCTGTCCTACGTGCAGTCGACGGGTGTGGCGATAGCGGTTGCGGCGTTCTTCGGGTTGGCCTATCTGACCGTCTGGGCTGTGCGCGGATTGCGTTGAGCGACAGGCCCCGCCGCCCTGCGAGGTCAGAAGCGGGTCAGGCTGGGCATCAAGACGTCGTCCACGAGTGCCCGAACCGTCGCCTCGGTCGGCGGACGTCCAGGTATCAGGGACCGGAACACCAGATATCCCGGCATCACATCCCACAGCTCGTTGTGCACCGCCGCGGCGTCGATCTCGCCCCGGCCGACCGCGTCGGCCAGGACGTCGGACATCAGCTTCTTGCGCTGCAGCACGAACTGATTCTGCATGGCCGCACTCAACTCCGGACTGTGTGCCACCTCGGACATGATCGCGCTCATCGTGCTGCCGTGCTCGCGTGCCTGTGCACACACCGACGCCCCGATGCTCAGCAGGTCGGTGCGTAACGAGCCGGTGCGGGGCGGCACCAGCTGAACCCGGGTGCCCTCGATGAAGGCCGCCAACACGAGCTCGGTCTTCGACGGCCACCGCCGGTAGATCGTGGCCTTGCTCGACTTCGCCTCGGTCGCCACGGCTTCCACGGTCAGCCGGTCGTATCCGTGCTGCTGCAACAGGCGAAGGGTCACCGCCAACAATTCCGACTCGCGCTCGGTCCACTGCGACGCCGGGGCCGGCGGTGAGACGTCATGCGATGAGGCGGTCGAAGCGGGTGACACTGAAAACCTTTCCATAGCGGGCAGCCATGGCCACTTGTCCGTAGGCCTTGCCCTCAACACGACTGTACCGTACGGTACCGTTCAGGTGCTTGGAACGGCCGAACACTCTCGCCTCAAGGCGAGTTGTGCGCTTGTCCTCGAAAGGCTCTGAGATGCAGGGGATCTCGGTAGGAAGCCTGGTCCGGCGACGTTGGACGGTGATCGTTGCCGTACTGGTGGTGGCGGTCGTCGCCTTCGCCGTCAGCCGGCTGCACGGCATATTCGGTTCCGACAACGAGGTGTCACGTCCCAGTGCCGACGCTCTGGAGAACACCGGATACAACCCGAAACGGGTTCTCTTCGAAGTGTTCGGATCACCGGGCTCCGTTGCCACCATCAATTACCTGGACATCGACGCACAACCGCAGCGGGCCGAGGACGTGACGCTGCCGTGGTCGCAGACGCTGGTCACCGATGACCCGACCATGTTCGCCGACCTGCGGGCGCAAGGGGACGGCGAGTCCATCGGGTGCCGCATCACCGTCAACGGTGTGGTCAAGGACGAAAGGTCCACCGATAACGTGAACGGCTACATCGCCTGCCTGGACAAGTCGGCATGAGCGGGCAGCACGCAGAAGGTGAAGTTGCCGGTTCCAGGACAGCGCGAACCATTCGCCTGCTCGCCGTACCGATCGTGCTGGTGTGGGTCGCCGTCGCCGCACTGACGAATATCCTTGTGCCGCAATTGGAGGTCGTCGGTGCGGCGCGCTCGGTAGGTCTGAACGCGCCCGACGCGCCATCGACCATGGCGATGCGGCACATCGGTCAGGTCTTCGACGAGTTCAACTCCGACAGCGCAGCCATGGTCGTGCTCGAAGGCGACAAGCCGCTCGGCGACGACGCCCACCGCTTCTACGACACCCTGGTACAGCGACTGGCCCAGGACACCAAGCACGTCGAGCACATTCAGGACTTCTGGGGAGATCCGCTCACCGCGGGCGGCTCGCAGAGCAAGGACGGCAAAGCCGCACTGGTGCAGGTGTATCTCGCCGGCAACCAGGGTGAGGCACTGTCCAACCAATCCGTCGACGCCATCCGCGAAATCGTGGCGAGCACCCCACCACCGCCGGGTGTCAAGGCCTACGTCACCGGCGCCGCACCGCTCATCACCGACAACTTCGAGGTCGGCAGCAAGGGCACCGAAAAGGTCACCGGCATAACCTTCTTGGTCATCGCGGTGATGCTGCTCGTGGTCTACCGCTCGCTGGTCACCATGCTCATCATGCTCGTCACGGTCCTCATCGAGCTGGCTGCCGCGCGCGGTGTCGTCGCCGCGCTCGCGCACTCCGGGGTCATCGGCCTGTCCACCTATTCGACGAATCTGCTGACGCTGTTGGCGATCGCGGCGGGCACGGACTACGGCATCTTCATCGTCGGCCGCTATCACGAAGCGCGTAGCCGTGACATGGACCGAGAAGCCGCGTATTACGACATGTTTCGCGGCACCGTACACGTCATCGTCGGCTCCGGACTGACCATCGCCGGAGCCGTGGCCTGCCTGCACTTCACCCGACTGCCCTATTTCCAGACCTTGGGCATACCCGCCGCCATCGGCGTGCTTGTGACGCTGGCAGCCGCGCTGACGCTGGGCCCCGCCGTACTGACCATTTTCAGCCGGTTCGGACTCCTTGAGCCGAAACGCAACCCACGGGCACCGCGATGGCGCCGCATCGGTACCGCGATCGTGCGTTGGCCCGGTCCCATCCTGGTGGTGTCGTGTCTGATCGCCCTCGTCGGCCTACTCGCCCTGCCGGGCTACAAGACCAGCTACGACGGCCGGCCCTACCTACCGGAATCAGCACCGGCCAACATCGGCTACACCGCTGCCACACGGCACTTCTCAGAAGCCCGCCTGAACCCCGAGCTGCTGATGATCGAAACCGATCACGACATGCGCAACCCCGCCGACATGCTGGTGCTCGAACGCGTTGCCAAGGCAGTTCTGCACACCCGCGGCATTGCCCTGGTCCAGTCGATCACCCGACCGCTGGGCACCCCGATCAAGCACAGCTCCATCCCATTTCAGATCAGCGCGCAAAGCGCCAGCCAGATCATGAATTTGGGCTACCAGCAGGATCGCGCAGCCGATCTGCTCAAGCAGGCAGGCGAGCTGTCCAACACGATCAACATCCTCAAGCAGCAGGTCACACTGCAGCAGGCCAGTGCTGCCGCCACTCATGAGCAGACCCAGGCCTTCCACGACACCGTGACGATCGTGAACGACCTGCGTGACAAGATCGCCAACTTCGACGATCAGTTCCGGCCCCTGCGCAACTACTTCTACTGGGAACCGCACTGCTTCGACATCCCGATGTGCGCGGCGCTGCGGTCGGTGTTCGACGCGCTCGACGGGATCGACAAGCTCAGCGACCAGTTCGGCCAGATCACCGCGAGCTTGGACAAGCTCGACGCCCTCCAGCCGAAACTCGTCGCGCTGCTACCGCCGCAGATCGCCATCCAGGAGCGCAACCGTGACCTGACCCTGTCCAACTACGCCACCACGGCCGGGACCAACTCGCAGTCTGACGAAGCCCTACAGAATTCGACCGCGATGGGACAGGCTTTCGACTCCGCCAAGAACGACGATTCGTTCTATCTACCTCCGGAAGCCTTCGACAATCCGGACTTCAAGCGCGGTCTGAAACTGTTCCTCTCACCCGACGGCAAGGCCGCCCGCATGATCATCACGCATGAGGGCACTCCCGCCACACCCGAGGGCATCTCACACATCGACGCGCTCAAGGACTCCGCGTTCGATGCGATCAAGGCCACGCCCCTGTCGGACGCCAAAATCTACGTAGCCGGAACCGCTTCTGCGTACAAGGACATTCAGGACGGCGCCAAATACGATCTGCTCATCGCCGCATTGGCGGCCATCAGCCTCATCCTGCTCATCATGATGTTCATCACCCGTAGCATTGTCGCGGCGCTTGTCATCGTCGGCACGGTCGTGCTGTCGTTGGGAGCATCGTTCGGTCTGTCAGTCCTGGTGTGGCAGTACATCTTCGGCATCCAGCTGTACTGGATCGTGCTGGCACTCGCCATCATCCTGCTGCTGGCGGTCGGTGCCGACTACAACCTGCTGCTGATATCCCGATTCCAGGAAGAGATCGGGGCCGGGCTCAAAACCGGCGTCATTCGCGCCATGGCCGGCACCGGCCGGGTGGTGACCGCCGCCGGCCTCGTGTTCGCGGCCACCATGTCCTCGTTCATCTTCAGCGATCTCATCGTGCTCGGCCAGATCGGCACCACGATCGGCCTCGGCCTGCTCTTCGACACCCTGATCGTGCGGTCGTTCATGACACCGTCCATCGCCGCGCTGCTCGGCCGGTGGTTCTGGTGGCCACAGATCGTGCGGCCCCGGCCCGCCAGCCGGATGCTGCGCCCGTACGGATCGCGCACCTCGGTGCGCCGCCTCCTCGAACCGGAGCCCGAGCCGACGCCGGAGGGCGCTCCTTAACTGCGCCGAGGGAACTCGCCCAGGAGATTTGAAGCCGGCGCTCAGCTGTCCAGGGAGCGCAGCAGTGCCCTGGTCCGCGCCCTGGTTTCGGGCGATGCGTCGAACACCACCCCGACATATTCGTCGACACCGACCGGTCCCAGAGCCCGAATACGTTCTGCCACAGTGCTTTCGTCGCCGATGATCGCTGCATCCTCGGGACCGGCGTAACCCTCCCGGTCGAGCATGGCCCGGTAGGACGGCAGATGCCCGTACATCGCGAACTGTTTGGCGGCCTGGGCCCGAGCGCCGTCGACATCGTCGGTGACGCTGACGGGAAGCGCCGCGACAACCCGTACCGAGCGGTCCCCCGCCGCCTCTCGCAGCGTCGGGGCCACATGTTCGGCCAACGTTGTCGGGCCCGTCATCCACGTCACGGTTCCCGCCGTGCGACGGCCCGCGAGTTTGAGCAGTTGCGGCCCCAGTGCGGCGATGTACACATCGGGCGCCGACGCCCCCGGGATCTGCAGGGCGCCGCGCGTGGTCACTGTCTCCCCCGGCGCATCGGCGGGCTCGCCGTCCAGCAGCGGCTGCAACCCGTCCAGATACTCACGGAGCCGACGCACCGGCTTGTCCCACGGAATGCCCCACATGCCTTCGGTCACCGCCGCATGCGTCATGCCCAGGCCGAGCAGGAACCGGCCGCCGCTGATCAAGCTGAGCGTCAGCGCGCGCTGGGCCAGCAGCATCGGGTGCTGATTCTGGATCGGGATGACACCGGTGCCCACCTCGATGCCGTCGACCTCACGAAACGCGACCGCCAGCACGGTCAGGAGGTCGGGTTCATAGGGCATCTGGGTCATCCAGACCCGCCGGAAACCCTCGTCGTGCAATTGCGCGAGATTCTCCACGGTGGCGTCGACCGGCGAGCGGCCACCGGTTTCACTGAGCGAGGCGATGAGGCTGATCTGCATGGCACCACGCTATGCGGGCGCGAGCCTGGTTCCGAGGGGATTCAAACAAATAAGGGCGGGTTCGGGAGGACACCTGGGGGCGTTTTAATTCGTCTCACGCAGCCGGTCTTTCACCCCTGTACCGACTCTTTGGATCAGTCACTCCCGAACCCGTCGTAGGCTCGATCGTACGCCTCGGGTACCCCTCAAACCAGAGAAAGTACGGCCGAATTTTACCGAGAATTTGAAGCTAGGTCGCCCCGTGTTGCCGTCGGGTCGGGGGGTCAGACGGCAACACGGAGCTACCCATGTATCGACCTCTATGCCGCGGCCGTTACACATCTCCAAAACAAACTTTTCGGATGTTTTCGCGGGCGGTAGTCAGGCCTGGTCGAGCTCCGGCTACGCCTCCAGGATGGCGGTGACGCCCTGCCCACCCGCCGCACAGACGGAGATCAGGCCGCGCACCGGCTTACCGGTTTGCGCCTTTTTCTGCGCCAGCTGCTTGGCCAGTTGCGCCACGATCCGGCCACCGGTGGCCGCGAACGGGTGACCCGCTGCGAGCGAGGAGCCGTTTACGTTGAGCTTGGCGCGGTCGATGCTTCCCAGCGCCTTGTCCAGACCGAGCCGGTCCTTGCAGTACTCGTCGGATTCCCAGGCCGCCAACGTCGCCAGCACCACCGAGGCGAACGCCTCGTGGATCTCGTAGAAGTCGAAATCCTGCAGCGTCAATCCGTTGCGGGCGAGCAGGCGGGGCACCGCGTACGTGGGTGCCATCAGCAGGCCGTCCGGCCCGTTGACGTAATCGACGGCGGCGGTCTCCCCGTCGACGAAGTACGCCAGCGGCTCGTGGCCGTGTGCCTGGGCCCAGTCCTCACTGGCCAGCAGCGCCACCGAGGCACCGTCGGTCAGCGGGGTCGAGTTGCCCGCGGTCATGGTCGCGTCACCAGCCTTGACGCCGAACACCGGCTTGAGCTTGGCCAGTTTCTCCGGCGAGGAATCAGCCCGGAGATTGTTGTCGCGGTACAGGCCGAGGAATGGGGTGACCAAATCGTCGAAGAAGCCGCTGTCGTAGGCGGCGGCCATGTTGCGGTGGCTGGCGGCGGCCAGTTCGTCCTGGTCGACGCGCTTGACGCCCATCTTCTTGGCGGTGACCGCAGCGTGCTCGCCCATCGACATCCCGGTGCGCGGCTCACTGTTGACCGGGATTTCCACGCCCAGGGCGGCCGGCAGCTTGCCGACCAGCTTGAGCCGGTCGAGGTTGGACTTCGCCCGGCGCAGGCCCAGCAGCACCTGACGCAGGTCGTTGCCGAACGCGATGGGCGCGTCCGACGCGGTGTCCACACCACCGGTGGCCGCGGACTCGTACTGCCCCAGCGCGATGGCGTTGGCGGCGACGATCGCGGACTGCAGGCCGGTGCCGCAGGCCTGCTGCAGGTCGAAGGCCGGCGTGTAGGGCGACAGAGCGCTGCCCAGCACGCATTCGCGCATCAGGTTGAAGTCACGGCTGTGCTTGAGTACCGCCCCGCCGATCACCGCACCGAGCTGCTCACCGGCCAGATCGAAGCGCTCGATCAGCCCGTCCAGCGCGGCGGTGAACATGTCCTGGTTGGAGGCGTTGGCATAGGCGCCGTCGGACCGCGCGAACGGAATCCTGTTGCCACCCAGAACGGCAACGCGTCGCCGGGTCGTGTTGTTGGCCATCTGTTTGCCCTCCACTTTCGGGTTGTCCGGGGCCATATTACCCACTGTTCTTACTCTGGAGTAAGTTCGGTATGGACAACGCAGTACTGCGAAGCGAAAGGCAGCTGAAGTGGCTTCCGACCTGTTCTCCCAAGTGGTCAACTCCGGACCCGGATCGTTCCTGGCCAAGCAGCTGGGCGTGCCGCAGCCCGAGACTCTGCGCCGCTACCGCCCCGGCCAGCCGCCCCTGGCCGGCTCCCTGCTCATCGGCGGGGGTGGCCGCGTCGTCGAGCCCCTCCGCGCTGCGCTGGCCGGTGACTACGACGTGGTGTCCAACAACATCGGCGGCCGCTGGGCCGATTCGTTCGGGGGCGTGGTGCTCGACGCCACCGGCATCGCCGACGCCGCCGGACTCAAGGAGCTCTACCAGTTCTTCACCCCGGTGCTGCGCAACCTCGCGTCGTGTGCCCGCGTGGTCGTCATCGGCACCACCCCGGATCAGGCCGGCAGTGTCAACGCCCAGATCGCGCAGCGCGCCCTCGAGGGCTTCACCCGCTCACTGGGCAAGGAACTGCAGCGCGGCGCCACGGCGTCGCTGGTGTACCTCGCCGCAGACGCCAAGCCCGCCGTCACCGGCCTGGAGTCCACCCTGCGCTTCATCCTCTCCGCCAAGTCGGCCTACGTCGACGGGCAGGTGTACCGCGTGGGCGCCGCCGACTCGACCCCGCCGGGCGATTGGGACAAGCCGCTGGCCGGCAAGGTCGCCGTGGTGACGGGTGCGGCGCGCGGCATCGGAGCGACCATCGCCGAGGTGTTCGCGCGTGACGGCGCGACCGTGGTCGCGGTGGACGTGCCCCAGGCCGCCGAAGATCTGGGCAAGGTTGCCGAGAAGGTCGGCGGCAGCGCGCTGACGCTGGACGTCACCTCAGAAGATGCAGTCGACGCGATAATCGCCCATGTCACCGCACAGCACGGTGGCAAGGTCGACGTGCTGGTCAACAACGCCGGTATCACCCGCGACAAGCTGCTGGCCAACATGGACGAGAGCCGTTGGGATTCCGTGATCGCGGTGAACCTTCTTGCCCCGCAGCGACTCACCGAGGGCCTGGTTGCCAGCGGCACGCTCGGCGAGGGCGGCCGGGTGATCGGCCTGTCCTCGATGGCCGGCATCGCCGGTAACCGTGGGCAGACCAACTACGCCGCCACCAAGGCCGGCATGATCGGGCTGACCGATGCGCTGGCACCGGTGCTGGGCGAGAAGGGCATCACGATCAACGCCGTGGCTCCCGGGTTCATCGAGACCAAGATGACCGATGCCATCCCGCTGGCCACCCGTGAGGTCGGCCGTCGGCTGAACTCGCTGTTCCAGGGCGGCAAGCCGGTGGACGTGGCCGAACTGATCGCCTACTTCGCCAGCCCGGCATCGAATGCGGTCACCGGCAACACGATCCGGGTCTGCGGCCAGGCCATGCTGGGAGCCTAGAGGTGAACAACATGCTCCGGGCCGTCGTGGGGGCGTTGCCGTTCATCCCGCGCGACGAGACCCTGCCGGCCCGCACCGTCACAGTCGACAACCTGCCCATCGACCCGGCCAACGTTGCCGCCTATGCGCAGGTGACCGGGCTGCGGTTCGGCGACACCCTGCCGCTGACCTACCCGTTCGCGCTGACCTTCCCGACGGTCATGTCGCTGGTCACTGGATTCGATTTCCCGTTCGCCGCAATGGGTTCGGTGCACATCGAAAACCACATCACCCAGTACAAGCCGATCAAGGTGACCGATGCCGTCAGCGCGGCCGTGCATGCGGAGAACCTGCGTGAACACCGCAAGGGACTGCTGGTGGACATCGTCACCGAGCTCAAGGTCGGCAACGACACGGTGTGGCACCAGGTGACGACGTTCCTGCACCAGCAGCGGACCAGCCTGTCCGGTGAACCGAAGCCGGAGCCGCAGAAGCAGCCGAAGCTGCCGCCACCCAACGCAGTTCTGAACATCACCGCCGGCCAGATCCGGAACTACGCGGCGATCGGCGGGGACCACAACCCGATCCACACCAACGCGATCGCCGCCAAGCTGTTCGGCTTCCCCACCGTCATCGCACATGGGATGTTCAGTGCTGCAGCGGTTCTGTCCAACATCGAGGGACAGCTGCCCGATGCGGTCAAGTACTCGGTGCGGTTCGCCAAGCCGGTGGTGCTGCCGGCCAAGGCCGGGCTCTACGTCGAGCGCGGCGCCGACGGGTGGGAGCTGACCCTACGGAATCTCTCGAAGGGCTACCCGCACCTGTCTGCGACGGTCAGCCCGCTCTGACAGGGCGGGGACATACCCCGCGACATCACGCGCTCGGTACCGCGTCGCCGGAAGTCCGTCGCAGATCGGCGAATTCGGAGATCGACGCCGAGGTGACCGATGCGACGGGCCGGGCGTTGGGCGCCGACGCGTCGGGCTTGGACACCATCACCACGTTGTCGATGTAGGGCTGGATGGTCGTGCTGTTCTGCACGGTCGACACGATCACCAACTGGAAACCGAACTTGCGGAACGCCGACAACGCCTGCTGGGCGAACTGCGGGTCTGACTTGGAGAATGCCTCGTCCAGCATGAGCTGGGCGAACAGCGGCCGGGTGTCGTCGCTGTCCGGGCTGGCCAGGTTGAAGCTCAGCGCTCCGGCCAGACAGAAGGCCATGAGCTTCTCCTGCTCACCGCCCGAGTTGTCGCCAGAGTTGCTGTAGGTCCGGATGACCTCGCCGGTCTCGGCGTCGCGCTCCTCGCAGTACAGCACGAACCGGTTACGCACATCCAGCGCGTCGCGGGTCCACTGGCGATCTTCGGGTGTGTTGCCGGCCAACAGCTTCCGCAGCTGCAGGATGTCGGTGTACTGCTCGAACATCGCGGTCTCGTCGCCGAAGCTGACCAACGACACCCGGGACGAGATGCGTTGCGCTTTCTCGTTGAGTTCGTCGACCGCGGCCAGATGACGGGTGCCGGCATGCAGGGTTAGTCGGGTGCCGCGGTTGAACTCCACCGCGCCGAGGCCAGTGTTGACCCGGGCGATCTGCTCGGTGATCCGCCGCGCCTCGTTGTCGGCGACCATGTGCAGATTCAGGATCGCGCCGGGCGCCTGCTCGGTGATCAGCCGCTGCATACGCTCGTAAGCGTCGGGCAACTCCCGCTCGTCGATCCGACGGCACAACGCCACATAATCGTGCACCCGCTCGTCGAACACATCGCTGTCGTTGGGGATGGCGTCGGGGAACGAGCTGTCGTAGGCGGCCATGATGCCGGCCAACTCGTCGTGCGACCGGTTGCGGTCCGCCCGCAGCCGGTCCCGCTCACGGCTGATGACGCGGGTCAGTTCGCTTCGGTACGGCTCGGATTCGAGCAGTTCGAGGGTCAGCGCAATTTCGGCGGCATGGCCGTCGATGGTGTCGCGGGCATGCTGCGGGAGCACGTCGGAGCCGAGCCGCGCGGTGAGGAACTCGCTCAGTTCCAGCAGCGCAGTCCGCCTGCGGTCGAGCGTGGTCTCGCGTTCGTTGAGCGACCCGATCTGCTGGATGACCTTCTCGACGCGTTCCCAGCATTCATCGGCCCGCAGTTGCAGCCGCTCGGCGTCGGGGTTGTCCGAGACCAGCAGATTGTGTTCATCCTGCAGCCGCTCAAGCATCTCGTCGACCGAGTCGGTGTCGATGTCGCTCCACTGCATGAACTGGTCACACAGCGCCCGGCAGGCCCGTTCCCGGGACTGCAACTGGCCGCGGTGCTCGTCGAGACGCTCGCGGGCACTGCGCGCCGTCTGGTACACGTCTTGCGCGGCAGTCAGATCATCCTGCAGCGCTTCGACTTTGGCGGCGGTGCCACCGAGGAAGATGTAGTCCGAGGGCCGTAGCCGAGACCGGTCGTCCTTGACCGAGAGCCGGCCACTGTCCTTGCGCAGCCCCTGGTCGGTGACCGCACGGGATTGCTCGGTGAACTCGCCAGGCCCGTCGACACACACGTAGTCACCGATGCTTGCGACCACGTTGAGCGCCTCGACCGCACTGTCGTGCGTCGGATCGGCGAGCTGGAGTTTGGTTGCCAGGGTCTGCGGCGGCGGGGTACGCAACTGCGATCCGTGCTGGACATGCTGCAACTGGATCCGGCCACGCATGTCGTTCTCGTTGACGAACCGCAGCGCCCGTTCCATGTAGGCATCGGGCACCAGCAGACGTAAGCCGGCCCCGCGCAACACTTTTTCGACGGCGAGCCGCCACCGCGACTCTTCGGGCTTGAGCTCCATCAACTCGGCCACGTAGATCAGATCGCGCTCGGAGATGTCGAGCGCCCGGGCGATACGCGCCCGCATCTCATACTCGGTTCGCGGCAGCGGGGAACCCAGTCGCTGCACCCGCTCCAACTCAGATTCGATACTCTCGCGTGCCTCCCGGGCCCGCACTTCCTTTGCAGAGGCCTCGACGTAGGGCTGGTTACCGGTGAACAGTTCACGATGCAGCCGGTCGGCCTCGTCCATCAAAGTCTCACGCAGCGACCAGAATTCCTCACCGTTGTCCGGCGGGGTCAACCCCAGTGCGGCGACCTTGTCCTCGTAGCCGCTGCGCCGGCGCGATACCTCTTCACTGATCCGCTCGGCCTCGGTCAGACGTTGCTGCAACGGCACGAGATCTACGGTGACGGTGTTGATCTGCGCCATGAGCGAGTTGTGCTCGTTCTTGAACTGACGCTGCTGGGAACCGAACTCGTCACGCTGAGCGCCGAGCTGGGTGATCTGATCGTCGAGATTGTCGATCTCCGGGCCGGCCTGGGCCAGCCGGAGGTGGTCGACATAGTCGCGGACCATGGCGTTGTCGATGGTGTCGATCACCCCGAACTTGGCCGCCTCGTCGGCGTAACGTGCCTGTACCGCAGCGATGTTACCCAGCGTGTTGCGCTTGCGCCGGGCCACGTCGAGCAGGCCGCGGGCCTCGACCAGCGGGTTGATCTGATCTAAGGCCTCTTCCACGCCGCTGAGGCTGGCGGGCTCGTCGAGCATGAACTCGCGGACAAACTGTTCAAGACCACCAACGCTTTTCAGCGACTTGGCCTTGCCCAGCAACTGCTGGGCAGCCTCCGAGGCCCGGATCCCGATGCTCGAGTACAACTGGGCCAGGTACTGGCTCTCACTACGGCCACCGGTCCAGCCGTCGTCACGGAACACCGCGGCGTCATAGCCGTTGGCCGCCCACCGGTTGCACAGACCGAAGATGTCGCGGTCGGCGTCGATCAGATAATACCGGCTACCCGGATCCGAGGTCTTCTCGGCAGCAAGCCATTTGAGCACCAGCCCGGTGACCGAGCGCCCGGTGCGGTCGCTGTAGGTGACCGCGACCGCCGACCAGGCCGGGCCCGTCCCGCGCAGGTACATGATCTGGCGACTGGTGCCCTCGCGTCGCTCACCCCACGCGCCGCGGACGTACTTGTCCACGGTGCGCTTTCCGGTGCCCGCCCCGGCGGCCGTGGTATCGCCGGAGGCATTGAAGTTACGCCGGTGCGAGGGCAGGAAGGCCAACGAAATCGCGTCCAGCAGTGAGGATTTACCACTGCCAGAGGATCCGGTGATCAGCGTGCCATGCTGGCTGAACGGGATCGAGTGATATCCATCGAACACGCCCCAGTTGATGACCTGCAGGCGGGACAGCGAAAACTGGTTGGTCGGTTCAGCCATGAGCGTCCACATCGTCGGAGAGCCGTTCGGATACGTCGGAGTCGTCGGGGTCATCGACTGTGCCGTTCGCGGTCCGCTTGAGCTGCTCGAACTGCTGCTGCAGTTCGGTGATCATCGAGGCCGTCATGATCGCGTTGACCACCGGGCTGATGGTGAAGCTGTCCTCGTCCTCGCGGTTGCGGGCCAGCATATCGATGTCGGTGAGCCGCTCGATCGCGTTGTCGATCCGCTTGTCGAACGAGGCGACGTCCCGGTCGGTGTCGTTGTTCACCCCGGCGAACAGCTCGTGGATCTCGTCGCGACTGATCAGCACGTTCTCGTCGCCCGTCGCCGCCCGCATGAGCTTGGCCAGGTGCAGGGCCAGGATCGAGTCGTAGGTATTGAGGGTCTCGCGGCGCAGCAATCGGCGACGCCACTGCGATTCGTAGTCGGCCTGTTCGACGTAGGCGATGTCATGATCATCCGAAATACACAGCCGCATGTCGAGTTCCGAGAGCCGCACGGTGAGCTCGGTGCGATACCGGGTGACCCACGACCACAGCTCCGAGTGATTGTCCTTGCTGACGTAACGCCGCGACAGCAGATGCTGGAGCGCCCAGCAGGCCCGGTCGGGTAACTCGCTGACATCCCCGTCGAAGCGAGGCGCGCGACGCTGATCGGTGGAACGTTCGACGGCGTCGATGCTCGGCAGGGCATCGAAGTCGATCGCCGTATCTGAGACGGACACTGTGTCCGGGGTGTCGGTCATAGCATGCTCTCACTGGCAGTAGGGATCGGCTCGGTGAAAACCAGTCGGGGGATTTCGATTTCGCGGTCGGCGCCCTCCAGGGACCGGAAGCGCACCCGGACGGAATGACCGGGGCCGTCGTCCGAACGTCCAGCGTGCTGCTTGAGCGCCCACGACCACAACACGATCACATGCCCCAGATACGCCGAGTCCAGCATGCCGATCGCGTCGGGCAGCGACAGTGGCCCGGCCGCCACCGCGCCGTTGATCAACTCGGCCAACTCAGTCGCGTCGACCTGGGACGCCAATGCCGAGAACGCCGACAGATTCACCTCCCCCTCCGAAGACTCGGCCGGCGACGGCGGGATCGCGTCACGAATCTTGAAGGCCACGGCGCCAATCGAATTGAGATCGGTGCGGACCAGCGGCACCTCGACGCCGATCCGGCTGTCGGCCAGCGAGGCGCTGAGCAGCTCGTGCGCGCTGGCCAGTGCATCGTTGAGCTGACGGGTGACACCGCGGCTGTGTTCCAGCGTGCCGGAGGCGACAAAACGCTTGATCCGGCGGGCGCAGCGCTGACGAGTCCGGCCCACCTCGGCCGTCTGCGCCGACACCAGGCTGAAGAACCCGGTCATCACCTCACGCAGGCCCGGGTCCAGGTGCGGCAGCTCGCGGGTCACCGCCTCGATGTCGGTCACCAGCGCGGCCCGTTGCTCGGGGTCCTGGATCATCCGGGTGAAGGCGGTGTAGGAGGCGCTCTCGCGGGAGGCGAACAGTGACTCGTAGTCGTCGAACAACTGACGCTGGCGCTCCCGGTAACCGAGATCGGTATCGGCAGAGGCATCCAGCAGTCGGGTGGTGATGCGGTTGAGCATGGCGCCGTACTGCCCGATGTCAGAGACGATCTGCTCCATCTGCAAGGCGATGGCCCGTGCGTCGTCCTCGACGTCGACCAGGTCGGGTTCGGGACGCTGTCCTTGGTCCAGGGCATCCAATTCGTCACGCAGCCTGGCGATCTCGGCTTCGATATCGGCGCGGATGCGCTCGGGGTCGTTGCTGACCTGTCCCGCCACCCGTCGCAGCCCGGCAGCGATGCCCGTGATCGAGCCGCCGGTGGCGATGGTGTCCTCACGGCGCATGCGGCGGGCGAAATCCAGCACGGCCCGGGCCTCGTAGGTCAGGTAGCAGACGTTGCGTTCGGCGTCGCCGGACTGCTCGGTGACCCGGTGCAGCCAGCCCTGGCTGGCCCAGTACTTGATCACGGCCAGGCCCGACTGTTCGGTCTCGGAGCCGAGGTCGGCCAGGTCGCGTTCCAGCCGGACCACCAGCTCGGTCTCGGTGAGCTTGGTGCCCCGGTCCAGGTGGCGTTCCATCAGCGTGAGATAGGTGGCCAGATTGTTCGTCACCAGCAGCTTCGCCGAGCGCGAATCCGCGACCTCCCGGTTGAGCTGGTAGAGCTGGTCCAGCGACGAGCCACCGATACCTGCCTCAGGCATTCCCGGTCTCTTCGGTCGCGATGAACATTCGCACCACTCTAGGCGGCTGACGCGTCAGGTTCCGACGCCAGTTCGGTTTGCTGCTCACCATCGAGACCGGCCGTTGTGACCTACGCCTCGCCCACCTGCCCTAGAGTCATCCGGTGACTCCCGCCAAGGTGCCGCCAGCCGGATTGGTTCGCGCGGTCGAACGTGTCCGCCACCACCTGCGTCGCCTGCATCAGCGCGCGGTTCCGCCACCCGCAGCCATGCTGGAGATGATCCTGGGCGCCTGGGTCGCCCAGGGCATCACCGCCGCCGCACAGCTCGGGGTGGCCGACGCGCTGGCCGACGGCCCGCTGCGCGCAGAGGAGCTGGCGGGCCGGGTCGAAGCCAACCCTGACACCGTGGACCGGCTGATGCGGGCCCTGGTCAGCGAGGGCATCTTCCGACGCACCCGTGACGGGCGCTACGCGCTCAACGCGCTGGGCGACACGTTGCGCAAAGACGCGCCGGTCTCGATCGCAGGGATGGCGAAATTCGTCGGCTCACCGCAACATCGCGAGCATTGGAGCCATCTCGCCGACGCGGTTCGCACCGGCGAAGCGGTCATCCCCAAGCTGCGCGGCAAAGGGGCGTTCGACTACATGGGCTCCGAGCCTGAACTGGGCGCGATCTTCAACGACGCCATGACCAGCGTCTCCGAGCTGGCCATCGCCCCCGTGGTGGCCGCCTATGACTTCGCCCGGTTCGGCACCATCGCCGATGTCGGCGGGGGCCACGGCCGACTGCTGGCCGCGGTACTGACGGCCACCCCTACGGCCCGCGGGGTGCTTTATGACCTGCCGCAAGTGGTCGACGGAGCACCGGCGATGTTGGGCAAGTACGACGTGGCAGATCGGGTGCAGGTGGTCCCCGGGTCCTTCTTCGACAGTGTCCCCTCCGGCGCCGACGCCTACCTGATGAAAAACATCATTCACGACTGGCCCGACGAAGAGGCATCGGTGATCCTGCGCAATGTGCGAGCTGCCGCCACACCGGGCGCCACTCTGCTGCTGATCGAGGGAGTGATCCCCGACCACGACCGCGAGTTCCTCGGCAAGTGGACCGACATGGAAATGCTGATCGGCATTGCCGCGAGGGAACGCAGCGCGGAAGACTACCGAAAGCTCTACGCGCAGGCCGGTTTCCAGCTCACCCGCGTGGTGGAGACGGCATCACCATTCAGCCTCGTGGAGGGTGTGGCGGTCTAGTCCTCATTCGCACACGGCGAGGTCGCGGACACGTTGAGCCCGTAGTCGCCCGCCGGAGTGGTTTCCGCCTTGACCGAGACGGTGTACCCGCGGCTGTCTTCGTAGGCCTTGTTGTTCGGCGGTTCTGGATCCGGCCGGTTCCACGGGATGGGCTTGAACCCCTCTTCGGCCAACGTTCCGATTCGGATGAGGGCTGTCTGGACCAACTCCGGCGGTGGATCGGCGATCCAGGCGTTGCGGTACACCCGCCAGGGCGGCCCGTCCGGCATCATCCCGGCATTTGTGCGGCACCCGTGCATGGCCGCGAAAGCGGGATCGGGATCGATCGGTTTGCCGACGATCATGGACACATAGCCGGCCACTACTCGGGCGGCTTCGGTGACCGTCAAGGTGGTGGGTTCCATCGTCGCCTCATCGTCCGTGTGCGAATCATTCTTCTGCGAAGGCCCGCACGAAGTGGTGACCATCACGACCAGGGTCAGGAAAAGTGCTGCGAGATATCTCATTTGACCTGTATCTGTGGGCCGCGGCCTGGGTTGTCGGTCACCCGCGGATTGTCCCACGGGTGCTGGCGTCTTTCGTAGGATCCGTCGTCATCCCAGGGCAGTTCGGGGATCTTGGGTGCACCACCGGCCCGTGCCTGGTCACTGGCCTCGGCCTGGAAGTTGCCATCGTCACCGACATCGATATCGACGTAGTTGGTCTCGATGCCGCGCTCCACATAGGCGGTGGCCTCACCCCCACTGATGACAGCGGCCATGTTGTGGAACGCATCTGAATCCGGATCGTTCCAGTACTCGCCGTGCGCGTTCTGACCCACGATGACGTCGCCGTGGTGCGCACCCTCACGCCCGTAGTACCCGGTGTCCAACCGTGTGACACCGGGGATCTTGTCGGGATCGGTTGCCGAGGGTAGGCCGCCCAGCGGGTTGCCGAGCTGGCCGTCGACGGTCTGCGGAATCCAGGACGGCAGGTCGAGCGATCCGTTGTCGACGAGGTCGCGCGGCAGGGACTGCACCAGCGAGATCGGATCTCCCGGTGCGGTCATCGAATAGCGCTGCACGTTCGGGTTCGGATTGGTGTACTCGCCGTTGAGGATTCCGGTGCCCGCCGACGACGCGTGCAGGACGCGGTCGGCGCGCAGCCCCATCTGTTCGGCGGTCCCGACGATGGCACCACCATAGGAATGACCGATATAGGTGACGGGCGTGCCCGGCGCCCCCGCACCCACCGCCCGGTCGATCTCGTGTCCGAAGGACACCAGCTTGGGTGCCATCGACGCGGCATAGGACGGGTCTGACGCCTTGCCCAGATCCTGGGGGAAGTCGTCACCCATGTACAGAAAGACCGGCGATCCGGATTGTCGTGCCAATTCCACTGCCGCCTTGTGGTTCGAGGCGCTGCCGTTGAGGTTGGTGCTCGTGCCGGGCACCACCACCCCGACACCCTTGATACCGGGCTTGATGTCGCCGATCATCTCGATCATCCGCCCATTGCCCTCGGTCGAGAATCCGACGAACTTTCGGGGCACCTTCTGACCACTGCCGGGCGGAAATTCGATCGGCGTGAGCATGGCCTGCAACTGCTTGACCCGGGCCTCATCGGGTGACGGCTTTTTCAGCTCTTCATCCAATGCGTTGCGAATGTTGATGTTGTTGGCTTCGATCCTGGTATCGAACGGCACACCGTCGGTGTTGCCCATCAGCTGCGGGTCGGCGAGCACCATCTCGTGCAGCGTTTCCGGACTCAGCCCCGCCAGGAATGCGGCCCGCTCGTCGGGCGTCATCCCGGCGAGACGCTCGACCAGTGCCTTCGGGCTGTTCGGATCGGGCGCCTGCTTGGGATCCGGCGGGCTAAGCGTCGCCACGGCGTCCCGCACCTGTTGTCCGACCTTGGTGTCGGTGGTCTCGAACTGCGCCAACATCGTCTTCAGTTGCGCCGATGCCTTGGCGGCCATCGCCTGCAGCAGCATCCGGTTCACCGGACTCAGCTTCGCGTAGAAATCGAGCACGCTGCCGGGACGGACCGACACGGTTCCGTCGTCAGCGACCTGCCATCCCTGCCCTTTGAGCTTCTCGACGGTGCCCACGATGCGGCTGCGTTGTTGCACCAGTTCGCCACCGCCGTCCTGCAAGGCCGAGCGCAGTGCGGAAAGTGAGTCGTGGAGCCGCTGCATGCGTTCCAATGAGGCGGTGGCGCTCGCGATGGCGGCATCGGCCGAGGTGCCCGTCCAAGAGGCGCGTAGTTGGTCGATGGTGGCGCGCTGCTGGTCGATCTGGGCGGCGAGAGTGGCTGCCCGGGTGCCGATATCGGCGCCGCTCTGCACCAGTGCCTCCGGGTGGGAGGACGCCACCTGAGAGATCGAAACCGCCATGTCAACCCGCGGGTAGGGCTGAATTCAGCCGACGCGCGTACTCCTCATCGGTGCGCTGATAGGCGCTGGCGGCGTCGGTCAATTTACCTGCATGCGCACTGATTTCGCCGCCGACGGCGGTGGCGGCGCCCGCCACGATCGAGGAGGCCTGGCCGCAGGCCGCGCCGCTCTGCAGGCCCGGCATCGCCGCGGCCGCCGCACTCAACGGTGGCCCGACCTGAAGGCCGGTGACGGCCCCACCGACCGCAGTCTCAGCGGCAGCGGCCGACCGCAATACGGCCGGAGCAACTTTCAGCTCGGAACCCATACCGGGAGCGTACTGCCCTCAGCGGGGGCGTCCGGACACCAATTGTGGGGCGCAGAGTGCTCAGGCAACCGCGACTAGCCTGCAGTGACCGACGGTGTTCCCGCGTCCGACGGCGTTCCCTTCAGTCCGCGCCAGAACAGGTTGATCATCAATTCGGCGGCCTCGTTGACATCGGCGTCCCCGGTGCTCACCCGGCTGGCGATCGCCTCACCGGCACCCACGAGCGCCACCGCCATCATCTCGAAGTCACTGTCGGGCTGAGGATTACGCGTGCCGGTACTGAGCAGCCGAGCCACCAGGTCGATGATCCGGTCGCGGCCCTCGCGGACGGTGTGGGCGAACGCCTGCGAGCTGGTGGCCTGGGTGTAGAGCACCATCCAGGACGCCCGGTTGGCATCGATGTAGGTCAGGAACGCCAGCACCGCGCTCCGCAGCAGTTCCTTGGGGCTCTGGGTGAAGTCGATCTCCCCGCGCACGACGTCCACGAACCGGGTCAGCTCGCGGTTCAGGCAGGCGCCGAACAACTCCTCTTTGGAGCCGTAATAGAGGTACAGCATCGGCTTGGAGATCTCGGCTTCCGCGGCGATCGCGTCCATCGACGTCTCGTGATACCCGTTGACCGAGAAAATCTGCACGGCAGCGTCGAGCATCTGCTGTTCGCGTACGGCCCGCGGGAGCCGCTTGGTTCCACCTGCCATCCGAACAGGATAAGCGTCCGGTTGACGGTGCGGGCAGCGGCTCAGTCCGCTCTTAGCAGTGCACCCCGCCCTTGGCATCCACGTTGCGCTGCACCGCAGCATCCACCGCAGCCTGGTTCAACTCACCATCGGCCAGCGCTTTCTCCAGGCCGTCCAGCACCGCGGGCACCTCGTCGGTGGTGATCCACAACGCGTTGTCGGCCCCGGCCTGGAAAGCCTTGAGCACTGCAGCAGCCACTCCGTAGCGCTGATTGATCGCGGCCATGCTGGACAGGTCGTCGGTGTAGACCAGGCCGTTGAAGCCCGGGCCGCCGTATCCGCCCGAACGCAGCAGCTCATATGCGGCGGGGCTGAGGCTGGCCGGATCGGTACCGGTCAGGCCCGGTACCTCCAGGTGTCCGACCATGACGGCCACCGGCGCCTGGGTGGTCAGGGTGGCGTAGGGCAGCAGATCGTTGGCCTTCAGCTCGTCGAGCGGCGGGGTGGTCACCGAGCCCGTGTGCGAGTCACCTGAGCCGTGACCGTGGCCCGGGAAGTGCTTGAGCACCGGGAGCACCCCGGCCTCCCGCAGTCCGCGGGCGTAGGCACCGGCGTACTCGGTGACCTTGGCTGGATCGTCCCCGAAGGACCGGTCACCGATGACGGTGTCGTCGGCGTCGGAGGTGACGTCGACGACGGGTGCGAAGTCGACGGTGATCCCGAGGTCGCGCATCTTCTTCCCACGCTCCAGCGCGATGCCGTACACCTCGTCGACGGACTTGGTCTGCGCCAGCACCCGCGCCGACGGCTGCTCGCCGATCAACGAGGCGAGCCGAGACACCCGGCCACCTTCCTCGTCGACGGTGACCGCCAGCGGCAGCGGGCCGGCGGCGGAGATGTCAGGCAGGGATCCGTCGTTGAGCATCGACAGGTCGGTCCAACTGCCGATCATGATGCCGCCGACGTGCTGGCTGCTCACCACCGAACGTGCGTCGGCGGCGTCCTTGACTCCGACGGTCAGCAGCTGGGCCAGCTTGTCGCGAGGTGACAGGGCCGCCAGGTCACACACCGGCGCAGCGGGCATCGGCGCGTGGGTGGACATCGGCTTCGTGTCCGTAGATTGAGACTCCGGCGCCGGGGTGCTCGGAGAGCAGGCCAGCAACAGCCCGGACAACGCTGCGAAAGTTGCGACGAGACGCGGTGAAGCCATGGGGCCCGACCTTAGCCGCTGAGCAAGCGGTAATCGATTCTCTGCGTGTCGAGCCACGTCCGCCTCGCACGGATCTGCGGGGTTGCCATGCTAGGTTGGCCGGGTGAACCGGTTCGTCATACCCTCCGCGGCCAGCATTGTCGTCGGCCTGCTGTTGGGTGCGGCTGCCGTTTTCGGTGTGACACTAATGGTGCAGCAGGACACGAAGCCTCCGCTGCAAGCGGGCGACCCGGCGTCATCGGTGCTCAACAGGGTCGAGTACGGCGACCGGTCCTAGCTTGGATGTGCCGCTAACGCGGCGGGCGCTCGACGCGCCACTGTCGCGGCGCTGGTTGTGGGTGGTCGCGGCGGCGACACTGCTCCTGACTTTCGTCCAGTCCCCCGGGGAGATATCGCCCGACACCAAGCTGGACCTCACCGCCAATCCCCTGAGGTTCCTGGCCCGCGCCTTCAATCTGTGGAACAGCGACCTGCCGTTCGGGCAGGCGCAGAACCAGGCCTACGGCTACCTCTTTCCCCACGGGGCTTTCTTCCTGGCCGGCGATCTGCTGGGGATTCCCGGCTGGGTCACCCAACGACTGTGGTGGGCCCTGCTGCTCACGGTGGGCTTCTGGGGCATGCTGCGCCTGGCCGAAATCCTGGGCATCGGCAGTACCAGTTCGCGTGTCCTCGGTGCGCTCGCCTTCACCCTGTCGCCCCGCGTACTGACCACCCTCGGCGCGATCTCGTCGGAGACGCTGCCGATGATGCTGGCGCCGTGGGTGCTGCTGCCGATCATCCTGGCGTTTCGGGGGGATCGCAATCTGCGGCTGATGGCCGCCCGATCCGCAGGCGCCGTGGCGCTGATGGGTGCGGTCAACGCCGTCGCGACACTGACCGGCTGCCTGGCCGCGATCATCTGGTGGGCCTGTCACCGGCCTAACCGGCTGTGGTGGCGATTCACCGCGTGGTGGTTCGGCTGCACGGCACTGGCCGTCGCCTGGTGGGTCGTCGCACTGGTGATGCTGGGCCGGATCAGCCCGCCGTTCCTCGACTTCATCGAATCCTCGGGTGTCACCACACAGTGGATGTCGCTCACCGAGATGCTGCGCGGCACCCATACCTGGACCCCGTTCGTGGCATCCACTGCCACCGCGGCGGCGTCACTGGTGACGAGCACGGTCGCGGTGCTGGCCACCGCATTGGTGGCGGCGGCCGGCCTGGCCGGGCTGGCGCTGCGGTCGATGCCTGCGCGGGGTCGCCTGATCACCATGCTGTTGATCGGCGTGGTGCTGCTGGGCCTGGGCTACTCCGGAGGGCTGGGATCCCCGGTGGCGACGGCCGTTCAGGATTTCCTGGACGGAACGGGCACGCCGCTGCGCAACCTGGCCAAGCTCGATCCGGTGCTGCGGCTGCCGCTGGCGCTGGGTCTGGCTCATCTGTTGGGCCGGATCCCGCTGCCGGGCACCGCGGCCCTGCCGGTGTGGGTGCGGGCCTTCGCCCGGCCCGAACGCGACAAGCGCATCGCGGTCGCGATCGTGGTGCTCGCCGCGCTGGCAGCAGGTACCTCGCTCGCCTGGACCGGCCGGATCACCCCCGCCGGAACCTTCACCGCGATCCCGCAGTACTGGCACGACGCCGCGGACTGGCTCGACGAACACAACACCGACCGAGGCCGGGTCCTGGTCGCACCCGGCGCCCCGTTCGCCACCCAGACCTGGGGCAACAGCCACGACGAACCGTTACAGGTCCTCGGCTCGAGTCCGTGGGGCGTGCGTGATTCGATCCCGCTGACACCGCCCGAGACGATCCGCGCGCTGGATTCGGTACAGCGATTGTTCGCCGCCGGCCGCCCTTCCGCTGGGCTCGCCGATACCCTTGCCCGGCAAGGTATTTCGTATGTCGTACTACGCAACGATCTGGACCCCGACGTGTCCAGATCGGCCCGGCCGGTACTGGTGCACCGTTCGATAGAGGGGTCTCCCGGACTGTCCAAGATGGTCGAGTTCGGTGAGTCGGCGGGACCCGGAACGCTGGAGGGCTTCGTCGCCGACAGCGGCCTGCGCCCGCGTTACCCCGCCATCGAGATCTACCGGGTGGACACCGCCGGAACCAACCCGTCCGCACCGTATCTGGTCGACACCGACGCGATGACCCGGGTGGCGGGCGCACCCGAGGCGCTGCTACGCCTCGACGAACGCCGTCGCCTGGCCGGGCGACCCCCGCTGGGGCCGATGCTGCTGACTGCCGACGCCGAGCGGGCCGGCCTGCCCGTACAACCGGACGGATCCGCCGGGGTGATCGTCACCGACACCCCGACCGCCCGCGAGATCGACTACGGCCGCGTCGACGACCACGCCTCGGCGATCCGCGCCCCCGACGACGCCCGCCACACCCACAACCGCGTCCCGGACTACCCGTCCGACGGGGCCGCGCCGGTGTACGGCAAGTGGAACGGCGGACGGGTATCGGTGTCGAGTTCGGCGGCGGACTCCACCGCGCTGCCCAACGTCGCACCGGCCACCGGGCCGGCCGCGGCCGTCGACAGCGACGGTTCGACCTCGTGGGTGTCCAACGCCCTGCAGGCTGCGGTCGGCCAGTGGTTGCAGGTCGATTTCGATCACCCGGTCACCAACGCCACGCTGACCATCACCCCAAGTGCAACGGCGGTCGGCGCCCAGGTGCGCCGCATCGAGGTGGCCACCGCGACCGGCTCGAGCAGCCTGCGCTTCGACACCGCCGGCCAGCAGTTGACCATCCCGCTGCCGGTCGGCGAAACCCCATGGGTGCGGGTCACTGCGGTCGCCACCAACGACGGTTCTGCCGGTGTGCAGTTCGGCATCACCGATCTTTCCGTGACCCAGTACGACGCATCGGGATTCGCCCATCCCATCAACTTGAGGCACACCGTCGAAGTCCCCGGACCTCCCGCGGATTCGAATGTCGCACAATGGGATCTGGGAACCGAACTACTGGGCAGGCCCGGGTGTGCCGACAGTCCGGCCGGGATCCGGTGCGCGGCGGCGCTGGCGCTGGCCTCCGAGGAGGCGGTCAATATGAGCCGCACACTCACGGTGCCGACGCCCATCGACGTCGAGCCGACGGTGTGGATCCGGTCCCGTCAGGGACCCAAACTCGCCGATCTGGTCGCCCAACCTGGGACCACCCGCGCCTCCGGTGACGCCGACCCGATCGACGTGCTCGGTTCGGCCTACGCCGCCACCGACGGTGACCCGCGGACATCATGGACCGCGCCGCAACGCGTTGTTCAGTTCAAGGCACCACCCACGCTGACGCTGAAACTGCCTGCGCCGACCGAAGTCGGCGCGCTCCGTATCGACCCCGGCACCAGCCAACCACCCGCGCACCCGACGCTGGTCTCGATCGACCTGGGCGACGGCCCGCAGGTGCACAAGCTCCCCGGCAACGGTGAGGCCCAGACCGCACAGCTCAAACCACGGGTAACCGACACCATCACCGTGTCGCTGCTGGGCTGGAACGACATCATCGACCGCACCTCGCTGGGCTTCGACCAGCTCAAGCCTCCCGGGCTGGCCGAACTGACCGTTCTCGACGTGCACGGCAAGCCTGTCGCTGCGGCCGATTCTGCCGCCAATCGCAAACGGACAGTGTCACTTCCGTGCGGTCAGGGTCCGGTCATCGGTGTGGCCGGCCAGTTCATCCAGACCTCGGTACACACCACCGTGGGGGCGCTGCTCGACGGCGACCCGATTCCGGCCCAGCCATGCCGTACCGGTCCGATCGCCCTGCCTGCCGGTCAACAGGAACTCCTGGCCAGCCCCGGCGCAGCGTTCGTCGTCGACGGAGTCGTGCTCAACACCCGAACGGCCCCCCTACTGCGCACGGCCACAACAACTCCTGTCGAAACGCCGGTCTGGTCATCGGACCGCCGGCAGGTGGAGGCGCCGGCATCAGACAAGGCAAGGGTCCTGGTGGTGCCCGAAAGCGTGAACCCGGGGTGGGTCGCGCGCACCGCCGATGGCGTCGCCCTGACGGCGGTGAAGGTCAACGGTTGGCAGCAGGGCTGGGTGATCCCGGCCGGCAAGGACGGGCCGGTGACGCTGTCCTTCCCGTCGAACCGTCCCTACCGGGTCGGATTGATCGGCGGGCTCACGTTGCTGCCGGTCCTGGCCCTGCTGGCACTGTGGCCGACCCGGCGCCGCAACCCGGATCTCGATCCCGTGCGGCCATGGCAACCATCGCCAAACCTGATCGCGGTCGCGGTACTGGCGGTCGGGACGGCCATCTCCGGCTTGCCGGGACTGCTGGTCGCCGGTGCCACGCTGGGAGTGCGCTACCTACTGCGTGATCGCGACGGTTGGCAGGAGAAGCTGACCGTGGGCGTGGCCGCGGGTGGACTCACACTGGCCGGCGCAACGCTGAGTCAATACCCCTGGCGCTCGGTCGACGGTTATATCGGACACTCGCCGTGGGTGCAGTTGCTGGCGCTCCTGTCGGTCACCTTCGTCGCGGCATCCACGGTCACCTTTGAGCGAACACCTCGGCGAACACCGGAACATTTGCCGTAACTGTTGACAACGCACATATGCGGTACTTACGGTACCGGCACGCGTGGCACACGCCCGGAATGCCCTTTGCTACATGGGGGACTACAGGTTGCGGACCTGGATTGTGCAGAACTGAGTGCATTAACTATGCAGTCAGTTGACAGGCTGGCCTTCCGGCTCAGCCGTGTTCGCGCGGCTGCGCATCGTGCGGTGCGCACGGCTGCGGTGTCGGCGACGGAGGGGTTCGCCGACACCGCATCGTCGGGGCCTATGCGGTGGCCGCCAGCGCCCGTGCATCCTCGTCGGCGAACGTGTCCTCCAACGTCAGCGGCGAGTAGTCGAGGTCGATCTCTTCGAGCGGACGGCCCCTGGCGCTGCTGATGGTGCCGAATCGGCGCATGCCCTTGTCGGCGGAGTACTGCATGAACTCGTCCTGCACCAGGCCGAACGGGATGTCCGGCGCGTAGAGGGCAAAGCCCTCCTCGGTGAGTCGCAACGCCAGCGGGATGAGCTCGTTCATCCGGTTCTCGAACACTTCCCAGTTGGCATCATCGGCGGCAACGTGACGCCGACAGGTGAAGGTGCCCCACGCCATGTGGCGGCGCTCGTCATCACCGATCCGCCCCACCAGCTCCTGCATGCCGGGAAGGATCCCTCTGTCGACGCAAATCTTGTGCCACGCATAGTATCCCGTGAGCGCCAGCATTCCTTCGACGATGTGGTTGTAGGTCACCGACGCCCGTACTTGGGCGGCCGGCGACGGGTCGGTGTACAACGCATCGAGCGACGCCGGCAGCTCCTCATAGAACATCTGCCGATAGGCCGGAAGTTCGTCGAAGTAGTTGTGCAGATCGTCGGTGATCCCGACGGCGTCGAGCCACATGCGGAACACCTGCGTGTGCTTGGCCTCCTCGAAGGCGAACTGGGTCAGGTACATCTCGTCGCCCAGGCGCCCCTCAGCCCGCATCGCAGTCATGAACGGCTGGATGTCCTTGGTGACCGCCTCCTCACCCGCGATGAACTCGGCGCACAACCGGGTGGCGTACTCACGTTCCCGGTCCGTCAGCGCCTCCCAGTCCGCCCGGTCGCGGGAGAAGTCGATATCGGCCGGATTCCAGAACTTGGCATTCCCCCCGGAGAACAACCGCAACGGCACACTGTCCCAATTGAGACCGCCCTTGGAGAGCGAGCCGAAATGTGTGTGTGACATGGGAATTGACCTCCTCAGGTCTGATGGGCTGCTTCCGTGGCCGCCGGGAAATTGGGTACCGCGAATGCGGCCTTCAACACTCCGACGAGTCGTCGTACTGCGAGTGCCGGCTGCTCGGGGCTGGGCTCATCCAGGCCCAGGATCGGGTCCATCCCACGCACGTACGGCGCGAGCGCCAAATGCGGAAAGATCATCAGCAGCAGCGACAACAGCGCGCCGGCGTCCGCGTCCGCCCGCAGATCGCCCCGGGTCTGAGCGTCCTGCACAAGCGGCCGGAGCACCTCGAGATAGTGGCGGTGGATGACGGTCCGCACGCTGACCCGGGCCTCGGTGTCCACCTCGAAGCTTGCCGCGGCATGCAGCGAACGGTCCTGGGGATGGTCGGCGAAGTAGGCCACCCAGTCGTCGAGCAGGTCGGTGAGAAACTCGAAGAACGGGCGGTCGAGATCGAGCGTGCGGATGCGGTCCTCCATGTATGCCCGCACCCGCTGGCTTCCGATATCCGCGATGAACGCGTACAGGTCGCGTTTGTCCGCGAAATACTGGAACAGACTGCCTTTCGCCACACCCGCGCGCCGGGCGATGACGTTGAGGCTTCCACGCGAGTACCCGTGCGCCCCGAATTCCGCCTCGGCGGCTGCCACCACCGCCGCTCTACGAGCGGGATCCAAACGCGCCCAGGTGACCGTCGGCATCTGACTCTCCAGCCTGTATGACCACTGGTCATATTACTGTGATAAGGCTCACAGTCAAGGAGTCTTCACCGCGATCAGATGGTGCGAGACCGGCTCCCCCTCCACCCAACGCTCAACCGCCTGCTCGATGACCAGGTCGCTACCCGTCAGGCGGGTGCGGTGCTGGCGCACATGCTCATCCCAGGACCGCACCACGAAGGCCTCGACAAACACACCTTCGCGCTCCACAGCACGAAACAACCGCCATTGCGTGGCCCCGGTGCGCTGCCGCGACCGACCCAACACGCCCATCGCGGCGAAGAACTCGGTCTCGTGTTCACGTTCCACCCGGTAGGAGGTCAGCACCAGGACCGGACCGTCAGGCGGTTCCGGTTCGAACACGAGTGCCGGTTCGGGCCAGTGCGCGGACGGCGTCATATCGAGGTCGCCCGTGCGCTCGTGCAGCGGCCACCACCAGTCCGAAACCGCACAGAACCCCAGCAGTCCGGCACTGATCAGCAGGGCCGTGACGGTGCTCGTCGCACCGGCCACCAGGCCCCACACCAGCGACCCGATGGCCTGACCGCCCATGAAGGTCAGCTGGTACACCGACAGCCCGCGGGCCCGCACCCACGCCGGCAGGCTCAACTGCATCGAGGCGTTGAGCGTGGACAACGCCAGCAGCCACGACGCACCGCCGACGACAAGCGCCGCCAGGACAATGCCGAAATTGTGCACCAGCGCCAGAACGGCAGTGGCCCCGGCGAATCCGAGCGCCGCGACGATCAGCAACGCGTTCAGGCCGAAGGCCGACTGCAATCGGCCCAGGACCAGGGCACCGAGCACGGCCCCCACCCCGAGCGCACCCAAAAGCAGCCCGTAGCCGGACGACGACAGCCCCAGCTGCCTATCCGCGACCACCGCGAGCAGGCCCCACAGCGCGCTGCCCGGCGCGATGAACAACACCGCCCGCAGCAGAATTCGCCTGACGATCGGCGACCTGCGGATGAACCGGCCGCCGGCGCCGAGTGCGGCCAACGGTCGCTCAGCGGGCAGCAGCTGCTCAGCGACCGGGCTGCGCCAGAGCAGCAGCACCACCACGATGCCGGCGAACGACACCGCATTGAGCGCGAACACCAGCGTCGGGCCGGACAGGGATACCAGCGCCCCGGCGATCGCCGGGCCGATTGCCCGGGCCCCGTTCATACTCATGCTGCCCAGCGCGGCCGCGGCGGGAATCTGTTCGCGGGGAACGAGGTCCGGCTGAATGGCCTGCCAGGCCGGAGCGGTCAGCGCCTGCCCGCAGCCGATCAGAAACAGCAGGATCAGCAGGACCGTCGGAGTGGCCAACCCGGCGCCGGTCAGTGCCGCCAGCGCCGCCACGCCGGCCGCCATCGCCCCCTGGGTGGCGAGCAGCAGCCTGCGCCGGTCCACCAGATCGGCAAGCACGCCGGACGGCAGGGCCAGCAGCATCACCGGCAGTGTGGTGGCGGTCTGCACCAACGGGACCAGCACCGGGGCGCGCGGATCTCCCACCAGCATCCACTGGGCACCCACCGTCTGCATCCACGTGCCCAGGTTGGAGACGAACTGCGCAATCCACAGCGCACGGTAGATCGGCGACGCCAACGGCGCCCACGTCGACGTTGCTCGGACGGCCATCTGCCTGATCGTGCCAGCGCACTACGTGCATAGTGAAGACATGGCTGAAGTCCGCAACGTCCCAGAAGCACGCCATTACGAGCTCACCGTCGACGGTGAGCATGCCGGCCTGGCCGCCTACGTCGACTCCGACGACCAGCGCATCTTCCACCACACCGAAGTCGACGACCAGTTCAGCGGCCAAGGCCTGGCGGGCGAACTGGTGTCGGCTGCGCTGACCGACACCCGCGCGGCGGGCAAGCGCATCGCGGCGGTCTGCCCGTACGTCGCCAAGTACGTACAGAAGCACCACGACTTCGACGACGCCCTCGACCCGGTCACCCCCGAGACGCTGGCCGTGGTCGAAGCCGCCAGTTAGATCTTCGTCGCGGGCACCGGGGCGGCCGCGCGGTGCTGACCGCCACAGGTATCGATGCACTGCGCGATGCCTTACCGCTGCACTCCGATTCAGTGCGCGAGCTGTTCTTCGACCACATCCGGCCAGACGCGCTTCACTGCATCGAACGGGTATTCACCCGACGACACCACCATCGACATCGTCGGCCACGCCCTGGCATCGACGCAAAAGTGGCGCAATGTGCTCGGCAACCCACAGGTGGCCTTCATCGTCGACACGGTGCTCTCGGTGCGCCCGCCCGAGGCGCGCGGGATCGAAATCCGTGGCACCGCAATGGCACTGCCCGGTGTGGGTACCACCGATGGCGGCCTGTCCGGGGACATCATCCGGATCGTGCCGCGCCGGATCATCAGCTGGGGGCTTGACGGTGCGGGCACCACTGCCAGGGACCCGGCGGAACCGCCACACACAGCTGACTGATCCGCCTAGCATCGGGGCGGTGCCGACAGTGAACACCGCGCGTGGCGTCATCGATACCTCCGACCTCGGCACCACGCTCATGCACGAGCACGTCTTCATCATGAGCACCGAGCTGACCCAGAACTACCCGGAGTCCTGGGGCGACGACGCCAGCCGCGAAGCCGATGCGATCGCCCGGCTCACCGAACTCAAGTCCCGCGGCGTCGACACCATCGTCGACCTCACGGTGATCGGTCTGGGCCGCTACATTCCACGCATCGCCCGGATCGCCGAAGGCACCGACCTCAATATCGTCGTCGCCACCGGCTTCTACACCTACAACGACCTGCCGCTGGCCTTCCACTTCAACGAACCCAAGGCGGGCCGCCCCGACCCGATGACCGAGATGTTCGTCCGCGACATCGAACACGGCATTGCCGACACCGGCATCAAGGCGGCAATCCTCAAGTGCGCCACCGACGAACCCGGTGTCACCGCTGGGGTTGAACGAGTGCTGCGGGCCGTCGCCCAGGCCCACCGGCAGACCGGGGTGCCGATCTCCACCCACACCCACGCCGCCAGCCGGCGCGGCCTGGAACAGCAGGGCATCTTCGCCGAGGAAGGTGTCGACCTGTCCCGGGTGGTGATCGGTCACTGCGGCGACACCACCGATATCGGCTACCTCGAAGAGTTGATCGCCAACGGTTCTTACATCGGCATGGACCGCTTCGGCGTGGATGTTTTCCTGCCGTTCGAGGACCGGATCGCCACCGTCGCGACCATGTGCCGGCGCGGCCATGCCGAGAAGATGGTGCTCTCGCACGACACCTGGTGCTACTTCGACGCCCTGCCCGACGAGAGGACCACCGCGGCGCTGCCCAACAGCCACTACCTGCACATCCACAATGACGTGCTGCCGGCGTTGCGCGCGCGTGGCGTCACCGAGGAACAGATCGCCACGATGCTCATCGACAATCCGCGCCGGATCTTCGACCGCAAGGGCGGGTACTGAGATGACCGACGTGTTCCCGCCGATCCCGACCCAGGTCAGCCAACTGGCCGCAGCCGACCCCGACCGGCCGGCCGTGACCTGCCAGGGCATCACGCTCACCCGGGACGTACTGGATCGGTCCAGCAACCGACTCGCCCGTGCCTATGCCGAACACGGTGTGCAACAAGGCGATTACGTCACCATCAGCCTGCCCAACTCGATCGAGTGGGTGCAGGCCGTCCTGGCTGCCTGGAAGCTCGGCGCAGTGCCGCAACCCCTTTCGCCGCGGTTGCCGGACGCCGAGTTCGCCGGCATCCTCGCGCTACGCCCCCGCGCCCTGGTCGTCGGCCGCGATGCCGGTGAAACACCTTGGCTTCCACCAGGTTTTGCCCCGGATACCGGACTGTCCGACGCACCGCTGCCCGAGGCGGTCGCACCGACATGGAAGTCGATGGCCTCCGGCGGCAGCACCGGACGCCCGAAGCTGATCGAAGCCGGCGGCGACAGCCGGGTGCCTGCCCTGATCGGGGTTCCCCTCGGCGCCCAGCCCGGAGACGTCACCCTGATGTCGGTGCCGATGAGCCACAACACCGGCTTCACCACATTCGCCATCGCGCTGCTGCAGGGCCACCACCTGGTGCTGATGCCACGCTTCGACCCGGTCGAGTTCCTGCGGCTCGTCACCGAACACCGTGTGACGTTTCTGACCACGGTGCCCACCATCATGCAGCGTCTGCTGCCGGTGTACCGCGCCGACCCAAAAGCCTATGACCTGTCCAGCATTCGCCGGTTCTGGCACGTCGGGGCACCCTGCCCGCCAGCGGTCAAGCAGGCCTGGATCGAGCTGCTCGGCGCCGAGGCGTTGTGGGAACTGTACGGCGGCACCGAGTTGCAGGCGCTGACCTTCATCTCCGGTGAGCAGTGGCTGGCCCACCCCGGATCCGTCGGTGTCGTAGTGGCCGGCGAGATGAAGGTGCTCGACGACGACGGCGGCGAGTGCCCGCCCGGCGTGACCGGTGAGATCTACATGCGGCCGGGCCCCGGCAGCGCTCCCACGTACCGTTACGTCGGCAGCACGGCCAAGAGCCGTGACGGCTGGGAGTCACTCGGAGATCTTGGGTATTACGTCGACGACGGCTCTCAGCGGTTCTTCTACCTCAACGACCGACGGGTCGACATGTTCACCGTGGGCGGCAAGAACGTCTACCCGGCCGAGATCGAGGCCGCGCTGGCTGCCCACCCCGACGTGCTGTCGTGTCTGGTCGTCGGCATACCGCACGAGGATCTCGGCCAGGTGCCGCACGCCCTGGTGCAGACGGGTGACGGGTCAGACCTGAACGCAGCAGCGGTGCAGACCTTCCTGCGCGAGCAGCTGTCGGGCTACAAGGTGCCCGAAAGCGTGGAATTCGTCGACGCCCCGCTACGCGATGACGCCGGGAAGGCTCGTCGCGCCGCGGTGCGCGACGAGGTCATCGCGCGGCTGGAGCAGGCTCGGGCTCGTCGGTGATCGAACTGTCCAGCGGCGGCACCGGGCTCTCGTTCCGGTACTCCCAGCGCCGCAACGCCTCCCGGCACGGAGATTCCACCAGCGCGTAGCTCACCGCGGCCAGGGCGAAGCCGAACACCAGCGTCAGTACCAACACCACCAGCATCTGGCCGTTGAACAGGAACTCCCCGATCATCGGGAACACCATGGCCAACGCGGCCAAGTGCCACACGAACAACCCGTAAGACCAGCGGCCCAGGGTCACCATCACGCGGTTGCCCAGAATCGGGTGGGCGGTACCGGGGTGATCGAGGACCAGCGGGGCCAGCAGCGCGCCCGCGACGATCGCGCCCATCGCGGTCTTCAGCGTCACCTGGCCGACCGAGCCGGGCCGCAGACCCTCCAGGCCGGCCAGCGGCGAGGCCGCGATCCCGAACGCCACCGCGGCGATGACCGCCATCAGCACCCGGCGCCGGGCCAGCCGGTGCACCCAGCCGAATGGACTCACCGTGAGTTCAGCCAGCACCATCCCCGCGGCGAACCAGGAGAAGAACGCCGGCGGCCAGTTCCACGGGTTCAGCCCGGTGGTGCCGGAGAACGGAATGCGCACCCACAACAGGCTCAGCGCCGCCACCGCGATGATCACGCCGATGCGGGCCCGCACCGGCAGCCGTCGTGCCAGTAGCGCCAGCACCGGCAGCGCCAGATAGAAACTGACTTCCACCGACAGGCTCCACATCTGGGTGAGCCCTGCGGTCAGCGTCAGCGGCACGTAGATCTGGGTCAGGGTCAAGTTGGCCAGCCACACCGTCAGATCGGCCTTGGCCTCCGGGAGCAGCAGAATGATCACCACGACGGCCACTACATAGCCGGGCATGATGCGCACGATGCGGGAGCGCAGGTAGTGACCGGTGCGCGGGCGGGGACGCAAGCCGCGGGCAGCGGCGGCATGGCCGCGCCACAGCAGGAACCCCGACAGCGCGAAGAACACGGCGACCGCGAGATCGAACCGGCCGAAGAACCGGCCACTCACCCCGGTGGTGTGCCCGGTCTGGAAGGCGACGTGGGTGAGCACCACCCCCATGGCAGCGCAGGCGCGCATGCCTTCGACTGCCGGCAGGAAGCTACGGGTCCCGCCGACCTGAGATTCCGGTCCGGTTTCCGGGTCCGGTGCTCCGGTGGCCACGCCGACCAGTGTGCCGCTCGATGGCAACCCCGCCAAACTGCGGGTTAACGCGCCCGGGAGATGTCACAGGAGTAAGCAATGACCTTAGATAGTGCTGTTAGGGTCGAACGGGTTTGCCTCACGACGAGTTGGCCCACACTGAAGGAGGCCCGGTTTGAACCGCGCAGTGACGCTGCGTATCGCGGCATGTGGACTGATGGGGCTGGGTGCAGCTCTGCTCATCGCCGCACTGTTGTTGACCACGTATACCAAGGGCAAGATCGCCAAGATCCCGCTCAATCTGGATGCCAGTCTGGTCAGCGATGGGACCGCGACCGCTTTCGATCCGGAAACGCTGGTGGCCCCGAAGTTCTCGGTGGACCGCAACGTGCCGGTCGCACTGCAGCAGCAGGTCAGCGTGGAATCGCCGTCGAACGCCGAGGTGGTGACGCTGCAGGTGGGCAGCACACTGCGACGCACGGACCGCCAGAAGGACGGCGGTCTGCTGTTGGCGTTGGTGGACACCGTCACGATGAACCGCAGCACCGCGCTGGCCGTGTCCAGCGACAACAACCCGGGCGGTGCGCTGCAGAAGCCCCGCGCCATCGAAGACGAGAAGCCGCCGACCAACGTCGCGCTGCCGCACGAGGGCCTGACCTACCGGTTCCCGTTCGACACCGAGAAGAAGACCTACCCGTTCTTCGACGCGATCGCCCAGAAGGCGTACGACGCGAACTATGACGGTGAAGAAGACGTCAACGGGCTGACCACCTACCGGTTCATCCAGAACGTGGGCTACGACTCCAACGGCAAGCTGGCCGATCCGGTCAAGTACTCGTCGCTCTACGAGGACGACGCCGACAGTTCGGTCACCGCAAGCCCCGAGATGTGGGGTGTGCCCGGCGAACCCGACGAGCGGATCACGATGGACCGCTTCTACGCCGCGCAGCGCACCTTCTGGGTCGACCCGGTGTCGGGCACCATCGTCAAGGCGCAGGACCACGGCTACCAGTACTACGCGCGGGACAGGCTCAAGCCCGAGGTGACCTATGTCGACTACAAGGTCACCTACAACGAGGAGACCGTGGAGTCCCAGGTCGCGGCCGCTCAGGACGAGCGTGACCGAGTGTCACTGTGGACCCGCGTCCTGCCGATCACGTTCACCGCGCTGGGCCTGCTGGCGCTCGTCGGTGGCGCCGTGGTGGGTTCGTTCGCGGTGCGCGCCGAGTCCACGCTGATCGACCCCGGGCTCGACACCGCCGATCACGGCTTCTTCGACACCCAGGGTTTCCAGGTACCCGGCGCTGAGGCCAAGACCGAAAAACTGCCGGCTCAACGACCATCCGATCTACCGCCGGACCGGTGATCTGAGCCTGCGCTCTGCCCTGCTGCCGGCCTATTCGCTGGCACTGTCGTTATTGGTAACCGGGCCCCTGCTGGGGCCCGGTTACCTGCTTTTGCGGGACGCCGTCTCCACGCCCCGCTCATACCTGACCGATGCGGCGCTGGGCCTGACCGAAGCCGCGCCCCGGGCACTGCCGCAGGATTTTTTTGTCGCCCTGACCTCGACCGGACTGGACGGCGGGATCGTGGTCAAGGTCCTGCTCGTTGCGGGCCTGTGGCTGGCCGGCTGGGGCGCCGCACGACTGGCCTCGACGGTGTCGGGGCCCGGCTTGCCCGGCCAGTTCATCGCGGCGACGCTGGCCATCTGGAACCCGTATGTGGCCGAGCGGTTGCTGCAGGGGCACTGGAGTCTGCTGGTCGGTTACGGCTGCCTGCCCTGGGTGGCGGTGTGCGTGTTGCGGTTGCGCGGGGGGTCCCGCGCGCGACAAAGCGGTTCGGGCTCCCGCCCGGCGTGGGGTCTGGCGTTCTGGATCGCGCTGGCCGGGTTGACCCCGACGGGCCTGATGCTGGCCGCCACGGTCGCTCTCGTGTGCGTTGCGGTCCCCGGCGAGGGCTGGCGACGTCTGCGCGTCGCCGCCCTCGCGTCGGGAATCTCAGTCTTGGCTGCGACGCCGTGGTTGGTGGCCGCCGCTGTCGGTGGCACGGTGTCATCGCCGTCCTCAGCAGCCGGGGTTCAGGCGTTCGCCGCGCGGGCCGAGCCGGGGCTGGCCACCCTGGGCAGCCTGGCCGGCCTGGGTGGAATCTGGAACGGCGAAGCCGTACCCGGCTCGCGCACAACGCTTTTCGCCCTGGTTGCCACTGTCGTACTGGTTGGCATCGTCGCGCTCGGCCTGCCCGTGGTGGTCCGCAACCGCACGGCGGTACCGCTGCTGATCCTGGCGGTGGCGGCCGTGCTGATCCCGGCGGCGATGGCCACGGGCCCCGGGTTGGCGTTCGTCGACGCGACGATCCAGGCCATACCCGGCCTCGGCGTGGTGCGCGACGGACAGAAATGGGTGGCCCTGGCCATGCCGGGCTACGTGCTGGCCGCTGCCGCCGCCCCGGTCACCTTGCAGCGCCTGCGGGTGCCGGACACCGCTGCTGCCGCGGTGTGCTGCGCAGCGCTGATCGCGGTGCTGCCGGATCTCGCCTGGGGCGTCGGCAATCAGATGCGCGCGGTGCAGTATCCCGCGAGCTGGGCCGACGCGGCGGCGCAGATCAACTCCGACCCCCGGCCCGTGGTTGCGCTCCCCCCGCACAGCATGCGTGAATTCTCCTGGGCGCCTGGCGCTCCGGTGCTCGACCCACTGCCGCGGTGGCTGCGTGCGGAGGTGCTGACGACCGGCGACCTGTCCATCGGCGGCCAGACCGTACCCGGTGAAGGGGTACACGCGCGGGCCGTGCAGGACCTGGTGCTCTCGGGGGCAACCGATCAACAACTGGCCGAAGCCGGGGTGGGCTGGGTGGTGCGCGAATCCGATCAGGAGGTATCGGTGCAGTACGTCGGCGGCTCGGCGCCCGCGGCGCCACATCGCGGCGTAATGATCGCCTCGCACCTGGTGTGGCTTCTGACCCTGGCCGGTGGGGCGATCGGGATGGGCATCAGCCGACGTCCGACGTCCGACGGGCTGCGGTCACGGTGTGGTCTTGGATAGGGTTGCGCCGGTCCAGCGCTCGGCATTGTGCCGTCCCGTCGACGTGACTCGGCCAAACCTGTTCTGAGAGTGCATCTCTGGGTAGCGTGCTGGTGTGGGTTGGTCGTGGCGGGTCCGGCGGGCCTTGCCGCCGAGACCCGCCGCATTTTGGCGGTTTTCACTGTGTAGTTGTCAAACAGCGTCGAGATGTTGGTTATGCGGCGGTGGGCAAGATGGTCAGGGTGCGGCGTGCGTGTGAGCGCAGGTGTGGTGGTTCGGGGCCTGCCGGATCGCGGGGTGGGATGAACCAGGGATGGCGGTCGGGTCCGAGGTAAAGCTGCCAGTCGCTGTGGTGGATCAAGGTGTGGTGGTGGCGGCAGAGCAGCACACCGTTGTCGAGGCTGGTGGCTCCTCCTGTGGCCCATTGGTTGATGTGGTGAGCGTCGCACCAGGACACGGGTCTGCCGCAACCGGGGAAGGCGCATCCGCGATCGCGCACGGCCAGGGCTTTGCGGATGCGGGGTGGGAACAGTCGCTCGGCGCGTCCCACGTCCAGGGGCGCCTGGTTCTCATCGACGAGGACCAACTCGGCGGTGGCGTCGCACGCGATCAGGTCCGCGGTCGCGGTGCTGATCGGCCCGGTGAAACCGAGCGTGTCCACCACGCCCTGCGGACCGAACACCCCCACCCCCGCCGCTGTGGGTGGTGTCGGGTGGGCGGGCCGGATCAGGGTGACATGCGGGAGCACTCCACCGGAGGTGGGACGCCCCGAATGCGACAAGTAATCACGGACCAGTTGCCCGAACGCGTCGGCACGACGCCGGGTGGCCGGGCGGGGGTCGGGTGATCCATCCGGTAGTGGCACGGGCCGGCATAACGGGTCTAATGCGGCGAACAGTTCTTCCCCGGTGAGGGCATCGAGGTCCAGGGTGGCGCTGAGGCGGCCCTCGTCGTTCTGGTTCAGCGTCATCTCGTTGAGGTCGGTGTTCTCGGCGACCGGCACCACCGCCTCCGGCCCTGGTGGGGTCGGTGCCCAGCCCAGGGCGATCTCGCGGGCTTTGGCGTTCACTGCCGAGGGGGTGGTCTGGATCATCAGGGTGCGCACCACCTGGGCCCGGTCCTGATCGGACAACGCGACACGGCCGCCGATGTGTGTGATGCCTGTGCCGACCGCATCGGCGACCTCGATGCCCACGGCCCCCAGACGTTGCTGCGCAGTCAGCGCGGGCAGGGTGTGCGCGACGCGCCCGACCCGTGCTGCCCGATACGCCGCTGCGGGGGCCACACCCAGGCCGGTCAACAACTGCGCCCCGCTGCGTAGGTGTTGGCGGGCCGCGATCCCGGCGCGTTCGGCCGCGGCGGCCGCCTGGGCGATCACATGATTCAACAGGTTGGCGGCGGTGACCGCCGCCGCGAGGACCGCCAGCAGCGGCTGGTCATCCACCACCGGCCGGGGACTGTCGAGCAGATGAAACAACCGGCGATCAGCATCGGCCTCGGATGGCGGTGACGGGCACAGTTCATCGATGAGCACATCAATGACGGTGTCCAGATAGGTGGCGTCCATGACAGATACCCACGCTTTCAACACAGAAGGTGGTGCGGGCGAAGCTCTCAGTTGCCTTCCGGGGAAGAACTTCTATTCGAACATATGTTCGAGTCTACGCCTCGTGATGACCTCACACAAGCTCATCTCTCAAGACATCGGTGACAGTTCCGGTGCTCGACGTTCTGCACCGAGCCCGACATATCTCGAAAGTCGTTCTACGCGTTGCGCAACCGCCGTCGAAGTTCAGTGACGAAGTCAAAGAACAGGCCGTTGCGACGGTTCGTCAATCCGGCCGCGAATGCATGCCGGCAGTTCGATGCCACCGGAGTACGAGTTGGGCCACGCGCGTAAGTGCGTGACCCTTCAGCTCCGCTGTGCGGTCGCCTCCCACGTGGCGCGGAGCGAGGCCCTCGAAACCCTCACCACAGCAATTCACACGCGGGCCTGGACATCGCCACCATTCTTGTCGATAAGGACGCCGACAAGCGTTGACCGACTGCGCCCCTACACCAACCCGCTGACGTAGCTGCCCCCGTGCACCGATTCCAGCACTGTCCGCATCGCGTCCGCGCTGAGCGTCCAAGAGAATTCGTCGCTGCGAGCCTGGGCCTTACTGCCCAGCTGAACCCGCAGCACCGGGTCACTCAACAGCTGATGCAGCCCGGCGACCAGGGCGTCGCGGTCCTCCGCGAGTAGCCCGGTGACCCCGTCGATGATCGAGTCGGTCAGCCCGCCGGAGGCGCGGTAACCGATCGTCGGCACCCCGTGCTGGGCAGCCTCGGTGACCGCCAGCCCCCAGCCCTCTTTCCGCGACGGCAGCACATGTACCCAACTCTGCTGCAGCACACGGTGTTTGGTCTCTTCGTCGACGTGCCCGTGGAACGTGACCGAATCGGAGATGCCGAGCAACTCGGCGTGTTCGACCAGTCGTTTCCGCCACCAGCCGCCGCCCAGGATGTCGAGGTGCAGCCCGGGAATCTTGGTGCGCAGCGTCGCGACGGCTTCCAGGGCGTCTTCGATCTGCTTGTGCGGCACCAGCCGGGACAGCACCACCAGACGCGGACTGGTCGACCGCGGCAGCTCCAGAGTGTGGACGGGAGCCTCGTCAAGTCCGTTGCGCACCACCGCAATACGGCCGGAATCCACCCCCAGCCCGTTGAGATCACGGGCCGAGGGCAGCGACACGGTGACGTACTGGTTGCGGCGGTGCAGCCGCGGGGAGAGTTTGGACTCGACGAACCAGCCGATCCGGCCGCGTACCGGGCCGGCCACCGGCCACAGTTCCCGGTGACAGTGGTGCACCAGCACCGCCACCCGGCGGCCGAACGCGAGCCGGGCCAGGAACGGCAGCCCGTTCTGGGTGTCGATGACGACGTCCGGCCGGACCCTGCCCAACGGCCCGAGGCCGACGCGGGAGGCCACCATGGCCAGCCCGGCCCAGATGTACACGCTGTACGGTCCCCCGGCCCGATTGATCTGTACGCCGTCGACCACCTCGCGGCGGGCTGCACCCGGGTACCGCGCGGTGCGCAACGTCACGCTGACCCCGTCGTCGGCCAGGCACGCGCCGATTCGCTGCAGATACGCCTCACTGCCGCCCCCCTGCGGGTGCCCCGTATCGCGCCAGCAGAGCAGCAGGACGCTCCGCAGGCGAGGATCGGGACGGGCAGACATCGTGTTGAGGGTACCGGTCAGTAGGTTGGGCAGGTGCAGCCCAGCGACATCTCGGCGCGCTTTGCCCGCCGGGCGACCCTGAGCCGGTCGGTGCGCCTACTCGCGCAATTCCGGTTCGAGCAGAGCGAACCGGCCCGCTTCTACGGCGCGCTGGCCGCCGACACCCTCGACGTGGTCACTGATTTGTGGTCCGGTGCCACCGGCGAATCCCCTGTTGGGCGCACCGTGCTCGACGTGGGCGGCGGGCCCGGCTACTTCGCGTCGGCGTTCGATCAGGCCGGCATGCACTACATCGGGGTGGAGCCGGATCCCCGCGAGGCGCACGCCGGAGCCGCGAGGGCGGCGACATCCGGCCTGAGCCCAGCGACCGACTCCGCATCGGGCAAGTTCGTCCGAGCCTCCGGGATGGCGCTGCCGTTCGCCGACGACAGCGTCGACATCTGCCTGTCGTCGAATGTCGCCGAGCATGTGCCGCATCCGTGGCGGCTGGGCAACGAGATGTTGCGGGTGACCAAGCCCGGCGGGTTGGTGGTGTTGTCCTACACGGTGTGGCTCGGCCCGTTCGGCGGCCATGAGATGGGGCTGACGCACTATCTGGGCGGTGCCCGGGCGGCTGAGCGCTACACCCGCAAACATGGCCACCGCCCCAAGAACGACTACGGCTCGTCGTTGTTCGCAGTGTCCGCGGCCGACGGTCTGCAATGGGCGGCCAGCACCGGCGCGTTGATATCAGCTTTTCCGCGCTACCACCCACGATGGGCCTGGTGGATGACCGCGGTACCGGGGTTGCGGGAGTTTTTGGTGAGCAATCTGGTGTTGGTTCTGCGCCCCTCCTGAAACCGTCAACTGGAACAGGTTCTCGTTTCTAGGAAACCTAGGTAATGTGACGGCCATGACACAAAGCACCACCACGCGCACCGAGTTCGACAAACTGTTCATCGGCGGCCACTGGGTGGAGCCTTCGACCTCCGAGGTCATCGAGGTCTTCTCCCCCGCGACCGGCGAGAAGGTCGGCCAGGTCCCGCTGGCCGCCGAGGCCGATGTCAACGCCGCGTGCGTCGCGGCCCGCAAGGCGTTCGACGACGGCCCGTGGCCCCGCATGTCGCCCGAAGAGCGCCAGGCCGTGCTGGCCAAGGCCGTCGAACTCATCAACGCACGGGCCGACGACTTCAAGCACCTGCTGAAGCTGGAGACCGGCCAGCCCCCGACCATCGTCGACATGATGCAGTTCGGCGCGGGCGTTTCCAGCCTGCAGTACTACGCCGGCGCGGCCGACAAGTACGACTGGAAAGACATCCGCGACGGCATCTACGGCCAGACCCTGGTCGTCAAGGAGCCGATCGGCGTCGTCGGCGCCGTCATCGCCTGGAACGTGCCGTTCTTCCTGGCCTGCAACAAGCTGGGCCCGGCCCTGCTCGCCGGCTGCACCGTCGTGCTCAAGCCGGCCGGTGAGACCCCGCTGACCACCAACCTGTTCGCCGAGGTGCTGACCGAGGCCGGCCTGCCCGAGGGCGTGCTCTCGGTGGTGCCGGGCGGACCGGAAACCGGTCGCGCCCTGACCGCCAACCCCGAGCTGGACAAGTTCACCTTCACCGGCTCCAGCGGCGTCGGCAAGGAGATCGGCAAGATCGCCGCCGAGAAGCTCAAGCCCTGCACGCTGGAACTCGGCGGCAAGTCCGCGGCGATCATCCTCGAGGACGCCGACGTGGACTCCACCATGCCGATGCTGGTGTTCTCCGGCCTGATGAACTGCGGCCAGGCCTGTGTGGGCCAGACCCGCATCCTGGCACCGCGGTCGCGGTACGACGAGGTCGTCGAGAAGTTGTCGGCAGCTGTCGCCGCCATGCCGGTCGGCCTGCCCGACGACCCGGCCTCGATGATCGGCCCGCTGATTTCGGAGAAGCAGCGTGAGCGGGTCGAGGGCTACATCAAGAAGGGCGTCGAGGAAGGTGCCCGCATCGTCACCGGCGGTGGCCGTCCCGAAGGCTTGGATTCGGGCTGGTTCGTGCAGCCGACGGTGTTCGCCGACGTCGACAACTCGATGACCATCGCCCAGGAGGAGATCTTCGGGCCGGTGCTCGTAGTGATCCCGTTCGACACCGAGGAAGACGCGGTGCGCATCGCCAACGACTCGCCGTACGGCCTGGCCGGCAGCGTGTACACGACGGACTTCCCGAAGGCCGTCGAGATCGCCTCGAAGATCCGCACCGGCACCTACGCCGTGAACATGTACGCCTTCGATCCCGGCGCCCCGTTCGGCGGCTTCAAGAACTCGGGTATCGGACGCGAGAACGGCCCGGAGGGCATCGACGCCTACACCCAGGCCAAGAGCGTGCTGCTGCCGTTCGGCTACACCCCCGAGTAAAAATCGTCGGGAGTCATCTCCCGCGAACAGACGCAAATGTCCCGGAAGACCACGGTTTTCCGGGACATTTGTGTCTTCTCGGCCAGGAAGTGGACAGCCGGGATTCAGGTTCGGCCGTTAGCGTGGCCCCTCCGACCATGAGGAGGCACCGTGGCAGTTTCCGTTGATCTGGCGAAGTCGCTCGACAAGGCCTACGAGGACAAGTCGCTCAAAGAGATCCTGGATGCCTCTCCGGCGGCACTGGCCGGGGTCACGGACGCCGACGCCGAACATCTCGCCGCGGCGTTCAACATCAAGACCGTGCGCCAGCTCGGGTCCAACAAGTTCTTCGCGGTGGCCGCGGCGCTGGTCGCGTTGGAGTCCGCCGGCTGATTTCCTTCGGCGAGCAGACGCGGCGGTACCCGCTTTCACGCGATTTGGGGTACCTAAGTGTCTGCTCGCCGGGGAACTCAGCGGCCCTGGAAGTTCGCGGCGCGTCGTTCGATGAAGGACTGCACACCTTCGGCGGCGTCGGCGGTGCCGAACAGTTCGGCAACGACGGGCCGGAGCCGCGCGATTGCCGCGGAGTCTCCTTCGCGGAGCGCGGTGTGCGCCGAGGCCAGGGTGGCGCGAACCCCGAGCGGCGCGGCGCGATCGGCGATCGTGTGCGCGATCTCCCGGGCTCGGGCGACGGCCGTATCGGCATCCGGGGCCACCTCCTGGATCAGCCCGATGCGGTACCCCTCTACCGCGTCGAACTCGTCCCCGGTGAGCAACCACCGCATCGCGTTGCCCCAGCCGGTCTGGCGCGGTAGCCGCAGGGTGGCACCGCCGAACGGGTAGATGCCGCGCAGCACCTCGATCTGGGCGAAACGGGTGTCCCGCGCGGCGATGCGGATGTCGGCGGCCAGGAGCAGTTCGATGCCGAGAGTCAGACACCGGCCCTGGGCTGCGGCGACGACCGGTTTGGACCAGTCACCGTCGAGGCGCCAGGGATCGCGTCCGCCCTCGGGCACGGGCAGTTCACCCCTGGCGACATACGGCGCCACGTCGACGAGATCGAGGCCCGCGGTGAAGTGCTCACCGTGCGCGAACAGCACACCGACGCGCAGGTCGTCGTCGGATTCCAGCAGTCCGTAGGCCAGCGAGAGATCGGTGAGCATCGCGAGGTTGAACGCGTTGCGTTTCTCCGGGCGGTTCAGCCCGATCAGCAGGACGTGGCCATCCCGCTGCAGCGTGAGGGTGTCGAGTGCCGGGTCTGTCGTCATAGGGGCAGTCAACGCCGACCCGCAGAATTATGCAAGACATCATAATTCTGTCCGCATCAACCGCCCGAGTGAGGACCTGTTCAGGAGCCGTTCACCTGCTAGCCTCTTGCGCACAAGCATGTTCGTTGGATACTCGACATCATGCGAGGATTCCATCGTTTTTATGATGGATGACATAGAAGGGCGGTGCGCGATGTGGGTCGTTGAACTCAACCTCGCCGGTCACCGGTTCACCCGTCGGGTCCGCACGCCACATACCCCGGTGCGCACCCTCACCCCGCGGATGCTGCTTCGCTGTTCCTCGCAATTCCTGCATGACCGAGTCGCCTGACACCGCCACGAAGCCGCGGAACAAGCGCGGCTCCACCCGCGCCCGCATGCTCGGCAGCGCGGTCGAGGTGTTGCGCGAGCGGGGCGCAGCCGGTGTCACGATCGATGAAGTTCTCACCCGTAGCGGCGCCCCGCGCGGTTCGGTGTACCACCATTTCCCCGGCGGCCGCCGTCAGATCCTCATGGAGGCACTGCAGTTCGCCGCGGATACCATCGGTGACGTCATCGGCGCCGAAACGTCGGACAACGCATGGGATCTGGTGCACCGGTTCGTCGAGTTCTGGCAACGTGTGCTCACCGGAAGCGATTTCACCGCAGGTTGCCCGGTGGTGGCGGTCGCGATCGCCGATCCGGACGAAGAACCGGAACTCACCGCGGCAGCCGGCGCCATCTTCGACCGCTGGCGCACCGCCCTGACCGCTGACTTCGCCGCCGACGGCTTCGAGGCATCCGACGCGTCCTCCCTGGCGGTCACGTGCATCGCGGCCCTGGAGGGCGCCGTGGTGCTGTGCCGATCGTCGAGATCGGTCGGACCCCTGCACGATGTCGCCCGCCAACTCGAATTCCTGATCAAGTCAAAGGAGTTCGTTCTCCGCAACGGCGTGCCCCGGCTCAGCCGGCCGTCTGCGTCCTGACCCAGCGGGCGCAGACGAAATCACCGTTGAGCGCAGACTCGGCCAGCGCCCACTCGGAACGGACCGGTAGCACCGGTGACCCCGCACCCAGCGAACAGGGCGCGTAACTGACGATCATCTCGTCGATCAGCGCGGCCGTGACGAACTGGGCAGCGACCTGCCCTCCCCCGACCACCCAGACGTCCTTGCCCGCCGCGGCCGCCACCAGCTCGGGGTGCAACTCGGCAACATCACCCGAGAACACCCGCACCGGATGCGCAGCAGACACGATCTCGGGCCGGCGGGTCAGCACCCATGTCGGCTGCTCGTACCCCCACTCGTCGGGATGGTTCTTCACGATCCATTCGTAGGTCGACGACCCCATCGCCAGTGCGCCAATGGTTTTGATGAACTCGTCGTAGCCGAACGGGCCCTGCTGGTCGATGTGACGCGAGATCAGCCAATCCAGACTGTCCTCGGTGTCGACGATGAAACCGTCCAAGCTCGACGCGGTGTAGTACACGGTCTTCAACGGTCAGTCCTTCCTCATCCATTCGAGTGGGTCACCCCGGTCGACAGCGACACCGTGCCGGGACAACATGCCGCGCACGAGCGCACGCCGGTGTGCCGAGTAGGTGAGTACGTGCGCGATGATCCCGTACAGCTGAAACGATTCCGGTGGATCGCACAGTGCGTCGATCACCGTGTCACCCAACCGTCCGGCAGCTGAGTATTCGGATATCAGCGTGGTCCAACGCTTTCCGATCACGCGATGGTGTGCGGCGAGTTGCTTGGCAGTCGCCTGGCCGGTCGTGGCCCGGGAGGGGAAGTCCCGGCCCTCGATGGTGGCCAGCCAGACCTCCTTGGTCCACACGATCGCGCCTAGCGCCGCGGCGACACTCGCTTCGGTCCCGTCCCAGTCGAGCACCACCTGCCCCGGTGAGATCTCCTGCGCCCATTGCTGTTCAGAGAGGTTGGCTGCCTCGCCGACCAGGTACTCGGTGTCGGCGACATCGTGCACGAGCATGAACTGGGCGATGTCCGGGCCGGCGGCCTCTCCGGGCTCCGCGTCGCACCACAACGCCTGCGGCGGGTGGAAATGCACCCCGTTGGGAGCGGTCAACCGGAACCCGACATCGTCGGCACGGGAGGGCGGCACCCCGAATGCGCGGCGAAAGGCCCTGGAGAACACCTCGGCCGAAGACCACCCCTCGGACTCGGCTACTTCGGCCACCCCGGCCCCCTGCTGCAGCCGCCACGCCGCCCGCTCGAGCATGACCCGTCGGCGCAGCGCCGCAGGTGGCTCCCCGGTGAGCCTGCGCACCTCCCGGGAGAAGTGAAACTCCGACGAGTAACTGCTACGGGCCATATCGCCCACGCCGGAGTTCTCGTCGTCGACGACGGCGTCGAGCAGCTCCCGCAGCCGGTCACGCCCGTTCGGTTCAACCTCCACGGTCACCGAGTATGGTCGCCCGCCATCGGCGCGACCATGACATTTCCTGCTGCGCCCCTGCGGTCGTCGGCCTCAGCTGTCCAGCACCTGCGCCACCCGTGCCTCGACGTCGACGCCATCGAGATCGGACAGGTTGATGCCGAACCGCTCGGTGAGCGCATCGAGAACCTCTGCGGCGGTGTCGAAGCGGATCTTCTCGGTCCCATCGTGACCGTGGATGGCCAGGTTCCGGCCGCGAAGGTTGATCCGGGCGTCATCGGTGACCAGGGCCGCGGTCAGCCCGGTGACGAAGATCCCGCCCGGATGCGTTGACACATACCAGCTTCCGACTTCCAGGTCGATGCGCGGCTGCGGCACGGTGGTGAACCGGTACAGCGGCTGCCACTGCCCGCGAACCTGCGCGGCCAGCTCGTACTCCGGCTCGTGGCGGGTGGGCAATTCCATCAGCCGGTAGGGCTCGTGGCGGGTCTGCTGCACCGCGGCGGTCTGCAAGCGGATCGGGGACGACAGCGTCTGCCCACCGAAACCGACGTCGACCAGGAAGCGTCCAGCCTCGCCCGGCACCGTCACGGCAAGCACGTTGTGGGTGAGCGCGGGCAACGGAGCGTCGGGTTCCTTCATCCACACCACGCGCCCGGCCAACCGGTCGACGCCGTACCCCATTTCGTCCAGCGCATGACCGAGCAGCCCGTTGTGCTCGTAGCAGTAGCCACCGCGGCGCCGGGTGACCAGCTTGTCGGCAAGCGCCTCGGAGCTGAGGTCAGCCACCGGGATGCCCAGCAGCGGGTCGAGGTTCTCGAACGGGATCGAGCGACCGTGCGCGGCGACGATGCTGCACAGCGTGTCCGAATCGGCTGACGCCGAGCCTTCATAGCCGATCCGGTCGAGGTACGCGATGAGGTCGAATCCCATGGTCGCCAATGATGGTGCCTCAACGGCGGTTGAGGTCAACCCGGAGGACACTGGTCCCATGGCTGCACATCTCACCGAGGCGTTGCGGGAAGACCTGCTGGCCCGCTGGTCCGAACCCCACCGCAAGCATCACAATGTCGCGCACCTGCGCGAAGTGCTCGACGCGATCGGAACCCTTGGCGACGACGGCCTGCACTTCGACCGGGAAGCCGTCGAACTCGCGGCGTGGTTCCACGATGCGATCTACGAGATCGGGCGCGACGACAACGAAGAGCGGTCGGCAGTGTTGGCCCGCCAACTGTTGGCCGGATTCGCGGACCGCGACGAGGTGGCCCGCCTCGTGCTGGCCACCAAGTCGCACAAAGTCGACCCAGGTGACGTCAACGGCGCGGTGCTCAGCGACGCCGACCTGTCGGTCCTCGGGGCACCCGCCCTGCGCTACCGCCACTACGTCGACGCGGTGCGTGAGGAGTATGCATCGGTGCCCGACGGCGTCTTCCGGCCGGCGCGGGCGCAGGTGCTCGCGGCGTTGCTCGACGGACCGATCTTCCACACCGGCCCCGGCCTGCAGCGCTGGGAAGAGCAGGCCCGACGCAACGTCGCCGAGGAGATAAGCGAGCTGAACTCATAGCGACGCCACTCGACCTGTGGTTTTGAGAGGATTGACCGCAGCTACTCGGCGGTAGGTAGATGAACCTGCGGAGCGAATGGGTTTTTCACCCTCGACCTGGGTACACTAGCAAAACTAGAACACGTTCCAATCCACATAGGGGGACCCTGTGGCCGCGACCGACGTCGACCCGTCCGAAATCACCAAGTGGGATCCGGGCCTGACCGAGAAGGTCATGGGCCTCTTGCGGCCACTCATCAAGGGCTACCACCGTGCGGAGGTGCGCGGGCTGGACAACTTCCCCAACGGCGGCGCCCTGGTGGTGTCGAACCATTCCGGCGGCCTGTTCGCCCTGGACGTGCCGGTGTTCGCGACCGGCTTCTACGAGAAGTTCGGTTACGAGCGCCCGGTCTACACCCTCAGCCACGACATGCTGATGACCGGCCCGACCGCGGCCTTCTTCAAGAAGACCGGCTTCATCCGAGCCAACCACGAGAACGCCGACGAGGCGCTGCGCTCGGGCGGCGTTGTCGTGGTGTTCCCCGGCGGTGACTACGACGTGTACCGACCAACCCTGTCAGCGAACAAGATCGACTTCGCCGGACGTACCGGTTACATCAAGGCCGCGATCAACTCCGGCGTCCCGATCGTGCCCATGGTCGGCATCGGCGGGCAGGAAACCCAACTGTTCCTGTCCCGCGGCACCGAGATCGCCAAGGCGCTCGGCCCCATCGCGCGGATGGCCCGCACCAAGATCGTGCCCGTGTCGTTCGGCTTCCCGTTCGGCCTGTCCGCTGTGCTGCCCCTCAATGTGCCGTTGCCGACCAAGATCGTGATGACGACGCTGCCGCCGATCGACATCGCGGCCGAATTCGGCGAGAACCCCGACATCGACGAGGTCGACGCGCACGTCCGTCGGGTGATGCAGCGCGCGCTGGACGAGCTGGCCGATGAGCGCCGCTTCCCGGTGATCGGCTGAGGACCGGTGAATCCGCTCGATCTGCTGACGGGACCGCTGGACCGAGTCACCGACACCGTCGGTCTGGTCACGACCATGCGCCGCGCCGGTGTCATCACGGCGATGCGCCCGGACAAGTACCTGCGCATCGCTTCGGCCATGGCCCGCGAAAACATGAGCGTCACTTCGGGTTTCGCGGCCTCGGCCCAGCGATGCCCCAACCGGCCCGGTCTGGTCGACGAGCTCGGCACGCTGACCTGGCAGCAGGTCGACCAACAGGCCGACGCCCTGGCCGCCGGGCTGCAGGCGCTGCCGGGTGGTGAGCCGAAAGTGCTGGGCATCATGGCCCGCAATCACCGCGGCTTCGTCCTGTCGCTGATCGCCGCCAACCGCATCGGTGCGGACGTCCTGCTGCTCAACACGTCCTTCGCCGCACCCGCCATGGCCGAGGTGGTCGACCGCGAGTCCGTTGACGCCGTCATCTACGACGAGGAGTTCACCGAGACCGTCGACCGGGCGCTGTCCGATCTCCCCACATCCGCACGGATCGTGGCGTGGACCGACACCCACGCCCACGACGTCACGGTGGCCAAGCTCGTCGAGCAGCACCGCGGCACGGAACCGCGACGGGCAACCGAGAAAAGCAAGGTGATCTTGCTGACCTCGGGTACCACCGGAACTCCCAAGGGCGCCAAGCATTCCGGTGGCGGGCCCGAGGTACTCAAGGCGATCCTGGATCGCACCCCGTGGCACACCGAAGAGCGCGTCGTGATCGTCGCGCCGATGTTCCACGCCTGGGGTTTCTCCCAGTTGGCCTTCGCGGCGTCGATGGCCTGCACCATCGTCACCCGGCGCAAGTTCGATCCCGAAGCCACGCTCGAGCTCGTCGACCGGCACCGGGCCAAGGGCCTGTGCGTGGTACCGGTGATGTTCGACCGGATCATGGACCTGCCCGAGAACGTACTGAATCGCTATGACGGCCGGACGCTGCGGTTCGCCGCGGCATCCGGATCCCGTATGCGCCCCGACGTCGTCACCGCGTTCATGGACCGGTTCGGCGACATCATCTACAACAACTACAACGCCACCGAGGCCGGCATGATCGCCACCGCGATGCCGGCCGACCTGCGCGCCGCTCCCGATACGGCGGGTAAACCGGCCGAGGGCACCGAGATCCGCATCCTCGATACCGAGTTCCGGCGGGTCCCCACCGGCGAGGTGGGCACCATCTACGTGCGCAATTCGACGCAGTTCGACGGCTACACCGGGGGCCCCACCGTCAAAGGCAAGGACTTCCACGAAGGCTTCATGTCCTCGGGTGATGTCGGTTACCTGGACGAGGCGGGCCGGTTGTTCGTGGTAGGCCGCGACGACGAGATGATCGTCTCCGGCGGCGAGAACGTGTACCCGATCGAGGTGGAGAAGGTCCTGGCCGGCCATCCCGATGTCGCCGAGGCCGCGGTCATCGGTGTCGACGACGAGAAGTACGGTCAGCGACTCGTCGCGTTCGTGAGGCTCTCGGGCGCCGCCACGGCCGACGACCTCAAGGCGTATGTTCGGGAGAACCTCGCCAATTACAAAGTGCCGCGGGAGATCACCGTGCTCGATGAGTTGCCACGCAACAGCACCGGCAAGATCGACCGCCGTCAACTGCAGGAGATCGTGAATGGCTGAACGCCGACGGCTGCTCGCAGCCGCCGCCGAGTTGCTCAATGCCGCCAACGCAGTGAAGCCGCTCGGGCGCAGGGGTTACAGCACCGTACAGTCCTTCGCGTTCGGCTGGCCGACCTCGGAGAACGCCCCGCTGGTGATCACCGTGTCAGCGCTCGATGCGCTGCGCCGCGGCATCCGGGGCGACTATCGCTCCGCGGGTGGTCGAATCTCATTGCTGCTCAAGGCCATTTCGTGGGGGCTGTTGGTGCTGGTGCACCGGCGCGGTGTGCAGTCCCGGCCCTTCTTCGAGAATCCGGTGCACGAAGCCCTCGCCGACGAGTACCCGTCGACGGTGCGGCCCCTACGCCGTGGTGAGGTGTACTCCACCGCGATGAGCCGGCACCGCTACGCCCGCAAGACTGTGCACTACGGTCCGCACCGGGCCAACCTGGCCGACATCTGGATGCGCCCCGACCTGCCGCGCGACGGCAAAGCGCCGGTGCTGCTGCAGGTCCCGGGCGGGGCATGGATGATCGGCATGCGCCGGCCGCAGTCGTATCCGCTGATGAGCCACCTGGCCGAGCAGGGCTGGATCTGTGTATCGATCGGTTACCGGATCAGCCCGCGCCACCCGTGGCCCAACCACATCGTCGACGTGAAACGGGCGTTGGCGTGGGTGAAGGAGAACATCGCCGAGTACGGCGGCGACCCGGACGCGGTGTGTATCACCGGCGGTTCGGCGGGCGGGCACCTGACCGCGTTGGCCGCGCTGACTCCCAACGATCCCAAGTGGCAACCGGGATTCGAGGACGCCGACACCTCGGTGGCGGCCGCGGTGCCCGTCTACGGTCGCTACGACTGGTTCAGCACCACGGGCCCCGGGCGCGAAGAGTTCATGGAGATCCTGGAGCGGCTGATCGTCAAGCTGCCGCTGGCCACCAATGACCAGGTGTACCGGGACGCGTCACCGATCACCCTGGTACATCCCGATGCACCGCCGTTCTTCGTGCTGCACGGGACTAACGACTCACTCATCCCGGTGGTCGAAGGCCGCGATTTCGTCGCCGCCCTGCGCGAGGTATCGAAATCGCCGGTGATCTACGCCGAGATCCCGCATGCACAGCACGCCTTCGACATCTTCGGCTCACCCCGTGGGCACTATACGGCCGATGCCGTCGCAGAGTTTCTGGCCTGGGCGCGGGCCCGGGCTCAGCTCACCGCGAGCTCCGCTGCCGGTCGGTAAACTCCCGAAGATGTCCGCACCGGACACCGGGATCGCCACGCTGGCCGCCGCACTACCCGACGGCACGGTGGTCACTGACCTGGCCGTGATCGAGGGATATCGCCGCGATGCCGCCCTCGATCCCGAGGCGGGCGTGCCGCGAGCCGTGGTGCGGGCTACCAGCACCGAAGACGTGCAGGCCGTGCTGCGGTGGGCGAGTGCACACCACGTAGCCGTGGTGGCCCGAGGCGCGGGTTCCGGGCTCGCCGGCGGCGCCAACGGGGTCGACGGCGGCATCATCCTCAGCACCGAACGGATGCGGCAGATCCACATCGACTCCGCGAACCGCACCGCGGTGGTGCAACCCGGCCTGTTGAACTCCGAGGTGAAGAAGGCCGCCGCCGAGTACGGCCTGTGGTACCCACCCGACCCCGGCTCAGTCGAGATCTCCTCGATCGGCGGGAACGCGGCCACCAATGCGGGCGGATTGTGTTGCGTGAAGTACGGGGTCACCAGCGACTACGTACTGGGAATGGAGGTGGTGCTGGCCGACGGCACCGCCGTCCGACTGGGCGGCCCGCGGCTGAAAGACGTCGCCGGTCTGTCGCTCACCAAGTTGTTCGTCGGCTCCGAAGGCATCCTCGGGGTGATCACCGAACTCACCCTGCGGCTGATCCCGGCGCAGCCTCCGGCGTCGACGGTGGTCGCGGTGTTCTCCTCGGTGGAAGACGCTGCGGACGCGGTCGTGGCGATCACGGCGACGGTGCGGCCGGCCATGTTGGAGTTGATGGACCACGCCACCATCAACGCGGTCGAGGACTACCGCCGCATGGGCTTGGACCGTTCGGCACAGGCGCTGCTGCTGGTCCAGTCGGACGCACCGGGTGCGGCGGCCGAGGAGATCGCCCACATCGTCGAGGCCTGCGAGAAGTCTAGGGCCACCGAGGTTTACGCGACCGATGACCCCGAGGAAGGGGCTGCCTTGACGGCGGCCCGGCGGCTGGTGGGCCTGGCGCTGATGCAGTTGGGCACGTTCTATCTCGAGGACGTGACGGTGCCGATACCCGACCTGCCGGCGTTGGTGGCCGGCATCAAGCGCATCGCCGAGGACTGCGACGTGCTGATCTGCGTCGTCGCCCACGCCGGCGACGGGAACACCCACCCGGTGGTGGTGTTCGATGCCGAGGATCCCGACATGAGCGAGCGTGCCCGCCAGGCGTTCGCTCGGGTGATGGAACTCGCCATCGCCATGGGCGGCACCATCACCGGCGAGCACGGTGTCGGTCGGCTCAAAAGGGATTGGCTGCCGCTACAGCTCGGCGATGACGTGATGGAGTTGACCCGTCGAATCAAGGACGCCCTGGACCCACTCGGCATCCTCAGTCCGGGCTCGGTACTGAACTAGCCGCCCGCCGAGACTGCGGTTTCTGACGTGATCCGCCCGGTATTTGGGCCACAAACCGCAGTCTCGGCGGGGAATTTCAGCTTTCGGCCAGCACCCCGTGCAGGGCCTTCTTCGCCTCGGTAACCGCCGCGAGCAGGTTGGACCGCACCTCACCGAGCTTGGCCTTCTGTTCGTCGGTGCCCGTGAACGCGATGGTGCGGGCCAGACCCGCGACCTCGTGCAGACCGGTGCGGATCTTGATGACGTCGGCGAACTTGCCCACCTTGCCCAACAACGCGTGCGCGGTCTCGCTGGTGACACCACGCCAGGCCAGCAGCTGGGTGCCGAATTCGGTCAGCGTGGCGACGCCGTCGGAGACGGTGACCACACCGCGGCCGGCCAACCCCGCGATGGCCAATTCGACGATGTCCAGCGGTGGGGTGACGGCACCGCCCGTCGCTTCGGTGGTGCGCTCGACGATCTGTTCCGCCGTGGCCGGCCCGTCAAGCAAGAGTGCTGCTGTGCCGACTGCCGCACGCTTGAGAGCGAAGCCGGGTCCGAAGCCCTTGCCGAAACCGGGGCCGCCGAAGCCTCCGCCGAAACCGGATGCGCCGAACCCTCCCGGGCCGAAACCGCCCTGTCCTTCATGGCCGCAGCTGCCGCCGCCGAATCCCGCCGGACCCCAGCCGCCACCGAATCCTCCAAAACCCATGTCACACATCCTTTTCCAGATCTCATCCGGACCGACGGAACGCGGCCCAGTAGGTGTATCAAGTTCCTTGATACGCCCGCCCGGGAGACATTTCAATGAGATCTGCCTGAGAACTGGTTGAGCTGTGGGCGAAACGGTGCGATCGATCTGCATGGTCGACGAAGGCTACGCATGTGAGGATGCCTGCTATGACCGCCCCCGACAGCGAGCCGCTGGGTTACCTCCTACACCGGGTGGCTGCCACGCTGCGGCCAGAGGCGGCCACGGTTCTCGCCCCGCTGGGACTCGGGCTGGCGGAGTTCGTCTGCCTGCGGATCATCTCGCTGAATCCCGGGCTCACCAGCGCCGAACTGGCCCGCATCACCAACGTCAGCGCGCAAGCCACCAACCAGTTGCTGCACCGCTTGCAAGGCGCGGGCGCCGTGTACCGCCCTGATACCGCAGCGGCGGGAAAAGCTCTGCCTGCCGAACTCACCCCGTCAGGCCGCGCGTTGCTCACCCGCGCCGAGGATGCCGTCCACATCGCCGATCAACGGGTACTGGACCGACTGACACCCACCGAACAACGGCAACTCAAAGCGCTGCTACGCAAGGCCGGGCGCGACGACACCGCATGTGGGCCCGCCGACTCCTGACACACGTCACCGCGGCTTCGGAGCGGCCAACTCGGCCAACGCGGACAAGAACAACTCGTCCATGCGCGGACTCAACTCGCCCAGCGTCGCGGCACTGGCGTAACTGGCTGCGCCGAAGACCTGATCGAGGGCATCAGGGGCGTCAGCATCGGCACCGATGGCCAGGCACAGGCAGGCCACCCCGTCGGCGCGAAGCTCCTCGAGCGCCTTGGCGGCATCGGCCCGAGCGTAGCGGCCTTCGTAGCCGTCGTCGTACGGGTAGCCGTCGGAGAGCACGATCAATAGCCGATGGGGCGTTCCCGCTTGGGTTTTGAGGATTTCACCGGCACCGCGTATCCCTGCGCCCAGCCGGGTGTAGCCGAAGGGCTGCAACTGGCCGAGGCGGGCGCGCGCACCCGCACCGAACCGTTGCCCGAAGGTCTTGACGACAGGCAGATGCACGGCGTGGCGCCCCTGGGAACGAAACCCGTACACCGCGACGCGGTCACCGAGTTCCTCTAGCGTCATGGCGAGCGTCGCTGCCGCATGGCGTTGGTGATCGTGGACGGCGCGGCCGTCGCCGTCTGCATCGGTCGCCGATCCGGATGCGTCGACGAGGATGAGAACACCGAGGTTGCGGGCCAGCTTGCGGCGCTCCGTGTACACATGCTCGGGTGGTGAACAGCCCGACCGCAAATCGACAAACAGGTCGATCAAGGCCTCGATGTCCACGTCGTCGCCGTCGGAGCGGGCACGCAATACCTTGGGCCCGAGTCCCACTCGCGCCAGTCTGCGTCGCAGCACCGCGTCACGTGTCACGCCGAGCGGCGAGGCGTCCACCACGGTGGGGATGAGGAAATCGATGACACGGCACCAGTCTTCTCGGTACCGGTCACCGAAGACGTCCCATTCCGGATACGTCGCGCCACCGACTGCCAGTGCCACACCAGGTTTCTCGCCGTCGGCGAAGCGGATCGGGGTCGGGACCGGACGTGCGTTCACGCCGGCACGCGACGTCCGCCGCATCGAGCCGACTCCCAATTCCCCGCCGGCGCCCTCGCTTCCGGAGGAGCGGGCGCTGCCGAAGAGTTTGCGCAGGAACTTCGCCGGCGCCTGCGTGCCGATGGGAACCTCGAACAGTTTGAGAATCCAGCTCGTCTCTGCCGGCCCGTCGTCGTCATCGTCCTCATCCGTCTCGGACGTGTATTCGACATTCATCCGAACGTCGGCCGCTCTCGCCGGTGGCCCCGATTCGCCCCGGGTGCGGATCAGTTTGGCCGGTTTGATCGTCCCGAACCAGTCCGGCGGTGCGTCGAGCTGGGTGCGGCCCAGAGCGATCCGCAGTGATTCCTCGGAACTGGCCGACTGCGGAGGAAGGCCGGGGCCGACGGCTGCCGCCAGGGGGATCCGCGGACCGAGTTCGGCCAGGACGCGGCGCCCTTCGAGCGCCAGGTAGCGGCGGGCAACCGGGGGCCGCGCCAGCAGCCGCTTGACGTACTGACCCCCTAAGCTTCCGGCGCCGAGAAGCGCGCTCTGGACCAGCACTTCGCGACGCTGCCTGTCCCGATCGGCGCGCGCCGACACGTAGACGATCTGCCCGTCGGTGTAGGCGAACTCACCCGCGCGGGCTACCGCGATATCGACGGGCCGCCGGGCGAGAAAACCGGCCAGATACCGAAAGTGGTGCGGTTCCGGGAGACCAGCACTCACCGTAATGGCACGACCGCGTCGACGAGTTCTTCGAGGCCCCGGATCACGTCGGGATCGTCGGACAGCACCTCCACGACGGCGGACTGGACAGCGACGCGCAGGCTGAGCCCCTCGGCGACGAGGCCGCCGGCCAGAATCAGCATGCGGGTCGAGGCCACCTCGCTCAGTGCCGAGCCATCCAGGTCCCGGATGGCGTTTCCGAGGACGACCAGCGACTCAGCGATAGATGAGTCGATCCCCGCTTCCCGGGCCACGATCTCGGTCTCGATGTCGGCGGTCGGGAAGTCGAGGCTGATCGCGACGAAGCGCTGGCGGGTCGAGTCTTTGAGGCTCTTCAGGATGCTCTGGTAACCGGGGTTGTAGGAGATCACCAGTTGAAAGCCCGGCGCCGCGGACAAGGTGGTGCCGAGCCGATCGATCGGCAACTCACGCCGATGGTCGGCGAGCGGATGGATGACCACCGTCGTGTCCTGACGCGCCTCCACGATCTCGTCGAGATAGCAGATGGCGCCGTCGCGCACCGCCCTGGTCAACGGGCCGTCCACCCAGACGGTTTCGCCGCCCTTGAGCAGGAACCGCCCCACCAGATCCGCCGATGTCATGTCCTCATGACCGGCGACGGTGATGAGCTCACGCCCGAGTTCGTGAGCCATCGCCTCGACGAACCGGGTCTTGCCGCACCCGGTAGGTCCTTTGAGCAGCACCGGTGCGCCGCGACGAGCGGCCGCCCGGAAGATCTCGACCTCCCGGCCCGCCGCCCGGTAGAACGGCGGAGGTGAACCCGACTCGGTGATCGGTCGAACCTTGCTGACCGTCATCGCGGTGCGCCCTGAACGATCGGCACGACGGGCGGGATGCTCACCCCATCCGGCAGCACCAGTTCACCTTCGTGATTGACAAACCCCGAGTGCTTGGTCGGTAGCGGCAGATCAGGATTCGGGCACGGCCGGTCAGTCCCCTCGCCGCAGATGCCGGGGTTGAAGTACGAGCGCTTCTGGACATCTTCGGGCCACGCATCTCCGTGCATGCCCAGCCAGGTCGCGGGAACGTTGTAGAAGAGGAAGAAGCACGCGCTGACACCGCCGAAGATCGCCAGGAAGCGGATGAACTGTTGCTTGACGAAACCGCCGCGGAGCCGGTCGATTCCGCGTTCGACCACGGTGTGCCCCCGGTCATCGGTAAAGAAGCGCAGGCAGACAAGCGCCGTCTGGACCCCGCCCCACATGAAGCCCTCGTAGATCGGCCACTGGTAATAGGTTCCGGCGTTGAACGAGAGCGATTGGATGGCACCGGGATAGGAGTAGAACCCGATCGGCAGCATGATCAGGGCCTCCATGACGAAGTCGAAGACGATGGCGATGCCATAGGTGACCAGGATCAGGCGCAGGTTGCTGATGCCAGGCCACCGGTTCTTGATCTTGCGCATGATCAGGCATCCGACGATGGTGAGCAGCAAGACACCGTACGCGTAGCCGGGAACGTTGGTCAGCAGTGGCTCGGGCACGGTATGCCCCGGCTCCTCGTGTGCCACCCAGCCCGGAATGTGCGGTGCCCACGAACCCTGGTTGAACAGCCAGGCGTTGTACGTGCACCAGGTGCTGTAGTAGTTGAGCATCGGGTCCTGGAACATCATCAGACCCATCGACACCAGCAGCATGCCGTCGAGGGTGATTCGCCTCTCCCGAACCCAGGGACGAATGATGAAGAACCACAATGCGACTGGTAGGCCAATCCACAGCACCACAGCATTGGCCAGCAGCGGGATCTTCATATACAGCGGTGGCTCGCTCGGGCCACCCGACACCGGCTCGAAATAGGGCCCGGTGACCCATCGGACGAACAGGTACAACGTCAGCGCGAGAACCAAACCGCCGATGGTCGCCCAGATCTTGAACGCGTTCGATGACGACGGGCCTTGCTTTCCGAGGTCAGCGATCCCGCTGACCGATTCGGTGACGACGGGCTTCTTGGACAGATCACTCATGATCGGTTTCCCCTTGACGATCGTGGATGCAGTCGGTGGCGCGAGGCAGGCCGACCGATGCAAATATACTCGCTGGTATCTGAGATTCCAATAGGTCACTCAGATTCTGTGGCAGACTTTGGCCATGGCGGAGCGCTGGACCCGGGAACGCAGACTTGAGCACACGCGCTCAGTGCTGCTCGATGCCGCCGAGGAGGTGTTCGCCGAGAAGGGTTTTGCGCCAGCCACTCTCGATGACATCGCCCGCGCCGCTGGTTACACCAAGGGCGCCATCTACAAGCATTTCGCCACCAAGGACGACCTCTTTCTGGCCGTCAGCGACAGGTACTGGCGGCGGTATTTCGACAACTTCGCCGAGGTGATGTCCGGTGCGTCCCGGGTCGGGCCGGCCGAGCTCGACGAGATCGCCAAACGCTGGCGCGAGCTGAGCCGTGACCGAGGCGCCGACCACGCCGCGCTGGGCCACGAATTCACGCTCTACCTGCGTCGCAATCCAGAGGCGCGGGATCGGGTGGCGGCCAAGCGCGCCGAAGTCGTCGAGGCGCTTGGCAAGTTCATCGCGACCGGGATGGAACGCTGGGGCGCGACGCTGCTGATTCCCGCGTCCACCTTCGCTCAGGTGCTCATCGCCACCAGTGACGCCGTGGTCCTCGGCAGCGAACTCGACGATGTCGACCTCTACCGGCCGATCGTCGAGATGTACGTGTCAGCGATCAAGCTGCCCTAGAAGACCCGGACCTGACCTTCCAGCACTGGAACCGTGTCGGGCAGTTTGTAGGTCGCAATCCCGTTGCGGAACATCACGTTTTCGCGCGCGTGCTCGGGTAGGTGCTTGACCAGCCAGCGGGGGTCGTCGAAGGTCCAGTGCGGATAGTCCGACGAGAACAACAGGATCTTGTCGCATTCCATCCATTCGAAGGCCCGGGACAGTTCGGTCTTGTCCTCGGGGTAGTCCAGCGGTTGGGTGGTGAACTTGATGTGGTCCTTGACGTATTCGCTGGGCTTGCGCTTGATGTCCATCCAGTTCTTGCGTGCTTCGTAGATGGCGTCCATGCGCCACATCAAGGGCAGGATCCAGGTGAAGGCGTGCTCGACGAACACGATGCGTAGCGTCGGGAACCGATCGAAGACCCCGTCGAAGATCAGGCTCATCACCTGGTTGGCCGCCAACAAGGAGTAGGTGACCATGAAGTCGTGGTTGTAACTTGGCAGCCCGACCGGCGGGAGCGGCAGCTCGTCGTATTCGCCCCGGGACAGGTGGCAGCTCACGGTGATGTCGTGTTTGGTGGCCGCGGCCCAGATCGGGTCGTACTTCGGGTCACCCCAGGACGGACGCGGCTCGGCCTTGATCAGGATCTGCGCCATGTAGGGGTGGCCGGCCCACCGCTCGATCTCCTGGGCCCCGAGCTCCGGCGCTTCGACGGCCAGGCAGATGGAACCGCGCCAGCGCTCGTGCCAGTTGTTGTGACTGTCCAGCCAATGGTTGGCCTGCCAGTCGTTCAGCGCGCAGTTCATCACGTGGTTGGCCTCGGGAATGTGGGCCGAGTATGCCGCGGGTTCCAGGATCGCGATGTCCGCCCCGGCCTCCATGATCAGCTGCCGGAATGCGAGATCGGGGTCGCTGCCGGCGAATTCGCCATCGGAGGGGAAGGTGTCCACCCGCATCGCGTAGGCATGCGCATAGTCGGGGGCGTCGTAGTAGATCAGGTCGCCGACGTCGTGGTTGTTGAAATATCTGGACCGCCACGGCTCGGGAATGTACTGCCCGAGGTCGCCCCGGCGGGGCGTCGGATGCACGTCGGAGTCGACGCATCGCACCGCGATGCGTTCGGCGGCGGGAATCCTGGGTGAGGTGGTGGTGGTCATCGTCATTCCCTCTCGATCACCGGGTGGCCGCGACGGCGATGGACTTGGTCTCGAGATAGCTATCGAGTCCCTCACGGCCGAGTTCCCGGCCGTAGCCGCTGTCCTTGACGCCGCCGAACGGTGCGAACGGATCCATCGTGTACCCCTGGTTTACCCCGAAAGTGCCGGTTTGTACACGTTCGGCGATGCCGATCCCGCGGTCCGGATCGGCCGTCCACACCGAGCCCGCCAGGCCGTAGTCCGAGTCGTTGGCAATCGCGACCGCTTCATCCTCATCCCGGTACCCGATCACGGTGAGCACGGGACCGAAGATCTCTTCGCGGGCAATACGCATCGAGTTGTGCGCCCCGGCGAACAGGGTGGGCCGGACATACCAGCCGGTGTCCACGCCGTCGGGCAGCTCGGTGCCGCCACAGATCAGCCGGGCGCCCTCACCTTGGCCGAGGTCGATGTAGTCGCGGACGCGCTGCTGCTGTCGTCGTGATACGAGTGGTCCCAGTTCGGTGGCCGGGTCGGCCGGATCGCCCACGACGAGTGCGCCCATCCGGTCAGCCAGAGCGTCGACGAACTCGTGTTCCCGAGCGGCCGGGACGACGATGCGAGTCAGTGCATTGCAGATCTGGCCACTGTTGGACAGGCTGGCCGACCGCACCCCCGCGGCGACCGTCGCCGGGTCTGCGTCATCGAGGATGATGGCTGCCGACTTGCCGCCGAGCTCGAGGCTCACCTTGGTCAGGTTGGCGGCGGCCGCCGCGGCGACGGCCCGGCCGGCGGCGCTGGAGCCGGTGAACGACACCTTGTCGACGCCGGGGTGACCCACCAGATGGGCACCGACTCCGGCGTCCCCCGGTATGACGGAAACGAGGCCGTCGGGCAGGCCGACCTCTTTGAGCATGTCGCTTAAAAGCAGTGCATCCAACGGGGATTCGGGTGCGGGCTTGAGCACCACCGCGCAGCCGGCCAGCAGCGCCGGCACCAGCTTGGTGACAATCAGGAACTGCGGCATGTTCCACGGCACGACGGCGGCGACGACCCCCACCGGATTCTTGCGGACGTGAATGTCCGATCCGAAGAAACCGGCGCGGACCTCGCGCCAGGGGTACGTTTCGGCAAGGTCGCAGAACGCGGACATCATCATCGTCGGAAGCCCGACCTGCGCGCGTTGGGCGAAAGTGATCGGCGCACCCATCTCGGCCGAGATGAGTTGGGCCATCTCACCGCGTCGTCCGGCGTAGACCTCGGCGAGGCGTCGCACCGCCGCGATGCGTTCCGCCGGGTCGAGCCGTGGCCACGGTCCCTGGTCGATGGCCGCACGAGCTGCCGCGACGGCGGCGTCCACCTCGGCCGGACCGGCCGCCACCACACGGGCAATGGGTTGCTCGGTGTGCGGCGAGATCACCTCCATGGCATTGGCGTGGTCGCCGTCGAGCGACCAGTCGGCCTCGATTCCGAGGTATTCCCCAAGATGCTGATCCATCCAGACTCTCCCGCCTCAATCGAATTCAGAGTATCAACTACTTGTTATTGATGAAACCGCCGTCTACCGTCAAGCCTGAAGCCCTGGCCGGCATGTGCAGCCCCATGTCGGCATCATCGGTCGAATCACATCTCTTTAGGAGCGGGCATGGCTCGATTTCCCAAGCCGGCTGAAGGCAGCTGGACTCAGCACTACCCGGAGCTCGGCACCGGCCCGGTGTCGTATGAAGACTCGATCAGTCCGGAGATCTACGAACTGGAGCGCAAGGCGATCTTCAAACGCGCCTGGCTGAATGTCGGCCGGGTCGAACAACTTCCACGCAAGGGCAGCTATTTCACCCGGGAGATGAAAGCCGCCAACACGTCGATCATCCTGGTGCGCACCAAGTCCGGCGAGGTCAAGGCCTTCCACAACGTCTGCCGTCACCGGGGCAACAAGCTGGTGTGGGACGACATGCCCCTGGAGGAGACCAGCGGGGTGTGCCGGCAGTTCACCTGCAAGTACCACGCCTGGCGTTACGACCTGGACGGTGAGCTCAACTTCGTCCAGCAGGAGGCCGAGTTCTTCGACCTGGACAAGAGCCGCTACGGCCTGGTTCCCGTCCACTGCGAGGTGTGGGAAGGGTTCATCTTCGTCAACTTCGCCAGCAATGCTGAAGCACCCGAACAATCGCTCCGCGAATTCCTGGGCCCCATGATCACCGATCTGGAGGGCTACCCATTCGACAAGATGACCTCGCGGTTCACCTATCGCTCTGAGGTGAAGGCGAATTGGAAGCTCTACATGGACGCCTTCCAGGAGTTCTACCACGCGCCCATCTTGCACGCGAACCAATCCCCCACCGCCTACTCGAAGGCTGCCGCCGAGTCGGGCTTCGAGGCGCCGCACTACAGGATCGAAGGTCCGCACCGTTTGGTCAGCACCTCCGGGGTGCGGGCCTGGGAGATGGCCGACGAGATGCGTAAGCCCATCGAAGACATCTGCCAGAGCGGACTTTTCGGCCCGTGGGCGGCTCCGGATCTCGGCGCGATGCCGGCCGGCCTCAACCCCGCCAAATGCGATCCGTGGGGGTTGGACTCGTTCCAGTTGTTCCCGAATTTCACGATTCTGTTCTGGGGGCAGGGCTGGTACCTGACGTACCACTACTGGCCGACGTCCTTCAACACGCACACCTTCGAGTGCACGCTGTACTTCCCGCAGCCGCGGACACCGCGGGAGCGGTTGGGCCAGGAATTGGCCGCGGTCTCCTTCAAGGAGTACGGCCTCCAGGACGCCAACACCCTGGAGGCCACCCAGAGCTCGATCGAGACCCGCGTGGTCGACGAGTTCCTGCTCTGCGATCAGGAAATCCTGCTTCGGCACCTGCACAAGGAGACCGCGGCATGGATCGACGACTACCAGAGCAAGACCGCGGGGGTGTGAACCGATGAGTACGAAACTGCCGGCCGAATTCGCCGACCTCGAACAGTTTTCGGACTGGTGCCTGTCCAGTGAGCCACAGCGTTACGGCAAGCGAATGGACAGCACCATGACCGAGATGCAGGCGTTCTACGACGCGATCACGCCGCGGGCCGAGGAAGCGATCAGTTACTGCGACAAGTTCAGCCTCGACGACATGCCCGAGGATGTGCTCAACCTGATGCACCTGCTGTATTCGATGGTGACGGTATCCTTCCCGGTGGAGTGTTGGAAGCAGCCACGGGTACCCGATTCCGGCGCGACATCGTTGGACTGCGTCGTCGAGCCGGTCCCGTGAGCCAAGCTGACGTCGCGACGACGGTCCTTCGCGCCGCCCGTTGGGTGGACGTGGCCGGCGGCCAGGTCCACTCCCCCGCGATTGTGGTCATCGAGGGCAATCGGATCACCGCGATCAACCCCAAAGGGCCACTGCCGGATTCGGCCACCGTCGTCGACCTGGGGGACACCACCCTGCTGCCTGGGCTGATGGACATGGAGCTCAACCTGCTGATCGGCGGTCCGGGTAACCCCGGCGGCCTGCCGACCCCGATGCACGGCGTACAGGACGACCCGGCGTACCGGACGTTGCGCGGCGCGGTCAACGCCCGCACCACACTCGACGCCGGGTTCACCACCGTCCGCAACCTAGGTCTGATGGTCAAGACCGGCGGTTACCTGCTCGACGTCGCACTGCAGCGGGCGATCGACCAGGGTTGGCACCAAGGGCCGCGCATCTATCCGGCCGGCCACGCCGTCACCCCCTATGGCGGCCACCTCGATCCCACGGTCTTCCAGCGCCTCGCTCCCGGCGTCATGCCGCTGTCGGTCGCCGAGGGCATCGCCAACGGGGTACCGGACGTCATCGCGTGCGTGCGCTACCAGATCCGCCACGGCGCCAAGCTGATCAAGGTATCGGCCTCCGGTGGGGTGATGTCGCACAGCACGGCACCCGGCGCACAGCAGTACTCCGATGCCGAGTTCGCCGCGATCGCCGACGAGGCCCACCGCGCCGGCGTCAAGGTCGCCGCCCACGCCGTCGGGGACACCGCCATCCAGGCCTGCATCCGCGCCGGCATCGACTGCATCGAGCACGGCTTCCTGGCCAGCGACGAGACGATCCAGATGATGGTCGACCACGGCACCTTCCTGGTCTCCACGACCTACCTCACCGACGCCATGGCGATCGACCGCATCGCGCCGGAGCTCCGCAAGAAGGCACTCGAAGTCTTCCCTCGAGCAAAAGCCATGCTGCCCAAAGCCATTGCCGCCGGAGTGCGGATCGCCTGCGGCACCGATGCCCCAGCCGTCCCGCACGGCGAGAACGCCAAGGAGTTGTGTGCACTTGTCGAACGGGGCATGACCCCGATGCAGGCGTTGCAGGCGGCGACGGTAGTGGCCGCGGACCTGGTCGATGCCGCCGACGAGCTGGGGCAGCTGGCCCCGGGCTACCTGGCCGACGTCATCGCCGTTGCGGGCGATCCCAGCACCGATATCGCGACGACGCTCGATGTCCGGTTCGTGATGAAGGACGGAAACATCGTCAAACATGACGGTGCGCTAGCGTCGAGTTGACGCGTGTGGCAGGAGACGAGGATGGATCTGACCGAGAACACCCTGTGGTGGCTCAAACAGGCCTTCTATTTCTCGCTCACCGAGGTCAACGAGTCGGTCAAGGAACATGGGGTCACCACCGCCCAGATCGGTGTCCTGCGCCAGTTGACCAATCAACCGGGCCTGTCCGGCGCCGAGTTGGCCCGTCGGCTGCTGATCACCCCGCAGGGCGTGCAGCTCGCACTCACCGCGCTGGAGAAACGGGGTCTGGTCGAGCGCAAACAGGATCCCCAGCACGGGCGCATCCTGCAGGTCTTCCTCACCGATGAAGGTCGGGCGGTGGCCTCGGCCGTCGTCGCCGATGCCGTCGAGGCCCATGAGCGGGTCTTCGGCGTACTCAGCGACGAGGAGCAGGAGCAGCTGAAGGCACTCCTGCGCCGGGTGATCGAGCAGGGAACGGGCCACACGCCGCACTCCGATCACATCGACCCATGAGATCTCTGTCTCCGGATGGGGCGAGCAGCCGGGTCTATTTGCGGCGTCGCCCGCCGATGCTCAGCAGCCAGTCGGGAAATGCCAACCCGTGGATGATCCGTTGCGTCCGGAAGTACTGGCGCGGAAGCGATGCCGTGTTGTAGGGCAGGTCGTACTTCTCGCACAGTTCCCGTACGCGAACGCTGACCTGTGGAAGGCGGTTGCTCGGCAGGTCGGGGAACAGGTGATGCTCGATCTGGTAGCACAGGTGACCGCCCGAGATCGCCAGCAGCGGGCTCGCGTTGAAGTTTGCCGTCCCGACCATTTGCCGGAGATACCACTCGCCTTTGGTCTCATCCTTGACCACCGCCGGGTCGAACGTCTCGGTGCCGTCGGGAATGTGCCCGCAGATGATATTCACGTACACCCACAGGTTCCGGAGCAGGTTCGCGGTGATGTTGGCTGCCAGAGTCCGACGCCACCGACGCAGGCTCAGAGCGGGCAGGAGCACATAATCCTTGCTCAACTGGCGGGCGATCTTGCCGAGGAACTTCCTGTTCTCCACGGCGAGGCCGTCTGACGTCTCGTCTCGCAGACGCTCGGAGTGCAGGCCATGCAAGGCGATGCCCCACTCGAACATCGCGGCCAGCACCAGGTTTCGCACCGGAGTCGCCAAGTGGACCCAGCGCCACGGCTGGTCGGTGGTGACGCGATGCAGGCGGTAGCCGATGTCCTCGTCCATCCCGAGCACGTTGCTGTACACGTGATGCCGGTAGTTGTGGGAGTACCGCCACTGCGCGGAATGTCCGACCATGTCCCACTCCCAGGTGTTGGAGTGGATCTCGGGATCGTTCATCCAATCCCACTGGCCATGGGAGATGTTGTGGCCAAGTTCCATGTTCTCGATGGACTTCGCATATGCCAGCGCGCACGTTCCCACCAACCAACCGGTCTTCGACCGGCTGCCGGCGATCATCAGCCGCGCCGCGACGTCGAGCGCCCGCTGGAAATGGATCACCCGCCGGATGTAGGCCGCGTCCGCCGCCCCGAGCGACTCCTCGACGTCTCGGCGGATCACGTCAAGTTCATAGGCGATCTCGTCGACGTCCTCACTGCTCAGATGCAGATAGGCGGGAACATCGGCGATCGCCATCAAGGTGTCCTCGGGGTGGTGCGGCAGGTAGAGCGGCGCAAACACCGCGAGCGTCAGACCGCAGCCTAGAGCCTGAGACTTACCGACGGGTAATCGAGGTGCGGCGGACAGGAGAAATGGCAGCGCTGACGTAACGGCCTGCGCGTCTCTGACGGACTCGGCCATGCCCCACGCCGTCGCCGATATCTAGCACTTGAGATTAATGACAAGTACTTGATACTGTTGGCCGTGATGGAGACATCGACGACGCCCCGCATGGAACCCGCCGACGTGATCGACGCCGACGGGTTCACCCCCGTGCGGGTCAAACAAGTGATCCAGGAGGCCTCCGACGCCGTGTCACTGGTGCTCGACATCCCCGAGCCGAGCAGGGACAGGTTCCGTTATGCGGCAGGTCAATTCGTTACCGTTCGGGTGACGATCGACGGTGCGGAACATCGTCGCTGCTATTCGATGTCCTCCTCACCGGCCGTCGAGTCCGATCTGCGAATCACCGTCAAGCGCGATCGCGACGGTCTGGTCTCCAACTGGATCAACGACACGGCGAGCGTCGACGACGCTCTCCACGTCGCGCCGCCCGAGGGTCGTTTCGTCCTCACCGACACCGAGCGCGACGTCGTCACCTTCGCCGGCGGCAGCGGCATCACCCCGGTGTTCGCTCTGGTGCATTCGGCATTGGCCGCCACCACCCGTAAAGCCCGGCTGTTCTACGCCAACCGCAATCTCGACTCGGTGATCTTCCGGGATGCATTGGCCGATCTCACCGACGCCCACAGCGGGCGCCTCGAGGTCCACCACCATCTCGATGACCTCGACGGCGTCGTGTCGCCGCAACGCATCGCCGACTTCATCGAGGCCGGCGGCACCCACGCTCATACCGACTACTACGTCTGCGGTCCCGCACCGTTCATGGACACCGTCGAGCGCGTCCTGCTCGACACCGGGATCCCCAAGCAGCAGGTGCATCTGGAACGGTTCAGCGTCGTTACGATCCCGCCGCCCGACCCTGCCGAACCCGTGGTCACCGAAGAGGTGACGATCGAACTCGACCGCAGCACCGTTACCGCGCCCTACCGCGCCGGCAACACCCTGCTGCAGACCGCGCGACTGGCCGGCCTGAAGGCTCCGTCATCCTGCGAAACCGGTTCGTGCGGAACATGTATGGCTCAGGTGGTCGAGGGCAGCGCACGCATGCTCAACAACGATGCCCTCGACGACGACGAAGTTGCCGAAGGCTGGGTGGTGACGTGCCAGGCACTGCCCACCAGCCGCACAGTGAAGGTGGTTTACGAATGAGCAGAGTGGCCGTGGTGACCGGCGGGGCATCGGGCATGGGTGAAGCGACGTGCCACGAGCTGGGCCGGCGCGGCCATCAGGTCGCCGTGCTCGACGTGAATGCCGATGCCGCTCAACGTGTCACCGATGATCTGCGATCGGACGGCGTCACCGCCTTCGCGGTCGGCGTCGACATCACCAACCGAACCGCGGTGGAAGAGGCCTTCGGAAAGGTCCGCAGTGAACTCGGGCCGGTCGGCATCTTGGTGACGAGCGCAGGGATGTTCGGATACGCACCGTTCGCCGAGATCGCCGAAGAGTCCTGGGCACAGATGCTCGAGGTGAACCTGAGCGGAACGTTCCGCTGCTGTCAGGTGGCCCTGCCGGACATGGTCGATGCCGGGTGGGGTCGCATCGTGATGATCTCCTCATCGAGCGCCCAGCGCGGTACACCGTTCGCGGCCCACTACGCCGCCTCCAAAGGCGCCCTGTTGACCCTGACCAAATCGCTGGCCCGCGAGTACGCCGCACACGGCATCACGGTCAACAACATCCCACCTTCGGGTATCGAGACCCCCATGCAGCACCAGTCGCAAGCCGCGGGCTACCTGCCGCCCAATGAGACCATCGCCGCCAATATCCCGCTCGGCCGGCTCGGCACCGGAGCGGATATCGCTGCCGCCGTGGGGTTCCTGTGCTCCGAGGAGGCCGGCTTCATCACCGGACAAACCCTCGGAGTAAATGGCGGCGCAGTGATGTAGCGGCCTCCAGCCGCCCAAGCAGTCCCAAAACGCACTAGTGACACGGAGGTTCACATGGCAATCAAGTGGCCCAAGCCGGCTGAGGGATCCTGGACCGAGCACTACCCCGATCTGGGTACCGGGGCGATCCCGTTCCGGGACTCCATCTCCGAAGAGTTCTACGCCGTGGAGAAGGAGGCCGTCTTCAAGCGGGCCTGGCTCAACATCAGCCGGATCGAGGAGACTCCCGACGTCGGCAGTTACATCACCCGCCAGATCGAGGCGGCCGATGCGTCGCTGCTCCTGGTGAGAGACCATGACGGCGGTATCCGCGCTTTTCACAACCTCTGCCGCAGACGCGGACACACACTGGTACCGGCAGAGTTCCGCGCCACCGAATTACGCAGCACCGGCAGTGAATTCGAGTGCCGACGCTGCGGATGGCGCTACGGTCTCGACGGCAACCTGATATCCCTGCCAGATGCGGACCGCTTCGCCGGTCTCGACACCGCGGATTACGGTCTGGCGCCGGTGCACTGCGATGTGTGGGCCGGCTTCGTGTTCGTCAACTTCGACAGCGAACCGCGCCAGAGCCTGCGCGAGTTCCTCGGGCCCATGGTCACCGCCCTCGACGACTACCCCTTCGGCAAACTCACCGAGCGATACGACTGGGTGGCGCACAACAACAGCAACTGGAAAATCTTCGCCGACGCCTTCCAGGAGTACTACCACGTACCGTCGCTGCACACCCAGCAGGTGCCGCCCGAGGTACGGGATCCCAACGCCGGCTTCACCTGTGGACACTTTCAACTCGACGGTCCGCATCGCCTCGTCTCGACGGCCGGCACCCGCCGCTGGCTGTTGGCGCCCGAGTACATGTACCCGATCGAGCGCGCCACCCAAAGCGGCCTGGTGGGTCCGTGGCGGACCCCCGACATCGGCGAATTACCGATGCACGGACTCAACCCGGGCGACATCGAGCCGTGGGGTATCAGCAACTTCCAGATCTTCCCCAACCTGGAGATCCTGATCTACGGCGGCTGGTACCTGCTCTACCGCTACTGGCCGACCTCGCACAACACCCACCGCTTTGAAGCGTTCACCTATTTCCATCCGGCCCGCACCGTGCGGGAACGCGTCGAGCACGAGGTGGCCGCGGTGGTGCTCAAGGAATTCGCCCTGCAGGACGCCGGCATGCTCGGTGGCACGCAGGCAGCCCTCGAGTACGACGTCATCGACGACTACCCGCTCAGCGACCAGGAGATCCTGGTGCGCCACCTGCACAAGATGGCGGTCGACTGGGTCGAGGCCTATCAGCGCGACCGCGCGCCGGCAGGAGTGTGACGATGACCTCGTCCCGACTGCCCAGTGCCTTCGCCGAGTTGGAGCCCTACACCGACATCTGGTGTCTGCCAACGGAGACCGAACGTTGGGAGCGACGGCTGGCCAGCACCATGCCGGAGATGCACCAGTTCTACGACGCCTTCTTCCCGCGCGTCGAAGAGGCCATCGAGTACTGCGACAAGTTTCCGCTCGACGACATCCCCGACGATGCGCTCAACCTGCTGCACCTGATCTATTCGCTGATCATGGTCGCCATGTCGGTGGAGATCATGCACCAACCGGCCCCGACCGACTCCGCCGATGCCGTCATGATCCGCACCGGAGAACCGCGGCCGTAACCGCCACCGTCACCACTACTGAACACCGAGAGGACGCACCGATGAGTGTGCTGACCATCAACAAGCTGACCGCTTCGGTGGGCGCCGAGGTTGTCGGCGTCGACCCGGGACGCCTGGGCACCGACGACAGCCTGGGGGCCGCCGTGCTGGACGCCCTCGAGGACAACGGGGTGCTGGTGTTTCACGGCCTGCACCTGGATCCCGAAGCCCAAGTGGCCTTCTCGCTGCGCCTGGGTGAGATCGACCGCTCGGCCGACGGCCACCACCCGGTGTCGGGCATCTACCCGATCACCTTGGACAAGGCGAAGAACAAGGCCGCCGAATACCTCAAGGCCACCTTCGACTGGCATATCGACGGCTGCACTCCCATGCACGACGAATGCCCGCAAAAGGCCACGGTGCTGTCCGCCCTGGAAGTCGCAGCGCGGGGCGGCGAGACCGAGTTCGCCAACACCTACGCCGCCTACGACTCACTCGATGAGGCCGAGAAGGAGCGCTACCGCGCGCTGCGGGTGGTCCATTCCCTGGAAGCCTCGCAGCGACGGGTTTATGCGGATCCGACCGCAGACCAGCTGAGCCGTTGGAAGGCCCGGCCGACCCACGAGAACCCGCTGGTGTGGACGCATCGCAACGGGCGAAAGTCGTTGGTACTGGGCGCTTCGGCGGACTACATCGTCGGCATGGATCGCGACGAAGGTCGGGCCCTGCTCGCCGAACTCCTCGCCCACGCCACCACCGCCGACAAGGTGTACAGCCACAAGTGGTCGGTCGGCGACACCGTCATCTGGGACAACCAGGGCGTCCTGCACCGCGCGGCACCGTATGAGCCCAACTCTCCCCGGCACATGCTGCGCACCACGGTGCTCGGCGACGAACCGATTCAGTAGCTCCCTGGGTACCGCGAGCGTGCGTGTTTGTCGCCCGACACGCCTCGAAACGGCCGCATTGTGCGCACGCTCGCGGTGCGCGGCTTCAGCTGCCCTCGACCACCCGGATGATCGTCTTGCCCGCGACGCGTTTCGCCGGGTTGAACGCCGACACCGCATCCGAGAGCGGAAGTACCGCTCCGACGATCGACCGCAGTTTGCCCTTGCGGAGCCTGCGCTCCAGCACGGCAAGTTTCGCCCGGTCGGGTTCGACGACGAAGAAGGCCGCACGCGCATCCGCCGGCTGAACTCGGGGCGGCTCGGCGATGGTGACCAAGGTGCCGCCCGCGCGCACCAATTGCGTCGAGCAATCCAGGATCTCGCCACCGAGCACATCGAAGACCACATCTACCTGGCCGACCGCCTCGACCCATCCACCTTCGAGATCCACGAACACATCGACCCCCAGGTCGAGCGCGGCGCGCCGATGCGTGGGCCGGCCAGTACCGATCACCCGGACCCCGCATGCGTGCGCCAACTGCGCCGCGATCGATCCGGATCACGCCCGCGGGCGAGTTGTTTCGGGAGCATGCCCGCCAGGTGGTCCAGGCCGCCCGTCTGGCGAAAGATGCGGTGAGTGCGTACCAAGGGGAACTGACCGGAACAGTCGACCTCGGGTCGCTGATCTCCTTCGGCACGCTCGACGTGCCCAAGATGCTCGGTGACTTTCACCGCGAATACCCGCTCGTCCGTATCCGGTTGCGTCAGAGCCAAATTGGCTCCATAGCCTATCTTTCGGCGATCACCGACGGGTCGCTCGACCTGGCCCTCGTGTCAGCCCCCGATCGTTTCCCCGCCCGTGTTCAGATGCAGTTGCTGTGCCAGGAGCCCATGGTGTTCGTCTGCCGAACCGATCATCCGCTTGCGCACCGTACTCACGTCGAAGTCACCGAGCTCTGCGACGAGGATCTGATCGGTTTTCCGCGCGAGTTCGGGCTCAGACGTCTTGTCGACGCCGCGTTCACGGCCGCCGGAGTGGCTGCGCGGGTCTCGCACGAAGTGGCACTCGAATATGCGATTGCCGGCCGTCTGGTCCAACATGGCCTCGGCACCATCGTCATGCCCGCCAGTGAGGCTGCCTGCTACCCGGACCTGCGGGCCATCGAGATACGACCAGCAATCATGTGGGACATCTACCTCGCGTCGGCCGATCAGTCGCGGCTCGGGCCCGCCAGTGCCAAGCTGGCCGAGTTTCTGCTCGCCGCAGCCCCGGGCCGGTGAACCGGGTCGCGCTCCGGAGTAAGGCGTCTCAGACGCTCTGCAACACGAGATCGGCGGCGCGGTGAGCGATCATCATGGTGGGCGCGTTGGTGTTGCCCGAGGTCAGTGTCGGCATGACCGATGCGTCGATGACGCGGAGCCCGTCGATGCCGTGCACGCGCAACTCGGGGTCCACGACCGACGCGTCATCGGTACCCATACGGCACGTGCCGACCGCGTGGCCGATGCTGGTCTCCCGGCGGGCCAGCCATGCGTGATCCTGATCGCCGGTGTTCAGGTACGCGCCCGCAATGCCTTTCATCGCCGAGGTTCCCTCCACGACATCGCGGGCATGGCTCATCCCCTTGCGCAGCCGATCGATGTCGTCCCCGGCGCCCAACCGCTCGAATTCGATCCGGGCCTTCCCGTCGCGCAGTCCGACCCGGCCCCGGGTCTCCGGATGCATGAGCACGGTATAGACGGTGAACCCGTCGATGCGCTCGATGGCCGTGCGGCCCGTGCTCCCGTCGAGCTCGTAATGTATGGGACTGACCGCGATTTGGAAATCGTCGGTGAAAATCTGGGCTTCGAACGGCGCCATGGTGAGTATGCCGGTGCCGCCGAGCAGCAGTGAGCCGACACCCCTCAGCGCCCCGATCGGGCCGAGCGTATTTGCGGTGGGCACCTTCGATTCCCAGAACTGAGTGCCGACCAGGTGGTCCTGGAAGTTCTCGCCGACGCCGGGAAGGTCGAGTACGGCGCCTGCCGGCCCGATACCCGAGTGCAACAGCAGCGCCGGCGAGCCGATGGCGCCCGCGCTCAAGATAACCTCTTGGCGGGCAAGAAGTTTGCGACCCCCGCACTCGACGCCGACGGCTCGACCGTTCTCGATGAGTACCCGTGACACCGTCGTCCTGGCGAGCAGCCGCGGCCGTCGATCTCGGGGCAGCGATCGGAGGAAGCCACGTGCCGAGGAGACCCGCAGGCCCCGGCGCTGGTTGACCTGGGTTCGGGACACGCCCAGTTGTGACCGGCCGTTCTGGTCCGGGTTGAGGTCATGTCCGGCCTCGGCGGCGGCAGCGATGAACGCCTCGTCAACCGCATGGTGGTGCCCACACCACGACACCGGAATCGGGCCGGCGTCGCCGCGATACTCGTCACCGCCGCCGACCCAGTTCTCGATCGCCTTGAAATGCGGCAGAACCTCATCGAACGACCAACCCGCGCATCCAGCCTCGGACCAACCGTCGTAGTCGGCAGCGCGTCCACGCACGTAGACCATGGCGTTGATCGACCCGCTGCCGCCGATGATGCGGCCACCGGGGAAGTGCTCGGCGATGTCGCCCTTGCTCGGGTCGGGTGCGCACTGGTGTTTCCAGTTCGCCGTCATGTAGAGCGAGGCAATCCCGGTCGGTACGCGGACGTCGGGCCGGTGATCCGTGCCGCCGGCCTCGATCAGCACCACATCGGCACCTGCCGACGCCAGCCGGGATGCCACGATCGATCCGGCCGAACCCGCACCGACGACGATGAAGTCAGCAATGTCGGCGGCAGGCATGCCACGGAGGCTAGCCAGTTCACTCGAGATGCGCAGGCGGATCGACCATTTGACCGACAGGCAGATAGAGGACCCGGTCAGCCGCGCCGCAGTGCCGCGCGCGGGCATTCCTCTATCGCACGAGCGGCGAGTGCTTCCAACTCGGCCGGCACCGGATCGAGCTTCACGACCGAGTAGTCGTCCTCGTCGAGTTCAAACAGCTGCGGCGCGAGTTTCTCGCAGATCGCATTGCCTTCACAACGGTCCAGGTCGACTTCGACGCGCACGGCAACCTCCCGAGGAGTTTCTCCAAGATTTATTTGTAGAAATACTACCTCTGATGGGCGCCCTCGGCCCTAGAAACTGTCGCCACGCGGTTTCAACAGACTGCCCAGCCACCGCACCGGCGCCGCCCAGCTCCGGTTCGGCTCCTGCGACACGTCGGCCGCGCGGGGTGACAGCGGCTTGCGCCACTCCTTGATCTCCACTTCGATGCGTTCGCGGCGTGACCCCGACCAGTACGTAGTCAGACCGAAACTCTCGGCCACTGCGACGATTCGCTGCCCCACCATGGTGTCGGTGCGGTCCTTTACCTCCTCGGTCGCCGCTTCGTCGCCGTCGTAGGATGCCTGGACCAATGCCTCCGGCAAGTCGGGATGCGCACGAAAAGAGCTGTATCCCAATGCCAATTGCGGCGGGTATTCACCGAGCCGCAGTGCATCTTGCTCGTGGAAGAAGGTGTAGGCCCACTCGCGGTAGCGATACCAGTCCGGCGGATTCGGATTGAGGGTGCGCTCGTCATCGATCTCGCTGGTGCCACAGGTCATGCAACAGGAGAAGCACATCCGACCGAGGATGCCCTCCGATTCCAGCTGAGTGAACGCGTCCTTCAGCCGTCCGTAATCACCGGTGTCGAGCCAGGCGGCCTGCTCGGCCACCCGCTCATCCCACATCGATCCCACCAGGAGCGCCGCGTCGTCAGGCTGCAGCACTTCGGAATCGGACACCCAGTCCAGCAAGTCGCGGTAGTCCCAGAACCCGGCGATCAGTCGAAGCCTGATCTCCTCCTGCAGCTCGGCGAGATCGCCGGAGCTCGAGTCCCCGATGTCCATGGGTGGAATCCTTTCCTTTGGCCGGCTTATCCGGCACCCCGGCCGATCTGCGAATGCGCGAGGGTGCGGCAACTGTCGCTGCTGCAGGGCGTGTCGGCAGACAAACACGCACGCTCGCGGTGCAGAAGCTACTGCGGCATTGCCGACTCGACCACCGTCAACTTGTCCGAAAGTCCTGCGACCCTGCGGATTTCGCGGAACTCCTCGACCATTCCATCGGTGACCTCGTGCGGATCATCGACCGTGGCATCGTCGGACAGCACCGAGATGTTGAGCTGGTCGACATAGCTCCACACAGTGATGTTGAGCCCGCTGCCGGTCGTGATCGGCCCCACCGAATAGATCTCGGTGACGGTGGCACCGCCGACCTTGCCGCGCTCCCGAGGTCCCGGCACATTAGAGATGTTGAGGTTGAGCACCTTGTTCTGGCCGTCCTGATGGGACAGCCACTTGAACGCGGCCTCGACCGGGGCCGGCGGCATGTATGCGGCCCAGCGCGCGATCAGTTCCGGACCGATCAGTTGATGACTTTCCTTGGCCAGGGCGGCCGCGTCATGCGCGCGTTGTACGCGCTCGGCCGTATCGGCGACATCCACCGGCAACGCCACCAAGACACCGCTGAAACGGTTGCCCGAGATGCGATCCGGCGAGAAGTCGAAGCTCATCGGCACCGAGGCCAGCAACGGGTGGTCGGCCTGGCCGTCGTACTTCAGGGACAACGCACGTAGCGCACCCGACGACATGGCCAGCACCAGATCGTTGATCGTCACCCCGAGCTTCTTGCTCGTCTCCTTGACGTCTGCCAATGCCAGTGTGGCAGTGGCGAACAGGCGCTTTTCGTCGAGGATGTGGTTCATGAAGCTGGGCGGCGGGGTGAATGGGCGGGTCAGCTCGGGCGACAGCTTGCGACTGCTGCGTCGAACCCGGCCCAACCCCTGGGCCGTGTAACGCATGGTCCCGGGCAACCGGCCGAGCTGCCGCATGTGATCGGCAAACGCCGAGCGCACCAGTTCGTTCTTGGTGGGCGCGGGATCGGTGGCATATGAGTCGTCATCGCGCTCCGGCCCGTCCTGCAGGTCCATCCCGCGGGCCAACAGATTCGCCGAGGCGACCCCGTCGGCCAGTGCGTGGTGGATCTTGCCGACCACCGCAATGCGCCCGTCCGCCAGACCTTCGACGAAGTACATCTCCCACAGCGGCCGGCTGCGGTCCAGCGAGGTGCTGCCGATCTCGCCGATGGCCTCGTCCAGTTCGCGGCGCCCGCCCGGCGCACGGACCCGCCAGGGCCGGACGTGGTACTCCAGGTCGACGTCGCAGTTCTCCCGCCACATCGGGTGGTGGAACTTGAACGGGATGTCGACGAGTTGGTAGCGGAACGGGTCGAGCTTGTGCAACCGCCCGCGGATCACCTCCCGGAACTCGTCGATCCCGAAAGTCCGCTCACCCATGTCTTCGAGCGCGATGACCGCGATCTTCAACGTGTGCATGTGCACGTTGGGCGTCTCTGTATACAGCAGGAACGCGTCCCACCCACTCAACCGCTTCACGGTATCCCTCCCCAGGTGTGGAAACGCCTATATGACCGCTTTAGCCTCGTCCATCGCCCGGTTTCGGTGAATCTGGTTGAGGAACAGACCAATTGCCGTGGCCATTGCCCCTGTTCTGGCCCCGTCGGTCATATCGAACGCATGTCCGGCGCCGGGCAACTCGATGTAGCTGACCACCGCCCGCGACACAGCCTTGAGCTTGTCGACGAAGCTGCGGGCCTGCGCCACCGGGATGACACTGTCGCCGGTGCCGTGGATGACCAGGAACGGCGGCGCGTCGGGATGGATCTGCGCGATCGGTGAGGCCTGTCGGAAGATCTCCGGATGGCGATCGAGCTTGCGGCCCACCACGATCCGTTCCAAAAAGTCGATGAACCGGACCCGCTCCTCAGTGGAGCGGTCCTCCCAGTCGTAGCGCCCGTAGATGCCCACCACTGCGTCGACGCTGGTGTCGGACCCCTCTGGCAGATCACCCTGCATGTCGGGGCGGTTGGGAGTGAGCCCGGCCAGCGCGGCCAGGTGACCGCCGGCCGAGCAGCCCGCGACAGCGACGAAATTGCGGTCACCACCGAACTTGTCGACATTGGCTCGGGCCCAGGCGATCGCAGCCTTCACGTCATCGAGGTGCCGCGGCCAACGGTGGTGCGGGGCCACCCGGTAGTCGATCGACAGACACACCCAACCCTGCTGGGCCAGGTGTGACAACAACGCATAGCCCTGAAGGATCCGGCCGCCGTGCACCCACGCACCGCCCGGCACGAACAGCAGCACAGGAGCGGGGGAAGAGCTGGGAAGTTCAGCGGGCCGCCACACATCGAGCAGCTGGGCCGGGTCGTCGCCGTAGCGCACCGAGGTCCGGTACACGTCGCGCCGGTACTCCAGGGTGTGCCACAACGGCGGCACGCTGTCCGGGGCCGGCCAGTCGATGGCCAGGTCAGCGGGCGAGACCACGCCGCGCAGTGCCTCCTGGGCGACCGCGTTGGTCTGCTCCCGCTCCGTCTGCCGCAACTCGTTGTTGTCCGGCGCGAGCCAAGACTTCGCCGACGAGGTGACGAACTCGGGGAGGTGACGGAACCCCCACACGCTCATGGCGGTGAGGGCGCCGAGCGGTTCCAGGTGCTTACCCACCACTGGCAGCGAAGCCGTTGCGACGCTAAGTGCCAGCATGTGGTCAGCGGGCTTGGCATGCAGCAACCATCGTGCTCGATCAGCGAGCGTCGGTGCGGGGTACCGGTTATCCGGTCGTGCCGTCATTGCGCGAGCGTACCCCGCAGCGTATTGACTCAGGCGACAACTTCGCCGACTTGTCCACCCGACGTCCAAATGTGACCTGCATCACGTCGACTTCTCCGCGTAACCCCCGTTAGCTTCGCTAACCATGACTAAGTCAGCGCTGGCCATCACCGAAGAGCACCAGGACCTTGCCGACGCCGCGCTCGGGCAGTTGAACCGGCTCGACAGCCGCGCGGCCGCCCGCGCCACCCTGGAGAAAGCCGGCAGCTACCCCGACGAGCTCTGGTCAGCCGGCGCCGGACTCGGCTGGAACGGACTGGCCATCTCCGAGGAGTACGGCGGCTCCGGGTTCGGCCTGCCCGAACTGGCGGTGGTAGCCGAGGCCGCCGGGCGCGAACTGTGCCCGGGCCCCTTCCTGCCGACCGTTTCCGCCGCGGTGGTCATCGACCGTTACGCACCGGATTCCGTTCGGGCCGAACTCCTTCCGGGCCTCGCCAGCGGCGCGGCTGTGGGCGCCATCGGGTTGGCCGGCTCGGTGACTATCGGTGCCGACGGCCTACTCGGCGGGCAGGCACGCGCGGTACTGGGCGCACCCGACGCGCAGGTGCTCGTGCTGGCTGCCGGCGACGACATCGTCGTCCTGGAGGCCACGGCCGACGGAATCACCGTCACCGCACAGGATTCCCTGGACACCACCCGCAGCATCGGCGCCGTGGATCTGCGCGCGGTCACGGTCGACGAGAGCCGCATCCTGCGCGGCGCCGCACGTGGGGCACGCACAGTGTTCCGTATCCTCGGCTCGGCGGAGGCCGTCGGCGTGTCCTGGGCCGCACTGGACATGGCGGTCGAGTACGCCAAGGTGCGCGAGCAGTTCGGTCGCACCATCGGCACCTTCCAGGCCGTCAAGCACCACGCGGCCAACATGCTCGTCGACGCCGAACAGACCACCGCCGCGGTGTGGGACGCTGCCCGCGCCGACGACCTCGACGGTGCCTGGTTCGCCGCTGCGGTGGCCGCCGCCCACGCCATCCGGGCCCAGATCTTCTGTGCGCAGAACAACGTTCAGCTTCACGGCGGCATCGCCTTCACCTGGGAGCATGACGCGCACCTGTACCTGCGCCGGGCCCGGACCCTGGCCGCGGTGCTCGGCGACGGTGCCGATCCCCTGATCGACGTCGTCGACGGGCAACGCAGCGGGCAGGCGCACGGCGCGTCGTTCGCGCTACCGGACGAGGCCGAGCAGTACCGCCAGGACGCCAGGGACGCGGCGGCCGCGGTGCACGCACTGTCCGAGGACAGGCGCCGCGACTACCTGGTGGATTCCGGCTATCTGGTGCCGCACTGGCCCAAGCCATGGGGCCGGGCCGCGAATGTGTTGGAGCAGTTGGTGATCGAGGAGGAGTTCACCGACGTCGAGCGGGCAGACATGGGTATCACCGGTTGGGTGACCCTGACCATCGCCCAGGCCGGCACCGAAGATCAGCGCGAACGCTGGGTGGAGCCCGTGCTGCGCGGGCAGGTCATGTGGTGCCAGCTGTTCTCCGAGCCGGGCGCCGGCTCGGATGCGGCCGCGGTTCGCACCGCGGCCAAGAAGGTCGACGGCGGCTGGCGGGTCACCGGCCAGAAGGTGTGGACCAGCCTGGCCCAGCACTGCCAGTGGGGCCTGGCCACGGTGCGCACCGACCCCGACGCCCCCAAGCACGCCGGTGTCACCATGATGGCGATCGATATGAAAGCCCCTGGGGTGACGGTGAATCCGTTGCGCGGGCTGACCGGCGACGCCCACTTCAACGAGGTGTTCTTCGACGATGTGTTCGTCCCGGACACCGATGTGGTCGGCGATGTGAACAAGGGCTGGCTGGTCGCTCGCGCCACCCTGGGCAATGAGCGCATCTCCATCGGCGGCGGTTCGGCCGCTCCGACGGGATTCGACGCCGACGAACTGGTGGCTCTGATCGACGCCGATCCCGACGGGGCCCGCTACGTACGCCGCGCCGGTGAGATGATCGCCGTGGGCCACACCCTGCGGCTGCTGAACCTGCGCCGGGTCAGCCGCGCCATCGCAGGCACCGAGCCCGGACCCGAGGGCAACGTCACCAAGCTGCTGGTCGCCGAGCATTCTCAGCATCTGACGGAGCTGGGCATGGATCTGGTCGGCTCGGCCGGGGTCACCGGACAGACGCCGAAGCTGAGCCGGGCCTACCTGGGCAACCGGGCCATGACCATCGCGGGAGGGACCTCCGAGATCACCCGCAACACCATTGCCGAGCGGATCCTGGGCCTGCCCCGCGATCCGCTGCTGAAGTAGCCGCCGGGCCTACACCGTCGGCACCGTGCCGCCGTCGACCACCACATCGGCACCCACGATCGAGGATGCGGCGTCGGACACCAGGAACCCGACCACCTCGGCGACTTCGGCAGGCTGGGCCGGCCTCCCCAGCGGGATGCCACCGAGCGCGGACATCAACGATTCGAGTGCCTCCTCACGGGATCCGTCGGCGGCTGCGGCGATACGATCGATCAACGCCTCGGCTGCCGTGGTCTGAATGAAGCCCGGGGATACGGTGTTGACCCGAATGCCCTTGGGCGCCAACTCATTGGCCAGTCCCTTGCTGTAGGCCCGCAGGGCAGCCTTTGCCGCGGCATACCCCAGGGTGCCGTCATACAGCGGCATCCGACTCTGAATCGACCCGATATGCACCACCGCGCCCGTGGCGGCTTCGATCATCATCGGCAGCAGTGCCCGGTCGAGCCGAACCGCCGCCAACAGGTTCAGGTTGAGCTCGTCGGCCCAGTCCTGATCGCTCAGCGCCGCGAAACCTCCGGGTGGCGCCCCGGAGCCGCCCGCTGTGTGCACCAGGATCTGGGCGCCGCCGTTCCGGCGAATATGAGAGGCCAGATCGGCGACATCGATCACCGAGGTGAGGTCCGCGGCGACGAAATCATCTGCTGTCAGGACGCCGTCACCGTGGTGACGGGCCACCGCGGTCACGTGTGCGCCGGCGGACCGCAGCCGCGCGACGATGGCCGCACCCGCGCCCTTGGTGCCGCCGGTGACCACCGCGCGCCGCCCCTGCAACGCGCTCATGCGTCAGCCCGAAAAACCGGCCAGCACAATGTGGTCAACCACTCCGTGGAATCGTCTGTGTCCCAAGTAAATCGCTCGTAGTACTCACGCAGCGGGCCCTCGACACTGATCTCGTGGCGGTTCGCGTACTCGCCGAGAGCGCTGTAGACCAGGTCGACATCGTCATGCGATCCGCGGTGACGAAGGACCGCGAGCTCGGCCGCCGGGATGACGACGTCCTGTACGCGCCCGGCCGGCCGCACACCGCGTTCGACCGGAATGAACACGGTCGCGGTGCCGTGATCGTGGGCGAAGATGTCGAAGTCGAACAGCGCCGCGGGCGCACCGATGGCCCTCGAGCCGGTATCGGCGGCGACCGTGGCCCGCAGTTCGCCCATCGCACCGTGCCACCAGGGCAACAGATCGTCGCGGTCGACGGTCGCGGTGATCGCAGCGGCCGCGGTCGCCGCGACGCTGATGTGCTCGATCGTCGCAGCTGCTGAATTCCCCACGGGGCGTTCGAGGATCGCGCGCAGGGATTCTACGGCGCTGCGGGTCTCGGCGAGTTGGTCCTCCAACCGTTGCAGATGACCGCTGATCAGCCTGTTGCGGTCGGCGGGGGCGGACGTCAGCACCGCTCGCACATCGGCGATGGGCATGCCCAGCTGACGCAGCCGGCGCACGACCTGGGCCGTCGGCACCTGGTCGGCGGCGTAGTACCGGTACCCGGTGCTCGAATCGATACGGTCCGGCTCGAGCAGGCCGACCTCGTGATAGTGCCGCAGCGTCTTGACCGACAGCTGCGTCATTCGGGAGAAATCGCCGATGGACAGATCGATCGTCATGAGGTCAGTGTGAAGGCTCCCCCAAGGGGAGACTCAAGGTTCGATCTCGGCCTTGACCCTCCGCCTACCGACGGGTCGACGCTGTCGGCATGTCCATTGAACAGATGTCTCAAGTACCCGCCGCGGCGCGCCGTTACGTCGACGCCGTCAATTCTTTCGATGTCGAGGCGGTACTGGCCGCTTTCACCCCTGACGCACTGGTCCACGATAACCAGCGTGAGTTCACCACACCCGACGCCATCCGTACCTGGGTGCGCGACGAGATCGTCGGTGACAGAGTCACCATGCGGGTCGTCGAGGTGGTGGAACGGTCCGGGGTGACGGTGCTGCGTGCCCGCTACGACGGCGACTACGACAAAACGAACCTGCCCGAGGAGTTGATTCTCACCAACTACATCGTGACCCGCGACAACCTGATCGCCGCGTTGTTCATCGTGCTCAACAAGTCCTGACGAACCGGCACACTCACGCATAGGCGTCGTTGAGCAGTTGCGCGGCACGTTCCCCGATGACGACGCACGGCGCCATCGTATTGCCGGTCGTGACGCGGGGCATGATCGAGGCGTCGGCGATGCGGAGGCGTTCGACGCCGTACACCCGGAGATCGCCGTCCACGACCGACATCTCGTCGCGCCCCATTTTCGCGGTGCAGCTCTGGTGCCAATAGGTGCAGGCGGCATCGCGCACGAAAGTCTCGAGCTCGCGACGGCTGAGGTTGCCCGGCATGACTTCTCGTCGGGTGTAGGGAGCCAGTGGTGCGGCGTTGCCGATCTCGCGACACAGTTCGACCCCGGCCACGGCAGCCACCAGGTCAGCGGGGTCGGAGAGCATGTTGGGGTCGATGCGCACGGGGTCGGCCGGATCGGCTCCGGTCAACTGCACGCTGCCGCGGCTGGCCGGACGTACGAGTCCGACGAACAACGTCCAACCAGCCTGCGGCACACCGAATCGAGCGGCGTTCTCGACGCTCGGCAGCGGCAGTTCGATCTGGCAGGTTTGCAGGTCCGGAGCGCCCAGACGGGAATCGCTCTTGGTGAAGTAGGTGGCTTCGGACGCGGTGTTACGGGCGGCCAACGGGGTCCGGTACTCCCACACGCAGCCGAATCCGGGATGGTCCTGCAAGTTTCGGCCAACGCCGGGCAGGTGTGACGCGGTGGCGATGCCATGCCGGTTGAGTTCGGCGGCATCGCCAATCCCGGAGAGCATCAACACTTTCGGTGTGTTGATGGCGCCCAGGCTCAGGACCACCTCCGCCGCGGCGGCGACCCGGTGTGTACTGCCCGCGCAGACGAACTCGACCCCGGTTGCCCGCGAGCCGTCCAGCGTCACCCGGGTCACCAGGGCATCGGTGAGCACAGTGAGGTTGGGCCGGCCCAGATAGGGATGAAGGTAGGAGCGGAACACCGACTGTCGCACGCCGTCGCGCACCCGGATGTCACTGAGCGCGGCACCGCCCGCCGTCTCCATCATGGCGCCGTTGGGGTGCTCGTAGGTGGGTATGCCCGCCGTGGCTGCGGCAGCGACGGCCGCAGGCGCGATCGGATTGGGATCGGGTGCGGGCTGGACGAACACATTGCCCCCGGTGCCGCGATAGTCCGGGTCCGGGACACCCTGCCAGTCTTCGATACGCCGATAGATGTCGAGCACGGACTCGTACCCCCAGGCCGGGTCACCGGCTTCGGCGGCGAAGAAATCCCAGTCGTCCCGGTGACCGCGCGACCACATCATCACGTTGATGCTTGAGCCGCCGCCGAGCACCTTGCCCATATTCATCGGGATCGCCCGGCCGTTGAGGTGCGGATTGGCCTCGGCCGAAAACTGCCAGTCCCGTTCGGTGTCAAGGTTCTGCGGCCACCGGTCCGCCCGTTGCACGGCCGGTGCGTCGTCGAGACCGCCGGCTTCCAGCAGCAACACGCTGACCTCGGAATTCTCGGCGAGACGCCGGGCCACCACGGACCCCGACGAACCGGACCCGCACACGATGAAGTCGTACTGCTTCTTGAGGTTCACGATCATGAGCGTCGGCACCAGTCGATGTCTTACCTGTGCGGCCGCGGAAATTTCGCCCGATCAGTCCTCGGTGGGCTCCGCGGCCAGCGCTGCCAGTAAGCCGTCGAAGTCCTCACCGCACGGCGTGCAGGCCTGAAGGTGCGCCAGCACGCCAGGATAGCGGGCGGCCCGCTCGGCGGGTGCCAGTTCGGCGTAGATGTGCAGCAGGTCCGTCGCCTCGTCGCATCCGATGTCGCGCGGATCCGTCGCGAGGAACTGTTGCAGCCGCGTCCATTCGGTCATGGGGCATCCAATACAACGTCGACGTTCACATAATTGTTGGTCACCAGGTAGGCGCGGATCTTTCGCCGCGCATCCCACACCGTCTTGTAGACCGCGCCGCGGCTGATTCCCAGTTTGTGCGCAAGCGCATCGAGCGGCACGCCGTGAAGCACGATGTCGACGAACACCAGCCGCTGACGTTCGGTGAGCATCGTCTCGACCGCCACTCGCACCGCCGCGACTAGTTCGGCGGCTTCGGCCTGCGCACTGGGGTCCATCCCCGCGCCGGCCGGCAACCGGTCCCAGTCTTGCTGTCCCAGCGCGACGGGCGGATTACGCCAATGGTGTCGGCCGAGCTTGCTGGAGACCTCCAACATCACGAACTTGTATGCCCAGGTGGTGAACCGACTCTCCCCTCGGAATGTCGGCAGCTTGCCCAGAATCGCCAAGGTGGCGTCCGTGGCGGCCTGCTGCGCGAGGTCATCGAGCTCGGCTCCGCGGATCGGTGTCTGCCTGCGGTGCACCTCGCGACGAGCGATCCGCACCAGCAGCGCGTGCAGCCGCTCCACGCCGGCTGCCCGCTCGGCAGGAGACCCGTCGAGCAGCCTCAGCCACTCACGGGACACCTCATCCACCCCGGGGTTCACCCCGTACTCCTCCACGACCGTCGACTGAAGCCTTCACGACGTTAGTGTCCGCCAATGTCGACGTCTTACCAGCGTCTCGCGGCATCTTTTTCACACGACCGAGATCACCGGGTAGAACTGTGGGGTGACGACCGCCACTGGTTTCCACCCGGACCTCGAACGCATCGCCCGCTTCATCCCACGTCAGCTGGTGACCAGGCGTTCGCTGCCGTTGCTTCAGCGGTTGACCGGGCTTCAGAACCGGCAGACGCCCGAGGACGTCGAGGTGCTCACCTTGAGCTCCGGTGTCGGGGTGCGGTTGATCCGGCCGACCGGGATCACCGAACCGACGCCCGCGCTGCTGTGGATCCACGGCGGTGGCTACGTACTGGGCAGCCCGGCGCAGGACGACGCCCTGTGCCGGCGCTTTGCCAGGGAACTCGGCATCACGGTAGCGGCGGTCAAGTACCGCCTGGCGCCGCAGAACCCCTACCCGGCCGGGTTGGAGGACTGCTACGAGGCACTGAAATGGCTCGCCGCGCTTCCCGCGGTCGACGCGTCACGGGTCGCGGTCGCCGGCGCCAGCGCAGGCGGCGGACTGGCTGCCGCCCTGGCGCTGCTCGCCCGTGACCGCGGCGAGGTTTCCCTCGCCGCACAGATACTCGTGTACCCGATGCTCGACGACCGCTCGGTGGGCCCGGAGCTGGAGAATCCCGGCCACCGGCTGTGGACGCAGGGCAGCAACAAATTCGGCTGGTCGGCCTACCTCGGTGGTGCCGATCCGATGACCGCGGTACCGGGACGCCGTGACGATCTGGCCGGGTTGCCGCCGGCCTGGATCGGCGTGGGGACGCTGGACCTGTTCCACGACGAGGACATGGCCTACGCCGAGCGCCTGCGGGCCGCCGGGGTCGAATGCCAGGTCGAAGAGGTCTACGGGGCCTTCCACGGGTTCGACCAGATCGCCGCGAAAACACCTGTGGCCCAGGCCTTCCTGGCCAGCCAGTGCGCGAATCTACGCGCGGCGTTTGCCTGATTCACGCTGGTGACGCAGGTACCGGCAGGCACGTTCCAGTAGGCAGCGGTCGTCGGCCGACAGCGACCTGGCCCTGGACACCTGACCGGAGACGATCCTGACGAACCGGGCACACAACTGCTCAGCGGTCATCCCGAACTCAAGCCAGACGTCGTCCTCGCGCGGACCCCCGTAGGGAGCCCACGCGAGGACGAACTTCAGCAGGAGACGTTCGAAGGAGTCCATCTACCCGCCAGGTCGGTGTTCCAGTCGCGGAAGACTTCCGCCTCGAACAGTTCAGTCTCGAACAACGTTGTCCTCGAACACGATCCGGCCGATCAAATCGTAGCGGCGCGGATCGCGCAGCTTGAAGTAGGTCGCCATGGCCGCGCCGAACACGAACACCCCGACCACGATCCACGGGGTCAGCTTGAACAACAGCGTGCCGGATGCGGTGCCCGCGGCAGCGTCCTTGTGTTCCCACAGCAGATACACGACGTAGAGCATGCCGATTCCGCCGAGGCCGGGGGCGATGAGCGTCTTGAACCAGTGCTTGGACACCGGATGGTTCTTGCGGATGTGGAAGTAGCTGATCACCGAGAAGGCGCACAGCGACTGCACGATCAGGATCGCCATGGTGCCGAGGATTGCCAGCAGTGTGTACATGTGCACGTACGGGTCCATCCCGGCGAACAGGAACGACAGGATGATCACCAGGGTGATACCGCTCTGCACGAATGAGGCGATGTGCGGAGACCCGTGGGTGGGATGCGTTGAGCCGATGGTCTTCTGCAGGTTCTTGGACAGGCCTTCCCGGCCCAGTGCGTAGAGGTAGCGCGAGGCGCAGTTGTGGAACGCCATGCCGCAGGCGAACGAACCGGTGACCAGCAGGATGTTGAAGACCGTGATCGCCCACTCGCCGTAGGTGCTGCGCACCGGGCCGAAGAAGATCTCCGAAGACGTCGCGGAATCCTGCGCGAGCTCCACCGCGCGCTGCGGTCCGGTGCCGGCGATCGCCATCCAGGACACGAACACGTAGAACAGGCCGACGCCGAGGACGCTCAGCATGGTGGCCCGGGGGATGATCTTCTTCGGGTTGCGCGACTCCTCGCCGTACATGGCGGTCGATTCGAAGCCGACCCACGACCAGAAGGCAAAGAACAGACCCAATCCTGCGCTGGCACCGGCGATTCCGGCGGCCGGGGTGAACGCCCCGATCGGGTTGAGGGTCTCGGCGACCGCGAAGCCCTGCGGACCACCACCCTTGACCAGTACCGCCAGCGCGCCGAGTGCGAGCATGACGATCTCGGTCACCAGGAACACGCCGAGCACCTTCGCAGTCAGATTGACGTCGAAGTAGGTCAGGACCGCGTTGGTCACCAGCATCAGCAGCGCCGGGATCACCCAATGGATGTGGATGCCCAGTTGGGTCTGCATGAGGTTCTGGAAGAAGAACGAGAAGATCCCGATCAACGAGGCCTCAAACACCACATAGGCCATGGTGATCAGTCCGCCACTGGCCATCCCGGCGATGCGGCCGAGGCCGTGGGAGATATAGCCGTAGAAGGCACCGGTGGTGGTGATGTGCTTGGCCATGGTCGCGTAGCCCACCGCGAAGAGGCCGAGGACGACGGTCGCGACGATGTAGCCGGCGGGCGCGTGCGAACCATTTCCCGAGCCGACAGCGATAGGGACGTTACCGACCATTGCCGTGATCGGAGCGGCGGTCGCCACCGCCATGAAGATGACGCCGACCGTGCCGACGGCGTTGCGTTTGAGTCTTTGTACGTCGTGAGCTGTGTCTTCGCTCCCAGCGACAGCTTGATCGGTCATCTATCGGGGCACCTTCCAGGTAACAGTTGGATGCCTGATGTGGCCCGGGCCACAGTCGAGACTTACGTATATTGGCACTACCAAAATTGATTGGCAAGGACTTTCTGCAACCATTGACATAAATGGTTGCGACCGTTTACGGTGAGGCCCATCACAGCTACCGGGTAGCTACTCAAGGGAGCCGCATGTACGACTACGGCACGTTCACGTTCGAATCCAAAGCCGAAGTGCTGGAGAAGGCGAAAACGTTCTGGAATCCAGACAAGACACAGTTCTGGACCGACACGGGAGTCGATCTCGTGATCGACCGCAGGGAAGGGTACTTCCTGTGGGATATGGGCGGACGCCGCCTGATCGATCTGCACCTCAACGGTGGCACCTACAATCTGGGTCACCGCAATCCCGAAGTGATGCAGGCGATTACCGAGGGCATGCAGCACTTCGACGTCGGTAACCACCATTTCCCGTCAGTGGCCCGCACCGCCCTGGCGCAGCGCCTGGTCGAGACCGCGCCGGCGTCCATCAAGAAGGTGGCGTACGGGTCCGGAGGCGGTGAGGCGATCGACATCGCCCTCAAGAGTGCCCGCCACGCCACCAAGCGCCGCAAGATCGTCTCGATCGTCAAGGCCTACCACGGCCACACCGGTCTGGCGGTGGCCACCGGCGACGACCGGTTCGCCAAGATGTTTCTGGCCGACCAGCCCGATGAGTTCCTCCAAGTGCCGTTCAACGACGTCGAGGCGATGGAACAGGTGCTGGCCCCCGGCGACGTCGCCGCGGTGATCATGGAGACCATTCCGGCCACCTACGGATTCCCGCTGCCCGCACCGGGATATCTGGAAGCCGTCAAGGCGATCACCGAGAAGCACGGGACTCTTTACATCGCCGACGAGGTGCAGACCGGTCTGATGCGCACCGGTGAGCTGTGGTGCATCACCAAACACGGCATCGAGCCCGACATCCTGGTGACCGGCAAGGGCCTGTCCGGTGGCATGTACCCGATCACCGCGGCCCTGCTCAGCGATCGCGCCGCGAAGTGGCTCGACGAGGACGGCTTCGGCCACATCTCCACCTTCGGCGGCGCCGAGCTGGGCTGTGTCGCCGCGCTGAAGACGCTCGAGATCTCCACCCGCCCCGAAGTGCGCTCGATGGTCCACTACATCGCCGACATCTTCGACCACGGGCTGCAGCGCATCCAGGCCGACCACCCGGACTGGTTCGTCGGTATCCGGCAGAACGGTGTGGTGATCGGCCTGGAGTTCGACCACCCCGAAGGCGCCAAGTTCGTGATGCGGGAGCTCTACGAGAACGGGGTGTGGGCGATCTTCTCGACGCTGGATCCCCGTGTCCTGCAGTTCAAACCGGGTCTCCTGCTCTCGCGCGAACTCTGCGAGGACGTCCTGGACCGCCTCGCCGTCGCGGTGGCCAGGGCCGAGACCGTCGTGAGAGGACGTAAAGCATCATGACCAGTACCGCACAGGCCGGCCACATGCTGGAACGGGCCCGTTGGGCCGCGGCAGCGTACTCCGACTACGACGCCGCGGCGGTGAACAACATCGTCAACGCGGTGGCCGAGGCCGGCTACGCCGAGGCCGAACGGTTCGCCGCCGAAGCAGTGGCCGAGACCGGAATGGGTGTGGTGGCCGACAAGGCCACCAAGAACCGGGCCTGCTCGCGTGGCATCGTCGACTACTACGCTCGCGGGGACGCCGCTGGCGATTATGTGTCGCCGCGGATCGACCAGGCCCGCAAGATTGTCGAGTTGCCCCGGCCCGCGGGCGTGGTGTTGGCACTGACACCGACCACGAATCCCGTTGCCACGGTGTACTTCAAGGTGATCCTGGCGCTGATGACCCGCAACGCCGTCGTCGTCGCTCCGCATCCGCGGGCCAAGCAGTGCTCGGCCGACGCGGCCCGCGTGCTCGGCGAGGCCGCCGTCGCGGCCGGCGCACCGGACGGCATCGTGCAGGTGATCGACGAGCCGTCGATCCCTCTCGTGCAGGCGCTGATGGCCGACGAGCGCACCGACGTCATCGTGGCGACCGGCGGCACCGGCGTCGTGCGCGCCGCGTACTCGTCGGGCAACCCGGCACTGGGCGTCGGTCCGGGCAACGTTCCGGTGTTCGTCGACGCCAGTGCAGATATCAACGCCGCGGCCAAGCGGATCGTGGACAGCAAGGCCTTCGACAACTCCGTGCTGTGCACCAACGAGTCGGTACTGATCGTCGAAGACGCCGTTGCCGACAAACTGCGCTCGGCGCTGACCCGGGCCGGGGCGCACATCCTCGACGCGGACGGCGCCCGGCGGCTGCGGGCCTACATGTTCGCCGACGGCCACCTCAACACCGACGTGGTCGGACGCGACGCCGCATGGATCGCCGGACAGGCCGGCCTGCGGGTCACCCCCAAGACCCGAGTGCTGATCGCGCCATTCGATGACGTGATCAGCGAGGAGATGCTGGCCCACGAGAAGCTGTCTCCGGTACTCGGCATGACCACCGTTGCCGACACCGCGCGCGGTATCCGGGCGGCCCGGGCCGTGGTGCGGATCGGCGGGGCCGGACATTCTGCCGCCATCCACAGCGAGAACCCTTCGGTGATCACCGATTTCGCCGCTCAGGTGCCCGTGCTGCGGGTGTCGGTCAACGTCGGCAACTCCACCGGCAGCTCCGGGCTGGACACCAACCTGGCGCCGTCGATGACCATCGGCACCGGATTCGTCGGGCGAAGCTCGATCGGGGAGAACCTGCAGCCGCAGAACCTGATCAACTGGGCTCGCATCGCCTACAACAGCGACTCCGGCGTGGCGATGGGCAACTTCGTCGGCATCAACCCGTGGCAGGCACCGGCCGGCCCCGTGCCGGAATACCCGCGCGCCTCCAACGATCGCGACGGTGTGCCCGTCACGGCGCGCCGCTCGTACCCGACCGTCAACCGGTCGTCGGATCCCGGACTGGACACGCTGCGTGCCGAACTGCGCGCACTGGTCGTCGAAGAACTCGCACAACTGATCAAGAGGTAGGGCTGTGGCTGAACTTCGTTCTTTCATCTTCATCGACCGGCTGCAACCGCAGACCATGTCGTATCTGGGCACGTGGATCAAGGGTGCGCTGCCGCGGGCCAACCAGGCCGCCCAGATCATCGAGGTGGCTCCCGGACTGGACATCGAGGGCGTCACCGACGTCGCCCTCAAGCACGCCGAGGTCAAGGCCGGAATCCTGGTGGTCGAACGGCAATTCGGCTACCTGGAGTTCCACGGGGAGACCGGCGCGGTCAAGGCGGCGGCCGATGCCGCACTCGACGAGCTGGGCGGTGACGTAAGTGCGGCAAAGCAGGCCAACGTGCTGGCTTCACGCATCATCTCCAGCATCGACCACCAACACGCATTCCTGATCAACCGCAACAAGATCGGGTCGATGGTGCTGCCGGGCGAGTCGCTGTTCGTGCTCGAAGTTGCCCCGGCGTCCTACGCCATCCTGGCCACCAACGAGGCCGAGAAGGCCGCCGACATCAAGGTGGTCGACTTCCGGATGATCGGTGCCACCGGCCGCGTGTACCTGTCCGGTACCGAGGCCGATATCCGCACCGCAGCCGAGGCGGCGCAGGACGCACTCGCCAGGGCGACTGCATGAACCGTGACGAACTGCGCGCGCTGGTGCGTGAGGTGGTGCGGGAGGCGGTCCGCGATGCCGGCGCTGCCGCCAGGACCCCGGGGCCGGCGGCTGACCCCCCGCCGCCGGCTCCGGCCCCGCCGACGGTCGCCGACCAGATGGGCCTCCAGCCCACCGGACCTCGCGCGGCCGACGGCAAGAACCGCACCGAGACCGTGCAGTTGGCCAATGACAAGGACCTCGACGGCTTCGTCCGGAAGTTGTTGCGGCTCTTCGAAAGCCCAAAGACCCGCGCTGACCTCAAGGCCGGCCGGCTCAGCTTCCGGTTGACCGGATCGGCCCGGCCCTCGGCTGGCGGCGCCAGTAGGCGCATCGACACCGGTGCCGTCACCGAACGCCAGATCGCCGACATGGCCGGCGGCACGCTCGTGCTCGGTCGCAAGGCGGTGCTCACCCCGCTGGCCCGGGAGAAGGCCCGCACCTTGGGAATCAAGATTGAAAAGGAGCCAAAGTGCTAGCAGCGACTGTCACCGGCAACGTGTGGTCGACCCGGCGCATCGACGGTATCCCCGCCGGCGCGTTCCTCGAGGTCGAGGTCGACGGCACCGGATCGAAGCTGATCGCCTTCGACGTCCTGGGCAGCGGCGTGGGCGAGCACGTCCTCGTGGCCCAGGGCTCGGTGGCTTCGGGCTGGTTCACCGGAACCCCGCCGCCCGTCGACGCCCTCATCATCGGATCCATCGACACCAACCCCAACAAATAAGGAGAAACACCCATGTCCAGCAATGCAATCGGATTGATCGAGACCAAGGGCTACGTGGCTGCGCTGGCCGCCGCCGACGCGATGGTGAAGGCCGCCAACGTCACCATCACCGATCGTCAGCAAGTCGGTGACGGACTGGTCGCCGTGATCGTCACCGGCGAGGTGGGCGCCGTCAAGGCCGCCACCGAGGCCGGTGCCGAGACCGCCTCGCAGGTCGGCGAACTGGTCAGCGTGCACGTCATCCCGCGTCCGCACAACGAGCTCGGCGCGCACTTCGCGGTCGCCAGCAAGTAACCATGCCGACCAAAGCGGAGGAGAGCACACGGATCCGCACCCAGATCCGTGTCTACCTGTTGGTGGAGGATCTGCAGCGCCAGTTCGCCGCGTACCTCGGAACGCCGACCCGGGCCCGGGGATACCCACCGTATGAAGGTGAGCATGCGCTGATCGTCGAGGTGTCCCCCGCCCTGGCCATCGAGCGGGTGATCGACCTGGCCCTACGTGAGGTTCCCGGCATCCAGCCCGGAATCCTGTACGTGGAACGCCAATTCGGTGTCCTGGAGATCCACTCGGCCAACCTGGAGGATGTCCGGCGCGCCGGCGAGGCGATCCTGGCCGGCACCGGCAACAAGGCCTCCGACCAGCTGCGGCCACAGGTGCTGTACCACGACATCATCGAAAACATCACCGATCAGCACGCGGTGATCCTCAACCGCAACCGGCAGGCGTCGATGATCCTGCCCGGGCAGTCTCTGCTGGTGTACGAGATGACCCCGGCACTGTTCGCAGCGGTGGCGGCCAATGAGGCGGAACGCGCCGCACCCGGGCTTACTGTGGTGGACGTGCAGATGATCGGTGCTGCTGGAAGGCTCTACATCGGTGGCAGCACTGCTGATGTGACGGTGGCACGGGACCGGATCACTGGGGTGCTGAACGGTATCGAAGGACGGGATCACTAATGGTCATCACCGACGAGATCGATGTCGCCCAACTGGCGTTACGCCAGTACGACATCGGGACGGACGCAACGCTGCGGTTGCTGAACCTGTCCGAGAACGCCACTTATCTCGTCGAAGATGGCAGCACCCAGTCCATCCTCCGGGTGCACCGGCAGGACTACCACCGACCCCATGAGATCGAGTCCGAACTGGACTGGCTGCAGGCCCTGCAGACCGACAGTGACGTCACGGTGCCGACCGTGCTGCCGACCAGCGACGGTCGGCGGCTGGTCACCGTCAACGGTGAGGAGACAGGCGGAATCGCCCGCCATGTCGTACATTTCGGCATGGTTGAGGGGGCCGAGCCCGACGAGGGCACGCTGACCCTCGACGACTTCCACACGCTGGGCCGGATCACCGCTGCGCTGCACGACCATTCGCAGCGGTGGGAACGCCCGACCGGGTTCGGCAGGTTCTCCTGGGACTGGGAGCACAGCCTGGGCGGAACTCCGCGCTGGGGCCGTTGGCAGGACGCCTCCGGCGTCGGCTCGGCAGAGCAGCAGGTGCTGGAGCGCGCCCAGGCGCTGCTGCACGATCGGCTGCATGCCTACGGCACCGGACCCGATGTCTACGGTCTGATCCACGCCGACCTGCGGCTGGCCAACCTGCTGGTGGACCCCGACCCGACCGGATCCCCGAAGATCACGGTCATCGACTTCGATGACTGTGGATTCGGCTGGTATTTCTACGATTTCGGTACCGCAGTTTCGTTCATCGAGGATGATCCAGCATTGCCGGAGTGGCAGGATGCCTGGGTGAACGGCTACCGCACCCGGCGCGATCTGCCGGTCTCCGACGAAGACATGCTGGCCTCCTTCGTCCTGCTGCGCAGGCTGCTGCTGCTGGCCTGGATGGGCACTCACAGTCACTCCAGAGAATCGGCCACCAAGGCCATCAGCTATGCCGCCGGCAGCTGCGAACTCGCCGAGCGCTACCTGCGCTCCAACGGCCTCACCTTGACCTGACCCTCAAAGGACCCCAATATGTTCGCTTCGCTTCAGGGCCGCTCGGCCATCGTCACCGGCGGCAGCAAGGGCATCGGCCGCGGCATCGCCCGGACCTTCGCCAACGCCGGTGTGGACGTCCTGATCACCGGTCGCAACCAGGCCGACCTCGACGAGGCGGTCGCGGCGTCCGCCGACGCCCCCGGGCGGGTCAGCGCCCTGCGCGCGGACGTGACCAGCCCCGAAGACGCCCGTCAGGTGGTCAGTGCCGCCGTAGAGCGGCACGGCGGACTGGACATCGTCTGCGCCAACGCCGGTATCTTCCCGTCGGGGCGCATCGAAGACCTCACCCCCGACGACATCGACCAGGTCCTTGCGGTGAACTTCAAGGGCACCGTGTACATCGTGCAGGCCGCGCTCGCGGCGCTGACCGCCAGCGGCCACGGACGCGTCGTCATCACCTCGTCGATCACCGGTCCGATCACCGGCTACCCCGGTTGGTCACACTATGGTGCGTCGAAGGCTGCTCAGCTGGGCTTCCTGCGCACCGCCGCAATGGAACTGGCACCCAAGAACATCACCGTCAACGCCGTCCTGCCCGGCAACATCATCACCGAGGGCCTTGGCGAAATGGGCCAGGATTACCTCAACCAAATGGCCTCGGCAGTGCCTGCGGGCCGTCTCGGATCGGTCGCCGACATCGGCAATGCGGCGTTGTTCTTCGCCACTGACGAGGCCGCCTACATCACCGGACAGTCGCTGGTCGTGGACGGCGGGCAGATTCTGCCCGAATCACACATGGCGATCGCTGAACTCTAGTTCAGCCCGGATAGAATTGGCTGTACCAATACACGGGCAGGGGGCCGGGGTGGCAGTTCACAGCGAAGAGTTGCGCAGGCGCATCGTCGCCGACATCAACGCGGGCGCCCCCGGCGCCAAACTCGGCAGCGAGCGTGACCTGGCCGAACGTCACGGCACCAGTCGCTCCAGCCTGCGCCAGGTGCTGGCCGCCCTGGAGGAAGCCGGGTTGGTGCACCGGGTTATCGGCCGGGCCGGCGGCATCTTCATCAGCCACGGGCAGGTGGAGCGGCACCTCTCCGATGTGGTCGGTGTGCCAGCATTCCTGGCCAACCAGGGTTATGTCGCCGGTACCCGGGTGCTCTCCACGCGCATCACCACCCCCGACGACGCCACCCGGAACGCGCTGCGCCTGGGCCCCGGTGACTACGTCATCGAGATCCAGCGCGTCCGCCTGGCCGACGGCTCGCCCATCTCGCTCGAACACGCGCAGTTCCCCGCGGACACCTTTCCCGGCCTGCTCGACCAGCAGCTGGGTGGGTCACTCTACGAAATCCTGCAGTCCCAATACGGTTTGGTCACCGGCCGGGCCGATGAGCGCATCGAGGCAGTCAACGCCACCAGCAATGAAGCCACCCTGCTCGGCATCAAGCCCAAGGCTGCACTGCTGTTGATCACGCGGGTCACCTACGACCAGAACGGTTCTCCGTGCGAGTTCTCGCGCGACCTGTTCCGCGGGGACCGGACCGCACTGGCCGTCACGGCGAAGGGCAGTGGCATCGCCACCCACGCCGACGCCAACACGGCCTCTGTCACACTGCAACGCCAGGCCGGCTGACGGAGTTCTCCGCCGCCCGGGTGGATTTCGTCACCCTTCCTGAGGCTCATCGTCGGGGCTGATGATCCGAAAGCCCTCAGGCTCGGCGATCGCCTCGTCGACATCTCGCGCTGGCGCCGCGCCGGCCGGCTTGTCGGGCCGTTCCGCATCCAGTTTGCTCTCGAGCGATTCCGGCTCGCCCGCCCGGTCAGCGCCGTGCCACTGCTCCGGCGGATCGACCACATCGTCACCGTCGCTATTGGCGACTTCGTCGGAATCGGTCGACTCACTCGGCGAGAGAGTATCGTCCGGGCCATTTTCGATATCGCTCATGGTGGTGGGATGCCCACGGCACCGCCGCGGGAAACTGCGGCAGATCGATCAGGCTGCACGCTGAGCAGGTGCGGCGGTCACACCTTTGACGAAGTCGCCCATATAGCCGATGGCCCGCCTTCCTTCCGGCAGGATCTCGGCGGCCAGCGGGAAGTCGTGGATCTGGCCGCTCCAGACGTGAAGCTCACAGGGTGCATGCGCGGCGGCCAGCCGGTCGGCCACCAATTCCGAGTCCGCCAAGAGCAATTCGTCGGCCCCCACATGGATCATGACCGGCGGCATACCCGTCAGATCGGCTGTGGCCGGGTCGATCAACGGCTCGGCGTCACACCGTTCGGGCTCACATTGGCTCCCCCGCACACACCGGGCGAATGCCGACAACGCCGCACCGGTGAACATCGAGCACCGAGAGACATTGCGGTGAGCCATTTTTTGCGCCGGGTTCAGATCGATCAACGGCGAGATCGCGGCGAGACCGGCTGCCGGCACCACACCGCGGGCCAGCGACCTGAGCGCCGTCCCGAAGGCCAGGTATCCACCGGCCGAGTCGCCGGCGATCACTGTCCGCTCGGCGCCGTAACCCCGCCGCCGAAGCCAGGACAACCCGGCCAGGGCATCCTCGACCGCGTCGGCAAGGCCGCACACGGGCAACATCCGGTAGCCGACGTTGAGCACCAGTGCGTCTGCCGCAGCCGACAATCGAGAAGCCAGAGCACGGTGGGTGTTGAGCCCACAGGTAAGAAACGCCCCACCGTGCAAGTACAGAACCGCGTTACGCCCCGATATCCCCGGTGCGCGCACCAGTTCCGCCGGGCAATTCGGCAGTGCCACGGGCTGCACCGACACCGGCGAGCGCCGCGGGACCAATCCGACAATTTGATCAATGGAGCTGAGCGGCCACGCCAGATCAGGCTGCAACGCCCAGGCGCGGACCACGTTCTTCACGGCCAACCGACAGCCGATTCCCAGGGCCGCGGCCTCAAGGCTGCTCCTGCGGTGAAGTACCCTCTTGGCCGCGTATGCCCCGGTCATGGCGATCATCTCCTTGTGTCATCACAACGGATACCCGCACTTGCGCGTGGCAAACAGTCGATCGGGTATTCCACGGCAATGAACAGCGCAGCGCCATTCGTGCCCGACACACGTGAGCTGGCCGAGCTCACCGAGGCCGCGCGCCAATGCGAGGGGTGCCCGCTCTATCGAGACGCCACACAAACGGTTTTCGGGTCCGGACGACCGTCTGCCCGGCTGATGTTGATCGGCGAGCAGCCGGGTGACCGGGAGGACCGGGCGGGAGAGCCCTTCGTCGGTCCAGCGGGCCGAATATTGGACAAAGCCTTGGCCGCAGCCGAGATCGACCGTGACGAGCTCTATCTCACCAACGCCGTGAAGCACTTCAAGTTCACCACCAACGAGCGCGGCAAACGCCGTATCCACAAGACCCCCAGCCGAACCGAAGTGGAGGCATGCCGGCCATGGATCCTCGCTGAATTGGACACCGTCTCCCCGGAGGTCGTGGTCCTGCTCGGAGCGACTGCCGCGAAATCGCTTCTGGGCAACGACTTTCGGGTCTCTCGCCACCGATGGGAGATCCTCCACGCTGCGGGCCTGATGTCCGAGCGAGACCCTCCGCTGGTAGCGACGATTCACCCGTCGGCCGTGCTGCGTGGACCGTCAGACACCCGCGAGGAATCCTTCGACGGCCTGGTCACCGACCTTCGCACCGCCTACGCGATGACCCGGACCGTGCCCAGCGAAGGGTCGGCCGGATCGGGCACATTCATCCCGGCGGCCAGGCCGGTGCGCAGGTAATCGAGCACGGCTTGGTTGATCCGCTCACCCGGGACCACCGCGGGTATACCCGGCGGGTACGGGGTCATCTGCTCGGCGGAGATCCGTCCGGCTGCCTTCTCGACCGGAACGTCTTCGACCGGGCCGAAGAACGCGTCGCGGGGCGCGACCACGGTCTCCAGCTCCAGTTCGGCGGGAGCGGGCAGGTGGACGCGTGGTGGTGGGTCGAAATCGTGGGCGGCCTTGCGCCACAGCTTGAGTGCCTCGACCAACCTGGCCGCGGTGTCGGGTCCGTCGGCCAGTGACATGGTGGCCAGAACCCGGCGATGGTCGGTCATCCCGAGATCGAGCTCGCAGTACTCCCGCAGCCAGTCCGCGGCCTGATAACCCGATGTGCCGGTCGCCGCGACGTCGATCAACACCTGCAGCCGGTCCAGATCGTGTGATGCCTCCTTGCCCAGCAGCTCTTTGTCGAGCACCTCGACATCATCGATCTCCTCGATCTCGCGCCGGGTTTCGTTCGCCAGATCCAGCGCTGCGCCCATCAACTCGTGACCGTGTTGCACCATCTGCCGCCGCCAGCCGTCAATCGCGCTGTACACCAGCACATTCGGACTCGTCGTCATGAGCAGATCAGCACAGGCGGACAGTCGGCTCGGATCCACCAGGTCACCCTGCTGATGGAAAACCTAGCCCTGCTCGAAGCCGGCGCCCATCTTGTGGACACTCACCACGCACACGTCGGCGCCCGCGTTCATCGCCCATGTCGGCAGGTCCTCATGGAACGGCAAATGCGCACCCCAGGCCTCGTCGACGATCAGCGGTTTGCCCCGGGCGTGGCAAACGTCGGCGATACCCTGGATGTCGGCACAGGTGCCGTACGGGCTGGGGCTCACGATCAGCGCGGCCGCCGCATCTGGGTGCCGCTGCCAGGCCTCTTCCACCTGTTGCGGCGACGGTGGGTGAGACAGGTGCCGCTCGGCATCCCACTGCGGCGTGATCCAACGTGGCACCAGGCCCGAGAAGATCAGCCCGGCCACCACCGACTTGTGGCTGTCCCGGCTGAGCAGGAGGCTGCCGTCGGTGCCCGCAACCGCCATCATCGCCGCCTTGACGGACAACGAACTGCCGCATGTGGAGAACCACGCCGCGTCTGCCCCGACCGCCTCGGCCATCAGGTCCTCGGCCCGCTTGAGATAGCCCTTGCTCATCCGCCGGTCATCGAGACCGCCGCTGGCCAGAACGTCGCTGAAGAACGGGTCGCGGCCCAGCACCTTGAGTACTCGCTGGTCAACACCGCGGCCCTGCCGGTGCCCCGGCGGTGAAAACCCGTACCGATTGGAATGGTGGTACTCGTGCAACGCGTCAAGCAGCGGAGCCTGGCCCTGGTCCATGCCGGTCATGCCGGGGGAATACCCACATCAACCCCACCCCCACACATAACGCAGTCATCACCGCGAACGCCGTCGGGAAGGAGAACGACGTGGCCAGCGCGCCGACCACGAGAGACCCCAGGCCGGTGCCCGTGTCGAATCCGACGTTCCAGGCCACGCTGACGGCGCCGCGGGCACGCTCACCGGTGGCGGCGAACGCCTGCACCAGGGTGAGGTTCTGCAGGGCCCCGTAGGCGATCCCGAGCAGGACACAGCCGAGAATCACGGCGATTGCGCCCCTGATCGAGCCGATGCCGATGCCGGTCCCGATCACCGCCAGACCGACCGCGCCCAGGCCGAGCATCGGGGCGATGAATCTGGCCGGGCCGTGACGATCGGCAACGCCCCCGATCCACCACCGAGCCAGTGCGGCCGTCCCGGTCATGCCGAGCAGCGCCGCAAATGCGGTTGCCGCACCGCCCAATTGCGGGGCGAAGGTGAGGATCCCACCGCCGGCCGCGGTGATCACCACGAGGGCTGCGATCGGGCCGACGAGCCCGCCGATACCGCGAAGGCGATCGGCATGCGCCTCGTCGGCCAGGATCGGTGCCGGGCGGGCAAAAGCCAGCAGTAGCCCCAGTAGCGGGGCGGCAGCCAGCACGAATACCAGCTGATAGCCGACATTCTCGGCCAGCCATGGCGCCAGTGGAATGAGCCCGAACTGCGGTGCGGCGATGGCCAGCCCGTACGCGCCGATCGCACGGCCGCGGCGCTCCTGTGGAATCAGGGCGGCGATGCCGCTGACACCGCAGACCGTCAGGATGCCGAAACCCAATCCACGCAACGCTGCCAGGACCAACACCTGCCACAGCGACGAGGTGAGCGGGTGCAGCAGTGCCGGTGCCCCCAGGAGTACCAGCCCCAGCGACAGCGTGACCGCCCATCCGGCTCGCCGTAACACCCGCCCGACCAGCAGCTGCGCGACGACCGTACACAGCATCAGCACGCTGTTGACCACACCGGCACCGAGGTTGTCCGCACCGATCCGCACCGCCCACATCGGGGCAACTGGTAGCAGCAGGGAAAAGCCGGCGAATCCCAGTGCGGCACAGGCCAACAGGGCGGGCATGCCTGACACCCGCCACACACTTTCCCGGGTCACCGCCGGAACACCACCGCACCGGCGATGATCGTGGCGGCCACCAGATCGGCGTCGAGCGCATCCACCACCCGCTGCGGGGAGCCGACCAGCAGGCACAGGTCCCCAGGCTCGCCGGGCGCGATACGGCGCGGCCGGGCTGGATTGGCTGCGCTGCCCAGAAACAGCGTCAATGCGCGACGCCCCGAGATCCGTTCGACCGGGTTCAGCACCGCACCGCGGGGGGTGCGGCGATGTACTGCGGCGCGCATGACCGCCCAGGGGTCAGCGTCTCCGAACGGCGCATCGGTGGACAGCGCCACCGGCACCCCGGCGGCCAGCAGGGTGGCCAGCCGCCACAGCTGATCATGTTCTGCGCCAGGCACATCCGCGCGGTACTGGTCGCCCCGCTCCGCGACGAAGTTGGGCTGGGTCACCACCGTGACCCCGAGGGCGACGAGGTCGTCGACACAGTCCGCGGGGACCATCGCGGCATGCTCGATCCGGTCAGCCGGATGGCTGCCCGCGACGCGCAATGCAGCGATGGTGACCACGAGTTGGACCGCGGTCACGCAATGCACCGCCACCGGTTCACCGGCCCGGTGGCGTTCGGATATCCAGGTTGTCAACGCATCCAGGTCGAGTCCGTCGTCGTGGAGGATTCGCTTCCCCGGAGCCAGGTAGTGCGCGCGCTGCCGCATGCCTTTGGGACGATCTGCGGGCTGCAGGCCGGGGGTGGCATCGGTGACACCCGTGACGCCATAGCCGGCCAGGCGGGCGCTGAATTCCCCGATCTGGGCGGGACGACGCTGCAACGCATCTGACCAGGTCCGGTCCTCGCTGCGCAGTCGCCCATCGGGGTGATCGCCCAATCCGAGGGCCGCGAGGCCGGGCGAGTTCACCGTCCATATCACGCCGCTGCGATGCTGCACCCGCACCGGTGTGCCGGGCCGCAACCGGTCCAGCGACTGGCGGTCCAGCGGTCCGGCCACGGCCTCGTGGTAACCGACAGCCCGGATCCAACCGTCGCTGCCCACGACCGCCGCGGACAACGCTTGAGCCAGTCCTGCCTCATCGGCCACCTCGGCGGGGCCGACCCGGATCGAATCCTGCTCGGCCGCAGCCGAGTGCACGTGTAGATGATGGTCGTGCAGCCCGGGTATCACGGTGCCGGATGCCGCATCGAGTACCTCTTCGCCCGGCTCGGGCGACAACGCCTCGGCGACCTGCTCGATGGTCTCGCCGACCCGGATGTCGACCACCACCCCGTCGAGTAGTGTCGCGCGACGAATCAGCATGGGGCCACGGTCCGTTCCGCCACCAACCGGCGCACTGCTTCATTGTCGGCTCCGAGTCCCGGGGCGGCCGGCCCGATTGCGGGACGCGCCGGCGTCACCTCGGTGTCGTCGCCCACCAGAGAGCGGTACCCGGCAGCCACAGCCGCCATCGAGAATTCGATCAGCTCACCGCCTCCGCGTTCCCGAGATGCCGCGACCGCGGCGGCAGCATGCAGTCCGGTGAGCGGATCGGCGATGGCATCCCCGCTGAATACCGGTGCGCTGCCATCGTATTCGACCAGACCTCCGGATACCGCGGCGTCGTCGCCGAACGCCACCCAATCGGCTTTCTCCCCGGCGGCGCCGTGCCCGGTGATGCGCAACCAGATCCGCCCCGGCCTGGGATCGGCGGTATCGGGACCCAGCCCACGCCGGGCCAGCGCGACCGGCCGCGAGGCCTCGATCACCACATCGGCCGCCCGGATCAGCGCGGCCAGATCGCGCGGATCATCGAAATCGGTGGCATACGAGAGCTTCCCGCCGTTCATCCAATCGAAGAATCCCGGCACTCCGGCACGGGTCCCGTCCGGGCGGCTCCAGCTCTCGACCTTGACCACGATGGCCCCGGCCCGGGCCAGCAGTTGTCCACACAACGGGCCGGCCCACATCGACGACAGGTCGGCCACCAGGATTCCGGCCAACGGTGCGGCCCCGGGCGGTCCGAGTGAGCGCACCACCGGCGGCGCGGGCGAGGTTTCACCAAGCACGCCCACCGGCAGTCCGAGCAGGCGGGCGCGTTCGGCCACCTCCGCGGTGCGGGATTCCGCAACCCATCTCCGGATCGCCGGCCATGGGTCAGCCTCTGCCGAATCATCCTGCAGCAGTGCGGGAATCATGGCGACATCATCGGGGCGAGAGAGGGTCAGGGCGCACCACCCGTCACGGGTGGCGAGCAGCCGCGACGCCCCGCCCGCCGAGATCTGCCCTCGAGGCGCGATGTCCAACAGCGCGGCGCGGCCGGTGAGCAGTTCAGTGGCGTCGACCGTCACGCCGGTGTGTGCGGTGAAACCGTCGGCGACCGTCTGGGCCTGCCTCAGCAGAGCCCTCGGAATCGCCAACTGGGCCATCAGAAGTGCAACGCGCTGAACCGCCAGTCCAGCACCTGGCGGTCGGTGTCGTCGCGTCCGCCGGCCGCGTACACCAGCGAGCGCAACCTCAGGACTCCGGCGTCGGCCGATTCGACGTGCAGCTCGCTGAACAGGGTGTCACCCTCGTGCACCGGACCAGTGTGGTCACAGGACTCCCAGCCCAGAACCGTGGCCAGGTTCGGCAACAGGCGGCCGGCCTGGGCCAGGGCCAGTCCGATGGTGTGCCCGCCGTACACCAGGCGCTGGCCACCGGCGCGCCAATCATGATGGGTGGCAGCGATGTTCAAGGTCAGCCGGGCAAGTTCGGGGGCACTGCTGACCACGTCGGCGGTGCTGTGCAGCACCGCGCCGGCCAGGTCCGGATCGAAATGCGGTCCGGGTACCCGGGTGCGGAATGCGTCGGCGTCCCACCCCGCGGTGGGGTTCGGGGCTGTCGCATCGGCCCCGATGGTCGAGAGGTCGTCGGCATGACCGGTGTCGATGTCGTCCCTGGACAGCGGGAGCATCGCGCAGCGGTAGAAATCGAGAACTTTGCGGTGCTGTTGGTCGACGGTCGTCATCCGCAGGGCGGCAAGACCGGTGGCCGCTCGCCCGGGTTTCGTCGAGTTCTGCTTGAGGCCAACCACTTCAGTACGGGTGTACAAGCTGTCCCCGATGCGCGGACAGCGGTGAAACGCCAGGCCGCGGTAGAACAGGTTCGCCTTCACCCGCTGCGTCACCAGCGTGCTCTGACCGATCGCCACGTCGCAGACCAACCCCGGGTGCGCCAGCGGGCCCGACTCCCCCGTCACCGCAGTGGCGAGGTCGGTGTCGAGCGCCAGGCGCAATCGGTCGCCGAGGATCGCCTGATGCGTCGCCGCCGCACCGGCGGTCAGCGTCATCGACGGCGCGGTGTCGAATACCTGGCCAACCGCCAAGTCATCGAAGTACGGGCCACCCTGTTTCACATCTCGCACTATGCCATTCACCGACGTTGATTCTGCGTCTAGGGCGTGGATGTGTGAGTAAGGCATCGCCCTCACCGCGATGTCGCCGTTGTTGGGCGCACCTCGTCGACCAGGCCCCACGCCAGCGCCGTGGCCGAGTCGATGGTGCGCCCGGAGAGCACCAGGTAGGCGGTGCGCCACCGGCCGATGCGTCGCGCGATGCTCACCGTGCCGCCCGCCCCGGGAATCAACCCGAGGGCCAGTTCCGGCAGGCCGATCGTGGCATCGGGATGACAGCTGACCCACCCGCAGAACGACGCCATCTCCAGACCACTGCCCAGCACCTGGCCGTGCACCTCCGCGCGGCAGCGTGGCCCCAGCCTCGCCGTCAGTTCGTCGAGCACCAGCGCCGGACTGTGCCGGGTGCGGGCCAGGTGGGCGCTCGCCGGGTCGGTGAACGAACCAAATTCGGCCAGATCGCCTCCGCTGCAGAAGGATCGGCCATTGCCGCCGAGCACCACCTCCTCGACCGACGGGTCCAATCGCGCCACTTCGAGGGCCTCAAGCAGCGCGCCCCTGGCATCGGTGGAGAACGCGTTGTGCCGCTGGGTCCGGTTGAATCTGACGTGCAGTGTGTTCCCGTCGCGGTGGGCCTGCACCGGTTCGGGCAGCTGCGGCACGGTCGCCGGCCCACGCTCGGCCAGCCACCGGGCGAATTCGGATCCCGATTGCAGCGTCGAATACGCCAGGGACTCGGTGACCAACCCCGATCGAGTCGGCCCGGCCGGATCGAGCGAACGCAGCACGTCGTCACAAACCGCCGCGGCCTGCGACCATGTCCTACACCGCTCTGTGAGTTCGGCCAGGGCCTGCTCGACCGAGTCCACGGTGACCGCCCGCCGGTCCGCACCGGGGTGTTCGGTCAGCGTGAACGTCGCGGCATCGGTCGGGGTGTCGACCCCGACCCGGATACCCGCGGGCAGTTCCAGGACGGTCACGAGTACTTGTTTATCAGCTCCTGCTTGTACAGCTTGCCGGTGTCGGTGCGGGGCAGCTCAACCTCGAACGAGATGGTCCGCGGGCACTTGTAATGCGTCAGCCGTTCACGCAGCCAGCTCAGCAGCTCCTCGGCGAATTCCGGCGTCGCATCCGCCGGGTCCACGGTCTGCACCACACCCTTGACGCTCTGGCCCATCTCGTCGTCGGGGATGCCGAACACCGCGGCGTCCATCACCTTCGGGTGGACGACGAGCGTGTTCTCGGCTTCCTGCGGATAGATGTTCACTCCGCCCGAGATGATCATGTGGTGGCGCCGGTCCGTCAGGTACAGGTAGCCGTCCTCATCGACATACCCGATGTCTCCCACCGTCTTCCAGCCGTGTGAGTCACGCGAGGATGCGGTCTTCTCGGCGTCGTTGAGGTATTCGAAATCGGCGCCGCCCTCGAAGAAGATCTCACCGGCCTGGCCGGGTGGCACTTCCTGGCCGTCCTCGTCGAGGATGTGCACGAGGCCGTTCATCGGCTTGCCCACCGAACCGGGGTGCGTCAGCCAGTCCTCGGCGAAGATCACCGTCGCGCCGATGGCCTCGGAGGACGCGTAGTACTCGTCGACGATCGGCCCCCACCAGTCCATCATCTGCTTCTTGATCTCGACCGGACACGGTGCAGCCGCATGCATGACGCGCCGCAGGCTCGACAGGTCGTACGAATTACGCACGTCCTCGGGCAGTTTCAGCATCCGGGTGAACATCACCGGCACGAACTGGCCCTGGGTGACTTTGTGTTTCTGGATCGCGTCCAGGCAGCCTTCGGCGTCGAACTTCTCGAGCACCACGGTGGTGATGCCGGCGGCCTGAATCTGCATGGACCACACCGACGGTGCCGTGTGGTAGAGCGGGGCAGGGCTCAGATACACCGAATCCGGTTGCATCCAGAACCCGACGAGGGCCGACATCATGCCGGGGGTTTCCGACGGCGGCACATGCGGCAGGTCGCGCTTGATGCCCTTGGGCCGGCCCGTCGTCCCCGACGAGTACTGCAACAGATCGCCGTCCAACTCGTCATCGATCGGGGTGGCAGGCAGGTCCGCGACGGCCTCCGGGTAACGCTTCCAACCGTCCAGCTCGCCGTCGGCTATGAGCAGAGTGCCCGGCAAGCCGTTGGGCAACTCCTTTTCGAGGCCGCTCAGGATGTCCTTCAGCACGGCGGAGCCGACGATGGCCTTGGCCCCACTGTTGTCGATGATGTAGGCCGCCTCGGCGGCGGTCAGGTGCGTATTGATCGGCACGTAGTACAGCCCGCTGCGGCGGGCCGCCCACATCACGGCGTGGATGTGCTCGTTGTTCTCCATCAGAATCGCGACCACATCGCCCTCCTGCAGCCCCTGCTGCCGGAAGTACCGGGCCAGCCGATTCGCGCGGGCTTCGAGTTCACCGAACGTGACGACGGTTCCCGACGGGTGGAGGATGATCGCCGGCTTTTCGGGGTTGGCCTCGGCATGCTCGCGGATCTGCATGATGGCACTGTAACCGGCGCCACTTGACAGGTGTCAAGTAGGGCGCGGTTACACGTTCAAGCCCGATTGCCAGTCTGCACCCACACCGCGCAGCAGCAACGTCAGACCGGCGCTCGCGTCGTCGAGCGGGTGCACGGACCTGGCGCTTCGGCTCTGCATGATGGCGCCTTCGACTGCGCTGACGATGAAGCTGCCGAGTTGGGCCGCGGTGGCTGCGTCAACCCCCTTGGCTTCGATCGAATCTGCTATCACCCTGGCCCAATCAGCAAATACCGTGGCCGAGGCTTCCCGCACTGCGAGCGCATCCGGTCCAGCCTGGGCAGCCGCCACGATGGGACATCCGCCCGTGAATTCACTCTCGATGAGGTTCTGTTTCCAGCCTTCGATGAAGGCGCGGATCGCGTCCTCGGGGGACAGTGCCCGCGCCAGCGCTTCGATCCTAGCGGTGAGGATCCGACCGGCCACCAGCGTCGCCTGCTCCATCAGTTCCGTTTTCCCCGCGGGAAAGTGCTGGTAGATAGATCCGCGGGCGGTGTTGCTGCGGTCCAGCAGATCACTGAGACCCGTCGCGTGGACGCCGCGCTCGCGCATCAACTCGATTGCGCCCTGGATGAGACGTTCACGTGGACCCGCCACTATCGCCCACCTCCCCACCACCGAATAGACCAGCCGGTCCATCCTAGTTGACTACACATAGACCGACTGGTCTACGATTCCGGGATGCACAATCTCGCCATCTTCGGCAAACTCGCCAGGGTCTGCGCGAAGCATGCGTGGTTGATCTTCGGGGCGTGGCTGGCGGTGGCCGGCGTGCTCAACGTGGCCATCCCCCAGCTGGAACGCACGGTGGCCAAGCACTCCGCGCCGTTCACCCCGGAAAGCCCGACCACCGAAACCCTGCGGCAGATGTCGCGGGACTTCGGCGTCCCCGACACCACCGCAGTCGGCAGCATCGTGGTCTCCAGTGACCGCGTCCTCGGCGCGGCGGACACGGCGTACTACCGCGACCTGGTGGCCCGATTGGTGGCAGACAAGGATGACGTCGCCTACGTGCTCGACACCTACGGCACCCCCGGGCTGGAGGGCATCGGCCTGAGCCCCGACGGGGAAGCCATCCACCTGATCGTCGCCACCACCGGCGACGTCGGCTCCACCCGCGCGCACCGGTCCACCGAGAACGTCCGCGCCGTGGTCGAGGAACTCCCCCGCCCGTCCGGGCTCGACGTGAATTTCACCGGGGCCGCACCCACACTGTCGGACCTGTTCTCCGCCATCGACACCTCGCTGGCCATCATCACCGTGGTCTCGGTCGTGCTGATCACGCTCTTGCTGCTGGCGGTGTACCGCTCACTGCTGACCGCGATGGTCCCGCTTCTCACCGTTGGCATTTCACTGGCGGTCGCACGGCCGGTCGTTTCGTGGCTGGGCGGTCACGAGCTACTGACGGTCTCCAACTTCACCATCGCCCTGGTCACCGCGATGGTGTTGGGCGCGGGCACCGACTACGGCATCTTCCTGCTGGCCAACTACCACGAGGGCAGGCGCCGCGGGCTGGCCGTCGACGAGGCGGTGACCCGGTCCGGCGCGCACACCGCAGGCATCGTCATCGCCTCCGCTCTGACCATCGCCGGCGCCGGAATGGCCATGATCTTCACCAAGATCGGGATGTTCCGCACCGCGGGTCCGCCGATCGCGCTGTCCATCGCGATAACGATGGCTGTCAGCCTGACACTGACCCCGGCGATCATGGCGCTGTGGGGCCGGCGCGGATACGCCGAACCCCGCCCGCTCGACGAACGCCGCTGGCGTAGGCGCGGTGCCAACATCATCCGCCGGGCACCGGCGCTCGTCGCGGCCTCCCTGGCGTTCCTGATCGCCACCAGTTCGGTGCTGTTCACCTTCGAACCGAACATCGATGAGAACGCGATGCAGTTGCGCGCCACCGACAGCAAGCGCGGCTACGAGGCGGTCTACAGGCACTGGGGCGTGAACGAAGCAGCACCGGAGTTCGTCACCATCCGGGCCGACCACGATATGCGCAACACCAACGATCTGGCCGCGCTGGACCTGATCGCGATGTCGATCGGCAACCTCCCGCAGGTCGCCCATGTCCGGTCCATCACGCGCCCCGAAGGAAAGCCGTTGCCCGAGACGGCAATCGGATCGCAGACCGCTCAGGTCGGTGATGGCTTGGCCGACGCGCACGACCGCGTCGAGCAGGCCATCCCTCAACTCAAACAGCTCGCGGCCGGGGTGACCCAGCTGCACAACGGTTCGGCCGGCGCCGCCGACAGGCTGCCCGAGCTCGCCACGGGGGCCCGCGATCTCGTCGCCCTCACCCGAAACCTGCTCGGCACCCTGGAATCCGCGAACCGGGTGGTCAACACCGTCTCGGACGGATCTCTCGACGTGGCGACCGTGGTGCGCACCATGGCAGGCGCCACCGACGCGCTGGACCGTGCGGTCAACGAAATCGACGCCACCCGAAATAAATTGGCTGCCCCCACGGCTGCGGTGCATTCAGTGTTCGATCCCCTCACGGCAGCCGCACCTGGGCCTGACTGCGCTGCGGACTGCCTGCGGGCACGTCAGGCTTTCGCCGACCTCAACGCGGCCACCGGTGGGCAGGCGCTCCTCGCGATCAACGGCCTGACGCTCGCCGCGCCGCTGGTTCCCGAGCGTCCGGTGAGCACCGCGCTGGACACCCTGCCCGATCTCCGCGCCGGCATCAAGGGCTTGCGGACCATGCTCGACCAACTCGGCACCCGTACGCCCGAGCAGACCCGCGGCGACCTCAATCGGTTGATGTCCGGAATCAACGAACTGTCAACAGGTCTGAGCCGGCTCACCACCGGGCTGGGCCAGGTCAAATCCGGCACCGACACCATGGTGGCGCTGACTACCGAACTCGGTGCCGGGCTCAACCGGGCATCAGACTTCCTGCACCGGCTGTCCGCCGACACCGCGACCGGCGCGGGGCGCGGCTTCTACCTACCCGAGGAGGGCCGCAGCGATCGCCGGTTCACCGCAGGTGAGCGGCTGCTCATCTCGCCGGACGGCCACAGCGCCCGCATGATGGTGGTCTGGTCGGTCAATCCGTACGGCGCCGAGGCGATGGGTGCGGTACCGGATGTCATCGCAGCAGCGAACAACGCGGCCACCGGCACGGTGCTCGAGCACGCGAACATCGAGTCGACCGGACTGGCCTCGCTGTCGCAACGTCACATCGACCAAACCTGGCGTGACTTCGCCCTTTTCGGTGTCGTCGCGGTGGCGGCTGTCCTACTGGTACTGATCGTCATGCTGCGCAGCCTGGTGGCACCCGTGCTGATGATCGCAGCGGTGGTGCTGTCTTTCGGCGCTGCGGCCGGAATGTCCACCCTCATCTGGCAGCACATCATCGGTATCAACCTGGACTGGTCAGTCTTCCCGGTGTCGTTCATGGCGTTGGTCGCCGTCGGTGCCGACTACAGCATGCTGTTCGCCGCCCGCATCCGGGATGAATCCCACAGTGGCGTGATCAGCGGCATCATCCGCGGGTTCGGCAGCACCGGAAGCGTGATCACCACCGCGGGAGTCGTTTTCGCGATCACCATGTTCGCGCTCACCAGTGGGACGGTGCTCAACCTGGTGCAGATCGGGTCCACCGTCGGCATCGGTCTGCTGCTGGACATCACCGTCGTGCGAACCTACCTCGTTCCCGCCGCGATGAGCCTGCTGGGAGAACGCATGTGGTGGCCGGCCCGCGCGAGTTCACCGGCGTGACACTTTGGCCCACAAAGCAAACGCGCACCCTCGTGGAGTCACGAGGGTGCGCGAAATGCTGACGCGTGGCGGCGTGTCTAGCAGCAGACACGCACGCTCGCGGTTTTAGGACTCAGACAGGCGGTGCTTGAGGGCGTCGAACTCGTCCTTGATGCCGGTAGGCAGCTTCTCACCGACGAACTCGAACCACTCCTCGATCAACGGGAGCTCCGCCTTCCACTCCTCGGCATTGACGGCCAGGGCCTCGTCCACGTCAGCGGGATCTACGTCGAGCCCGGACAGATCGAGGTCGGCCGCCGTCGGCACAATGCCGATCGGGGTGCTCTTGCCGTCGGCCTTGTGCTCGATGCGCTCGATGGCCCACTTCAGCACGCGGCTGTTCTCACCGAAGCCCGGCCACAGGAAGCGGCCGTCGTCGCCGCGACGGAACCAGTTGACGAAGAACACCGCGGGCAGCTTCGACTCGTCGGCGTTCTTGCCGATGTTGATCCAGTGCTGGAAGTAGTCACCGACGTTGTAGCCGAGGAACGGCAGCATGGCCATCGGGTCGCGGCGCACGGTGCCGACCTTGCCCTCGGCGGCGGCGGTCTGCTCGGAGCCGAGGGTGGCCCCGATGAAGACGCCGTGCTGCCAGTCGCGGGCCTGGGTCACCAGCGGGACCGTGGTCTTGCGGCGGCCGCCGAACAGGATCGCCGAAATCGGCACCCCCTCCGGGTCATTCCACTCCGGCGCCAGGGTCGGGCACTGGGCGATCGGGGTGCAGTAGCGCGAGTTCGGGTGCGCCGCCTTGGTTTCCGCCTCCCGCAGGTTCCAGTCCTGTCCCTTCCAGTCGATCAGATGGTCGGGCTCGCCCTCCAGGCCTTCCCACCACACGTCGTTGTCGTCGGTCTTGGCGACGTTGGTGAAGACGGTGTTGCCCGCGGCGATGGTCTTCATCGCGTTCGGGTTGGAGTCCCAGTTGGTGCCGGGCGCGACGCCGAAGAAGCCGAACTCGGGGTTGACGGCGTAGAGGCGGCCGTCCTTGCCGAACCGCATCCAGGCGATGTCGTCACCGACGGTCTCGGCACGCCAGCCCGGGATGGTGGGCTGCAGCATCGCGAGGTTGGTCTTGCCGCAGGCCGATGGGAACGCCGCAGCGACGAAGTAGGACTTGTTCTCCGGGGAGATCAGCTTCACGATCAACATGTGCTCGGCGAGCCAGCCCTCGTCGTGGGCCATAGCCGAGGCGATACGCAGCGAGTAGCACTTCTTGCCCAGCAGCGCGTTTCCGCCGTAACCCGAGCCGTAGCTCATGATCTCGCGGGTCTCCGGGAAGTGGGTGATGTACTTGGTGTCGTTGCACGGCCACGGCACATCCTTCTGACCGGGCTCCAGCGGTGCGCCGATCGAGTGCAGCGCCTTGACGAAGAAACCGTCGTCGCCCAGCTTCTCGAGCGCGGCCTGGCCCATTCGGGTCATGGTGCGCATCGAGACCACGACGTACTCGGAATCGGTGATCTCCACGCCGAGCTTGGGATCCGCTGCGTCCAGCGGGCCCATGCAGAACGGCACCACATACATGGTGCGGCCACGCATCGAGCCGCGGTACAGATCGGCCATGATCCCGCGCATCTTGGCGGGCTCCATCCAGTTGTTGGTGGGGCCGGCGTCGAGCTCCCGCTCGGAGCAGATGAAGGTGCGTGATTCCACGCGGGCGACATCTGAGGGATCGGAGAGCGCCAGGTACGAGTTCGGCTGCTTCTCCTCGTTCAGCTTCTGGAAGGTGCCCGCCTCGACCAGGTGGGCGGCGAGCCGGTCATACTCCTCGGCGGACCCGTCGGCGAAGACCACCCGGTCGGGCTGAGTCAGCTCTGCGACCTCCTGAACCCAGGCCAGCAGTCCCTGATGTTTCGTCGGTGCGGTGTCCAGACCCGGAATGGTCGCTGAGGTCATCAAATTCTCCTGCGTAGGTTCGTGTAACCCAAGCCACGTCACGACGCGGTCACGGCTACCCCTTGGGTAGAGGTTAACGCGGGTCACATACCCACGGTGAACCAGTGGTATGTCCGATGACTCACAGGAACGATTCAGATCAACGTTATCAGCCGGTTACTCGCCAGTAGCATCGCTGTTGCCGTACAAATCCGCCCGGACCGCGCTCAGCGCCCGCTGTAGCGGCGGGATCCGACGGTCCCGCTGAGCCGCCGCCCGCGCGGTGGCGATGGCATGTTCACGCAGTTCGGCGTCCATCGCGGCGGTCTTCTCGGCCGCCGCGGCGGTCTCGGTTTCCTCTCGGGCCGCCAGTTCGGTGGTGAGTACGGTTTCCGCGGCGAGCACCCGCGTCGCGACGAGTTCTTCAACCGCCGAACGCAGGGTCGTGGTGATCTCACCGACCCAACGGTCCAGTACCGCCCGGTCGTGCAGCAGCCCCCGGGTGCCGACCACCCAGACCGCCAGCAGCAGACCCACCACCGCGCCGACCACAAGTCCGGCCACGGCCAGTCGCGGCGCCGCACCGGCCAGCAGCCGGCTCACCGCCACCGCGACACCCAGCCCGAAGCCCGCGCCCAGAACCAACATCAGCCGGGTCTCGGGTGTGCGGGATTTCAGCGGCGGCGACGGCAGGTCGGGCACCACCGCCTCCGGAACCGACGCCGTGGGGACGGGCAACTCGAGTTCCGCGGCGACCCCGCGCAGGTGCGCGGTCACGCCCTCGTCGACCTCGCCGACAACCTCGCCGGCGCGCTGACGGGCGTACTCCTCGAACGTCGCAATCCGGCGACGACTGATGCCGGCGACATCCTCCTGCAGTTCGGTGCGCACCGAATTACAACGGTTGCGGGCGAAGTAGCCGAGTTGAACCCGGGCCTGCTGCATTTGACTGCGCAACCCGATGCTGCGCTCGGTGCGGGTCAGCCTGCGGGCCCTGGCCACCTCGGCGCGACGCTCCCGCAACACATCCACTCGCGCCCGACGGTCAGCCCCGGATCCGTCGGCCTCATACCTGCCGATCACTGCTTCCAGACGAGTTTCCCAGGCGCGCAGCCTGTTCCGGCGCGCAATGTCGGGATCAGCCAACTGCCCGGTCAGCAGTTCGACGAGTTCGTCGAGCTGCGGCTCACCCAGATCGGGCGCGGCCGACACCCCCACCCAGGGCATACGCTCGTAGCGCTCGTCGCGCCCGCTCAGGATCTCCGCGTCGGCGTCGCGCACGTCGCGCCAGTCGCGGTACGCATCGATCTTGGACACCACGCCCACCACCAGATCGGTGTATCGCGAAGCCAAATCGACCAGGGCGCAATCGGATTCGGTGATCGGAGCGGCCCCCGAAACCACGAACACCACGGCCGCCGGCGCCTCACCTGCGACCAAATCGGTGGATTCGACGAACGTGGTCTGCGGCATCCGCTCCCGCAATGCCGCCATCACACTCGTCGATCCGGCCAACCACGGGCCGGCCACCAGCACCGCGTCGCGGGTCTCCACGCCCGGCGAGTTCAAGCCGGGATCGATCGCCACCACCACCGCGTCAGCCGCCGCCACCGCATCCGCCACGGCCTCATCCCGGGCCGTATCCACGTCGGTCATCGCCCCTTACCCGCCGCACCCAACAGTCTCAGTGACCCTCGCACAATGTCGTCTCCACAACTGCGGTGCAAGGCATTCACCGGACCGTCACGGTAGCGCCGCCAGTAGCGGGCCCGGCACAGATGGGCGTCACGGTCCGCTCCGGGATCCACCGTCAGCCCGTCGGCCCGCACCACGTCTACGGCCGCGGCCATCACCGCGATCACCGTCTCGTCGGCGGCCAGAAAGCGCCCCACCGCCGGGCCGCCGACCGCGCGCAGCTCAGCCAGCGCCCACCGCATCCGCCAGTACCGGACCGGCGCGGCCGCAGTATCGATGGCCGCCACCACCCGATCGACCTCACTGAGCCGTCGCAACAGCCCGGGCAAGGTCTCGGCAGCCGCGCCCCGGCTCAACGCCAGCGTGGTGTGCGCGATCCCGAACCGGTCGAGACGTCGCAGCAGCTCGGCGCGCACGGCACGTTCCACCCGGTGCGGACCCTCCACAAAGGCGTCCGCCGAGGTCAGGTCGGGGGGCTCAGCGGCCAACAACCGCAGTGCGTCGACCAGACCCTCCGACAGAACCGCCCGATTCAACAGCGCGACCATCGGCACCACCGGCACTCCGGCCAACTCCTGCAGGCGGCCGGCCCGGTGATGGGCGGTCGCGACCGGACCTCCGGGCCCGGACCCGGCCAGATCCGCCTTGTTGAGAACGACGATCGTCGGCCGACCCGCCCGGGTCAGCTCGGCGAGCACAGCCTCATCCTCGGGTTTGAGCACCTCGGCGATCACGACCACCGTCACGTCGCCGGTATCGGCGACCTCCTGGCCTGCGCCGGCCAGTGCGGAGGCCACGGTGCTCACGCCGACGCCGCGGCGCCCGCGCACATCGACACTGATCCCAGCCGAAACCCGCGCACTGATCTCCGCCAACCGCGCATCGCCGTCACGGTCGGCAAAGTTGGTGAGCTCGTCTGCGAAAATCTCGCGGCCTTCCCTGCGTGGTGACGGGCGCAAACCCCGCTGCCTCACGAAAAATCGTGACACGTCCCGGACGGACTCGCGAACGGATGTTTAAGCCCTGGCAGCTGGAGGCAACTGTTGGGTATCAATCTCTACCACGATGCTGGCACACCGCCCCCGATAAGAGACCATGGACGGATGCACCCGTCCACGTCCGATGTCGGTGGGCCGGCGCCGGCAGATGAGGCGGCCGACGTGCCGTCTGCCCAGCCGCACCGTTTTCCCCGGGTGACCAGCTTCCGCACCCGGCGGTCGACGCTGTCGCCCGCCCAGCAACAAACCTGGAACCGGCTGTGGCCCGAGATCGGCATCCAGGCCCGTGACGAGGATTCGACACCGGTCGTCGACCTCGACGCCGCGGCCTGGTTCGGCCGCTCGGCCCCGCTGATCCTGGAGATCGGCTCCGGCACCGGGACGTCCACGCTGGCGATGGCCCAGGCCGAGCCCGATCTGGACGTGATCGCGGTCGAGGTCTACCGCAAAGGCCTGGCCCAACTACTCAGCGCGATCGACCGCTCCGCCCAGACCTCCTCGCCCGTCACAAATATCCGCTTGGTTCGCGGGGACGGCGTCGACGTGCTGGAGCACATGTTCGGTAGCGGGACCCTGACTGGCGTGCGGGTGTACTTCCCGGATCCCTGGCCCAAGGCACGCCATCACAAGCGCCGCCTGCTGCAGCCGGCCACGGTGGCACTGATCGCCGACCGGTTGCGTCCCGGCGGAATCCTGCATGCGGCGACCGACCACGCCGGATACGCCGAGCACATCGCCGAGGTCGGCGACGCCGAGCCACGGCTGCGCAGGGTAGCGATAGAGGCGCCAGGGGCGCCTCCCGCTTCCGGGGAACTGCCCATCTCGGTCGAGCGACCGGTCACCAAATACGAACGCAAGGCCCTGGCCGGCCCCGACGTCACCGAGTTGGTGTGGGAGAAACTGCCATGAGTGTGACCGAAGACATGCAGGACGACACCGCGCAGGTAGAGGCCCGATCCAGCGCCGGGTCCGACACGCCGGCCGGCACGCCCGCACGGCGGGTGCTCCTGGTGTGGGATGCGCCGAACCTCGACATGGGACTGGGCGCGATCCTGGGTGGCCGCCCCACCGCTGCACACCGTCCCCGCTTCGACGCGTTGGGCCGCTGGTTGCTCGGATATGCCTCGGACCTGTCCGCCGAATCCGGCCACTCCGCCGGAGACAACACAGAGGTGTCTCTGGAGCCCGAGGCCACGGTCTTCACCAACATCGCCCCAGGTAGCGCCGATGTGGTACGCCCGTGGGTGGAAGCGTTGCGTAACGTGGGTTTCGCCGTCTTCGCCAAGCCGAAGATCGACGACGACAGCGATGTCGACAGCGACATGCTTGATCACATCGCGCTGCGTCGCAGCGAAGGACTGGCAGCGGTCCTGGTTGCCTCGGCGGACGGACAGGCGTTCCGGCAACCGCTGGAAGAAATAGCCCGTGAGGGCACCCCGGTGCACGTGCTCGGATTTCGCGAACATGCGAGCTGGGCGTTAGCGTCGGATACCTTGGAGTTTGTCGATCTGGAGGACATTCCCGGTGTGTTCCGGGAACCGTTGCCACGGATCGGCCTGGACTCGCTGCCCGAGCAGGGAGCATGGCTACAGCCGTTCCGGCCGCTGTCATCGCTACTGACCGCGCGTGTGTAACAACTGAAGGCCTTCGTCAGCCAAAGCGCGGGTCACCACAAGTTTTATGAAGCGTTAGGAGCCTAAGTGTTCGCCTGGTGGGGTCGAACGGTGTACCAGTTCAGGTACATCGTCATCGGTGTCATGGTGACGCTGTGCCTAGGTGGCGGCCTCTTCGGCGCCAGTCTCGGAGAGCACGTCACGCAGAGTGGTTTCTACGATGAGGGCAGTCAATCGGTCCAGGCGTCGCTGTTGGGCGACGAGGTCTACGGCCGTGACCGAACCAGCCACATCGTCGCCATCCTGACGCCGCCGGATGACAAGAAGGTCACCGACAAGGCGTGGCAGAAGAAGGTCACCGGGGAACTGGACCAGGTGGTCAAGGATCACCCGGATCAGATAGTCGGCTGGGTGGGTTGGCTCAAAGCCCCTGACACCACCGACGAACTCGTCAACCAGATGAAGACGCAGGACCTGAAGCACACCTTCATCAGCGTGCCGCTCAAGGGCGACGACGACGACACGATTCTGAAGAATTACCAAGTCATCGAGCCTGACCTGCGGAAAGTCAACGACGGCGACATCAAACTGGCCGGGCTGAACCCACTGGCCAGCGAGTTGACGGGCACTATCGGCACCGACCAGAAACGCGCCGAGCTGGCGATTGTGCCATTGGTCGCCGTGGTGCTGTTCTTTGTGTTCGGCGGAGCGGTCGCCGCGGCCCTGCCCGCAATCATCGGTGGCCTGACGATCGCCGGCGCTCTGGGCATCCTGAGGCTCACCGCCGAGTTCGGGCCCGTGCACTTCTTCGCCCAGCCGGTCGTGACGATGATGGGCTTCGGCATCGCCATCGACTACGGCCTGTTCATGGTCAGCCGGTTCCGAGAGGAGCTGGCTGAAGGTTATGACACCGAGGCGGCGGTACGAAGATCGGTGATGACGTCGGGACGAACCGTCGCGTTCTCCGCGGTGATCATCGTGGCGTCCTCGCTGCCTCTGCTGCTGATACCGCTCGGCTTCCTGAAATCGATCACCTACGCCATCATCGCCTCGGTACTGCTGGCGGCGTTCCTGTCGATCACCGTGCTGCCCGCTGTGCTGGCCATCCTGGGACCCAGAGTCGACGCACTTGGTGTGACGACATTGCTGAAGGTGCCGTTCCTGGCCAACTGGCCGTTCTCCCGGAAGATCATCGACTGGTTCGCCGAGAAGACCCAGAAGACCAAAACCCGCGAAGAAGTTGAGCGGGGCTTCTGGGGCAAGCTGGTCAACATCGTGATGAAGCGGCCCATCGCCTTCGCCACGCCGATCCTGGTCGTGATGACGCTGCTGGTCATCCCGCTCGGCCAGCTCGCGCTCGGCGGTATGAGCGAGAAGTACCTGCCGCCGGACAACTCGGTGCGCATGGCTCAGGAGGAGTTCGACAAACGCTTCTCCAGTTTCCGGACCGAGCCGCTGACCATGGTCATCCAAAGTGACGACGGCAAACCGGTCACCGACCAGCAGCTCGACGAGCTACGTTCCAAGGCCGCTGCGGTGTCCGGCTTCACCGACGCCGACAACCCGTCCAAGATGTGGCAGGAACGCAACGCACAGGAAAGCGGATCCAAGGATCCGTCGGTGCGCAGCATTCAGAACGGCCTGGTCAACAGCAGCGACGCACCCGCGAAGATCAACGAACTGCGGGCCCTGCCCGCACCCCACGGCACTCAGGTCTTCGTAGGCGGCACGCCGGCTCTGGCGCAGGACAGTATTCAGAGCCTGTTCGACAACCTGCCGCTGCTGGCGGTGATCCTCGTTCTCACCACGACCGTCCTGATGTTCCTGGCATTCGGATCGATAGTGCTGCCGATCAAGGCCGCACTCATGAGCGCGCTGACACTCGGGTCCACAATGGGCATCCTGACCTGGATGTTCGTCGAAGATGGTCATGGTTCCGGGCTGCTCAACTACACCCCGCAACCACTGATGGCACCGATGATCGGCTTGATCATCGCCGTGATCTGGGGCCTGTCCACCGACTACGAGGTCTTCCTGGTATCCCGCATGGTGGAGGCCCGGGAACGGGGCATGTCCACCGCGGAGGCCATTCGCATCGGTACCGCGACCACCGGCCGTCTGATCACCGGTGCGGCCCTGGTGCTGGCAGTGGTGGTCGGCGCGTTCGCCTTCTCCGACCTGGTGATGATGAAGTACCTGGCTTTCGGTCTGCTCATCGCCCTGCTGCTGGACGCCACGGTGATCCGGATGTTCCTGGTACCGGCCATCATGAAGCTGCTCGGCGATGACTGCTGGTGGGCTCCGCACTGGATGAAGCGCGTCCAACAGAAGCTCGGCCTCGGTGAGACCGAACTGCCCGACGAGCGGAAGCGCCCGATGGCGCAGGACTCCGGCGAGGACCCCCGCGCCCTGGCCGGCGTCGGCGCTCTGCCTGCACCGCGGCCACACGATCCGACCCATCCCGCGGCCGAGCCCATGCGCCCGCAGATGCCGCGGACCAACGCGCCCTCGGCGGCGGGCACGGCGCGGATCAAACCGCCGCACAGGCAGCCCGAGCAGCAGCCTCAGCGGCCCGACCAGGAGCCGTCCACCACCCGGTTCGCCATGGCTCGAAACGCCGTGCGCAACGCGGTGAACACGGCGGTCAACACGGTCAACACCGCTACCGGCAACACCAACGCCGGCACGGAGCGCACCCCGCAGCCGCCCGCACGGCCCGGCGGAGCTCCGGCGGGGCCCCCGCAGCGTGAAGATCGTGAGATCGAGTCGTGGCTCGGTGC